>JAHBTL010000013.1 GCA_019638615.1 Chitinophagaceae bacterium | reverse complement strand
TACATTATTTCCGAGTGAAGCGAGGACGCTTCACACAGCAGGAAATTATTGAGAACAGGTCATGTAATAAAATCAAGATAGTTTTTTGAGTGTATCACGGAAAACGGAACGCCGGGGTATGCTTTGGCAAATGCAACAGGAATTTTTGTTTTATCCTGCTTCCATTTGAATTCATAAGCGCTGAGTACGGTATTTTGTTCTTCTACCAGGTCAATTTCCTGCTGGTCGTACGTGCGCCAGAAATAGCTGTTTACAAAAAGATGGTTATAGGTATTATACTTTATTCTTTCGGCAGCCATATAGTTTTCCCACAGCATACCCATATCCTGCCGTAATGCAGGCAAATTAAAATTACTTATCAGGGCATTTCGTATGCCGTTATCATAAAAATACCAGCGGCTGCTTTTTGCTACTTCTTTTCTTAAGTTTTTACTGTATCCCCTCCGGTTATATATTACAAATACCTTGCTGAGCAGGTCTAAATAGCGCTCAACCGTATTTTTGCTAAGCTCCAATTGCCTGCCTAATTCATCAAGCGAAACTTCGCTGCCGATTTGGTAAGCCAGTAGCACCAGCAGGTCTTTTAGTTTTTGGGGATTTCTTATACTTTCAAACGCGAGTATATCTTTTAGCAGGTAGGTATTGATCAGCTCAAATAAATATTGTTGTTTTTCAGCAAGCGCAGGTAATGTAATTACTTCCGGGTAGCTGCCAAATATAAGCCGTTCGTCCAGCAACTCTTTTGTTTGAATAAGGTTTTCCTGTTTTGCCAGCTCCATTTGTGCCACGGGGAACATCGTATAAGTGATACTGCGGCCGGTAAGCGGCTCGCCGGACTGCTGCATATCAAACGCGCTTGAACCGGTAATAATAATATGCAGGGGAGTGATCTCATCAATCATAAGCTTTAGCTTCCTGTTCATATCGCTTATGTATTGCGCTTCATCTATTATCAGCAGGGTATAGCCCTGCAAAAGCCTTTTATAGTTGGCAATGCTTCTTTCTTCAAGCATATCAGCTACCGTTTGGTCTTCTCCATTCATCCAGAGGCAGCCCTGCTGTATATTATTCCTGATCTCCTGCAACAGGTGCGTTTTGCCTACCCGCCGTGCTCCCAGCAAAATGCTTACTTTTTGCTTACCTGTATTAGCGAGGATACTATTATATAAAGCCCTTTGCAGCATCTCCAAATATAGGCATTTTAATTGTAATTGACGTAATTTGTATAAATTTAGGTATTTTACTGACGTAATTTATATAAATTTAGTGTTTTTAATAACTAAATTATCATTATTTAAAATATCACAAGAGGTATTTATGTGGCCTATGGTACAGCGGTTAACCATGTACAACAGCAGAAAATAATCGTATTTTTATTACATGGAAGTAAGGGAACCTGCCGTTGCTTACGGCAAACAAAAATTTACCATTGAAGAATATCTTGCAATGGAAGAAGCAGCCACTGAAAAACATGAATATTATAAGGGGGAGATATTTGAAATGCCTGGACGCAAAGTTCCGCATAATATCATTTCCCGGAATCTGTTTGGCGAAATAGGGATTAAACTAAAAGGTAAAAAATGCCAGCTATTCGGCAGTAATATGCGCTTACATATTGAAGCGAACAAGTTTTTTACTTATGCTGATATTTCCATTATTTGCGGCGAGCCGGAAACGCTCAACGATGATAACTGGAATGTTTTGAACCCGGTAGTAATTATTGAAATACTTTCTCCCTCCACCAAAAACTACGACCGGGGCGAAAAGTTTAAGCTGTACCGCGATATACCCACGCTGAAAGAATATATACTGGTTGATTCCGAAAGCCTGCATATTGAAATATTCCGTTTGAACGAATCCAACCATTGGGAGCTGGAGGAGTACAGCCCGGCAGAAGAAGCACTTTATATTAGAACGATTAATGAAAACATTCCGATAGCAGATATGTATAAAGGAGTGAGGCTGGAAGGGTAGCATTTATGAGGTTGACCAAAAGAGTCGTTGAACGTCTTTGTCCCGCCCTGCGGCGCGGAAAGCAATCCCATTGAATGATGCAGGGTTAAGTATTTGAGATTGCTTCTCCCCCCGAACGTTCGGGGCGGTCGGGATGCCAATGACATATCATCCAGCTTGCTATTTATCAACTGGTTATGAACTTAAATTTGTTGTTCCACAAACACAGTTTTCCTTTCAACTACAATCCTTCCGCTTTTTTTGATTACTTTTTTGCGGAAAAAAGTAACCAAAAAGCCCCGCCTGACGGGGCAATAAAGCGTCCGGCATTCTTTTTACAAACAGGTAGCCGCTATGCGGCATATTGCAGATACGCAACCAGGGGTGAATGAAATACGCTTAGTCAATTACTCCAGTATATAAAATGCTGTTGGGCATACCGGATTTGCTGTGCCATGGGCACCACCCGTTTGTAAACAAAAAGGATAATTTTCAATAATGCGCCATAGGCGCTACCCTGGTTATATCAAAAAAATACCACACGGGCACATATCGGGAGGTTCATATTTTTTAAGAGGTTCATATTTTTTAAGTTGACGCCTATGCGCAAGGCGTGACTGATGAAGCTTTAGTACTACTGTGAATTCAGCAACAGAATCCTGATACGTTTGCTGATAACTTAGCCGACTTAGGATACTTACAAATCAGAAAGCTGTGACAAGCAAAAGCAACTTGTCACGCCATAAAGATGGAGGCGCCGCCTAATTGGTAACTGCCAATGACGACCTTTTTGGTCAGCCCCAGGGCACGAAGCGCCGGGTTCCGAACCTTTGGGATAGAACGGTTATATGATGTGCCGTTATTTTTTCTTTGAAGACGGTACGTCTATTTTTTTTCGAGGCTCTTTATTTTTTAATGCAGCTTTTGCGTTTAAAGAGGTGACCACCTTTTTACCTGTTTTTGCTTCTAATTCAAGCCGGGCTACTTTGGCAACATTGCCGCCTTGTTCGGCAACTTTTGCATTTTCCTCAAAGCCTTCGGGATGGGTTGCCTGTGAGATGTCTTTGGCTGAGGCTTCCGCAAGCATATTCAAAATCAGCTCTGTGTTGGTCATATTATCCCGGAGATTTTCTTTTTTCAGTCCTTTCAGGATCTTATACTCTTTTGTTGTTTTTTCCGACCAGGCTTTGGTAATAATATCCGTTAAAGCGGCAAACTGAACACCTTCTTTCAACCCTCTTTTTTTCCATTCGTCTGTGAGTTCTTTACGAATTTCAATACTTTTCAGGCGTTGGTTGATCCAGCTTTCTGAGTATCCTAAGTTCAGGTATTGCTGCAATGCCCTGTCAATGGTAATTTCAGGGTCTTGCATTTCGTCTAAACGCTCTGAAGCCAACTGTGCCAACCATAATTTGAACGGTTCGGCTTTGGGTGATGGGATGGATTGTATTAACCTGAAGATCTGCTCCGTATCAGCAACATCGGTTAGTCGCATTTTGCCGTCAGGTGCAGCCATTTTCAACTGTCCGATTTTTTCGGACAGTTCACTTCCTTCCTTTTTCAGCTTGGTTTTTAGATCATTCCAATATTTTCTTGGTCGGTCTGTTCCTGTCAATACTTCAATTACATCAATAATCGAAATATACCAACACTCATTTTCCTCATCCCAATGAGTGCGAACTTGTTTTTGCTCAAATATTTTTATGGTGTTTTCATGTGTCATAGTCAACTATTTTCTATAACAAACGTACATGAAATTTTTCGTTTATAAAATACACCAAGGATGAATGAATCCCGAAATTTTCGGGACATGGGAGTTCCTCTTGGCCAAAAAACAATAATAAATTTTCAAGAGAAATGTACTGAATAAAAACCCGTATCCTTATCGAATGAATGTGCTTTTTGAAAGTTCAGAAACTGCTTACAAATATCTTCCCGTATAACTTTCTTTCACTTTTTTCAAATTTGCAGGTGTGCCCGCAAATACCAGGTTACCACCTTCATCACCTGCTTCCGGCCCCAGGTCTATTACCCAATCCGCGCTTTTAATAACATCCGTATTATGTTCAATAACCCAAATGGAATGTCCCTGGTCGATCAATGCATTAAAAGATGCCAGTAACTTGTTGATGTCATGAAAATGAAGACCGGTAGTGGGTTCGTCAAAAATAAAGAGGATATGCCCTTGCGCTTTTCCTTTACCTAAAAACGAAGCGAGCTTCACACGCTGCGCTTCACCACCGGATAAGGTATCGCTCGACTGCCCCAGCTTTACATATCCCAGGCCCACATCTGCAAGCGGTTTTAATTTCGAAAGAATGTCTTTTTCATCTTTAAAAAATTGCAGCGCGCCATCTACGCTCATTTCGAGCACATCAAAAATATTTTTCTCCTTATAGGTTACCGCAAGCACTTCTTCCTTGAATCGTTTACCGCCGCATACCTCGCAGGTAAGATGTACATCTGCCAAAAACTGCATTTCCACAATCTGTTCTCCTTCCCCCTTGCAGGCATCGCATCTTCCCCCATCTACATTAAAAGAAAAATGTTTGGGCTGAAATCCGTTGATCTTGCTCATCGGTTGCCGCGCATATAAATCCCTTATCTCATCGTATGCTTTAATGTAAGTAACGGGATTGCTTCTTGACGATTTCCCTATCGGGTTCTGGTCTACCAGCTCTATCTGTGTAATATAATCTATATCTCCCTTAATGCTTTTATGTAATCCTACTTTGTCCACAAACTCACCCTTTAATTTTTTTAGCGCGGGATATAAGATCTGTTTAACCAAAGTAGTTTTGCCGCTGCCGCTTACGCCGCTTATTACACACAGCACATTTAGTGGAAACTCCACTGAAATCCCTTTGAGGTTGTTTTGCCGGGCGTCTTCCACTATTACGGAACGTTTCCATTTACGCGTGGCAGGAGGAATATTGATTGTTAATTCCCCTGTCAGGTATTTACCGGTGAGGCTTTGGGGATTGCTGACGATCGCATCGTAGTCGCCTTCTGCAATTACCTCCCCGCCCAAATGGCTTGCCAATGGCCCCATATCAATGATATGATCCGCTTCCCGCATCATCATTTCATCGTGTTCCACCACCACAACCGTATTATTCAGGTCTCTTAATTCTTTCAACACTTTTATTAGCCGGGCAGTATCACGGGAATGCAATCCGATGGATGGCTCATCGAGTATATACAATGAGTTGGTGAGATTGCTTCCTAAGCTGCGTGTAAGCTGTATGCGCTGGCTTTCACCGCCGCTCAGGCTGTTTGCCAGCCGGCTGAGCGTAAGATATCCTAACCCTACATCCAACAACACCTGCAGCCTTTGCTTTATTTCTATTAATATGCGCTTGGCCACCTGCCGGTCGTATTCGCTCAGCTTCAGCTCATCAAACCATGCTTTCAAATCGCGTACCTGCATTTCGCACAATTCGCCAATATGCTTCTGCCCCACTTTTACATACAAAGCTTCTTTGCGTAAACGATATCCCTTACATTCCGGGCAAATGGTCCTGCCGCGGTAGCGGGATAGCAGTACACGGTATTGTACTTTGTATAAGTTCTGCTCTACTTCCTTAAAAAAATCGTTGATCCCGTGGGCGTATTGATTGCCATTCCATAATTCATCGTACTGTTGTTTGGTAAGATCAATGACCGGCTTGTGAATAGGGAAACCAAAATGTTTCGCCGCCCGTACAAACTGGTCTTTCCAGGCGCTTAGCTTTTCACCTTTCCAGGGGGCTACGGCTCCTTCGTATACACTTAACCGTGGGTTGGGGATCACCAGGTCGGCGTCAATGCCCAATACCTGCGAAAACCCTTCACAAACAGGGCAGGCTCCATAGGGATTGTTGAATGAAAAAAGATTGGGAACAGGTTCTTCAAACTTTATTCCATCCAGTTCAAATTTATTGGAGAATTGAGTTTTCCTGCTGCCGTTCATTTCAATCACTACTTCCCCTTCTCCTTCAAAAAAAGCGATGCCAACCGAATCTGCCAGGCGGTGTGTATCGTCTTCATCAAAGTCTTTTACCGCGATACGGTCAATGAGAATAAACACCGCGTTTTTTCCGGAGAATATTTTTTTAAGATCGGTGTCCTTGCTTTCCAGCGCATCTTCAATCCGCAGTATTTCACCGGGTGCGCCCGAGCTGTCAACATACAATCTTGAAAATCCTTTTTGCAAAAGGATGTTCAACTCTTCCCTGATGTTGCGCTTGCCCTTTATATAAAATTGTGAAAGAATCAGCACTTTGTCGCCGGCATTGAGTCTGGCGATGGCATCCACTACATCTTTTACATCATCTTTCTTTACTTCCTGGCCGCTTACCGGTGAAATGGTTTTACCGATCCTGGCATACAGCAGGCGCAGGTATTCATATACCTCGGTCATACTGCCCACGGTAGAACGGGGCGTGCGGGTAACTACTTTTTGTTCTATAGCAATCGCCGGGCACAGCCCTTTTATAAAATCCACATCCGGTTTGTCCATCCGGTTGAGAAACTGCCTGGCATAAGCGCTCAGGCTTTCCGCGTAACGGCGTTGCCCCTCTGCAAAAAGCGTATCGATAGTGAGGGAAGATTTTCCTGAGCCCGACACGCCTGTTACCACAATAAACCTGTTGCGCGGAATTTCAACCGTAACATTTTTGAGATTGTGCACCCTGGCGCCTTTTATTAAAATGCCATTTGGCTGCTGAACGGAGGCGGATTTCTTTTTACCGGATATAGCTGTCATAAAGAGTCACAAAAGTAATACTAAATAGTTTAGTTTTATCCAAAATTGTTAGTGTAGACGGATACGTTTTTTTTCACAGGGCACAGTCAACGAAGAAGTGTAGGAATTATTCTACATGCCGGTAGAGATTTATTTAAGAATCGGGCTGTTTATTTATTGTATCCGGCAGCATTTATTTAATATTTTGTCGTTTATCTGAAATTTTCAAATGTTAATCGAAAATTATTTAATAAAAATTTGGCTATATAAAAAAAAGCTATATTTTAGCAGTCCCAATATCGTACGAAAGAAACTAGAATTAAATCATTAAAGCCTATTTGATTTAGACTTCTACTTCTTAGTTGTGTGATATTGGGAAATACAAAATCCCAACCATTAAAAACCGTAGAAGTTTATGAAACCCCTGACCAATTTGCCTGATCAGCAATTGATCCACTTATTTATGAGTGGAGACGCATCTGCACTTGAAACCCTAATCGTCCGTCACAAAGACAAAATTTACACTTCCATTTTTCTGCTTGTTAAAGACAAGTACCTGGCAGAAGACATTTTCCAGGATGTGTTTATCAGAGTAATTGATACTGTTCGCAGTGGACGTTACACTGAAGAAGGGAAGTTTTTGCCATGGGCAATGCGTATTGCACACAATCTGTGCGTAGATCATTTCCGTAAAGTTAAACGCACACCTGCTATTAAAACAGGTGATGATCGCGACATTTTTGAAGTGATCAATTTTTCCGAAGATGGCGTTGACCGCCGCATGATGCAGCGTCAAAGCCATGATCGCGTTCGCGAAATGCTGGACCGCCTTCCCGAAGACCAGCGCGAAGTGATCATTTTAAGGCATTATGCCGAATTGAGTTTTAAAGAAATCGCGACAATGACCGACTGCAGCATTAACACTGCCCTGGGTCGTATGCGCTATGGTTTAATCAACCTGCGTAAAATGATGCAGGAAAAACAAATTGCATTGTAAAACATCTACACAACCAAGAAAAAATGAGGCTGTTCATGCAGCCTCATTTTTTTTATCTCTTAACTCCAATTGATTTTTATCAACCTCCTACTGCAAGCTTGAAGGGAACTTCTGCCGGAGGCAAACATTCCTTATCGTTACAAACCATAAATTCCACTTTGCCGGTCAGGTTTGTTTTTATTTTCTTTTTCAATTTAACAACCTGTATGAACGCTACTGTTTTCTCGTAAAAATTAACATCGCCGCCCCAGACTTCTTCATGTTTTTTCACCATTTTCCCCACTTCTTTTACTTTTCCATCCAGGCTTAATACAGGATTGGCGTTAAAAGTAAATGTGGTGGGGATCGGACCGTCTACCCCCGCATTCTGAGCATATATATGAAAGTTACCGCCGATGCCGGCTGTGAATTTTAACTCGTAAGTATTGTCATTCAGCTTTTTAGATTCAAAAGCCCAGTTCACCATCCTGGCAGAGCCCGATTGGGCACACAAAAAATGAACGCTGAATACTGATATAGCAAGTAGAAATAGCTTTTTCATATAATTCCTTATAGATTGCATAAACGTTTACACCTCTTCAAAAATCACATAAAAAGACTTAAAGAAATGTAAAATCCGTTCTAAGCCACCACTTCTTTAACAGCCAAAAGAAGGTCGCGCAATACTTTCTTTCCATCTGTATTACCCAGCTTTTCGTTGCATGCTCGCTCGGGGTGGGGCATCATACCAAAAACATTTCTTCCGGCATTGGTAATACCGGCTATATTATTAACACTGCCGTTAGGATTGGCTTCCGGCGTAATATTCCCGTTTTCATCGCAATAGCGGTAGATCACCTGTCCGTCGGCTTCCAGTTGGGCCAGTGTTTTTTCGTCGGCATAAAAACGACCCTCGCCATGCGCGATCGGTATTTTCAACACCACATCGTCTGCTCCTTTGATGTAGAGGTTTTTACAAACAAATTTCATGTTTTCATTGCGCAGCAGCGCGCCGGGCAGCAAACCGGCTTCGCACAAAACCTGGAATCCATTGCAAACACCCAATACTTTACCGCCTTTATTGGCAAAATCAATTACGCTTTGCATCATGGGACTGAAACGGGCTATAGCGCCGCATCTCAGGTAATCGCCGAAAGAAAATCCGCCCGGCAGTACAATGCAGTCTTCGGTAGAGAACATGCCAAGATCTTCATCTTTATGCCACAGTTCAACTACTTCCTGACCCAGGTCATCACGTAAAGCATTGATCATATCCGCATCGCAATTGGAGCCGGGGAAAACAACAACACCGAATTTCATTCTGATAATATGAATTTGTTACATGGCAAAGGTAGGGAATATTGCAGGGAAGAAATGGTCAAACTTACAGGCGGCTGTCGCCAGGAGGCGACAACAAATCCATGCGCGGCGAGGGACGCCGCGCATAGCAAGACGCCGCGAACAGCATGAAATAACATTGTAATCATTAAAACAGCGGTTGAGCAAGGATCAACCCATTATAGCACGCCATTTGTCAGACTCGGCATACTGCTTGATCAGCTCATTGCGTTTGCTGAGCAGGGTTTCAAAGTATTTTTTCATGAACAGCTTCCCGAGCATGCCGCCTACAGTATCGCGGGGTTCCTCCATTTCTACCATGTCAATTACGATGGTCCCGTTTTCAACCGGTTTAAAATAGTGCTCGTGCCGGAAGCTTTTTAGATCACCCTTGACCTGTTCTTCCACGAACTTTTCGTTCATTTCCATTTCAATGACCCTTGCGGTCAAAGCGCGGGTTTTACCCAGATGTTTGGCGGAAAGTGTAACCGTGTCGCCTTCTTTTACCAAAACGTCTGTTGCGCTTGCTTTCAATTGCTCCCTTCTTGCTTCAAGCGCTTTCCTGTACATAGTGGTATTACGGCAAAGATCAAAGACCCTTTCTACGGGAGCTTTAATAAAGGTAGTTAAATGGATAAGTGACATAGGAAGTTGTAGATTTTGGTTGTGATCAACAAAAAGGCCTGTCCTGGTTTAATGAGCAGGCTCGGATGATAACGAAAAACAGCTTAAGATTGTTGTTGAACGAACGGTAATTTTGATACCCTGGCTTTTAGCATTTTGTCCCGTACTTCAATATAAATTTCACTGTCTATAGGGGCGAAACCCATACTTACATAGCCCATACCGATCGCTCTTCCTAATGTGGGCGACTGGGTTCCGGAAGTTACCCGCCCTATCAGGTTGCCTTCAGCGTCCTTTATGCGGTAATCGTGCCGGGGAATACCCTTATCTATCATTTCAAAACCAACCAGCTTTTTATCGGGCCCCGCAGCTTTTTGCTTTTGTAAATACTCACTGGCTGTAAAATTTTTGGAGAATTTGGTTATCCAGCCCAGCCCCGCTTCCAGCGGTGTGCTGAAGTCGTCTATATCGTTCCCATACAGGCAATAGCCCATTTCCAGCCTCAGCGTATCCCTGGCACCGAGCCCTATCGGTTTCAACCCCTGCGATGCACCGGCTTCAAAGATAGCAGTCCATATTTTATCGGCATTGCCGTCTTTGTCCTCAAAATATATTTCTACCCCGCCGGCTCCGGTATAACCGGTTGCACTGATCAGTACATTGTCTATCCCTGCAAACTTCCCTTTTACAAAAGTGTAATATTTTACATTCAGTATGTCGAGCGCTGTAAGCGGTTGTAAAATCCTGGCAGCATTCGGGCCCTGTATAGCCAGCAAACAGGTTTTGTCGGATATATTGTGCATTTCGGCGCCGGCTGTATTATGATAGGTGATCCAGTCCCAGTCTTTTTCAATATTGGATGCATTCACCACCAGCATATACACTCCCCCTTTACCGGATGATGCATTATATTCTTCAATACAATACACCAGCAGATCATCTACAATACCGCCGTTTTCATTCGTCATACAGCTATACTGGATTTTACCAGCGGTCAGCTTCGAAGCATCATTGGTAGTAACCCGCTGTATCAGATCCAGCGCATGTTCGCCTTTGATAATGAACTCGCCCATATGGCTTACATCAAACACTCCCGCATTATTCCGGACGGCAGCGTGTTCATCGTTGATGCCTGTATAACTCACCGGCATATTATACCCGGCAAAATCCACCATTTTTGCTCCTGCGGCTATATGTTTTGCTGTAAAAGGCGTTTGTTTCATTTTATTAAACGATTACCTGTTATGTGTGATTATATTTCTGTTCTTTTAGCAATGTTTTCTTTCACCTCAGTTTTGAACCAGCCACTGTACATCAGGTAGTTATTGGCGATACGATTGATTTCCCCGCTGATCAGCTCCTGCGAAATGTCTTTTACCTTTCGGGCAGGAACGCCCGCATAGATACAACCGGCTTCTACTTTAGTCCCTTCCAGCACTACAGCGCCTGCGGCAATAATAGAATTGCTGCCTACTTCCGCATTGTCCATTACAATGGCGCCCATGCCTACCAGTACATTGTCGTGTATTACACACCCGTGAACAATGGCATTGTGCCCGACGCTTACATTGTTGCCAATGATGGTTTTCGTTTTCTGATAGGTACAATGTATCACGGCGCCATCCTGTATGTTTACTTTATTGCCTATACGAATGGCATTTACGTCACCTCTTACTACCGCATTGAACCACACGCTGCAATCGTCGCCCATCGTAACATCACCTACGATGGTGGCATTGGGGGCCAGGTAACAATTGGCGCCAAAAACCGGCAATACTTCCTTAACTGGTAAAATAAGTGCCACTGTTCAGCAGGTTATTTGTTTACGAGTGAAATATCGAAGTTAACCAGTTCAACAAATTGCTGAATGCGTTCATCAATTTCCTGGCGCGTAAGTTCTTTTAAGCGTGTAGTGCCAAACTTCTCAACACAAAAAGAAGCAATGGCTGAGCCTACTATGATGGCAGATTTCATTCCTTCGAATGAAAAATCCCTGGTGCTGTCTAGGTAACCTGTAAAGCCTCCTGCAAACGTATCTCCGGCGCCTGTGGGATCAAATACATCTTCCAGCGGAAGAGCCGGTGCAAAAAACACGTGATCGGCATGAAAAAGCAGGGCGCCATGTTCTCCTTTTTTGATCACCAGGTATTTGGGGCCCATTTTCATGATCTCTTTGGCGGCTCTTACCAGCGAATACTGGGCGCTGAGCTGTCTTGCCTCGCTGTCGTTCACCAATAGTACATCTACATGCTTCAAAACCTTTTCCAGGTCGGGCATCGCTGACTCCATCCAGAAGTTCATCGTGTCCAGCACGGTAAGCTTAGGACGTTTTTGCAACTGCTCTATTACGCTCAACTGTACTGCCGGCGAAAGATTCCCCAGCATCAGTATATCAGCGCCCTGGTAGCTTTCGGGCACCACCGGTTCAAATTCTCCCAATACGTTTAATTGGGTCTCGAGCGTATCGCGGGTATTCATGTCCATATGATACCTGCCGCTCCAGAAAAATGATTTCTTGTCTTTTTTGATTTGTACCCCTTCCATTTGTACTCCGCGTGCTGCGAGCAGACCCAGCTCTTCCTGCGGAAAATCACCTCCTACCACGGATATCTGCTTAACGGGGCGGGTGAAATTGGAAGCGCTCCATGCTATATAGGTAGCGGCCCCTCCAACGATTTTATTGCTTTTACCAAAAGGTGTTTCAATTGCGTCGAAAGCCATGGAACCTACTACTATAAGAGACATGCTATAATTTGTTTAATAAATAGAATTGGTTTAGAATCGTGCAAAGCTAAGCGTATTCAGGATGGCTTAAAAATTTTTTACCCTGGTGGCGGGCGTAATGCGCGGATACAAAAATTATATTTGCCGTATGGAATTGAACAACTTTGTACTAAGCCTGGAGCAACCTTCCCCTCCTTCCCCTGTTTCATTATACCTGCAGGCATTGTGGTACGACGGTAAAGGCGACTGGGAGAAGGCACATGATATCATCCAGCACGTGGAAGACAGCACTGCCGCCTGGATACATGCGTATCTGCACCGCAAGGAAGGCGACAACGGCAATGCACGGTATTGGTATAACCGTGCCGGCAAAAGATTCCCATCTGTATCGTTACAGGAAGAATGGGAGGAGATCACTTCCGCTTTGCTGCATTGAAAGTCAAAAAGCGCGGATTATACAGCATCATTTGCTCTTACAAAACCGACTCCCGCTATAATAATTTTCATATTTGGTAGTTTTATCTTTATAAAAGCAATCATACATTATGTTTTTCCGTGAAATCACCCCTCTGTTTGCAGTATGCATTATTGGTATCGTTTTCCTGGTGATCCAGTTTTTTATACCAGGGTACGATTACAATATTGCTGCCTACCTGATCATTTTTATTATTTTCCTTATAATAGGGATCCTTTTTGACAGGTTCCTGGTGAGTAAAATTGCTTATAAAACGCTGTTCATTGGTGAAGCTGTTTTTTTAGTAATCGTTGTATTGTGGTATACCTATTCAATAAGTTATACCGAGATCAATATTGAAACTTCAAAACCGCAATTTTTCGTTCTTTACAACGAAGAGGGCTTACAGAAAAAAGATATTCCCTCAAAGGGATTGTTCAGCAAATCTATTGTGATAAAAAGCGATACTATCATAAAGGTAAATTACGATCTGTACAACAAAGCGCAAATAAACCCTCCGGAAAGCTGGAATTATGATTTTAGCTCGTACGCCATTGATACAACGATTGACGGTAAAAAGGCAATTATGCAGATCTACGTACAGGGTGGTAAAATGTCTGCCGATGAGCAGGATAAATTGGTCAGGGAAGAAATTGGGAAAATAAAATGACGAAGCACCCGTTGTCATTCCGGAAACATATACATTGTTGAATAACTTATATGAGTTTAACAGTTTTCCCGCAAGCGCCCCATTTTTAAAATTTATTATGAATTGGTGAGTATGATCTGTTGACCTTTTCGAAACGCAACGATATAGTTAGTATTAAATAATACTAAAACTAAAACAATGAAAAAATTCTTTGCGTTTTTTATAGTAGCGTCCATGCTGAGTGGCGGCTATTCTTATGGTCAGTCAAATGAAAAATCAAAAGTAAGCTATGGGGTCAAAGCAGGCATCAATGTAGCTTCTTACCGGTTGAATAGCGAATCCAGAGACCAGTTGAAAGAAGATGGCAGTTCGCTTTTGCCCCGGATATCCTTTCATGTGGGGGGCTACGCAGACCTCTCTGTTACCGATGCTTTTTCTGTACAGGCAGGCCTCACCTTGAGCAGCAAGGGGAATAAAGTGCGTTATTCATATGATGATTATGGGTTTGATGAGGAGATCAGCGGAACCTATACCGAAAAACTGCTGTATCTGGAAGTACCCGTAAACGCCATATATAAAGCCGGCCGTTTTTATGCAGGCGCCGGGCCTTATGTGGGTTACGCGCTGTCGGGCAAATGGAAAGATAAAGGCGAAACAGACTATGGGGATGGCGATGTGGAAAGTTTTTCTGATTCAGATAAAATAGAGTTTGGCGGGGATGAAGGATACAAGCGCATAGATTTTGGTGTTAATGTCCTGGCGGGGTACCAGTTGAAGAGCAAAATAAGCATTGGCGTTGGCTATGGCTTGGGGTTAAGCAATATGCTCAATCGTGATGACAACTCCTGGTTTTCCAAAAACAGGGTATTCTCTCTTTCGGTAGGCTATTCGTTTTAATCTGCAGGATTTACCTGATAAGGCAAGATGCAGGAGACTGTAGCTTAAACATCAGGGTTCTGTTTGCTGAGTTTACAGTAGTACTAAAGCTTAATCAAAGCAAAAGGCTTATAATTGAAAGGAAGACAGAATTTATACATCAATGAATTGAAATTTATGCATTTGGAATTGCTTTTTCTCTCCGAATGCTTGGAGATTGGGATGCCAATGACGACCTTTTGGTTAACCCCTGCGGGAATGATTATACATAAAAAGAGGCTGTATGGGTATATACAGCCTCTTTTCAAAAATATAAGAATAAAGCTTTATTTCTCTCTCACATTAATGGATATGCGCCTGTTCTTCTTTTTGTTTTCTTCTGTATCGTTGGGCGCTACAAAATGTGCAGGCCCGTATCCTTCAGCCTTTTCCATCTGAGCGGCGGCAGCTTCTTTGAGTTTGTTGGCTACTGCGTCGGCACGTTCCTGCGACAGCTTAACATTGGCAAGCGAATCGCCGGTATTATCGGTATATCCTCCAATTTTGATCTTTACTTTGGGATACGCTTTTAAAATCGTCGCTATATTTTGTACCTGTTTGGCAGAAGCAGCCGAAATAACAGCGCTGCCCGTTTCAAAATTCAGATCGTCAAAATCGAACCATTTTTCTTTACTGATAGGTTCATTTGAGTTAAGATAGGCCACCAACTGGTCTTCAATACCGCCTTTGTAAGCGTCCAGTTCCGTACCGTCGGGTAATTTTACTTTTAATGATTCACGGGCGGGGGCAGCCGTATGTTCAGCTTCGTGGGCTGCTGCCGGAGCGGCATTGTGATCCTTGGCTTCACCGTGATGCGCGTCTCCATGTTCACCATGATCAAAAACACCGAAGCTTACAAAAATGTACAGGAGAAGGAAAAATAATACTCCGGCAGTAATGCCGGGTGTAAGCCAGCTTGATTTTTTGGTTTCGTGCGAAGCATGTGAATCGTGTACGTTTGTTGACATGGCGGTTAGATTTTAAACATAATGATGAATGGCTGCAAAATAATAAAAACTCCGGCGGATGAAGGTAAGATGACTCAAATATATTTTATCATTTGAGCTACCAGGTCGGGATCAGGGCAGTTGGCAAGATATTTTTCCTTTTCAGACGGCTTGCAAACGCCGGGATAATCGCCTGTCTTTAATTCTATATCTTCAATCAGTTGAAAATGCAGGTGTGGCGGCCAGTTGCCATTTTCATGGGGTTCTCCAAAATGCCCTATTTTTTGCCCGTGCACCACATACTGCCCCGGCGACAATTGCCGGATATCTTTCCATGCCAGGTGACCATACAATGAATAAAAAGGAAATCCTTCCAACTGGTGCAGCAGAATAATGGTAGCGCCGTAATCGCCATCATTGTTATTAAAAGCGAAACTATGCACCATTCCTCCCATAAAAGCATATACGGGAGTACCGGCCTCTCCCCATATATCAAATCCTAAATGAACAGATCTCGGCTCTCCCTGTTCATTATTGTTAAACAGGCCTGACCGGGAATAAATAACACGGTTTTCTCCATACCCGCCAATGGCATAAGTGCTTTCCTGTATCCGGAGTAAGGTGTTTATATAATTTTCAAAAGATTTTCGATCGATAAAGATGGTTTCCGGAAGTTCTGAATTACTTTCCGTCAGGTCAAGCAACAACAGCTTGTCTTTTGCCGGGTTAAAAGGAACGATGGAATGAAAAGTTGCTTGGTGCCTGGCAAGTATATTTGATAAAGTAAATGACACAATTTTAAAAATTTAAAGGTAAAATGGTTTTCTATGTTGCAGCATAAGGATATGCATACATAACAATACAAATAAAAATAGACCGTTTATATGTATTGTTCATTAGTTTTAATTATTATTGTTGAGTAATTTTGGCCCAAAGTAGCGGGTTTTATGGAATTACAATCAATGCTTTTTTGTAATTTACTCCACTAAGCCCCATCCCTACAGAAACTCACCCTTTTATTTTAAGTATAGAAATTCGAACAGAAAAACTCTTGGACCTTAAAACCTTATCCAAATGTTTGTACACACACCCGTGAACAGTAAAATAACGATATTAATAGTAGATGATCACAAGTTAATCAGGGATACATGGTCATTCATTCTAAACAGCGATCCGCGCTTCCAGGTAATCGCCGAAACCGATTCGGGAAAAGACGCCATTGAGCTCGCAGAAAAAAATCATCCTGATATCATATTGATGGATATTAATATGACCCCCATGAATGGTTTTGAAGCAACCAAAGAGATCAGGAAAATAGCTCCTGTGTCAAAAATCATCGGCGTTTCCATGCATTCGCAACCGGCCTATGCAAAAAAAATGCTGCAGGTAGGGGCTGTAGGATATATCACCAAGAACTCTTCTAAAGAAGAAATGATTGCCGCCATCAGCGAAGTGGCATTGGGCAACAAATACATTTGCAACGAGGTAAAATCCATCCTCTCTGAACAGATCCTGGAAGACAGTGAAAAACCCGATGTAAACATATTATCGCAAAGGGAAGTGGAAGTGATTGACCTTATTAAACTGGGGCAGTCATCGCGCGAAATTGCCCAGCAGCTTAACATTACACTTAAAACCGTGGAAGTTCACCGCCACAATATTTTGAAAAAGCTCAACTTAAAAAATACCGCGGCCCTCGTGAACTTTATTAATAATGCCGGAATAAGCTAAGGTTCACACAAAATAATTTAGCTTGCGGTTCGGGTTTGATATCTCCAAAAAGTCTGCCCGCATTCAATGTCGTCACTTGCTGTTACTGTTATTCAAACTGCATTGTACTGGGAGGATAAGCCCGCTAACCTTGCTATGCTCACACAAAAGATAAACGCATTGCAGCCCGGTGCAGAAGTGGTGGTGTTGCCTGAAATGTTCAGCACAGGCTTTAGTATGAATCCCGCCAGGCTGGCTGAAAAAATGGATGGGGCCACGCTGCAATGGATGAAGGAAACAGCCTCCGGGAAAAAAATCATTTTAACAGGAAGTATTATCATAGAAGAAGAAGGCAGGTACTATAACCGGTTGCTGTGGGTTCGTCCCGATGGTGTGGTTGGTTATTACGATAAGCGGCACCGGTTCGCCTTTGCGGGCGAGGATCAGCAATATACCGCCGGAAACAAGCGGCTGATAGCTTCCGTGAAAGGCTGGAGGATAAACCTGCAGGTATGCTACGATCTCCGCTTCCCGGTTTGGGCCAGACAAAGCAGGCACCCTTACCAGCCTGGTGCATATCCAGAATACGATGTACTGATCTATGTGGCCAACTGGCCCCAAAAAAGAAGCACAGCATGGAAAACGCTTCTGCAGGCAAGGGCAATTGAAAATCAATGTTACACGGTAGGCGTGAACAGGACAGGCAGCGATGGAAACAATATTTACCATAGCGGCGACTCAATGATCGTGGATCCTTTGGGAGAGCTGCTGTATCACCAGGGCGATAAAGAAGATGTCTTTACCTGCATACTCCATAAAGAAAAGCTGGATGAAGTGCGGACGAAATTTCCCTTCTGGAAAGACGCCGACCACTTTATTATAGACCCGGGATTAAATAAAGATGAAGATGAATAGAAAGATCGCTTATACGAATGCCACTCTGTATACGGGCAACGAAAAACATACGGGCAAGGTTATTTTGGTTAACAACCATGTGATTGAAGGCATCGATGACAAAGCATATATTGGCGGTGATTATGAAAGGGTTGATTTGAGCGGATACAATATCGCTCCCGCATTTATAGACCTGCAGATCTACGGCGCGGATGGAAAACTGTTTTCGGCCTGTACCACGCCGGATGCCATTGCCGCTACTTATGATTACTGTATGAAAGGAGGTTGTTCGCGCTTTATGATCACCCTGGCAACCAATACCATTGAAAAGTTTCTGGAGGGAATGGAAGCTGCGAAGTTATACCAGCAGCAGGGTGGAAAAGGACTATTGGGTTTGCATCTGGAAGGGCCCTACCTGAACCCGGTAAAAAAAGGAGCGCATATGGAGGCCTGTATTAAAAAGCCAACAATGCAGGAAGTTGAAATGTTGCTTAGCAGGGGTGAAAGCATAGTAAAGATGATGACGCTGGCGCCGGAAATGTGCGACGACGAAATTATCAGGCTGCTGACAGATCGTGGGATCATCGTTTCTGCGGGACACAGCAATGCTACTTACCGGCAGGCGAAAAAAGGGTTTGAGCTGGGTATACCCGCGGCTACTCATTTATTTAATGCCATGTCTGCCTTTCAAAGCAGGGAGCCGGGGCTTGTAGGCGCCGTATACGATGATGCCAGGGTAAAAGCGAGTATCGTTGCAGACGGCGTTCACGTAGATTTTGTATCGCTGAAAATCAGTAAGAAACTGATGGGCGATCGCCTGTTTTTTATTACCGATGCTGTAACTGTCAACTCCACAGGAGAGTATCAGCATGTGTTCAAAGGCGACAGGTATACCCTGCCCGACGGTACGCTCTCCGGCTCCGCGCTCACCATGATGCAGTCGGTAAAAAATACAATATCGCATGCAGGTATACCCCTTGAGGAAGCGTTGAGAATGGCTTCAACTTATCCTGCTTCCCTGCTTAATATACAACCGCCGTTTGGTAAAATTGAAAAAGGATATGCTGCTGATTTTGTAGTATTTGACAATGATTTGGAAGTAAAAGAAGTGATCACAGCATAAAAGAAAGGCGGTTACGACCGTAGTGGTAACCGCCATGTTTTCAAAAGAGAAGCCGGATTATTATGTTATTGTTTAAGAACCTTCCGTACAAATACATCTTTTTTAGTACGCACGGTAATAAGGTATACTCCGCTACTTAAGCCGTGCAACCCGTCCCAGGCGAAATTATATTTACCCCTGTTAATTTGCAGATGGCGCGCTTTAACCGGCCGTCCATGCAGGTCTGCAATACTTAACTGAATTGCCTGATCCGTATCGCTGTAAAAGCTGATGTTGAAGCTGGAAGTAAAAGGAGAAGGCATAACCTGGAGGTTAAACATTTTACTGTCGTCTTTTTTTACCTGTAGTGTCCTGCTGTAATAAATTTTACCATCGGGTGTACCTACCTTAATACGATAATATTTTACAGAAACGTTTGACAGATCATTATCGGTAAAGCTATAGGCAGCGCCTGAAGCGTTGCTGTTTACCCGTCCGAGATAACTGTAAGGACCATTTGCGGCATTTGCAGCCTCCACTTCAAAATAAGCTGTTCCCGGTTCATTGTATTCCCAGGTCAGCAATACCTGGTTGTCGGTTAAGCGGGTGGTGAAGTTATTGATGCCAAAGGGGAGCAGTTCCTGGTCAATCTCCAGGTTAAGTCCATAAAGACGTTGAGGTACTATACCCAGCGTATTCTCGTTGGCAAGCAACACCCTCGTTTGACTCACTGCGGTGATTGATTCCAGTTGACCGAGTGAAGCTGCAAAGCCCAGATCAATTTTTTCTTTATCCGCTTCAGCCGAAAATATACTATTCATATCATCGAACCCTGTTATGAGCCATAATGCACAGGCTGTAGAGAGCCCGTATACGGCTCGGTCATTGTATCCCAGCAATGCAACAATCCGGTCATTCATCAGCGTGGCTCCTGTTACCAGTATATCCTGTGTATCAAATTCCTCCAGTCTTTCAGCGATCAGCGTGGCGCCTGTAGGTGCAGCAGGAACCTGTAACCGGTAATGTACCGTATTTACGGGCGCTATCCAGTTTTTTGTAAACAGGTGAAGATAGCCGTCATGATAAAAAACCGCTTCACAATCAAATGCCTTGCTGGGGGCGTAGTCGGAATATGTGAATTTAATTGTTTCAATCTGTTCCGATGGAATAGTACCGGCATCGCCCTCAATATCTTCAATTGCCTGGATAGGAAATTTGTAAAATTTTAATACCGATTTTTCACCGGTGTTATTTCCGATATCTGCCACATAAATGTAGGTGCCATCATGCGTAATATCTTCCCAATCGGAGTTGGTGACGCCCAATGTGATTGTTTTGGTAATAGCGCCATTTGTTGAATCAAATTCGTAAATAATAGGATCATTCTGACTATCCTCGTGTCCGTACAACTTCCCATTTAAATGGATCATGCCACTGATTTCTTCCATTTCGGGAGGTAATGTAGCTTTAACAATGGGCGTAGCGTTTTGCGCCTGTAGTAAGGACACAGAACAAACAAAAAGCAAAAAAGTAAAAAGCGAACGCATATGGGCTTGGTTTACAGGAATAAAAATCAATACTGCAAAAGGCGTGAATACAACTATCGGTTACCGGGGTAATTGAATAGGATTTGATCAGATTACAGAAAGAATGAGCCTAAGGCAAATGGAATACAAGGATAAAGGAACGAGAATGCTAAGGTAAGATTTTTTACATGATAGGTGATCAATAATTTTTTATGGACTTACCACGTCTGCCTGCCGTTCACGTATCAGTTCCCGTACTTTCTGCATTTTGCCATCAACCCCTTTTCGTACGTTATCAACCGTAGGGGGCACGTACACATCCGGCATTACCCCTTTGCCGTTTTTAGGTACATGATTGTATTGTACGATCCTGAACAGCGGCAGTCTTACCCGCATTTTGGTATGAGGCAATACCACATCGGGTATCAGTATACCGCTGTTGCCATGCCAGCCACCGCCGGCCTCTTCTCCTACAAGCGTTACATTAACCTGTCCCTTAAGGGTATGTGCAAACAGGGTGGATGCCGAAAAAGTAGGTCCATTGATCAGGATATACACATTTCCCTTGTAATGATTTTTCCCGCGGGGATGAAAAACATGATTTTCCCAGTAGCGGAAATGGTATTTATTGTCTTCTTTTTTACTGGTTACTAAAAAGAGAATGAAAGAGTTAAGCCGACCCGATTGAAAATATTTCCGGTGACTGCCCAACCCGTTTGAATTGGCAAATACAGAATCGGCCACCTTAAAGTCGGTATTCCTGATATAGCGGGTAAGGCTTGTATAATTGTCAACCCTTCCGCCACCATTGCTGCGCAGGTCTATTACAAGATTGGGAATTTGTTTTTTCCGGAGGATACGAAAACTCTTGCGATAAAAGGAGGGTAATCTGCCTTTCCCCGCGAAGCTGTTTAAATTCATCACAGCCATCCGGGAGGCTGTATCAATTGAAAAGGAACGTATGCTTTCCAGCCGCTTTTCTTTAACCTGAGGCGGGCGGGCCTGTTTGTTCCTTTTTTCTATAAAAGACGTAAGGGCGCTGTCGGCCGAAGGATCGAAAACAGGAACGGAAACGGTTTGTTGTTGCCCTGTGCTGTCTATATAGCCTATTTCATATTGTTTTGACAACCCCAGGATGTTCCGGTGATAATAAGGGAATGCGGCGCTCAGCCTGATGTAATTTACATTTTCCGAATACCCGTCTGCCGGCATGAATTTGAACAGCGTATCTGCCAGTTGCTGCGCGGAAAGGCCATTGATGCTGGTTACCAGCGTTCCTCTTTTTAAAATACTGTCTTTCTTATTAAGGTTGGAGGTGATCACCATTGTATCCGCCCATATTTTCATGAACAAAGGGAAAGACGGCTTGGTATATTCTTTTATGCGCCTGTTGTATTTAGGCGGATAATTAAAGCTGGTGTGGCCGCAATGTACCGCCGTGGTTACAGGTGCCAGTATCTTAAAGCCAAACTGCTGGCGGGTCATGGAATCGCTGATCAATTGATAATACGTATCAAAAATATCATCCATGCTGTCCTTTGATGTATACCAGTACAACGAGGGATGGTTTTTTTCCATGATTTCGCGAAGCAGGCTATAATCTTTCCGCAACGCTTCTGCTGCAAATTTCCTTGACGCATCCATCGACCCGGACGTAACCGTACAACTGAAGATGGTAACTGTTAGCAACCCCATACAAAGCCAGTAGATTAACCTGCTTTCAATTTGTTTTACTGTGATTTCAGGCATCAGATAATCTTCGATAATAACATAAACCCTTTGGTTTCACTTCTTTAAACGAAAAAACACCGGTATTTGTATACATCAGGCCTATTTAAAAGCATTCCATCCCTGGGCAGTCAGGGCGTGCTTTTTATCAGACCGGGTTATTATATATGAGCCCGCTTCAGCCTCTGTTATATAGCCAATTACACTAATTTGTTCGTTGAGCGTAACTTTTTCATAATCCTCCTGCTTCAGGGTAAAAAGCAATTCATAATCTTCCCCGCCGCTTAACGCGCAGGCGGTAGGATCCATCCCCAGTTTAAAGGCAAACTCACGCGTTTGATCGGCTATAGGGATTTTATCTTCATAAATTAAGCAACCCGTATGGCTCTGTTTGCATATATGTAATAATTCGCTGCTCAGCCCGTCGCTGATATCCATCATGCTGGTAGGCACAATCTGCTGCTCTTCAAAAAATTCTATTATGTCCTTCCTGGCTTCAGGCTTCAGCAGCCTGCGTAAAATATAATCCTGGTTTTCCAGGTCGGGCTGTACCCCGGGGCTTTCGAGAAAAATTTTCTTTTCTCTCTCCATCAGCAAAAGTCCCAGGTAAGAGGCGCCGAGATCGCCGCTGACGCAGATCAAATCGCCTTTTTGGGCGCCGTCGCGCTTTACAAAGCTGCCGGCATTTACTTCGCCAATAGCGGTGACACTTATGATCATTCCTTTGGCAGAGGTGGTAGTATCCCCTCCAACCAGGTCTACATTGTATTTTTCGCAGGCAGCATATACGCCTTCATAAAATTCTTCCAGGGCTTCCACGCTGAACCGGTTGCTGATGCCTATGCTCATGGTAACCTGGGTAGGTGTGGCGTTCATGGCATATACATCGCTCAGGTTAACAATAATGCTTTTGTAACCCAGGTGCGTAAGGGGAGTATACACCAGGTCGAAGTGAACGCCTTCTATCAACAGGTCGGTGGTAACAACAATTTGTTTGCCAAGTGGGTCAAGTACGGCGGCATCGTCGCCAACGCTTACAAGTGTTGAAGCCTGCCGTGTTTCATTGTTGCGGGTCAGGTGGTCAATCAGTCCGAATTCGCCCAATGAAGCTATTTCTGTTCGCGTTGCCATGTTTATCGGTATAAAGAATGAGAGTGTAATAATTTAACTGCAGGTGTATGCCAATGTTATCGAATGCCGTTGATATAGTCGAGCAGCTGGTCGTGGATTTTTCCATTGGTGGCCACAATATGTGGCTGGTAAGGAGAGTAATCGCCTCCATTAAAATCGGTTACTTTTCCACCCGCTTCTTCTACCATTAAAAAGCCGGCAGCACTGTCCCAGGCATTCAGCTTATGCTCGTAAAAGCCATCAAACCGGCCCGAAGCAACCCAGCAAAGATCTATGGCGGCAGATCCCAATCTCCGCACCGGAACGCCGCGCCTGATCAGCTTATCGAATACCTGCATCGGCCCATTGGGCTGATCAAGATAACTATATGGAAAGCCGGTAACAAGGCAGGAGGTTAGAACGTCTGACTTGTTGCTTACGCGAATGGCTTTGTCATTCAATGTGGCGCCCCTTCCCCGTTCTGCCACAAACATTTCGTTCAAAAAGGGATTGTATACGGCTCCCATGATCATTTTTCCATCATGCTCCAGCCCAATGCTCACACAGCACAACGGAATGCCATTGGCATAGTTTACCGTTCCGTCTATCGGGTCGATGATCCATTTGTAGGTAGAGTCCATTACTATTTCACCCGATTCCTCGCTCATTATATAGTGTCCGGGAAATTTTTTCTGAATGATATCGATGATTACTTTTTCCGAAGCATGATCCACTTCGGTAACAAGATTATTAAATCCCTCTTTATTGGAGATCTTGAAATTCCCGTTAAAAGATTCCTGCATGGTAGCGCCGGCGGCCAGGGCTGCCTGTAACAATGTAGTTTTAAACATGCGGCAAAGATAATACTTGGAAAGGCTGCACCATTATTTTGCATCCTGCGTTAAAATGTATTAATTCGCCCATTAATACTATGCAGCTTGTTGCTTTCGGTAATCATTGTAAGCTATAATGCAAAATACTTCCTGGAGCATTGCCTGCTTTCGGTTTTAAAAGCCGGAAGGAATATAACCATGGAAGTAATTGTAGTAGACAATCACTCCATTGATAATAGCCGCGACTATTTACAACCGGCTTTCCCGCAGGTAAAATTTACCTGGCTGAACGACAATATCGGCTTTGGCAAAGCCTGTAACCTGGGGCTTATGCAGGCAACCGGGCAATACATCCTTTTTTTAAATCCCGATACCATTGTGCCGGAAGACTGTTTTGAAAAATGCATCGGGTTTTCCGGATCGCAACCCCATGCAGGAGGTTTAGGCGTGCGCATGACCGATGGCAGGGGCGTGTTCTTAAAAGAAAGCAAACGGGGCTTCCCGTCTTTATGGGTTTCATTGCTAAAGTTGTCCGGCATTGGCAGTCTTTTTCCCCGGTCGCGTTTTTTTGCAGGGTACTATATGGGGCATTTGCCTGAAAATGAAATAAATAAAATTGATATTTTATCCGGGGCGTTTATGTTTATTCCCGCCCGCGTATTACAGGTTACGGGGGGGTTTGATGAAGCTTTTTTTATGTATGGTGAAGACATTGACCTCAGTTTCCGGATTCAAAAAGCAGGATATGAAAACTATTATTACCCGGATATCACCATTGTGCATTTTAAAGGAGAAAGTACTGTTAAAACAAGCAGGAAGTACGTTTATACCTTTTATAATGCCATGCGTATTTTTATCCGGAAGCATTATCCTTATTTCCTCTCTGTTTTGTATAGTTTCCTGGTAACCCTGGCAATGCTTGCGGCCGCCATCATAACCACCGGCAGAAATGTTTTTAACAGGCGTACGCAAATTACTGACAGTCAAACTCCGGAAAGCTTTGTAATCAACGGAACAGAAGAAGAGCTGGAAAATGTGAAGCCTATCTTATTAAGCTCCTATGGAAAGCAGGGTGGAATACAGTTGTACAAAATGCCTGAAATGAAAACCGGCAGGCGCCAGGAGACGCGGGATATGATTATTTGCGAAGGCTTTTTTTCATTTAAGGAAATCATCCGCAAACTACCGTTACTGGCAACACTATACCGGGTATGGTTCCACGCGGATAAAAGCAGGAGCATTATAACCAGCGATTCAAAAGACGGAAGAGGCATAACAATACCTGCTGAATAAGAACGAAAATAAATTGTGTCATTTTTTCCCCGTAATGGTGTATTTGCGCGCAAGTTCAACCACAGTCCTGATATCGAAAGGTTTGGGCAAAACATCATTGGCTCCGCAATTGTCTGCTATTTCCTGTAAGTTGACGTTGGCTGAAACCAATACTACAGGCACATCTGAAGTGCCGGGATTGCGCTTGTATTGGTAGCATATCTCGCTCCCATCGCTGCCAGACATTGCAATATCAAGAAAAACCATATCAGGCGTTTCCGTTAATGTTTGCAGCGATAAACCGTCGGGAGATGTAGTTACCTCATAGCCCTGTAACTCAAGTATGGTGTGCATCAGCTCCAGAATATTCACATCATCGTCAGCAACATAAATTTTTTTCTTTCTCATTTACTAACAATTAACAAATGATAATCCTGCAAGTATGTAAAAATACCCGTAAAAGCCAAGCTATTTACCCGCAAGGCCAATGCCAGAATTTTAATCTGAAGCCACACCAGCATTCAATAAAACACAGCGGGCAAACGCCGCTTTGATCCATAAAGCGCCTGCCTTATACCCTGTATGTGCGCATTGTTACCGAACCTGTAAAAAAGTACCAGAATTTAGGCACATCAAAAGGAGTATCCTACATTTGTTTATACATTAAAACTATTAACCCATCTATATTCAATGGGGATAATTGATATAAGAATTCCTGCTACTATTGCCCGCACGTTAAAGTTGCCTGTTGGTTCGCATACATGGCAGCAAAATCGTGTTTTACGAAAATTGCTGAAAAAAGCAAGGTTCACCGAATTCGGGCAGGCCTGTCATTTTGATGAGATATTGCTACAAAAAAAAATTGCAAAGGCTTTTCAGCAGCATGTTCCTGTATTTGACTATGATAAAATCTATGCGCAGTGGTGGCATCGTACACTCGATGGAATACCTGATGTTTGCTGGCCGGGTAAAATACCCTATTTCGCCCTTAGCTCAGGCACTTCGGGCTCTGCCAGCAAATACATTCCTATCACAAACGACCTGATGCGCGGAAACCGCGTGGTAATGATCAAGCAAATGCTGAGTTTGCGCAATTATGAGAATATACCGGTTAAATCTATCAGCAAAGGATGGCTCATGCTGGGGGGAAGCACCGATCTTCAAAAAGGGCCCGGCTATTATGCCGGTGATCTCAGTGGGATCACCGCTAAAAAAGTACCTTTCTGGTTTAGCCCGTTTTACAAGCCCGGCAAAAAAATAGCGCGTACCAAAGACTGGAATACCAAGCTGGACGAGATTGTTGAGCAGGCACCTAACTGGGATATTGGGTTTGTAGTGGGCGTACCTGCCTGGATACAGATGTGCATGGAAATGATCATTGAAAAGTATAAGATCAAAAATATTCATGAGTTATGGCCCAATCTCGCATTTTATGTGCATGGGGGAGTGGCTTTTGAGCCGTACAAAAAGGGATTCGAAAAATTATTGGGTAAACCGCTCACTTATATTGAAACATATCTTGCATCGGAAGGATTTATTGCTTACCAGGACAGGCAGGGGGTTCGCGGCATGAAGCTGACCACCAATGAACATATTTTTTTTGAATTTGTACCATTTAACGATCAAAACTTTGATCCGTCCGGCAATATTGTTGATCATCCCACGGCCCTTTTAATAGATGAAGTAGAAGAAGGAAAAGATTATGCAATATTGATAAGTACATCTGCCGGCGCATGGCGTTACCTGATTGGCGATACCATACGGTTCACCGATAAAAAAAGGGCGGAAATAATAATAACCGGAAGGACCAAGCATTTTTTAAGCCTGGTGGGCGAACACCTGAGCGTTGATAATATGAACCGGGCTATTGAACTGGTTGGTGAACAAATGAATGTTTCTATTCCTGAATTTACTGTTGCAGGTGTTCCGTATGGCTCGTTTTTCGCCCACCATTGGTATGTAGCCTGCGATGACGTTGTAAATGCAGAGCAATTGAGAATTAATATTGACAATAATCTTAAAGAGCTGAATGACGATTACGCGGTAGAACGGAAAAGTGCATTGAGGGAAGTAATGCTGACCGTATTGCCTGAGAAAAAATTCATGGACTTTATGGAGCATAAGGGTAAATTGGGAGGACAGCATAAATTTCCCAGGGTAATGAAAGGCAAAATGCTGGAAGATTGGGAACAGTTCCTGAACAGCGTTAACAGCATATAGCAATCAGCATTAACTTATCAAACGGCAATTCATGATTGAGGCTTTATGGAAAGGACTGGTGATTGGTTTCTTTTTAGCTTTATCCGTAGGTCCTGTTATTTTTACGATTATTAAACAAAGCATATACAATGGGCACGAAGGCGGATTTGCATTCGTAAGTGGTGTATGGATCAGCGATATTCTGCTGGTAATAATCAGCAACGGTTTTACCGAATTGGTGAAAGAGCTGCTGGAATACAAAAAACTGATTGGCTACGCCGGAAGCTCTTTCCTGCTGGGTTTAGGAATATTTTACCTGTTTTTTAAAAAAATATTACCTGGCCCGGGAGGAGGAGGTGTAGTGGTTAAGCTGGGTAAAAAAGATTATACACAGATATTTCTTTCCGGGTTCCTGATCAATACTTTGAATCCGAGTGTAATTGTGTTCTGGCTGGTAAACGCTACTGCGTTCGCAATAAGCCATACGCTGCAGCAAAGAGTCATTATATTTACAACCTGCATTCTTTTTAATATGCTGGCAGATGCAGCAAAGGTATTGCTGGCGGGCAGGCTCGGCAAAAAGCTTACGGTTCGCAATATCTCGTTAATCACCCGCTTATCGGGGGGTATACTTATTGCCTTTGCCTTTGCATTGTTATACGGAATTGTTTTTTTGAGCGACAAAGTGCAGTGAGGGCTGATAGCTATGGATAGTTGACAGTGGACAATTGACAATGAAAATTAAAACGTGTAACCTGCAACCATAAGCAAGCAACTTCAAACTATAAATCTCAAATCAGAAATCTCCCCTGCAACCCTAAACTGGTGCTACCTGAACATTCCTGTTAAAGCTTTCTTCTAATGAGATCAATGTTTCAGTACGTTCAATTCCTTTTATTTTCTGCAGTTCGTCGTGCAACACATGCCGTAATTGCGCAATGTCGCGACACACAATTTCAATAAACATGCTGTAATTGCCCGTTGTATAATTGAGGCGAACGATTTCAGGTATTTTTTTGAGATCTTTTGCTACCGTATCGTACAGGGAGCTTTTTTCGAGGTATATTCCTACAAATGCAGTAATGTCGTAACCCAGCTCTTTCAGCTCAACATTCAGCCTGGTACCTTTAACGATACCGCTCTCCTGCAATTTTTTTATGCGCACATGGATGGTACCCCCGGATACAGACAGGTTTTTCCCCAGGTCGGCATACGATATCCCCGCATCATCCATCATCGCTGAAATGATCTGGAGGTCTAATTTGTCTAAATTTAACTTTGAAGCCATTTCACCCTTATTTCTATAGTTCTCTCACATAATTACTACATTTTCTCTAGACAAAACCGTAAAATCCTAAAAATTTTTTAATATTTTTTTAAATTAAAATCTTTTTGCATTTGAGGTTTATAAATGAAAGAAACCGGATAACAGTATTTGACGCTTAAAAGAATCAAATATCTGGTACCCGGCATCCCTTGTGAAAGGCCTTAATCCTGCCACCACAGTTTTATACCCTTATTGTCGCCACCCATAGCCGTTTTGGCCTGGCTGTAATTGTCGGCGTTGTTCGACAATTCTGCCAGCGGGTAAGTAATGCGGTAGGGAACAAAGGTTACTGTATTGTCAAGTATAGTATTAGGCGCCCGGAAAAAAGGATCGCCATTGGGTTTGGTAAAGTTCAAACGGTTCCTTTCAAACCAGCCCTGTAAGCCCTGGTTGTACAGCGCCACCCATTTTTGTGTGCCGATTATATTTTTCCAGTTTGCCTGGTCGTATGGGTTATTGGCTAAAAATGCAGTGGCGTCTGCATCGCCTACTCCCCAAAACTGCATGCTGGCCCTGATCCCTTTTTCGTAAAAAGTTGCAGCATCTCCGCCTACATTAAAGCCACGTGCGGCTGCTTCCGCCAGCGCGAATTGCACCTCGGCATAACTGATAATATAGCCGGGAAAGGTAGTGCTGTAAACTTTTGCGCTACCCCTCGAGTATTCATTAATGTTGGTAAAGCTGCCCAATCCATAAGGCTTGCCTACTATGGTTCCTGTTGCGGGGGCTTCCCTGGCATACATGGGCAATCGTGGATCGCCTGTTTCTTTCATAAAATCTACGAGGGTAGACGATACAAAATAGGCATTCGAAATACTGGCGCCATCCTGGTCGTTGTAAGGAAACTGGTCGGGCGCAAGTGGCAGGTAGGTAAATTTTGCTTCATCCGCAATGCCTGTAAATGTATTGGCGCTTGCCTCTTCAATGATCTGCTTCGCTTTTACCGGATCTGCGTTCACCATTCGCAAACCAATGCGGATCTTCAAAGCATTGGCCAGTTTTTTCCACTTATTTACATCTCCCTGGTAAATTAATTCACCAGTTCTAAATGAACTGAATGTAGGGTCTAATGCATTGATCTGTTCATTCAATAGAGCTATCAAACCATCATAAATGGTTTTTGAATCATCGTATTTGGACGTCAGGATGAGTTCATCACCCCGTAACGCCTCGCTGAAAGGGATATTTCCATATGCATCGGTAAGCACCTGGTAGATCCATATACTCAAAATTTTAGCGATTGCGTTCTGGTTGTTGGATGCCGGTTCCGGACGTAGTTCATTGATCCTCAATAGCTCCTGTATATTAGAAAGAGGAACGCTGTAAGATGTCCACAACAGATTATTCGCAGCTTCGTCTAGCTGGTACTGACTTTGGGTTTCGGTTTGTGTTTGAGAAAAATACTGTGCGTATAGCATCCCGATATTATCATTTACGCCGCCGCTGTATACAATGTCGGAAGCGGTTCTTTCTATACCGGTGATCAGTTGCGCAGGTGTAACATCTGTAGGTTTTGTAGGATCCTGGTTAATGGTTTCAAAACCTTTTGTGCAGGAAAAGAAGCCTGCACATAACAGCGCAAGGGAGAAAAATACCTGTATTTTATATAATGTTTTCATATCATGATTTTTGTTGGGTTAGAAGCTGATGTTTAAGTTAATGCCTATGGATCTTACAGACGGCAATGCGCCTCCTTCCAACCCTATAATATTAGAGTCGGAATTAATAATATTGGAAGGGTCAACATTGGGAGCATTAGAACTGATCAGCCAAAGATTTCTGCCATACAAAGAAATGCTCGCATTGCTGGAGTGAATAAGCTGAGCCACTTTTGATGGTAAAGTATATCCCAGCCTAAGCTCTCTCAGGTAAACATAACTCGCATCATACAGGTTAGCCGTGCTGATGCGAATGCCATAGTTGTTTTTAAAATGGAACGGAGCGTTTACATGTACCGTTTTTTTAGTCCCGTCTGCCAACACTCCTGATACATCTACGCCGGTTTCTCTTACATTGTTCTCAACAGTTGCTGCCAGTGTGCCTGAATACAATCCATACATATTGGTGTATGAAAAGAAGTTACCGCCTTTTTGAAAGTCAATCAACCCACTTAATATAAAGCCTTTGTAGGTAAAGCTGTTGGTAATACCGCCTACAAAATCAGGCTGCGTATTTCCAATTACTTTTCCGCCGGGTGTTGCAACATACAAGCCGGCATCTGTAATCACCTTTTCGCCATTCAGATAGGTATAGTCAGTGCCTGTTAGAACAAACAGGGGTTGACCTACTACTGCTGCAGTAGATACGGTATTTCTTCTTCTTTCAGTTCCTATAACATACCGGTCGATTGTAGGATTGTTGGGAATGTTAAGCGCCAGCAGCTTGCTCCGGTTTGCCGCGTAGTTAACAACAATGTTCCATGTAAAATTTTCATTTCGTACAGGCGAACCGCTTAACTGCAATTCCACGCCGCGATTTCTTGATTTACCCACATTGGTATAAAAATTACTATAGCCGGAGGTTTGGGAAATAGAAAGCGGAAGGATAAGGTCTTTGGTGATCCTGTTGTAATAGGTGAAATCGATTCCTACCCGGTTATTAAATAGCTTTAACTCAATACCGGCTTCAAATTCATTGCTTATCTCCGGCTTTAAAGCGCCATTACCCAGGGCAGGGTTACGGAGTATATAGGAATTACCTGTAGAGCCAAATAAAACCGGTGCGTTGTAAGCAACATATGTCCGGTATGGATCTGTATCGCTGCCTATTTGTGCCAGGCTGGCCCTTACTTTACCAAAACTCAGCCAGTTAACAGACTTAAGCCATTCGGAAAATATAAGAGATAAAGAAGTGGCGGGATAGAAATAAGAATTATTGCCTTTAGGCAGCGAAGACGACCAGTCATTTCTGCCCGAAATATCGAGGAATATTGTGTTATTGTATCCCAACGTTACATTTCCAAAGACAGAATTGATTCTCTTCTGGAACATACTTTCAACATAGCCAATCCTGCCGATATTATTGGTTAAAGTGTATAAGCCCGGAACAATTAAGCCGGCATAGCTGCCTCCGGTTATACCATCATTTAACTGCATGATATTGCCACCCGCCGAAGCGTCGAGGCTTAATTTGCTGCTAAGGTCTTTATTAACAGAAGCGATCAACTGGTAGTTCATTTCGCGGTGATCAATAGTGGTTCTGGCATATGAGCCTGTGGTATAATCCCTCGCCACTCTTTCCTGCTGCAATGTTGTATATTGATCAAGGAATACTTTGGCGGATATATTGATCCAGTCAACAGGTTTAAAATCAAACCCGGCCAAGCCATACAACCGTTTGCGATTGTCTGTTGTAAAGTTTTTATACTGATGCCAGTAAGGCGTAGTGGCAAATAAAGGCGTGGGGTTAGTGGGTGAGGTACGGTTCCAGCTTACCTGCGACCCATCGGGGAACTGGTAGTATGCCAGCATATCCATTTCCAGTTGCCGCTGACCATACATAGTGAACAACTGCGTGGGATTGTAGCCGGAAAACCCTGTACCCGGCCTTGCCCTGGCAAAGTTTTCAGAGTAATTCACGCTGGCAACTACATTTAACCGTTTACCCAAGCGATGATTGCCGTTAAAGCCAATGTTATTTCTTTTTAAAAGAGAGTTAGGTAAAATAAAGTTTTGATTCAGGTTGCTGTATGCCAGTCTGAACGAACCTTTGTCGTTACTGCCACCCACGCTTATGCTGTTGGTAAGCGTGGTTCCTGTTTCATAAAAATCTTTGATGTTATTGGGTTGCGGCGCCCAGGGAGTGGTAACGCCAAAATAAGGATTGCCCTTGTTCTCATCAAATGAATAATAAGGTCGGATAAGCAAGCCCGTAAGCTCCGGCCCCCAGGATTCATCTACTCCATACTGGGGCAACAGGTCGTAGCCTCCTTTAACGGGGTCGTTATAGGTAGGAGCGTTTTTAAATAATGCTGGATTGGTACTTTGCCATAATGTATCAAACCCGCTGGCTACAAAATTTACATTGCTTGTATTAGCGCCGCCACCGCCATACCTGTTTTGAAATTTGGGCAGATAGTACACATCATCCTTTTGAACATTCAGGTTATAGGTGATGCCCAGCCCTTTTTTATTACTTCCTTTTTTCGTTGTGATCAGCACCACTCCGTTAGCTCCTCTGCTGCCATACAATGCCGTAGCCGCCGCGCCTTTCAATACGCTGACCTGTTCAATATCATCGGGGTTAATATCCTGTATAGGGCTACCGTAATCGTATCCGCCGCCTCCAATCTGCTGATTATAGGTTGGATTGGTAGTATTGCCCATGAACACACCATCTATTACAAACAAAGCATTGTTATTGCCGGTTATAGATTTATTCCCTCTTATCACCACTTTTGTGGCTCCTCCCATTGAACCTGTATTGGTATTGATTTGAACGCCGGCTAATTTTCCCTGCAGCGCATTAACGAAATTAGGCTCTTTGGCTGTTTGAACGGCGTCTCCGCGAACTTCCGCTATCGAATATCCAACAGCGCTTGTTTTTTTGGAGATGCCCAAAGCTACTACCGTCACCTCAGCCAGTTGTTCCCGCCTTGCGTCTGTATGTAGTACAATTGTATAAAATGTAGCCGCGCTGGTGATCATAACGGAGGTATCACGAAACCCTACGCTGGATACCAGGATCCTGAATGGCTGCACAAAGGGGATCTCAAACTCGCCCGCGTCGTTGGTAATGTAAGCTTTGCCATTTTCCGGAACAATGCTTACTCCTGCAAGCGCCGCATTATCGGCACTTACCACTTTTCCCTTTACGATGGCCGTGTCTTTTAAAAGTGTTATTCTTTCCTCAGCAGGAGAAGGTTCCTTGTACGCATCTTCTTCTGGTATTTTCACTTCTGACCTAAAATGGGTTGATAAAAAATTTTGGGGTGTTGGATTTTTCCGCGCGTATGCGCTGCCGGCAATGGTTGTAAAAAGCAGCCAGCAAATCAAACGGTAGTTGGTTCCGGGTGTCATAAATTTTTTTTGGCTGGTGATCAATTAAGGTTTACTAAAACTAAAACAGAGGTAAATAATGCAATCGTTTATATTTCATTTCTTTTGAAAAGATAAACAATTATTTCATGGTGTAATAAAGCCATTTTTTTACATGCTACCAAAAAAATTGATGAAGATTTTCAATACCCAGTAAAGTGCGGTTATGCTTTGACGTTACAACAAACACGTAAAATGATTGATTTTTTGCCTGTTCTGAATGCACAGCGCCGGATAAATAGGCCGGTCAGCCAGTGCTAAACCAGTTTTGTAAGGAAACAAATAGCAGCGGTTTATTTTAACTCCACTCTTCCCATTTCTTTTCCTGGGCTTTGTTAACCCTTGCAGCAATGATCACGCTTATTTCGTATAACAGAATAAGAGGTACACAAACAATCATCTGGCTGCCCCAGTCGGGTGAGGGAGTGATGATCGCTGCCAGTACCAACAGCGCTACATAGGCATATTTACGGTAAGTGCGTAAAAAGCCGGGAGTGAGTATACCTATGCGTGCCAGTATCCACGATGCCATAGGTAGTTCAAAGGCAACACCGGAGCCCAGTGTTATATCGATGATGGAATCGAGATAATCGGATAGCATAGGCCTGTACTGGAGTACCTGCTTGGAGCCTAATGTGTAGTTATAAAGAAAATTGAAAGTAAAAGGAGCCAATAAAAAATAACCAAAAGCTGCACCTATAAAAAAGAAAAAGGATATCCAGAAAATAATGCCACGGGTATGTTTCAGCTCATTTTCTTTCAACGCGGGTTTTACAAAACGCCATACTTCCCAGCACAGGTAGGGAAAGGCTGCAATCAGTCCGCCCACAAAGGCAATGGAAATAGAAGACATAAAAGTTCCGCTTACGGTAGTAACCTGTAATTCCATGTCGATGGGCGGCATGCAGAACGAATCTCCTAACCCCAGCTTATAACCCAGCGAACATAAAAGCTTGTAAGAAATAAAATTGGATTGAGTGGGTCCCATGATTACATTGAGGAAAATCCAATCTATATTCAAAAAAATCAATATTGCAAATACAAAAACCGCTACTACCGATCGAACAATATGCCAGCGCAATGCTTCCAGGTGGTCAATAAAACTCATCTCGGCATCGTCGTCAACGTCCTTCCCACGGATGCGTTTAAAAAATGATTTTCTTTGTGCTTCTATTGCCAATGTGCTAAAATTAAGGTAGCAAACCTAATAAAAAATCCTTTTTCACCCACATTCTGTTCCCTTACCTTTTAATAATTAAACCATAAAAAATGCCCTGGGGTATAATTTTGGTATTTTCATAAAAAAAGAATGAAGGAACTTCCCGCCCTCGTTTGCCGATCAGGAGCCCTTCATTCTACTATAAACCGACCTTTATGAAATTTAATTCGCTACAAGCGACTGCAATTTCCGGGTATGAAAGCGTGTGGTAAAATAAGTAAGGTGGATTAACGTGTTATTAACCTTCGGTGAAGGAAAAGGAAACACGCCCGCCCGGAAGGTTGCTTAACGCTGACTTAACAAGAAAAGCAGGATGCAATTATTTTTTGTAAAGATTTAAAAACAAATTTGTGTTATTTAAAACTTACACCGGTTTTGGTATGCGTTCTTCCACGTTAAGATGGATAGTGCTGGCGGGCTCCCTGGTTATTGCTTTGATCATCGCCATACAATTGTACTGGTTAAATCATATTTATAAGCTTGAACAAAAACAATTTGGCACCAATATAGTTAAATGTGTTAGGGGATTGTTTGAGGATATGCGCCTGTCGGACAATCCCGCCGGCCACCTGCGGCAACAAATTACAGTGCAGCCCGATGCCAGTACTTTTATTGTACGTACGGATAATTTGCCGCCCAGGGACAGTCTTATATATTACCTGACACAGGAATTGACTGATTTTAATATATTAACTGCATGTAAAACAGCCGTGTACGATAAAGAGAGCAAGCAATATATTTACCAGCAGTATATCCCTTCCCCCGAAACATACCGGGCATCCGCTATAAGCGATCTTGCCCTTTATCCGGCCGACTATCATTATATATTGCTTCATTTTCCTGAGCGAAGCAGGTATATTCTCGGGCAAATGAATTTCTGGATAACAGGGAGCATTGTGCTGATGCTGGTTTTAATAGGGCTTGCTTTGAGCATGTTTTATTTTTACAAGCAAAAATTTTTGGTTGAAGTCCAGAAAGATTTTGTCAACAACTTTACACATGAATTTAAAACCCCGCTGGCCGTAATGAAAATAGCTGCGGATGTATTGTCGCAGCCTGAAATTATAAATCAGCCCGAAAGGATGACCAAATACACTTCTATCATGCAGAATGAAACGGAGCACCTGCAAAACCAGGTAGAAAGGCTGTTGAAGACGGCGGTCTCTGAAAAAGGCAGCCTCGAGGTGGAAATGCAGTCGTTTGATGTAAGGGAATTGATAGAGCAGGCGATAGCGAAACTGCAACCTTTAATGGAAGCAAGCAATGCAAAAACAGAAATAAAAATACCCGATGACGGAACGGTAATGACTGCCGATAAAGCTCATCTTGAACTGGCGATTGTAAACCTCATTGAAAACGGGATTAAATATTCAAGCAGCCCTGTAATAGTGATAGAGGCGGGTAATAACGGGGCCGAAAGTTTTATAGCTGTTAAAGACAATGGCGTAGGAATTGACAGGAAATACTTCAAAAACATATTTAAAAAGTTTTACCGGGTGCCTACAGGCGACGTGCACAACGTAAAAGGATTTGGATTAGGGCTTAATTTTGTTAAGAAAATTGTAGATGCTCACAACGGACGCATTGTTGTAAACAGCGTTCCCGGCATTGGAACTGAGTTTCGCATTATTATACCTGTATAAATTATGTCGATATGCAACCGACCAAAGCAAAAGTATTATTAGCGGAAGATGACCTCTCGTTGGGATACGTAATAAAAGACAACCTGGAACAGGATGGCTACCAGGTAGCATTATGTCCTGACGGGGAACAGGCATTGAACAGCTTCCAGAAAGAGGAGTTTGATATTGTGCTGCTGGATGTAATGATGCCCAATAAGGATGGTTTTACGGTTGCTAAAAAAATCCGGCAGAAAAGCGATATCATCCCCATCTTATTTTTAACGGCCAGGTCATTGGAAGACGACAGGCTGAAGGGATTTACTACGGGAGGAGATGATTACATTACAAAGCCTTTCAGCATGAAAGAGCTGATGAAGCGGATGGAGGTTTTTTTAAGACGCACTAAAAAGCTGCATTCCGATAGTGTGCAGGAATATGCTATTGGCAAGCTTCGTTTTTCGTATACCGACCTCAAAATATACAACGGTGAAGAAACCAGCAGTCTTACCCAAAAAGAGGCAGAATTGCTGAAATTTCTTTGTGAGCACAGGAATCATATTTTAAAAAGGGAAGAAGTGTTGCTGAATGTTTGGGGTAAAGATGATTATTTTTTAGGAAGGAGCATGGATGTTTTCATTACCAAGTTGCGTAAGCATTTTAAAGCCGACCCTGCTATCAACCTCGAAACCATTCATGGAGTAGGGTTTCGTTTTAATACACCTGATTGATGGTTACAGGTTACAGGTCTCAGGTTTGGGGTTTCTTGTTTTTGGTTTCTGGTTTATAGTTATCTGTTTTCAAACCACAGACTTCAGACCACAAATCACAAACTATAAACAGATCGCTGACGGCTGATCGCCGACAGCCCACATAAAAACTTCAGAAAGCGCTTCAAAATAAGTTTCTTTGCACTTTGTCTATCTTCAACAATATCTTAAGGCATGTGGAAAAAGCTGGGGCAACTTGTATTGAAATTTCGATTGGCTCTTTTAATCATACTGACAGGTTTTACGGGTTTCATGTTGTATCATGCGCTTAAAGTAACGATCAGTTACGAATTTGTGCGCACCATTCCTGTAAATAATCCGCTGTATAAACAATACCTGGCTTTTAAAAAGCAGTTTGGAGATGATGGCAATACGCTTGTAATAGGGTTTACATCTGACAGGCTTTTCAGAAAAGAAGTATTCCATGATTTTGCCGGCGTATCGCAGCAGTTGAAAAAAGTGGATAAGGTGGAAGATGTGTTAAGCGTAGCCGCTGCCATTAACCTGGTTAAAAACGACAGCACACAAAAGCTGAACGTTCAACCGATATTCGCAGTTTCTGATACAACACAAGCGCAACTGGACAGCGCCGTGGCGGTACTTCATTCTTTGCCTTTTTATAAAGGACTGCTGTATAATCCCGAAACCAATGCTTACCTGGCAGGAGTAAAAATTAATAAGGATGTATTGGGCACCAAGGGGCGCGAAAAGGTAATAGCGGAAATAGAAGACATTGCTTATTCTTTTGGCAGTAGAAATAATATTGATATACACATCAGCGGGCTACCATTGATCCGTACCAATATGGCTATAAAAGTAGCCAAAGAAATGCAATGGTTTTTAATAGGTTCCGTACTCATTTCAGCGCTCATTCTTATTTTATTTTTCCGCTCGCTGAGCGCAACGCTGCTATCGCTGGGCGTGGTTATTATAAGTGTTATATGGAGTATGGGCGTATTGCATTTGTGCGGTTACTATATTAGTTTGCTTACTGCTTTGGTGCCGCCCTTAGTGGTAGTAATAGGCATACCCAATTGTATTTACTTTTTGAACAAGTACCATACCGCATGGCTTGATACAAAAGACAAACGCGCTGCATTGATAGAAATGGTGGGAAGAATGGGAGTAGTAACTCTTTTTTGTAACATAGCGGCCGCTATTGGTTTCGCTGTGTTTGCTTTTACCAAAAGCGCTGTATTGAAGGAGTTTGGCGTGGTTGCCGGCATCAGCATCATGGCTATCTTTTTTATTTCGTTCATTGCCATTCCCGCCATACTCAGTTACCTGCCTGCCCCTCAGCCAGGGCATGTAAAATATCTTGACAGCCGCTGGCTCGATGCCCTCCTCTCCAAAATAGAAAAATGGGTATTCAATCATAAAAAAACAATTTATGTGGCAACGCTGGCGGTAATTGCATTTTCAATATCAGGTATGGTAAGACTGAAATCGGTAGGACATATGGTAGATGATATTCCCCAAACGGACAGGATATATACCGATCTGAAATTCTTTGAAAAGAACTTTAAGGGAATTATGCCCCTGGAAATTATAATAGATACAAAGCGCCGGTATGGTTTTGCCGGTATGAAAGCGTTGAATATTTTTCAGAAAATTGATTCGCTTTGTCAGTATATAGCCGCTAAACCCGAAATGGCAAGACCCCTGTCGCTGGCGGAAGGATTAAAATTTGCAAAACAGGGGTTTTATGAAGGGGACAGTATGAACTATGCGCTTCCGAATGCTTTTGACGGTGCCTTTGTGAATGACTACCTGCGGGTACGGAAGGACAGCCCGCAGCAGCAGGACAATACTTTTCAAAAGCTGATGAATGCTTTTATGGATACTGCCCGCCAGAAAACGAGGATCAGTGTAAATATGGCCGATGTGGGCAGCGTACGATTGCCGGTTATACTATCTGATATTGAAGAACGGGCCAACCAGTTGTTTGATTCTACCCAATATAAAGTGGAGTTTACCGGCACCAGCATCACCTTCCTGGAAGGAAGCCGGTTTATCATTAACGGCTTAAAGGAAAGCATTGTGCTCGCCTTTCTTTTAATTGCCCTTTGTATGTTGTATTTATTCAGGTCTTTCCGCATTTTGATCTGTTCGCTTATACCCAATATTGTACCCCTCATGCTTACGGCAGGCATTATGGGATGGGCGGGAGTGCCGCTTAAACCGTCTACTGTTCTGATTTTTGGTATTGCGCTGGGCATTGCAATTGATGTAACCATTCGTTTCCTCGTAAACTACCGCCAGGAGCTGCCCTCGCACGCCTACGAAACAAAATCCACTGTGCTGCAAACCATCCATCATACCGGCATCAGTATCATTTATACTTCTCTTGTACTCATTGCCGGGTTCAGCATATTTATGTTCAGCGGTTTTGGAGGAACGCAGGCACTGGGATGGCTTACTTCCCTGACCCTGTTGTCTGCCACTGTTACCAACCTGGTACTTTTGCCTGTGCTGCTGGTATGGCTTCATAAACCGCGAACGATGGCAAAAAAATAAGCTGATCAGCCCATATTGTATTATGTTTATTTTTAATTGACCAAAAAATCGATCAATTACCCCCATTTTCAGAAGTTAACGCAGCAAAATAAGCTGGAGCCTTGTCTTTTAACTTGTGTGTTAAAATCGGAGAAATTAACAAATAATTCAGATTTGGTAATTCTCTGTATATTTGGCGCTTCATTTAAACATTAAAACATGAGAAAAACTGTATCACTGCTGGCAGTGCTGATACTCTATTCGGTATTGGCAGTTGCCCAAACAAAACTCGTAACCGGTCTGGTTATGGATGAAAAGGGAGAGCCTATTCCCTTTGCATCGGTAAAAATCAAAGGCAGTTCCACCGGGGTTGCTGCCGACCAGGATGGCAAATTTTCCATTTCAGTTGATTCCAAAGCTTCATTGATCATAAGTGCGGCTGGCTTCGAAAACCAGGAAGTTTCGGTTGGTAGCCAAACTGAAATAAATGTGGCTTTGAAAACCACAGCCAGCTTGCAGGAGGTGGTTGTAACAGCCCTAGGTATTAAGAGAACTGAAAAGGCATTGGGATACTCAGTTAGCAAAGTAGACCCTAATTCTATTTTGCAGAAGTCAGAGCCTGACGTGTTGAAAAGCTTACAGGGCAAAGTGCCCGGTGTGGATATCAGGTCTTCTCAAGGTACACCTGGCGCAGCCACTCGTATCCAGATCAGAGGTAACACTTCTTTCTTTGGACAAAACGAGCCATTAATAATAGTAGATGGGGTTCCGTACAGCAACAATTCATTGACCTCTTCTAACCAGGTAAATGGTGGCGGCGCGTATTCAAGTGGTATCGCCAACCTCGATCCCAATGATATAGCAAGCATGAACGTCTTAAAAGGATCGTCTGCCGCGGCACTTTATGGATCACGCGCTTCTAACGGTGCGATCATTATCACTACAAAATCAGGTAATGCCAGCAGAAGTAAGAAAGGACTTGAGGTAACATACTCTACATCCTATTCTGTTGAAAATGTTGCCAATTTGCCTGAATATCAGAATAGTTATGGTACTGGCAGCCAATTAAATGCCGGGGGTGGGTCCAATGGATCCTGGGGTGCTAAATTTGGGACTATTGATTCAGTTGCAACATGGGCTCCCTATGCTTCGCTCATAGGTCCAAAAGTTGCTTATCGCGCCTATCCAGATAATGTAAAAAGTTTATTTAGAACCGGAAATGTAATTGAAAACTCAATAAGTGTAAATGGCGGGAATGAAAAGAGCTCCCTTGCCATAACCGCTTCACAATTGAATCAAAAGGGCTATGTTACTAACGCTGACTATAAGAGAACTAATATTAGCCTTGGAGGCACTACGCGGCTGGATATGGGTATTAATATTAGTGGCAACTTTAGCTATACCAGGTCAAATCAATCTGGCGGTATTTTCGGTGAAAACCAGGTAGACTTTGGTTCCCAGTTTGCCAGGACATTGTTCCTTGGACGTAGCTGGAATTTAGATCTACCTTTTGAGGATGAACAAGGAAATAATCTGACCTTTATCGCTGGTCAATTTGATAATCCTAAGTGGTCTGCAAAATATAATAAATCACTAACAGCAGATGAACGCTATATCGCCGGTCTGCATGCAGACTATAGTTTTAATTCTTGGCTGAAGGTAGACTACCGCATTGGTACCAATGTTAGTACTGTAAACCGGAGGGAGGTCACTGAGATAAGTTCGACCACTGCATCTGCTGAGGGTTTGGGAAGATTGATATTAGATAACAGCAGAAGGCAGGAAATTGAGTCTAACTTGTTTTTTACAATAAACCCGAAAATCAATGATGATTTCAGTATCAATGTGATATTGGGACAAAATACCAACCAACGAACCTATACCCGTAATGCATCTACCGGTAAAAGGTTTATTACCCGTGGCATCTATACATTAGATAATACATCGCAACAAATATTTGGGATAGACCAGAGCTTAACCAACACGTATAACTTTGGTGATTATTACAGTAGACAACGGTTGATAGGGGTATATGGCAGAGCTGAATTTGGGTATAAAAATTTTGCTTTCATAGAAGTTACAGGGCGTAACGACTGGTCTTCTACCCTGCCTATTGAAAGCAGAAGTTATTTTTATCCTTCAGTATCGGGGTCATTCGTTTTTTCAGATGCGTTTAAGCTAAGCAACAGCTTCTTCGACTATGGTAAAATAAGAGCAAGCTGGTCGAAGGTAGGCCGTGATGCGGATCCATATTACCTGAGCGACGTATTTGTCCTGGGATCTAATTTTCTGGGTCAGCCTACTGCTTCAAGATCTAGTACAAGTCCTGATCCGAATTTGAAGCCCGAGTTCACCAACGAATATGAAATAGGAACAAATTTGAGCTTCTTTAAAAGAAGGATAGAAGTGGATTTCACTTACTATAACAGGTTTTCGACCAACTTAATAGCACCTATTATCGTTCCGGTAACATCCGGATATGATGAGTATTATACCAATTTTGGAAAGATTACCAATGAAGGGTTAGAAATAGGATTGTCGGTAACACCATTAAAATCCAGAGAGTTTAGCTGGAATGTATATGGAGCGTTTACCAAAAACAAAAACATGGTAACTGAGCTGACAGAAGGAGTTGAAAGGCTTCTTTTACGCGGAGTGTTGAGTGGCAGCTCAAGCATTAATCCTTACCTGGAGCCTGGAATGCCATTTGGTTATTTAAGAGGAGATGTATCTGCAAGGGATAGCGCTACCGGGCAATTGCTCATTGATCCTACATCCGGGAACCCTATTACGTCTAAAGAACTGGGATACCTGGGCAACCCCAACCCTGATTTTAAATTAGGTATAACCAATACGTTTACTTACAAAGGATTTTTTGCAAGCGTGTTATTTGATATGACAAAAGGTGGCGCCATCTATTCCGTAACAACCAGCTCGTTGTTGGGCAGAGGTGTAACTAAAGATACAGAAGATCGTGAAACAGGTTGGGTAATACCTGGTATTTACGGGGATCCTGAAACTGAAAAGGCAATACTGGTTGGAGGAAAAACAGTTCCGAATCAGACCCGCATGACTACCAACGATCTTTACTTTTCGAATGGTGGCGGAGGTACTTTCGCGATAAACAGTGCTACAGAGTGGAATGTTTACGATGCGACTGTATATAGAATTCGTGAAGTAGGCATAGGGTTTAACTTTCCCAAGAGTCTGCTTGATAAACTTCCTTTTGGTTCAGCAACCATCACAGTAACCGGTAGAAACTTATGGTATCTGGCGCCGAACTTCCCAAAATATACAAATTTTGATCCGGAAGTAAATTCACTGGGATCCGGATCAACTCAGGGGATTGAACTTTCTGCGGCACCTACTACCAAAAGATTCGGGATAAACCTGAAAGTTACTTTTTAAAATTAAATTCAAATTATTATGTCTATAAAATCAAGTATTATAAAATATTCCGTTTTGGGTATTTTATTTACCTCGTTTATTTCCTGTAAAAAATATCTTGATATCAATACGGATCCTAACAATCCAACTACAATAGATGTTTCAAAGCTGCTTCCTACAGCCGAGAGGGGCGTGGGTGATGGTTTGTCTATGGGATCAGGAACAGGTGGATTGTCCGAAGTATTGGCAGTGTACATGCACCAGATGTCAACAAGAGAGCAACCCGATCAATACGGCGCAACTGCCAGTAATTTTTTTATAGAAAATGCCTGGCCTACACTGTATCTTAATTCGTTGTCGAACCTGGAGCAGATTGTTATTGATGCTACTGAAAAGGGGAACCGGAATTATGCTGGGATAGCCAAAGTGCTCAAAGCTTATATTGTTAGTCAATTGGTAGATGTATTCGGCGATGTACCTTATTCGGAAATTATAAAACTGAAAGAGGGAAACAGGTATCCGAAGTTTGATGATGACGCCACTATTTATCCGCAGCTCTTTTCGCTACTTGATGAGGCTATTGACGATTTAAAAAGCGATGAAAATGTGGTCACACCAGGCACTGATGATGTAATATATGATGGCGATACTGATAAATGGGTAAAGGCTGCTAATACATTAAAGCTTAAGATGTATGTTCAGGTTCGTAAGGTGCAGGATGTAACCAGTGAGGTTACCGCACTTCTGGCAAACGACGATGAGTTAATTGGCACAACAGATGAATCTTTTGTAATTCCTTACGGTCCCGTAGGGTCTACTGACGATAGAAATCCTGCATTTGGCGACTATATAGCCAGCCAAAGGGCCAACCACGTTAGCCCCTGGTTTTACGAAATCCTGAAAGGATATAATTTGAATATTCTTACCAGTAACCCCGATCCCAGGCTTCCCTATTATATTTTTAATCAATTAGGAAAAACGGAAACGCCTGCAGGGCAAACAGAATACAGGGATAGTGCATTTGTATCTATTTATTTTGGTTCAGGAGGCCCTGACAGAGATCGGAACCAGCAAACGTCTATCAGCCTTTTCGGTATCTATCCCGTAGGTGGCAGGTATGATGATGGTGTGCCACAGGTTGGTTCAACAGCCAGCGGCACGGGGGCGGCACCTTACCGGTTAATTACTTATGCCGACAGGTTGTACCTCGAAGCAGAATTAATAAAAGCAGAAATAATTGACGGAGACGCGAAAGCTAAATTAAAGGAGGCTATAGAAGAGTCTTTTGCACAGGTGGATTGGGTGGTAACAGAACATGTAAAGCCCAGCCAAACGGTTCCTAAACTGGAAGGTGCTGCAAGTGTACAAACCTATATTACAAAGGCGCTCGCCGAATATGATGCAAAGCCCGCCAAACAGTTAGAAATCATCATGACCCAAAAATGGCTTTCCAGTGTTGGTAGTCATGTTGATCAATATACAGATTATAGAAGAACGGGCTTCCCTATTTTGTTTGATCCCAATAATACAACAATGGCGCCGGGTGGTTTTGTGCAGCCTCCTATTAACGGAGACCCGGTTGGTAATCCGGGAGCTCAACCAGCCGTTCCTGTAACGTTGAGCAGGGTATTCCCGTTGTCATTGCTTTGGCCTCAAACAGAGCTGGAAGCCAACCCGAACGCACCCAGCCAAAAAACAGCAGCAACTTATAAAGTATTCTGGATGCCTTAGTAACTAATAAAATCATTTTATGAAAAGAATAGCCTTCTTAAATATATTATTTGCAGTGTTGTTTTTCGCTGCATGCAGAAAGAACGATAACCCAAAAATCCCGGAACTGGAGCGGGTTCCTGTACCATCTTTAACAGTAAAGGACGGATCTGACGCCCAGATCAGTCCTACCGATCCCGCCGGCTTTAGCGCACAAATAGATGTGGATCTCTTTTTTAAAGACGATATCCCTCCACAGAAATTTGACCTGGTCGTTATAAAGAACAAGGACAAATCTACAGTAGAGGTTATACAGGCCGGCATCACCAGTTTTCCAACTACGGTGTCAATCACAGGGCAAGAACTGATTGACCTCTATGGAGAAATTGAAGACGGAGATGTTTTTACTGTAGGGGTTGATATTACCACTCAAAATGGTTCTGTATTCCAGGCTTTTCCTCCGGTAGGAGCAGGCTATGGTCCCGGTGTGCAAAACGAGGCAGGCGGTGTTACATTAACGGTGGATTTTGCAAGGCCTTGTGCATACGTACCTTCCCTTTATGAAGGAGATTTTGAAGTAGTTGTGGATGAGTTCCTCGACACTGCGCCCGGTGATGTTCTTACACTCACAAAAATAGACGATACTCATTTCTCGTATGTATATCCATCGCCTACCAACCCGCTGCCTATCATTGTTGAAGTAGATCCGGGAACGAACCGAATCAAAATTGTTAAACAAAAGATCGGTGATAATTTTTCATGGGAGCCGGCTTATACAAATCCTCACGCAGAGACCACCTCAAGTGCGGAAAACCAGGTATTACCTTGTGCAGAATCATTTACACTTATAATAGCGTATTCTGTTGACCAGGGAGACTTTGGAAGTTATAAATTTACCATGAAGAAAAAATGATAAGAGATCAATTGGATTGCAATTTAGGCTAACCATTTGGTTAGCCTAAATTTTTTATAGGGTGGGTGTTGAGCGTTCCAGCTTCACCGACAACAATAAAGTAACAAAAAATGCCGGCGATAGAAATCACCGGCCTGTGCTTACCTCTGAAACCACAAAAAGAAAGTTTAAAAATATTTGTCAGGGATCAGTTGATCCTCCCGAATATTTCAGTAATTAAATGTCCTTTCGTAAATAAGGTTTACGCTAAAAAATACTTCTCGCCAAGATTTTTACACGCGGGCAATTGGATAAAAATTGCAGGAAGATTGGATATTCTTAAACACCCGATTAGAATAGAGGTGCCATATCTGGCTGCTAAAATAATATCTTGATTTTATATTTCAAAAGAAAAATGAATATGTTTTCTTATGAAAATGCGGTTGCTGTTAAGCACCTGCTTCTTCAAGCTCCTTTTGCGCAGCCGTAATGGTTTTTTCTTTCTTAAAATCGTACCACCATTTAGGAGCTGTTTTTTTCATCAGTGTATCTATGTTGCGCATGCCGATCAAATTCCAGGCGCCCTTCAGCTTTCCGCCTATGCTTGTTTGCAATGCCCGGAGGCTCATCGCAAATCCGCTGTCCAGGTATTCCATATGATGCCAGTAGCCGGCCGGCATGAACAAAGTATCTCCGTGTTCAAGTGTAACCTCATACCCCTTTGCCAGCTTTAAAGCAGGGAATTTTTGGTAGTCGGGCGTTCCGTTTTGCTGATGGTAATGCGAAAAATCTGCAAGACTTAAAACCTCGTAAGGTTTACGGTATAACTTATGCTGTTCTTCGTAGGGAAAAAGGAGTACCTTTTTCCTTCCTGTAAACTGTGTATGAAAAATATGCGACATGTCTATGTCGAAATGCATATGCGTAATGGAAGAAGCACCACCCACGAACAACATAGGAAACCTTTTTACAAATCCCTTCACCAGGTGATCAGGCCATTCAAAATCATGGGTAAGCTGGGGTGCATGATCGAAAATATTGAACAGGAAGATCCGCCAGCCGGCCGGGCCCTTCCTGATCATATCAATGTACTCGCCAAAAGTGGTGTAATCGTCCGCTTTATTGACCGGGGTATAGGGATCGCTTTTGGAATTGTTGTAAATACCTACTTTTTTATCTCCTACTATTTCTTTAAAATAATCCCAATTCCATTTGGTATACGCCGGCCATTCTTTTGCCATTCCCCTTATTACCAGCGGCATTCCCGTATTGTAATATTCCTGCTTAAATAACTCTGGTTCAATGTTTTCAACGGTATCCACAGCCTGTAACAACATGACGATCACAATTTAGAAACGCAAAAATAATCCATCATTCCGTACCAGGTGTTAAACACATGATAATCTGCGAATTTGACGAAACTTTGACGGAGTAAAATAATAATTAGATAATTGTCTAAATATTTAATAATTTGTGATCATGAATATTCTTTTTAAAGCGCTGAATGATCCAACCCGCAGAGAGATCCTGGAACTGCTGGAGAAAGAGGATATGGCTGCAGGCGCCATTGCCGGGCATTTCAATATATCATGGCCCAGTATATCACATCATCTGGAGCTTTTAAAGAACTCGGGTCTGATCACTGCCAGGAAAGAAGGGCAGTTCGTGTATTACAGCCTTAACACCACGGTAGTAGATGAAATAATAAAATGGCTGCTGGAGCTAAAATCTTAAAAAAAATAAAATACGTATATGAAAAAAAGAATGACATTGCTTGTATGGTTTATTCTTCTGTGCCCGCTTGTTTACCTGGCAATTATATGGAGCAGGCTGCCTCCTACCTTACCTATGCATTTTAATTTACAGGGCGAGGTGGATCGTTATGGCACCAAAACTGAATTTATGGGGTTTGTGCTGTTTTTAACGGCGCTTAACATTGGTGTCTATTATTTGGTGATCAATGCACACAGGTTGGGGCCAAATAAAAAGTATGCAAATGAAAACAGGTCTGTTATTGCCAAACTGGCGGTGGGTATAAGCATTTTTTTGTGCGCAATAACATTGTATTCGATGTTCTCCATTCATACTTTAAAAAACGGTATAACAGCTTTCGGAGGAAAATTTGCTTTTGTGACAGTAGGGCTGCTTTATTGTTTAATAGGCAACTATATGTATAATATCAAACCCAACAGCATGGTGGGGATACGTATACCTTCTACGCTCAACAGCGAGTATAACTGGAAAAGAACACATCGCTTCGCGGCCAAAATTTGGTTTGTCGGAGGGCTTTTAATGGCCCTGCTATGTTTGGTTTTACCTTACAGCCAGGCATTTGTTGCTTTTGTCATATTCACGGCATTACTTACCATTGTACCGGTATTGTTTTCATTAGTCTTAAAAAATCACAATCATCTTAATTAGCAGCAGCAATGAATTACCTCGCCCACGCATACTTATCGTTTAATCATCCTGAAGTGTTGGTGGGCAACATGATCAGTGATTTTGTAAAAGGAAAACAAAAGTTTGAATATGCTGAAAACATTCAAAAGGGGATAGCCATTCACCGGGCGATCGATGCGTTTACCGACGCGCACAGGGCCACAAAAGCAGCCAAACAATTTTTTCGTCCTCAATATGGGTTATATGCAGGCGCTTTTATAGACATTGTATACGATCATTTTCTTGCCCTGGACGCCCCGCAATTTGGCGAGCCGGGATTGCTGAAGTTTTCTGAAACAACCTACACCTTACTGGAGCCGTACGAAGCTGTTTTCCCGCTCCGGTTCCGCCATATGTTTCCCTATATGAAAAGGCAGAACTGGTTGTTTAATTACCAATATATGCATGGTATACGAAACAGTTTCAGGGGGCTGGTACACCGTGCCGCTTATTTGACCGAAAGCGAAACCGCCTTTGCAATATTCGAACAACATTATCAATCCTTTCACAATTATTATATTGAATTTTTCCCCGAAATCAAAACATTTGCGTGGGAACAGTTTGTTGCAGCATTCCCGAATAAAATGTAATAAAACTATTCCTCTTTTCCTTCAGCATGCAATCTTGTACATTTGTCAATCATCGTTATGAAAAAGATATTCTTTTTGCCTGTTTTTTGTTTTGGGGTAATTTTTGTTGCTGCCCAGGATAGCTGGACTCCGCTGGACAATTCCCCTATGGATATGATTTATTACCCGGTTGACTATCCCGTATTGAAGATCAGGAAGTCCGCGCCGGAAATACCTGTTGTAAAAGTAATTTACAGCCGTCCCTTAAAAAAGAACAGGAAGGTTTTCGGCGAACTGGTTGAATATGGAACAGTTTGGCGCCTGGGTGCCAACGAAGCAACCGAAATTGATTTTTTTACAGACGTAAAAATTGCCGGTACCAAAGTAAAAAAGGGGCGTTACACTTTATATGCAATTCCGCTGGAAAATAAATGGACGATCATCCTGAACAAGGATACCGATGTATGGGGATCGTTTGCCTACGATATTAAAAAAGACGTATTAAGAACCGATGTAAAAACAGAAAAAACAAAACAGCCTGTAGAGGTTTTTACCATGATGTTTGAGAAAGCAGGCAGCGGTGTAAACTTATTAATGGCCTGGGAGGATGTTAAAACCAGCTTGCCTATTACATTATAATATTAAAAGAATGGTTGACAGACCGGGCAAAACCAGTTGTATTGCAGCATGCCTTTTTGTTCTTTCAGTAATGGCTTGCAATAACAGCCGGCAGACAGATATAAAACCACCCTTAAGCCAATCGGACAGTTTAATTCCATTGCCGGTAGCAGATCGTAACAACAATTCTGTGCTCCTTGATAAATCTCCCATGGATGTGGTTTATTTTCCGGCTGAGTACCCTAAGCTAAAAATGATGGGTGCCCTGAATACCCCACCTCTGTTCCGTGTATTTTACAGTCGTCCGCAACGGAATGGCCGTATAATATTCGGTTCTCTTGTTAAATATGGCGAACCCTGGCGTTTGGGGGCGAATGAAGCAACTGAAATAGAATTTTTCAGCGATGTGCGTATCCAGGAGGTAAAGGTTCCGAAGGGGAGATATATTATGTATTGCATTCCCCAGCCCGACGAATGGACGATTGTATTAAACAGCGATCTGTATAGCTGGGGCTTAAAGTTTGATAAAGAAAAAGATATATTTAAATTCACGTTACCGGTTATGCATGAAAATGCCTCGATTGAAGCATTTACTATTGAACCGCAGCCGGGAAAAGACGGGGCCAATCTTTGGATCGGGTGGGATCATTCTAAGGTGGCGCTTCCGGTCAGTATTAACAGGTAATTAAATTGCTTGCTATGTTTCGTACAATCATTGCCGGTATCGGAAAATATGTTCCCGAACAGATTGTTACCAATCGCGATCTTCAACAATACATGGATACCAGCGATGAATGGATACAGGAACGTACCGGTATTAAAGAAAGGAGATATGCGCATCGGACGCAGGAAACGACTACCACCATGGGAGTTGAAGCTGCAAGGGTTGCCATAGACCGGGCTGGTATTACCCCGCAGGATATAGATTTTATCATATTTGCTACATTAAGTCCCGATTATTATTTTCCCGGCTGTGGGGTGCTGGTGCAACGAGCTTTAAAAATGAAAGAAATAGGAGCGCTGGATGTAAGGAACCAATGCAGTGGTTTTGTATATGCGCTGAGTGTCGGCGACCAGTACATCCGGTCGGGCATGTACAAAAACATACTGGTCATAGGAAGCGATAAGCATTCTTTCGGACTCGATTTCAGCACGCGCGGCAGAAATGTATCGGTTATTTTTGGGGATGGCGCGGGAGCCGTGGTTTTACAACCAGCCAAAGATGAAACACGCGGCATTTTAAGCACACATCTGCATTGCGATGGCGAAAGCGCGGAGCTGCTTGCCATGTACAATCCCGGCACGCACGCCAATCACTGGACGGATCAGAAACTGGCGGATTTTGATGATGCGAACATTGGAGAAATGTTTATGAGCCATGCCATGATAGACAAGGCGCAGAATTTTCCTTTTATGGATGGCCCATCGGTTTTTAAAAAAGCCGTAGTTAAAATTCCTGAAACAGTAATAGAATCACTTGATGCAAACGGGCTGAAGCCTTCTGATATTGACATGTTTATTCCGCACCAGGCTAACCTCCGTATCAGCCAGTTTGTACAGCAAAAGCTGGGTTTGGGTGATGATAAAGTATACAACAATATTCAGCGATACGGAAATACTACGTCAGCCTCTATTCCGCTGGCATTATGTGAAGCCTGGGAAGAAGGGAAGATAAAAGAACATGACCTGGTCAGCCTCGCGTCATTTGGCAGCGGGTTTACCTGGGGCAGCGTTTTGCTTAGATGGTGATTTGGATGAAGGACCCGGCAACAGTTGCTGAATGTCAGGATCGCCGTCCAGGTTGCTCATTTGCATGAGTACCCAGGGATACCGTACACTCACCACTTTAGACATAGGCTTAACCGTATATTTTACAGGATTAGGCAAACAGGCGGCGATCATGGCAGCTTCCGTTCGGCTGAGTTTTAATGCCGGCTTTTTGAAATAAGCCTGCGATGCGGCTTCTATGCCAAATATACCTTTACCCATTTCCGCTACATTCAGGTATACTTCCAGTATCCGTTTTTTGCCCCAGATCCATTCTATCATAAAAGTAAAATATACCTCAAGTCCTTTGCGCAGCCAATCACGGCTTTGCCACAAAAAAACATTTTTAGCTACCTGCTGGCTGATGGTAGACGCCCCTGCAATGCGGTTTTTCTTTTTTTGATTTTTAGCGATGGCTTTTTGTATGCTTTTCCAGTCAAAGCCATTGTGATCAGGAAAGAGCTGGTCTTCCGAAGCAATGACGGCAAGTCCCGCATACGGCGACATTTGTTCTGCGGAAACATAGTCCCGTTTCAGCCCTTCGCCGCTTATCCAGCTTCCCAACTGTGTGAGCGTAAAAGGCGGATCCATCCATTTAAGTAAAATGATGTAGATGAACTGTGCTATAAAAAGAAAGAGAAATAATCTTTTTAAAAACCTCCACCACCTTGACAAAAAGTTCTTCAAAACACAAAATTATAAGGCTGCAAAATAAACAATTGCATTTTGCCAAAGTATTTTCTGTTACGAAAGGAGGTATTTCAATTTTTCGGGGGCGGGTGGCGACACCCGCCTGTAGGATCCACTACTGGTCGGTGGGGCACCATAGCCGTCAACTTAGGAAATCTGGCGCTTAAATACCCCGAATGGGGTTTAATTTGAATAGCCATCGGTGTAACCGGTGGTATATTTGCGACAATTTTACATTGAATCCCTACGGGGTTCAACAAAACTTCGGCATTGTTGTCCCCCAACAAAGTTGGGGGCTATTCAAATTCAAGCCCTTCGGGCTTAAGTTGACGGCTATGGTGCCCCACCGACCGGAAAATTTACATAGCGCGAAAAATTGAAATACCCCCGTTACGAAGTCATTTTTACATATTCAATCGTATGTCTTTTCCCTATGAAGTAATAGTATTTACGCAGTTTCTTCATACCAAACCCCAGTAACGCTACACCGCCCGAAATGGCAATAACGGGAGGGCTTATTTCCTTTTTTTGAATGAGCCCGTTAAAAGTATGGAGGAAGGCATATCCCCCGCCGCCAATCATGAACAGGGTGCCGTTCCGCACAAATTCAAAGCCTTTGGCCGGTTTGGGGATCGCCGCTATTTCTTTGTAATGAAAGCGAAGATCATATTTAGCAATTGTATCAGGCGCCCTGGTGCCCCAGAAAGTAGGCGACATTCGCACATCATACAGTATCATAAATACGGTATCGTTGTATACCCTGTCTATGATGCCGCTTACTGCAGACCCATTGCTGTGCACAAATTCAAATGGCACTCCTTTAAAATAACTTTTAACAGTGCGCCCGTTCTTTTTTTTAAGTGAAATAAAATCGCTTTGTTGCGTGTAGCCACAGAATGAGAAAGCAATGTATAAAAACAGCAGCAGGGTTTTGCGCATCGGTATAAGCTTAATCCATTGCAAATAACAGTCAATGCTGTTTAACCGCATGAATTTGTTTTGTTGCAGCAATGTTAAAACAGGGTGGAGGGTGTGGAGTTTATGGTTTGTTGTTTTTGGTTTGCGTTAATGTAGGGGCAAGGTATGCCTTGCCCCTACATTAACGATTCTGTGCCTTATGCCCTCAACCTTCCACCTTATACCACCCTATACCGTTTCCAGCTCCTGCAAAAACGTTTTGCCCCATTCATCAATATCGTAATGCTGTACCACCTCAAACAACCGCTGCATACGCAGTCTTTTTTCATTGTCATCCAGCGACAGCGCGTTCACTAGTCCGTTCACCATGTCTTTCATGTCATAAGGATTGGTTCTTATTGCATATTGCAGCTCTACCGATGCTCCGGCAAATTCAGAAATGATCAATACACCGTTTGCATTTTCTGTTAATCCCTGAACGGCTATGTATTCTTTAGCAACAAGGTTTAAACCATCGCGCAGCGGTGTTATCCACGCAACATCGGCAATGGCATAGTAGGTAAGCACTTCTTCAAACGGAACCGACCGGAAAAAGAAACGGATCGGGACCCAGTCGAGCCTCGCGTATTTGCCGTTGATCCTGCCAATAGACTGTTCCAGGTCGGTTAATATTTTGTCGTACACTTTCATTCCAGAAGCCGGCGGTGTGCAAATGTTGATAAGCTCTACTTTCCCGTGGTAATCAGGGTTCTGCTCCAGGAATGATTCGTAAGCCAAAATTTTTTCCAGCGGTCCCTTTACATAATCCAGGCGCTCAACCGATAAAATTATTTTTTTTCCTTTCGTTTGCTGTTCTAATTCGTTTACCCGTTGCTGTGTGTGAGTGTCGGCAAAAATGCTCCGGATGTTCTTCATATCAATGCCTACGGGATGGGCGCCGAGCTTTATTCTCCGGTCGCCTGCTTCAATGTCCCTGACCCACTTATCAACGCCTAAGGCGCAACTGTAGGTAAGAAACCGCTCAGCGCTGGGTTGTTCTGAAATGACTTTAACCGGTATATGGCTTTTGACCACATCTACAAAATTTTCAACGTAACGTGGAATGTGAAAGCCGATATAATCGCATTGCAGCAAACTGCCAACAATTTCCCGCCGCCAGGGAATGATATTAAAAATATCGGCCGGGGGAAAAGCGGTGTGATGAAAGAAGCCGATTGTTACATCGGGGCGCAATTGACGCAGCATGCCCGGAACCAGCCATAAGTTATATTCATGTATCCAGATGGTAGCATTCCTGTCAGCATCGGCCGCAGCTTTTTCGGCGAACATCCTGTTTACTTTTACATATTGCTCCCAATGCTCATGATCGAATTTTACTTTATCGGCAAATGAAAATATTACCGGCCAAAAGGCCTCTTTCGAGAACAGCTTGTAAAATACTTCTATTTCTTTTTTTGTGAGTGCAATGCTCGATGCCAGCAGGTTGGGATATTTTTCCTCATCTATATACCTGTCTTCCGGCTGGTTTATATTTTTATTGCTCACTTCTTCCCATGCAATCCAGGAGCCGCTCCGCCCATTGCTGAAAAAACCAAGCAATGAAGGAATGATGCCGTTGGGGCTTTTCGGCGAAACTTTTTGATCTTTTCCATCTATTTCTTTCCTCTCATACGGGAGGCGGTGATACATTACAAGCAGTTGTGTATCTCCCGGAAGGGCATCCTGTGCTTTTTCTTCTTCGCGGACTACAAACTTTTTGAACTCCGGAAAATGTTTCATGCTTTCCAGTATACCGCCCGCGCCCAAAGCCGAAGCCTGCAATACATGCGGCATGTTTGCAGTATAGTCAAGCAATGCGGGCTCTGCAGCGCCTACCACTACACCTTTATAGTGTGTATCGTACAGCGACTTATCATTTAAGGTATCGCCGGCCACCAATATCCTTTCTTCGGGGAATTGCATAAGGGCTGCCAGCTTTTTGAGAGTAGACCCCTTATTGGTGTTTTGAGGAAGGATATCTAAAAACTTACCGGCAGACAATAAAACATCCAGCCCCATATCCACCGCTATTTTTTTCACCATTTCTATGTCGGTATTTTCATCATAAAAAAACGAACAGCGCCTTTGTTGGGATACCATTTGGGGACGAAGCCCTTTTACTCTTCTCAGCTTTTTCCTGATCGCTACTGTTCCCGGCCATTTCTTTTCAATTTCAGATTGTATGGGCTGAACCGGCTCCAGCGTTTTGCCATTTAATACAGTAGCTCCCACATCGCAAATAATATAATCAGGATCGGGAATAACCGGATTGTCGAGAAGGGGCATTACACTTTCTATTCCCCGCCCGGTTACAAAAAGCAGTTGAACATCTTTTTGTTCTCTGATCAAACGATACAATTTCAGTCTGTCGGCCTGTCTTCCTCCTAAAAATGTTCCATCCAGGTCTGTAGCTAATAGCATAGGAAAATTTTTAATGCCCTTGCAAAGAGCGGTTATAGAATGAGTATAGTAAAAAATACCGGCTGCCGCGAAAGCGCGGATGATCAGTTATTTACTATGCTTTAATTTTTTGCCCGGTTAAGGTGGGCGCTATAAATGATTGTTATTTCAGGGTGCAAACACAATGATGTGTTGAATAGGCGCAGTAATGACCTGAAATGCGTTGCAAAGGTACCGAATTATACCAGCCGGAACAAGCAAAATACCAATTGAGAGTAATACCGGGCAAATAGATGGTATAATGTTTTATATGTTATAGCTATATTTAAAAGGCATTTAACTGATCTTTTACAAACAATGTACACATATGAAAAAAATTTCAGTATGGGCCATGCGCCATCCAAAACAGGCCCGGTTGTGGATAGCAGGGATAAAAATATTTTTGTTTTTTGAAGCCTGGTATATCGGCAATCAGCTTGGTGTGATGGGTTTGCGTTTTTCAGGTGATGCTTTTTACTTTATTTTGTTGTTGTTTGGTATAGCGGTATTGACTTATCCGGATAAAAAAAATAAAAAGGTTTACTTCAGTTACCGCTATTACATCAGGAAAAAGATCAATGATTTTATTGTTGCGCTGTCTTCTTTCATAATGTTGATCGTGGCTTTTAATACTGAGCTTTTTTCGCCTTTGTACAATGCCGCTGCTGCAAGCTCGGTTGCTCCGGAGCCAATTCATGTGTATAATACTAACCCCGGTAGCGGGGAAAGGAAAATTACGGCAAAGGAAAAAAGACAGGTAAAGCTGCAACTTAAGAAACAGTTGAAGCGGTTAATGGTTACAGTCAGAGGAAATAAGGAGGCAAAAAACAAAGGCGTAAAGTTTACCCTGGCTATACTGTCCGGAATAGTTTTAATGGTTGTGATAGCTGCTTTGGCATGTGCAATTGCTTGCAATGGACAGGAAGTATTGGCTGTTATTGTGTTGGTACTGGGGCTGGCGGGTATTATATGTGGGTTAACAGCCTGGATTAAATCTATATACAGGAAACGGGAAACAACCCGCCGCAAAAGAAAACCGCATGGCCAGGATTTGGCAATGAATGTGGGAGATTAGCTCCCGGTTATGTGTTATCCTGTTATATTTGCGCAAAGCGGATAATGGAGAAATCAAATTTTGTAGACCAGATAAGAGTGTACTGTAAAAGCGGGCATGGCGGGGCGGGCAGCAGGCATTTTATGCGCACCAAATACAATCCTACCGCCGGGCCCGACGGCGGCGATGGAGGCAGGGGGGGGCATATTGTTTTGAAAGGAAATAAAAACCTGTGGACGCTGCTTCATTTGCGTTATTTTAAAAATGTGATTGCTGAAAACGGAGAAGGCGGAAGTGGTAATAATTGCACAGGCAAAAATGGTAAGGATGTAATTATTGAGGTACCCCTCGGAACGATTGCTATGGATGAAGAATCCGGTAAAAAAGAGGTAGAAATTCTTGAAGACGGGCAGGAGGTAGTATGGATAAAAGGCGGGCGGGGCGGATTGGGCAATGCCAATTTTGCCACAGCTACCAACCAGGTGCCGGAATACGCCCAACCCGGCGAGCCGGGGCAGGAAGCCTGGAAAGTGCTGGAACTGAAAGTATTGGCCGATGTAGGGCTGGTAGGGTTTCCCAATGCCGGTAAATCTACCCTGCTTTCGGCAATTACCGCTGCAAAACCTAAAATAGCTGATTACGCTTTTACCACTATTACTCCCAACCTGGGAATGGTAGCATACAGGGATGGAAAAAGCTTTTGCATTGCCGATCTGCCGGGCATTATTGAAGGCGCCGCGGAAGGCAAAGGGCTTGGACACAGATTTTTAAGGCATATTGAACGAAACCCGGTATTGCTTTTTTTAATTCCTGCCGATAGCGCCAATCATCGTAAAGAGTTCGAAGTGCTGGTAAATGAGCTGGAGCAATACAATCCCGAGCTGCTTCATAAACAGTTTATTATAGCCATCAGTAAAAGCGATATGCTGGACGATGAGTTGAAAGCGGCGATAGAAAAGGAACTGCCTGCTGATATTCCCCATTTGTTTATTTCGTCTGTAACACAGCAGGGGCTCTTACAGTTAAAAGACCTGTTATGGCAGGCGCTTAACAAGAAAAGTATTCAATAAAAAGGAGTATTGTTCCGATGATACTTGTTATAGAAGCAGGGGAGAAGCGGTTTTTAATATGCCCATTTTATAAGCGTAGCTCCCCAGGTAAACCCACCGCCGAACGCGGCAAGCACCAGCTTATCGCCCTTCTTTAATTTATCCTGCCATTCCCAAAGACATAATGGAATAGTGCCGGCGGTAGTATTGCCGAAACGCTGGATGTTTAACATTACTTTTTCGGCAGGTAATCCTATGCGGTTGGCGGTAGCATCAATAATGCGTTTGTTTGCCTGGTGAGGTACCAGCCATGCTATATCATCGCCTGTAAGCTGATTGCGTTGCAATAGCTCGTAGCTAACATCTGCCATATCTTTTACGGCGTGCTTAAATACTGCCTGCCCTTCCTGGTAAATAAAATGTTCTTTATTGGTAACGGTTTCAATGGAGGCGGGCTTTATGGAACCACCCGCCTTCATGTGCAAATGATGCCCGCCGGCCCCATCACTTTTTAAAAGGCTGTCCAATACGCCGTAGCCTTCGGTATCAGGTTCCAGTAAAACTGCGCCTGCGCCGTCGCCAAAAATAATGCAGGTGGTCCGGTCGCTGTAATCAACAATGGAGCTCATTTTATCAGCCCCTGCCACTACTACTTTTTTATACCTGCCGCTTTCAATTAATGCCGCCCCGGTAGTGAGCGCATATAAAAAACCGGAACAGGCCGCCGCTAAATCGTACCCCCACGCATTGACTGCCCCCAGTTTATGGCAGGTTATATTAGCGGTTGAAGGAAAGATGGTATCCGGGGTAACGGTTCCCACAATCAGGCAATCTATTTCTTCCGCTTTTATTTTACGTTTATCCAAAATTTCCTGTACTGCCGGTACTATCATATCCGATGTGCCCAATCCTGCTCCTTTTAATATCCTTCTTTCATCAATGCCTGTCCGGGTGCGTATCCATTCGTCGTTCGTGTCCACTAATTTTTCCAGTTCGCTATTGGTTAAGCGGTATTCAGGAACATAGCCGCCTACAGCAGTAATGGCGGCATTTATTTTTGGAATCATGTTAAACGTGTTTCTAAATTGGGCACGAAAATACAATTATCGGGATAAATCAAAATCCACAATGCTGGTTTTCTACTGCCACATCCTTTATCTTTGTCTCCCTTTTAAGAGATGATAGCGTTTGTAACAGGCAAGTTTGTATATAAGTCTCCTGCGGTAGTGCATATAGAAGTGCATGGAGTAGGCTATGAAGTGCAGATCAGTTTGAATACGTATTCACAAATTCAATCGCTTGATCAGGGGTCGTTACATACCTGGCTTCATATAAAGGAAGATGCTCATACATTGTATGGCTTTTTTGACCTGACTGAAAAGAACCTGTTTATCCAGTTGATAAGCGTAAACGGGGTAGGCACTTCCACCGCCCGGATGATGCTTTCGGCCATGCGGCCCGACGAACTGGCACAAGCTATTATCAGAGGAGATATCCTGGCGCTTGAAAAAATAAAAGGAATTGGTAAAAAATCAGCAGAAAGAATTGTGCTTGAACTAAGAGATAAACTGAATAAAAATAATGCAGGAACAACAAGTTCTGCATTCAGAAACAATACTTTGGAAACGGATGCGTTAAATGCCCTGGTAGCTTTAGGCATAGCCCGCTCAGCAGCGGAAAATGCGGTTAAAAAAGCTGTCGCATCCGCCCCCTCATCTGAAAACCTGGAAATTTTAATTAAAACCGCGTTACAGCTTATTTGAGAAGAATTATACCCACTAAACAAGACGGGAAAATTGACGACCTCTCACTATACGGATATTGTTCGTATTATTTCATTCATTGCAGCAATCGTTGTATTGAACGCAACCGTAATGGCTGTGCCCGTATTTGCAGGTAGCTTACAGCAAAGGGATTCTATCCCCTCTTCCAAAGACTCTATTACAGGCGTAGACACATTGAAATACCCTATATACGACAGGCGCACCGACCGGATGACTTCCAACAGGTACAATAGCTTTGACCTGAATGACCCTTCCAACATCAAAGATTCTATCGTTTACGATTATAAGGAGAAAAAATATTATATCATCGAAAAGATCGGTGATACATATTACCGTAAGCCCACTACGCTTACATTCGAAGAGTTTATGCGTATACAATCGCGTAAACAGGAAACGGATTATTTCCGCCAGCGGGCTAATACCATCAGTCTTTTAAACAGGAGTCTGCTCCGTCCCAAACTAACAGCCACCGATGATTTGTTCAACCGCCTTTTTGGAAATGGCAAAGTGGATATCCGTCCACAGGGCAATGTAAGCATTACGGCAGGCTACCAGGGGCAAAATGTAAAAAATCCCACCCTTCCTGAAAGAGCCAGGCGAAACGGCGGGTTTGATTTTGATATGGCCGCTAACCTGAATGTAATTGCCAATATTGGCGATAAGGTCAAACTCCCCATTTCATACAATACCCAATCTACTTTTGACTGGGAAAACCAGTTGAAGCTTGAATACACGGGGAAACCGGATGAAATTATTAAAAAAATCGAGCTGGGCAATACCAGCTTCGCCTCAAAAGGAACATTAATACCGGGAGCACAATCATTATTTGGTGTAAAAACGCAGCTACAGTTCGGGAAGCTATGGGTTACAGGCGTATTTGCCACACAGCGCTCGCAGCGGCAGTCGCGGGCGTTACAGGGGGGAGCTTCTACCTCTGCCATTACTGTAAGAGGCGATGATTACGATGAAAACAGGCACTTTTTGCTGGCGCAGTATTTTAACCGTAAGTACAACGATGCGATGAAAACCATTCCGCTTATTTCGTCGCAGGTACAGGTAATGCGCATGGAGGTATGGGTAACCAACAGAACCGGAACAGGCGTTACGACCGATACCCGTGATATTGTGGGATTGATGGACATAGCCGAACCGGCGCCTTACGGGGCATGGGGAGGTTCGGGGAGTGCATTGGATTTGCCCCGCAACGATGCCAATACCCTGTATTCCCGCATAGTGAGCAATTCGGCTAACCGGAATCCTTCGCTTACAGTAAGCAATCTTACTGCTATGGGTCTCCGGCAGGTACAGGATTTCGAAAAGACCTTCGCCCGTAAGCTCGATTCCAGTCAGTATATATACAACCGCCAGTTAGGATACCTTTCGTTAAGGGCCCCCCTTCAGCCCAACGAAGTGTTAGCCGTGGCATATCAATATACTTACAACGGAAGGGTTTACCAGGTAGGCGAATTTTCGCAGGATGTGCCGGTGGATTCCACTTCGGGGGTTCAAAAAGTATTGTTCCTGAAACTGCTGAAAGCTACTTCGGCACGTACCCAGCTCCCCATATGGGACCTGATGATGAAAAATATTTATACGCTGAAAAGCGACAACGGAGATTATCTTTCCGCACTGGATCGTACAGATTTCCAGTTGAATATACTGTATGATGAACCAGGCGGGGGGCAAAAAAGATACTTACCCGAAGGCGACCAGGCGGGGGTACCGCTTCTTACATTGCTAAACCTGGACCGGCTGAATAACCAGAACGATCCCCAACCTGATGGCGTTTTTGACTTTATGGAGGGATACACGGTCATGTCTGACCAGGCCCAGATCATTTTCCCGGTACTGGAGCCTTTCGGGCGCGACCTGCAATTTGCATTCAACGATCCTGCCCTGCGGCAGAAATATTTATACCTGCCATTGTATGATACCATAAAGGCAATTGCCCAAACCTATGCCAACCTCAACCGGTTTGTAATGAAGGGAACAGCCAGGGCTTCCTCTATGGGGCAATCAGAAATTTCACTCAATGCCTTCAATGTGCCACAGGGTTCGGTTACGGTAACGGCCGGCGGGCGTACCCTGCAGGAAGGTGCGGACTATGAAATCAACTACAGCCTGGGTACGGTAAGAATATTAAACCAGGCCATCCTGAGTTCGGGAGTGCCGGTAGACGTGCAGTTTGAAAACCAGGCGGCTTTTGGCTTACAGCAACGCAATTACATGGGTTTGAGGCTTGATTATCTTGCCAATAAAAACCTCTCTATTGGCGCCACGGCGGTGCGCCTCAGCGAGCGTCCCTATTTTACCAAAATGGGTTACGGCGAAGACCCGATCCGCAATACCATGGTGGGGGTTGATTTCAACTACAGGAACGAAGTACCCCGTCTTAACAGGTGGCTGGATAAGCTGCCGTTTTACACTCCCAACGGAACATCCAGCATTACAGCGTTTGGCGAAGCAGCTAAACTTATTCCGGGACACGCGCCACAAATCGGCAAGGGTAAAAACGGGTTGATCTATATTGATGATTTTGAAGGAACGCGGGCCAGTATAGACCTCCGCTTTCCGCTCATAGGCTGGGCGCTTGCCAGCACGCCGCAAGGCGCTACCGACCGCAGCGGGAATGTGCTTTTTCCCGAAGCCGATCAGTATAATAACCTTGATTATGGAAAAAACAGGGCTAAGCTGGCATGGTATAATATTGAGCCCATATTGCAGGAAAGCCGCAATTCAAGCAACCCGTTACAGGGAAATGTAGAAGAATTGTCTGATCCGCGGGTTCGCGCAGTATCGCAGGCAGAAATATTTCCGCTGCGAACACCCGACTTTGGTCAAAACCAACTGGTAACCTTCGACCTGGCATATTATCCCCGTGAAAGAGGCCCTTATAATTACGATGCATCCGGGCTGGAATCAAGTGGCCGGCTGACCAACCCACGGCAACGCTGGGGGGGCATGATGCGTTCCATTGACCAGACAGATTTCGAAACCAACAATGTTGAATTCATAGAATTCTGGATACTGGATCCCTATATCAAAAACGAAAACTCTGCCGGCGGGCAGCTTTATTTTAACCTGGGTAATGTATCGGAAGACATTTTAAAAGACGGTAAACGGGCGTATGAAAACGGGCTTCCCACCCCTGCCATACCTGCTCAAACGGATAACTCTGTATGGGGAACCGTTCCCGTAAATCCTATACAGGTTACGCAGGCTTTCAGCAACGATCCTGCAGACCGACCCTACCAGGATGTGGGCTTTGATGGTTTGGGCGATGATGACGAACGTTCCGTACGTCAATCCTACTTACAGCAGCTTCAAACAACTTTTGGCGCCGGTTCACAGGCATATCAAAATGCATTGACAGATCCCTCCTCAGACAACTTCCGATATTACAGGGATGCGGAATACGACAAGATCAGCGCAGGCATCCTGGCCCGATACAAAAACTTTAACAGTCCGCAGGGTAACTCTCCCGTATCTTCCGCCAGTTCCCAGTTTTCGTCTGCCGCCACTTTGTACCCCGATGCAGAAGACCTGAATAAAGACAATACATTGAATGAAAATGAAGAATATTTTCAGTACAGGATAGAGATCAAACCCAAGACACACTCCGACATGCAGATCGGGTCGAATTTTATTGTAGATAAAAAAGAAGTAAGCGTTCAACTGGCAAACGGGGCAAAAGAAAACCAAACCTGGTATCAGTTCAGAGTACCTGTTAACAGCTACGATAAAAAAATCGGTAATATCCCCGATTTTAAATCCATCCAGTTTATCAGGATGTTTATGACCGGGTTTGAAGATTCAACGGTGTTGCGTTTTGCCAAGCTGGAGCTGGTCAGGAACCAATGGAGAAAGTTCACTTATGAGCTGGATACGGCAGGAGTATACAAACCCGTTAGCGCCACCGATCCCGTAAGCTTTAACGTGGGGGCTGTGAATATAGAAGAAAACGACCGGAGACAACCCGTTGTTTACCGGATGCCCCCGGGCATAGAAAGGGTACAGGCATTAAGCAATGGCGGCATCAACATTCTACAGAATGAGCAGAGCATGAACATGCAGATATGCAATTTGCCCAGCGGCGAATCAAGGGCCGTGTTTAAAACCTATAACCTGGATATCCGACAGTTCAGGCGGCTGATGATGTTTATACATGCCGAAAGTGTACAGGGGCAGCCGGCATTAACGGATGGAAGGATCAATGCAGTGATAAGAATAGGCAATGACTTTATTAATAACTTTTACGAAATAAAGATTCCTTTAAAAATAACTCCGTTTGGAGCTACTGTTGATACGGAAATATGGCCGGAAGAAAATAATCTCGACTTCGACCTGGGTATACTGGAACAACTGAAAACAGAAAGGAACCTGCAACTGTTTAATCCCAATAACATTTATCGTAAAACAGTTGATAACAGGACTTATTCGGTAATAGGAAGCCCGAATTTTGGGGAAGTGAAAGGGTTTTTAGTGGGCATAGAAAATCCCGGCAATGGCACAGGCGCACCCATTTGTACTGAAGTATGGATCAATGAGCTGAGATTATCGCAGATAGATGAAAAGGGAGGCTGGGCGGCACTCGGCAGGGTAGATATTGCGTTAGCCGACCTGGGAACGCTTACACTGTCAGGCAATACGCATACCGTTGGCTTTGGGGCGATTGAACAACGCGTAAATGAGCGCGCCCGCGAAGACTTTGTACAATTTGACGCTGCCGCCAACCTGCAATTGGGTAAGCTTTTACCCAGGGGGGTAGGAGTGGAAATCCCAATGTATGCCAGTATTTCGCAAACCATCAGCACGCCGGAATATGACCCTTATGACCGGGATATTAAGCTGCGTGATAAACTGGACGCCGCAGGAGATAAAAGTGATTCTGTGCGAAGAGCCGCTATTGATATCACCACCATTAAAACCATCAACTTCACCAATGTAAGAAAAACATTGCCTGAAGGTAAAAAGCAAAGGCTGTGGAGCCTGTCGAACTTCGATCTCAGCTATTCTTATACGTCCATCAAGGGACACACTTCGCTTATTGAGAACAATGAAATAAAAAAATACAAAGGCGGCATCGGGTATAATTATACAGGGCAGCCTAAATCGTGGGAGCCGTTTAAGAAACTGGTCAAAAGTAAATCGCTATGGCTGGATATGATCAGGGATTTTAACTTGAACCCAACCCCTTCGTTAATAGGTATACGTTGGGATGTAAACCGCCAGTTTGGCGCGGTGCGCCCGCGCGAAGTGTATGTGCCGGGTACTTTGCCGAGTCCGTACAAAATTCCGGAAACCTTTGATAAGTTCTTTACGTTCGACCGGCGCTATAATTACCGTTGGGACATTACCCGTTCGCTGAACTTTGATTATGAATCGCTGAACAATGCGCGCATAGATGAACCCTCGGGCCGCCTGGACAGCAAAGCAAAGAAGGATACGGTTAGAAGTAACTTTTTTAAAGGGGGAAGAAATGTATTGTTTAACCAGCGAATGGATTTTACTTATGCTTTGCCCACCAATAAGCTGCCTTTAATTGACTGGACCACCGCTAACCTTGCCTATAAAACCACGTATAGCTGGATGGGTGCTTCCCGGCTGGCGATCAATCTTGGTAATACCATTCAAAACAGCAATGCCAAAGCAGCCACTATCGATTTTGATTTTAACCGGTTATACAGTAAGTTCAGGATTTTGAGGGCGCTCGATCAAAACCAGGGAGGCAATAATACGCAGCAGCCTCCGCAACCGCCGGGTAGAAAACCCCCTTCCGATACAACTAAAACAAAAAAGAAAAGAGATCCGAATGACCTTCCGGAACTGAGCGGTTTTGTAAAGGGTATCGGCAAGGTACTGACCTCTTTAAAAAGGATTAACTTTTCTTACAGCGAAGGCGCCACCACTTTTATACCGGGTTATATGGATAGCACCAAACAACTGGGGCAGAACTGGGGAAGCATGGCGCCGGGATTAGGATTCATTTTAGGCAGGCAGCCCGATAGCAACTGGCTGAACAACGCGGCGCGGAAAGGCTTGATCTCGAAAGACAGCTTGCAGAACAACCTGACGCGCCAGACTTTTGATCAGCAGTTTACAGCCACCGCGGATCTTGAGCCGGTAAGGGATCTGACGATCAACCTGAATATGAACAAAACATTCAGCCGTACCTATAGTGAATTGTTCAAGGACACGCTTGGCAGCGGGCAGTTCGCGCATTTGAACCCTTATGCTGGCGGCGGGTTCAGTATCAGCTATATCTCATTTCAAACCCTGTTCAAAAAAACAGATCCGAATGTGATCAGCGAAACGTTCAAGAAGTTCCAGGATAACAGGATCATTCTTTCTGAACGGTTGGGTAAGCAAAACCCGTACAGCCAGGTAAAGGGAACAGACGGGTATTACCTGGGTTATAGCCGTTATGCGCAGGATGTGTTAATTCCCTCATTTGTGGCCGCCTATACCAATAAAGATCCCAATAATATTGCCCTGCTGAAAACTACCGGATCCAATGTAAGATCAAATCCTTTTTCAGGCTATCTGCCTAAACCCAACTGGAAAATTACATATCGTGGTTTGAACCGTATTGCACCTCTTGATAAAATATTTACCAATTTTACGCTTACCCATGTTTATAACAGCACCTTATCAATGAACTCATTCAACTCGAACCTTCTTTTCCAGGACAGGTGGGGATTGAGCTTCCCATCGTTTATTGATACGGTTTCCAATAATTTCATTCCATACTTCCTGGTACCTAATATTACCATCCAGGAACAGTTTGCACCCCTGGTGGGACTTGATTTTGCTTTAACCAACCAGTTGACTGCCGGTTTTGAGTATACCAAAAGCCGAACGCTCAGTCTTAGTTTGATTGATTACCAGTTGAGCGAAATGCGTTCCTCGAAAATCCGCGTGAATGCATCCTGGCGTATACGTGGCTTTAACCTGCCGTTTAATATCAGCCTGTTTAAAAAGAGCAGTTCCGATAGTACAGGTAAAAAATCCGAAAGTGATGTAAAGTTCTCGCTGGAGTTCAGTATACAGGACGACATTACCGCCAACAGCAGGCTCGACCAGGAAAATGCATTTGCTACCAATGGGCAAAAAGTGATTATTATATATCCCACTATTGATTACGTATTAAGCAACCGCATACAACTCAAGTTTTATTTTGATCAGCAGCGAAGACTGCCCTATATTTCTTCATCGGCACCTATGACAACCACCCGGGCGGGCATAACGGTCAATATATCACTTGCACCATAGGTAGTTTATGGTTTGAGGTTTGGGGTTTATTACAAGTTTCATGTTTATAGTTTGTTGTTTATAGTCTACACATCTCAAATCAAGCAATCAGCATTAGCTCATAACCATCAGTTTCGGGTTAGGGGTTGTAGGTTTCGGGTTTGTAGTTTGAAGTTTCGGGTTTAAACTATAAACAACAAACCATAGACCTCAAACATAATTTCTCTTAACATCATATTATTTCCGCCTCCTTTTCCGTTAAATATCAAAGTATTATATTGCAATAATGGCTACTGCCACTATAAAAGAGTACCTGACAGGGTTTTATCATTCTCTGCCTGTTCAACTGTTTATCCTGCACCTGCGCAGGTACCAGGTACTGCTTATTTTCTGGTATATTCTCTTTAGCGCCATTAATGGCGATTTCATGAGCACTTTCGGCGCCGATGCACTTTTCCTGGCTCCCGAATACTTGGGGAGAGTGAATGGTATAAGCATGGCAATTGTTGGCGCTACTACCGGTGTTTTTATTATGAGCTGGAACGTTACTACGTTTATCCTTCACAGTAACCAGGTTAAATTTCTTGCTACCACTTCCAAGCCCTTCCTGAAATATTGCATTAACAATGCTGTTATTCCGTTATTGTTCCTGCTGTTTTACCTGGGTAAAACGGTATATTTCGACCTGCATAATGAACTGCTTACCATTGGAGCAATCGTTGTTTTGATTGCCGGATTTTTAATAGGATTGATATTGACGACCCTTGTCGCATTCCTTTATTTTTTCAGAACAGAAAAATCAATGATGCGCACTATGGAGCCTGTGCTCCGTGATCCAAAGGCATTTGGAAAACAGTTTGGCGTTGGCGGGAAGCACTTTCATGAAAAGGGGATCTTAAAAGTAGACTGGTTTTTAAATACGCGCTTTAAGTTAAAAAAGCCAAGAAATGTGTCACATTATTCGCAGGAGTTTGTAGAGCTGGTATTTAAAAGACATCATTTTTCGGCAGTAATGTCTATTATACTTGCATTTTTATTTTTGGCGCTGCTCGGCATGTTAATGGATAAACCGCTTTTCATTATCCCGGCAGCGGCGGCCATTCTTTTGTTTTTTTCAATACTTATTGCCGGGTCAGGAGCGCTTACCTTCTGGCTTAAGAGCTGGGCTTTCCCGGTGCTTTTATTAGTTGTTCTGGCGCTCAATTTCCTGTTTGAACAAGAAGTGATTGATCCCCGCAATAAAGCCTATGGCATTAATTACGTTAACCGTGCCGAACGCCCGGTATATACCCGCGACAGCATTTTACAGTTGTGTACCGCAGAAAAAATGGAAGCCGACAAAAACAATATGATCGGTATTCTTGAAAAATGGAAAGCGAAGCAGAACGAAGAAAAGCCTTTGCTGTATGTGTTGAATGTTAGCGGCGGCGGCACCCGTTCTGCTACTTTTACCCTCAACGTTATGCAAAGGCTCGACAGCCTGATGCAGGGCGGCCTGATGAAAAAAACATTTATCATCAATGGTGCATCGGGAGGTATGCTGGGCGCCGCCTATTATCGCGAATTGTGCCGCCTGAAGCAGCAAGGGCAGCATATTAACCCGTTCGACCAGCAATATGCCGATAACATATCGAAAGACCTGTTAAACCCGTTATTCGCTTCTTTTGTTACGAGGGATATTTTTGCTCCCGCGCAGCAGTTTAATAACGGTAAGTATAAATATACAAAAGACCGGGGTTATGCGTTTGAAGAACAATTCAGCCGCAACACGGGAAATATCCTGGATTATACACTCAGGGATATTACGGGCGATGAAGCCTCAGCGAAAGTACCGCTCATGTTTTTTAATTCTACCATTACACGCGATGGAAGGAAACTGATATTCAGCACTCAACCGGTAAGTTTTATGATGAGAAATTGGCCTGATACTTCACGAACCGGCAGGAGCGAGCCCGATGCGATTGATTTTACCGCTATGTTCAAAAGACAGGATCCTTACGATCTGCGGTTGCTGTCCATCCTGCGTATCAATGCCACTTTTCCGTATGTATTGCCCAATGTGTGGTTCCCGTCTTCTCCCATTATTGATGTAATGGATGCAGGCATGAGAGATAATTTCGGGCAGGAGTCAACGCTCAGGTTTCTGAATGTTTTCCAGGAATGGATAGCCCGGAATACAAGCGGGGTCGTATTCATCCAGATACGTGATCGTAAGCCCGGTGAGTGGGACGAAGGATATGACGACCCGAGCATTACCGGCATGTTTACCAAACCTATTATGACCTTACAGCACAACTGGATGAAAATGCAGGACTATTACCAGGAGGAAATGATTCAGTTTTCTGAAACCGGGTATCTTTTTTCATTCCGGAAGCTTACTTTTTTTTATACTCCTTCGCCTAAACAAAAGGGGGCTGCCCTGAATTTTCACTTAACGCTCAACGAAAAGCTGGATATCAGGAGGGCGTTAGATTCAGATGACAATACTGATTCCTTTAAAAAAATTACGCAATTGCAGCAGGGTGCAAAACAGGCTGTATCAACCGGAACGCACGGGGAATAATCTGTATAGTAAAGCTGGGGGAAGTTTCCTTAGGGTCCCCATCAATATGCAACGGTGCATTTTGCGGATTATGGATAACTACATGCGGCGCCTGATAATACATAACACCGTCTTTCTTATAAGGGTGTTCTTTTACTTCCCCGTTCATTACCTGGTATAATACTGATACAATCATTTGAAGCTTGTTCATCTTCTGCACCACAACTATATCCAGCAAACCATCGTTCAAACTTGCTTTTGGAGCAATTGTAAAGCGGTTACCGAACTGGTTGCTGTTGGCTATGCTGATGAAATATGCCTCTGTTTTAATAGCAGACTCGTGGGTGATTATTTCAAAACGATAAGGTCTGGCCTTCAAAAAATTAGTATACGTTTGCCTAATATATGTGATCAATCCTCTTTTTGTTTGTTTCGCAAAGTCGTGTGCCACCTGGGCATCAAAACCTAACCCGCTTAACATGCACGAAAAGTTATTGTTTATCACAAATGCATCGGTTTCTGCCGGTTGACCGGTAAAGAGTAATTCAATGGCTTTTTCTGCTTTTTTGGGAATACCGGCGCATAAGGCCAGCCCGTTTCCCGATCCGCAGGGTATCAAACCAAAATTCACACCGGTATCTCTCAAATCGTTCACTACACTGCTGATGGTGCCATCCCCTCCAGCAACAACAACATCTGTAAAACCTTCGTGCAAAATTTTATCCCGCACTTCATCATATTTTCCTTCAGCATTGGTGGGGAAGGTCAGGAATTCTGTTTGCGCTGCGCTCAGCCTTTTTTCAATAAGCTTTCTTACACCTGACCTGTTGCCACTGCCAGCTATGGGATTTAGGAGAAATGCAATCTTTCGTTCCATGCGAATAGTATGGGCTGTAAAAACGGTAAAATTATTTTAAACTGACGATTACCAGCAAAAAAGCCGGCACTACCGCCAGCTTTCAATTATTCTAACATTTTCTTTTACAACTTTATGCTCTTTGCTTTGCCTTTTTACGGCTTCTAAGCGCAGTATCAATAGCTGCTGAAAGATTCTGTGTATTGGGCTTTTCCTCAAACCTTTCTCCATTAATAAAAATTGCCGGCACTTCCATTACGCCTGCGTCTACCGCTTCTGTCTGGTCTTCACGCACATACCATCCGAATTTTGAATTCATCAAATCTTCCAGGAAGTTTTTATTGGTTACTCCCACTTCCCTGGCATATCCTTTTAAGCTAATGGTACCCAGGTTACGTTGATGTTGCAGCAACACATTGTGCATTTCCCAGAACTTGCCTTCCTGGGCTGCCCCAATGGCAGCTTCAGCGGCTTTAAAAGACCGCTGGTGAACGCGTGTCATAGGAAAATGGCGGAAATTATATTTAATTTTTCCTTTATAGGTGTTGAGCAGTTCCTGCATAACATTATGGATTTTTGCAGTGTCAGCACTCTCATAATCACCATATTCCACAATAAGAACCTTTGCATCCGGATCGCCCACAATTACTTCCTTTGGAGCTATAATCCTTTCTTCTACTTTTGTCTTCATATACCCTTCTTTTAGTTGCAGCACAGGTGTCAAAACAAGTGCCATTCCGTAAATCGTTAAGTTTTATATTTCTGTATTTCAAATATTTTATAAGTGATTACAAATCATACTGATTTTCAGTATATTATTGCAATATAACAATAAATGACATATTGTCCTGCGTGTATTTGTCCATTTTGAAGAAAATCAGGTAGGTTTGGAAGCTAAACCCGTATTTATACGATGTCTAAAGCCACGAAATCGGAAATCAAGTTCCTGGAAGGTCCCCAATCGAGATGGGAAGAATTCAAATTTACGTTAAAAGTAACCGGCGAATTTATAAAAGGCTTCAGGGCTTTGCATTTTGCCGGTCCCTGTGTTACCGTTTTTGGTTCGGCCAGGTTTAAGGAAGACCATGAATATTATATATTAACACGAAAACTGGCAGGCGAAATAGCTAAATTAGGCTTTACCATCATGACCGGGGGCGGGCCCGGGATTATGGAAGCGGCCAACAGAGGCGCTAAAGATGTTGGCGGAAAATCTGTAGGTTGCAATATTATACTGCCCTTTGAGCAACAGCCTAATCCCTATCTTGACAAATGGGTAAATATAAAATACTTTTTTGTACGCAAAACCCTGCTGGCAAAGTACTCTTATGCCTTTGTTGTAATGCCCGGCGGGTTCGGAACGCTGGATGAATTTTTTGAAGCACTTACACTTGTACAAACCAAAGTGATAGAAAGTTTTCCCATTATACTGTTTTGCAAAGAGTTTCACAAAGAGCTGATTGATTATATGGGCAAACTCAAAATCGCCGGCACTATTTCTCCGGAAGACCTTAACCTGGTTTTAGTAACAGATTCTATAGAAGAAGCCATCGATCACCTGAAAATAAAAAGTATTGAACAGTTTGGGTTAAAATACGCTAAACCTAAACCAACGCCGTGGTTGTTTGAAAAAGGATTGTTCAGGTTTTAAACTAAAAGCCTGTACATAAACCAACGGCATCTTTGTTAGCTGCCCTAAGCTCTTTTAATATATTTTATTTTCCATATACTTCAGTAAGTTCTTCCGCGCCTTATTCTGTACCGCTTTTTTCATAAAACCTGTCCAGCCGAATAATATTCCTTTCCAGCCCAGCGCCTGCCCGATCCATGTGCTTAAGCGGAATGCGTCACTGTGCTCAATTATTTTCCCGTCTTTCAGCTTCATGTATGCTTTGATGTTATTGACAACCCTGCGGCCGCTTGTAGAAAAAATATACTCAGCCCGCCATTTACAGGTGGCGTATTCCTCATCCAGCAGTTCGATATCTGAGAAAGTTAAAGAAAACCCTTTCGCGTTTTTGCAGAGCATTTCCCACATGCATTTTACCTCCTCTCCCCTCAAAAGCATAAAAACCGGGTCACTGAAAACAATGTCATCGCTATAACAGGCATTCATATCGGCGGCATCTAACCGTTGAAAAGAAGAGTAGAAATGCTCGATCACTTCTTTGTTGTTCATACAATAGTATATTATAGTTGTTCAATAGCAGATACAATGATCCTGCAGGCTTTCTCAATTTCTTCATCACTGATATTCAGCGGCGGCGCAATGCGCAGGCAATTTGATGCGAACAAAAACCAGTCTGTAAGCACACCGTTTTCTATACTGGTATCAATAATTCTTTTATTGGTTTCAAAACTGTCAAATTCAACGGCTATCAATAATCCTGCAGATCGTACTGCTGTTATTTCAGGATGTTTTAGTAATGAAAGGAAAAGTTGCTCTTTTTCTTTTACATGTGGAATAATCTTTTCTTCTGTCAGTACTTTCATTGCTGCCAACCCTGCTGCACAGCAAACCGGGTGACCCCCAAAAGTAGTAATATGGCCAAGTACGGGATTGTTGGCCAGGCTCCACATCATACTTTTATCGGTGATAAAAGCGCCGAGGGGCATACCGCCGCCAAGTGCTTTTCCAAGCAATACAATATCAGGAACAATATCAAATTGTTCAAAGCCCCATAATGTGCCGGTTCTGCCGAAGCCGGTTTGTATTTCATCGAGTATAAGTAATGTGCCGGTTTCAGCACATTTTTTTCGCAGTGCCTGCATCCAGCTTTTATCGGGCGCTTTTACGCCGGCTTCTGCCTGAATGGTCTCTGCTATTACACAGGCTGTATTTTTTGTAATGAATGCAAGATCGTTGAAAGAATTATAATCAAGATGCAATACATCCGGCAGCAAAGGACGGTAAGCGTTGCGCCAGTATTCATCGCCCATAATGCTTAAAGCGCCTTGTGTAGAGCCGTGATAAGAGTTTTTGAAAGCAATGATTTGCGTGCGGTTGGTATAACGTTTGGCTAACTTCATAGCGCCTTCTACCGCTTCGGCCCCTGAATTGGTAAAATATACTGAGTTCAGAGATGCAGGAAGATGTTGAATAAGATAATGTGCATATTGTACTTCCGGCGTTTCAACCAGCTCGCCATATACCAGTAAATGCAGGTATTGATCTGCCTGATGCTTTATAGTTTCAACCACTTTCGGGTGGCAGTGCCCGATATTACAAACGCTGATGCCTGCAATCAGGTCAACCAGTTGTTTGCCTTCTGCATTCCATAGTATACTGCCTTCTGCTTTCACAATTTCCAACGCTAATGGCGCAGGAGATGTTTGTGCTACATGTCGAAGAAAAAGTTGTCGTTGGTTCATACAGCACAAATATCGGTACTAATTTAATCTTCTTGCCAATGTAACCGCCTGCTTAAACTTTTTTGTTTTTCCTTCCGTATTATATACCTCAACCAACAGCACATATATTCCCATTTGTAGTTTTTGGTTCTTTTCATCCAGCCCGTCCCATTTAAAAAAGCCGCTTGTGCCACATAGCCCATTGCGCACTATATATTTAACCGCCCTGCCCGCACCATCAAACGCGGTGATATTGCAGACATAGCCGGGCGAAGGAAATGTATAATTGATAATAAGGAAATCATTATACCCGTCACCGTCTGGTGAAAAGACAGAAGGATCCATGTTGATTTCACCTTTTACCATTTCACCTGCCATTAACTGTGAATTCTGAGATCCCGGTGTGCCATAACCCGAACTGGCAGAGGCGGAATGCCAGTTGTTTTTATCCTGTGTAGGCGCTTTATCATTTACTCTTTCCAGCGCAACACCTTTGTTATTGCTGATCAGTTGAAAGTGCCATTTCTCATCATACTGCAATTCATCAATAATATCGCCCTGTACATTTAGTAAAACAATTGTTCCGCTGCTGTTGGGTAATGCAGGCATGGAAGCAACGGGTACCAATGCGGTTTCTTCTTTTATAATATACTTTTTCTTTACTGCATCCATATCGCTGCTCAACACTTTGTATTCCCCCGGAAAAAATAATACGTCTTCTTCGCTTAATCTTTTCAGTGCATTCAGGTTGCCGGAACTGTTTCTTGTAGTTATGAGAAGTTCTTTCAGATTGATAGCAGCACTACTGTGATTATACAGCTCAATATACTCGGCTCCGTCATCCGGCGCATTAAACAACACCTCGGTTATTACAATATTATTTGAACCTGCAAGTGTAGTTAAAGCCAGTTTTGCTGTATTAAGGGATGTAAGGTTTCCTTGGCAGTCTATAATGTTCTTTACTATTAAGCTGTATATTTTTTGTGCGGATAATTTGCCGGATAATGTGAGCAGCACTGTATTAAACAGCGGCGCCTGCGGTTCGGCTTTCGTTATGTTGCTTTCATTTAACTGGTAATTATTGATGTTAGATGAAGCCAGGCTGTCTACCGGCTCAGAAAAACTTGCTAAAACATGCAGGCTGTCGGTAGCGAATACACGCCATATGTACGGGCTGCCTGTATCAGGGTTATTGCCTGCAACCGAGTTTCGTGATCCCGGCGTTCCGCCTTTACTATCTGCGCTTGCTTTCCAGTTGCTTTGCCCGTTGCATGGATTTTTTGCATCAATCATTTCCAGCGACCAGCCTTTGTCTGCTTTCACTTCATTGCCATACCAGCTCCTGTCATAGGCTACTGCATGTATCAATTCTCCTCCGGAAGATCGTAAAATAATAATATCTCCGTTTACATGCAGGGCAGGGAAACCGGTAACGCTGACAGCGGTGGTTATTGATGATAGCAAAGCTTTTCCCGATGAAGAGCTTATTACAATAAAGCTATCGGGCTGCAATACGATATCGGCATTGATCCCGGCAGTGCTGTTTTTGTCGCCGATTGTCCAGTTATGCAGGTTAAGCGCTGTACCGGAAGCATTATAAAGTTCAATGTATTTCGCTTCAGGGAGTTCCGGCGCTGAAGAGGGGTTAGCCATTATTTCATTGATAACAACATCATATTGTTGTTGTGCAAACGTTTGTAATGTGCAAATCAGGCACATCAATAGTGTATAGGTGTTTTTCATAGTATTGAAGATAATAAAATTGCTCTTCTTTAACTAACTTCAACGCTTAACTGTATTTAATGTCGGCTACAGAACCAAAAACTAATGCACACTTATCGCGTACGCTCGGACCACTAATGTTATGGGGACTTGGTGTTGGGTATGTAATATCAGGCATGTATTTCGGCTGGAACCTGGGTTTGGCCGAAGGCGGAACTTACGGTTTGGGATTAGCCACACTGCTTATCATCATCCTGTATATTACTTTCACCTTTTCTTATACCGAGCTGGCCTGCGCCATTCCGAAAGCAGGCGGCGTATTTGATTATGCTACAAGAGCTTTGGGAAAAGAAGCCGGCTTTATTGCGGGGATGGCACAGATCATAGAATTTGTTTTTGCCCCGCCTGCCATTGCTGCCGCCATTGGCGCTTATTTTCATATCTTTTTTCCACAGGTTCCCGTTACGGTAATTGCGATAGTGGCCTACATTATTTTTACCGGCTTGAATATATATGGTGTAAAAGCGGCGGCCACATTTGAACTTGTAATTACTGTTCTTGCTGTTGTGGAACTGCTTATTTTCGCCGGCGCTACCCTGCCACATTTTGAGTGGGGAAATGTTACAGCCAATGCTTTCCCCAATGGCTTTAAAGGTGCATGGGCTGCCATACCTTTTGCTATATGGTTTTTTCTTGCCATTGAAGGAGTGGCAAACGTGGCAGAGGAAGCCATAAATCCGCAAAGAAACATTTTGATCGGTTTCGGATCAGCGCTGTTAACCTTAATAGTGCTATGCATACTCACTTTCCTGTCTTCCGTAGGCGTAGCGGGCTGGGAAGCTATCGTATACCCATCACCGGGAGCTGATCCGTCAGATTCTCCTTTGCCCCTTGCCCTGGCAAAAATTACCGGTAACAGCGGGTGGCTGTATCATTTACTGATAACAATCGGGCTGATGGGGCTGGTAGCCTCCTTTCATGGTATTATACTCGCTGCAGGGAGGGCAACTTTTGAATTTGGCAGGGTTGGATATATTCCCCGGAATTTTGGCAAAGTGCATAACAAATTCAAAACACCGGCCAATGCTTTGATTATAAATATGGTGGTAGGCATTATTGCCTTGCTTACCGGAAAAACATCTGAGATTATTACCATTGCCTGCTTTGGCGCGCTTACGCTGTATATATTTTCCATGATCACCGTGCTGGTGTTGCGAAAAAAAGAGCCGGATATTGAACGCCCTTTCAAAGTGCCTTTTTTTCCTTACTTCCCTTATATTGCTTTGATAATTGCTATAATTTCGCTGATCGCTATGACCACCTTAAATCTTACCGTAGCCTTTGTGTATTTTGCGATCCTGCTTGCGGGCTATATATGGTTTCACTTTTTTGTAAAAAAATAAAACATGCCTTCAGTTACATCAACATCAGCATTGCTGAAACAGCTTGCTGATAAGAAAACTCAAAAAGTAAAATTAGCAGTAACAGATATTGACGGGGTATTGCGTGGTAAGGTCATCAGCTTTGAAAAGTTCAGATCCATAGCTGAAAGCGGCTTTGGTTTTTGCGATGTGGTATTTGGCTGGGATGCCGGGGATGTGGCATACGATAATGCCGCAATCACCGGCTGGCATACAGGTTACCCGGATGCTACGGCAGTGGTTGATGTGAAAACTTACCGGCATATTCCCTGGGATAACGATATTGCTTTCTTCCTTGCCGACTTCGATACGGAAGGAGCAGCTTCTGAAATATGCCCCAGGAATTTATTGAAAAAGGTTAATGCACAGGTAAAGAAAGCAGGCTATCATGCTTATTGCTCACAGGAATTTGAATGGTTTAACCTGGTTGATAATTCTGATGAATTATATGCAGGGAAATTCCGTGACCTGAAGCCGATGACCAACGGCATGTTTGGGTATTCAGTATTAAGAGCTTCTCAGCGCAATGCTTTTTTTAATGATCTGTTTGATCTGCTCAAAAAATTTGAAATACCATTAGAGGGCATACATACGGAAACCGGCCCGGGAGTATATGAAGCTGCTATTACCTATTCCGATTCTCTGGAGGCCGCAGACAGGGCTGTATTGTTTAAAAGCAGTGTAAAAGAAATAGGGTATCGCCACGGCGTATTGCCCACCTTTATGGCAAAGTTCAATGAGAGCCTGCCGGGCTGCAGCGGGCATGTGCACCAGAGCCTATGGTCTGCCGACCTGAAACAAAACCTGTTTTACGATAAAAAGAAAAGCAATCATATCAGTGCGTTAATGGAAAGCTATATAGCGGGGCAGTTGTATTGCCTGCCATATATTTTACCCATGTTTGCGCCTACGGTTAATAGTTATAAAAGACTGGTAGAAGGTGCATGGGCTCCAACAACACTTACCTGGGCGGTAGATAACAGAACAACCGCTTTGCGTGCATTGCCGGGCGGTGAAAAATCTGCCAGGCTTGAAACACGGGTAGTGGGCTCTGATTCCAATCCATACCTGGCCATTGCGGCTTGTCTCGCTTCGGGGTTATATGGCGTGCGAAAGAAATTGAAATTACATGCGCCTGCAACTATCGGCAATGGTTATGCAAATAAAACAAACGGGGTGCTTCCTGCTAATTTGTGGCAGGCAACGCAGGCAATGAAAAACTCCGACCTGGCTAAAGAATTGTTTGGCGAGACTTTTGTGGCGCATTTTGCAGCTACAAGAGAGTGGGAATGGCGGCAGTTCTCAAAAGTGGTGACGGATTGGGAGCTGAGGAGGTATCTGGAAATTATTTAGAGGGCGGTCAGCTATCAGCCATCAGGTATCAGCGGTGGTTGCAGGTTAATAACGTGATAACTGAAAGCTGATGGCTGATAGCTCATTCAAAATCTCAAATCAGAAATTTCAAATTCATTATGTCATTCGAAAAAATTCATCAGTTTAATTTTCCTACTACAATACGTTTTGGTGCTAATGTTGTAAAGGAATTACCTGCGTACTTAAAAGCAAATAATTTAAAAGCACCGTTGATCGTTACTGATCCTGTGGTGGCACAATTGCCCTTCTTTAAAGACATACTCACTGATCTTGCAAACAACAATATATCAGCCGAAGTATTTTCGGATATTCATAAGAACCCGGTAAAATCAGATGTATACAAGGGGGTAGATGTTTGGGATGCTACAGGTCGTGATAGTATAGTTGGCATTGGTGGCGGAGCCGGGTTGGATGTTGCCCGTGCAATACTCCTGCGCATCAATCACCGCGAAGATCTATTCAAGTATGACGATCTTATTGGCGGCGATATATACGTAACCAATGATGTGCCGCATTTCATCACTATACCCACCACTTCCGGCACGGGCAGCGAAGTAGGCCGCAGTGCTATAATTGCCGATGATGAAACACACCAGAAAAAAATATTGTTCTCGCCAAAGCTGCTCGCAAAAATTGTTTTTGCTGACCCTGTGCTTACCATGAACATTCCTGCACCCATCACCGCGGCTACGGGTATGGATGCGCTCACGCATAATATGGAAGCATATCTTGCAAAAAATTATCATCCCATCTGCGATGGCATTGCTTTGCAGGGAATGAAACTGATACATGAGTCGCTCGAAACAGCAACCAACAGGCCCGATCTTGAATCAAGAAGCAAAATGCTGCTGGGCTCAATGATGGGTGCCATTGCTTTTCAGAAAGGATTAGGTGTTGTGCATTCTTTGGCACATCCGCTTTCATCACTGCTCGATACGCATCACGGCCTGGCAAACGCTGTTAATATTCCTTACGGCATGGAGTTTAATATTGCGGGTTTTGAAGATAAATTCAAAACAATTGCCAGAACATTGGAACTGGAAAAGGAAGACGGCGAAGCAGTGGTGAAATATTTGTTTGACCTTAATACCAAAATAAATATACCCCACCATTTGCGTGATATCGGCGTGAAGATGGAACATATTGAAACACTAGCCGACCTGGCATTCGCGGATTTTGCACATCCCAATAATCCCAAGCCGGTATCGAGAGAAGATTTTAAACAACTTTATTTAAAAGCGTTATAGATGCCGCAAAAGATTGTAATCGGCGTTACCGACTGCAGCAAATATTTAAAATACAGCAACTGGATCCTGGGATATAGTGAGGCGGTTGAAGTGATACAGTTAAGCCACTGGGCAAAAAATTTTGAAGAAATAAAAAAGTGCCGGGGGATTGTACTTACAGGCGGTGAAGATGTGCATCCGCGATTTTATAACAAACCCGAACTATATAAATACTGCTACGAGACGGACGTAAATGAAGCACGGGATGAGTTTGAACTGGAGATATTAAAGTATACCGAAGCGAACAATATACCGGTATTGGGCATTTGCCGCGGATTGCAGATAGCAAATGTCTTTTTCGGCGGCACACTAATACCCGATATACCAACCTGGGGGAAATTCAATCACTCAAAACTGCCTGATGACTCAGATCGATATCATAAGACAATGGTTGATCCGTCTTCCTGGTTGTATACTATTATTCACAGGCAGGAAGGAACAGTAAACAGCAATCATCATCAAAGCGCTGATATAATTGGCAAAGGCTTGATTGTTTCAGCCTTTTCACCCGATGGCGTTGTAGAAGCGCTTGAAAGAAAAGACCCGGAAGGAAAATCTTTTTTATGCCTTGTACAGTGGCACCCTGAGCGAATGAATGATCAGGAGAGTAACTTTGTAAAAAATATAAGGGAAGCTTTTGTAGAAGCTGTGGTGGGATAGTTACATGTTTCCGGTTACAGGTATTCAAACTCAACGCCTGTTGCGGATCAGCAAACTCGCAACCTGAAACTTGTAACCTGTAACCACTCTTACAACTTATCCCTTACCACTTAAAACTATTCACATGCAGATCATAAACCCGGCAACAGAAGAACTAATACAGGAAGTGGCAGAAGACACTCTTGAAACCATACAGGAAAAGTACCGGCTTTTAAAAGAAGGGCAGCAACAGTGGGCAACAGTGCCTCTGGCACAACGCATCAGCGCCATTGAAAAATTTTATACACTGCTTGATGAGCGCAAAGATGAGCTGGCTGAAACGCTGACAAAAGAAGTAGGCAAACCCATCCAGCAATCTTATAATGAATTGAACGGGGCAAGAAAGCGCATTGAATATTTTATAAAAAATTCCGCCAAATGGCTGGCCGATGAATGGATAACCGAGGAAGATGCTACACGTGAGAAAATAGTATATGAGCCGCTGGGTGTTATTGCTAATATTTCCGCATGGAACTATCCTTACCTTGTTGGAGTTAATGTGTTTATTCCGGCGCTGATCGGCGGTAACGCCGTGTTATATAAACCTTCTGAATACTCAACATTAACAGGTTTACATATACAGCGGTTATTGTTTCTTGCCGGCATTCCCGAAAGTGCTTTTGCTATTGTGATCGGAAAAGGCGCAGTAGGGCAGGTATTGCTTGATTTGCCATTAGATGGCTATTACTTTACCGGCAGCTACCGCACCGGGAAATATATTGCAGAACAAACAGCAGGCAAACTTGTACCTGTTCAGTTAGAGCTGGGAGGTAAAGATCCCTTGTATGTGATGGATGATGTAGAAGATGTAAAAGCTGTTGCTGAAGCTGCCCTTGAAGGTGCGGTGTATAATACAGGGCAGAGTTGCTGCGCGGTGGAGCGTATATACGTACAGGAAAAAATATATGATACATTCGTTGATACTTTTGTAACAGAAGCAAAAAAATTAGTTACAGGTAACCCGCTTAACAGGGAAACAAGCATAGGCCCCGTAAGCCGTAAAGAGCAGCTTCCTTTTTTAAAAGAGCAGGTAGAAGATGCAAGGACCAAAGGCGGAAAGATCCTTTCAGGCGGCAGTTCGTTACCGGGTAAAGGCTATTTTTTTGAACCTACCGTAGTGGTAGACGCGAATCATGGCATGAAGCTGATGACGGAAGAATCATTTGGCCCGGTAATAGGTATACAAAAAGTAAAAGATGATAACGAAGCTGTTGAATTAATGAAGGATACACCATACGGGTTAACAGCAGCCGTGTATTCCAAAAGTTTGGATCGCGCCGAAAAAGTAATGAAGCAGATGGATACCGGCACCGTATACTGGAACTGCTGCGACAGGGTGAGCGCAGCGCTTCCCTGGTCGGGCAGAAAAAATTCCGGACTGGGCGCAACATTGTCTTATCATGGTATAAGGGCGTTTGTGCAACCGAAAGCGTATCATTTAAGAGGGTAGTGGGGGGTCGCCGGAGGCGGGTGGGAAGTTCGTGGCGAGGACGCCACGAACAGCGGGGGACTACTTTTTAAACCCGATCCTTTCCCTGTCATCCCATTTACGCTGCGCCGCTTTTTCATCCAGCAGGTTTTCTATGCTGTCATATATCTGGCTGAGCTGTACATCATGCTCAGTAATCCTGTCGCGGATCAGCCGGAGCTGTTCTTTAATATCTGTTTGTTGCAGGAGCACTCTTCTTACCTCTACAAAAGCCCGCATAATCGCTATGTTCATTTTAATCGCCCTGTCGCTGTTGAGTATACCGCTGAGCATGGCAACGCCTTGTTCGGTGAAGGCGTAGGGCAAAGCGATTTTTGAACGGTGTTTTTGTGAACCGGTCACAATTTGTGACCAGTCCTTTGCAATGCTTTGTATTTCAACAGATTGTGGTATTGCCAGGATCTTCAACCCATTCCATTCAGTACGGGTAAGCTGAAACATAAAATCAGTCGGAAAACGTTTTATATTGCGCTTTATGGCCTGGTTAAAAACTTTTGTTTCTACTTCGTATAATCCGGCAAGGTCATAATCAAGCATTACACGCTCGTCCCTTATTTCGTAAATCCTGTTTTGGATAGACCTGATGATTTGCATATAGTGTTTTTTAGGTTTGTGGTAGCTAATATACTTAAAAGGAAGTGTTTCTTTCTATAAGAGACCTATTGTATGTCAAATGTAAAAATGTCAAAAGTAAAAGTTCGTCCTGGTCCCACGTCTTACAACAGCACACCGGCATAATTTGGTTAGTATGACACTATTCATGCCTTCAAATTTTTTACCACACAATAAATAATAGCAACTAACTGTTAATTAATGGTAAATACTTAGATATAACGTTTTCTATTTATCCGATTGCCGGGTATAGCTAAAACTTATTAATACAATATCCTTGAGACTTATGAAGAATGCTTTCCTGAGCTCACTAATGCGGGTTGTTTGTTTGTGTTTGTGCCTTTTTTTGATTAACAAAACAGGGGCACAAACACTTCAACCCACTTATGGCGCGCCTGCAATGCCTGTCAGTGTGTGTAATGGCAATGCTGTCTTCAAAATTAAAATAATTGGTAGCGGCAGCCCATGCGCGGAGGGCACCATTGATATACTGCTGCCTGCAGGGTATGTTTATGTAGGCGGGTCTGCTAAGGTCTCGGCAGGAACAGGCGCGGTAAGCCAGGTATCTGCAACAGTTACTACCGCACAGCTCAAGGTAACCGGTATTCCTGCATTACCTGATTCAACAGTTATAAGTTACGAGGCTTATGCCGATTGCGGCGCTATAGGAACAGCTACTACTACCAACAGCCAGGCAAAATATACCCTTACTTCCCCCTGCATGGGCGCTTATGTGGTAACAAGCAATACATTTAATACACAAAGCGCAGCTTTGAGTTTTACCAATATAACCAACAGCAATTATAACGGCGCCGTTGGTGATATCTATAACAGGGAGATCACCATCACCAATAACGGTTTGGGAGCAATTTCTCAATTTACTGTAAAAGACACGAGTGGTAATGGTCTTGCAATTTCATTCATTGGGGATTTTGGTACAAACATGAATTTCAGCTCAGGGAATACCGGCTGGAAGGAGGCCGGGTGTATCCCGGAAGTTAATGCAGAATCTGTATACGGCGGTTCCACTTCAAATCTGACGGCAGAAATAGACAATGCCTCATGCTTCGCACAAAGAATTCATGTAACACCGGGGCAAACCTATCAAATACGATTCAACGCATCCAGGAGAACATCAAACGGCACCCCGGCAACGGTAGGTATGACCGTTGCGGCAACAGGCACAACCAGCAATACTGATTTTTTTTCACAGAACTATACCTATTCTAACACCACTTTTGGTTATACCACCACCACCGCCACATTTACCGTTCCGGCATCTGCCACTGATGATTACGTTTACCTGAGCTTTAAGCCCTATAATAATACTACCACGCTGGGTGTGATCGTAGATGATGTTTCCTTTTCTCCTGCTATGTATGCAGGATGGAATATTATACATACAAAAACAGCTTCCGGTACTGATACCATCCATACCTATGTAATATCAGGCGCAGGCTTGTCGCAGGGGCAAAGCATTACATTAACAGAAAATGTAAAAATTGTAAACAAGTGTTACCTGCAAACCCGGCTCAACGCATACTTTGGATGCAACGGAAGCATATGCACCACTAATAATGTAAGCGCTGCTGCAACTGCAGGCGCCACTGTTAACAGCTCTTTTGCGCCATCCTTAAAAGTGATTACTACCGGGATGAGCGCCCTTATATGCCGGGGCACCCCATATGCGCAAACGGTAGCTTTTGCCAATACCGGCACAGCTCCGTTATACAACCTGGATATGGATATTTTTTCCAGCGCGTGGAGCTCGGTGGCAGGCACCCAATACTTTAACCCTGCCAGGTCTTATACAGGCGGAGGTCAATCAGGGTATTCCAACTTCAGGTACAAAACAGGTATTAACGGCACATGGGCGCCATTGCCATTAACCTCAACAGCTTCATTCACTACCCCCGGAAGCGCGATAGTGGGTTTACCCAGCAGTGTAAAAATAAATATTCCTGTTATCAACAACGGTGATACCGTATATATAACCTATGATGAATTAAACAGCCCCCTGCCTGCCGTTAATCCATCCAATACGATGGAAGTAAGCGGCGGGCTGCTGAGATATACCTATACTGAAGCCTGCGGCACAGGCATATTGCCTGTGGCTATGTTTTTAAGAAACTACCAGCAGGTACGGATTAATACATTATCCACCGTTCCGGCTAATATGGAACTGGGCAATTTGTATGATTTCTCCTATACTTTTTCGGAAGCTAACTCAGGTGTGTATATATATACAGGCGCAACGGGATCGCATGTACGGTTCGAGCTTGTTTTGCCTGGTAAAATTGATTTCAGCGGCAATGCTTCAGATGTAACGCTCATAAAAAACGGGACACCCTACGGGTCTCCTGCAGGCTTCGCCTATAATGCTGGCACTAAAACAGTAACCATTACTTACCCGGTAAGCGGCGCATTCACTGTTAATGGAATGCAGGGAGCAACCCTCACATTTAAAAACCTTAGCCTGAACTGCGCGGCGGCCGGTAACGACAATAAGGCAATATTGAAAACATATGTAAAGGCAATGACTACCTGTGCCAACGAAGAGCAGATGCCGGCCGTAACCAACAGTATCGGCTTTGTTTGTCCTGAAGCATGTGGCGTAAATGGCGGAATGAGCTTTAACGGGTTTTCTTTCAAACGTGTTAATTACGGGCTGCCCGACAATAATAATGATGGTGTTGCAGATGGAGCCGGGGCAATAGACATGAGCAAAGTAAGAACCAATTACGCTATGATCGGTGATACGGTTGAAGCTGCATTCTATGGTCGTATTAATGTGGGCGCCCCTCTTGCACCCAATGGTTTGAGATTCGGCTATGCGGTTGATACATTCTCGGCGTATAGTACGTATTTTACTAACCTGTATGCAACCGTGCAGTTGTATGCTTCAGGCAACGCCACTCCCTTTTATACATGTAATAATGTGCCCATTTCAGGTGGTACAACCAATACCAGGAAGGTTGATTTCAGCATAGATGCGCTTAACAATATCAGTGGCTGTGCCCTGCCGCCCGGTTATACGAAATACAATAATGGCGATTCCGCTGTGGTAAAAATATATTACCGGGTAGCCACCAACCCGGGCGCTACGCTTGTGCCATTAACCATAGCTAATAAATTTTTGGTGAGCAATGTAGCTAACCCGGGCGCCGCGCAGCAGTATAGTTGCGGTGGTAAATACAGCAGCAATCTGACATTGGTTGGCTGGGGCGGCGGCGCTTCCGGCACAGTAATTTATAATATTACCGGGGATGCAGTAGCCGCAACAGCGGCAACCAACACAGCCATGCTTGGGCCTTGTTGCGTAAATGCAGGAAGCAAACCTTTTGTATACGAATACCGGTCTGTAACCATATACGATTCTGCCTGGTATGTAATGCCGGCAGGTTACGACTTCGTATCGGCATCTGTTTATTATGTGTATACAAAAGGCCCAAGCGCTACTGCTGCAAAAACAGTGGCTATCGCTCCTGTAGACCCACTCGCAGGCACGTTGGTGTTTAATATAAAAGCGCTGTTTGAGAACGGCTCTTTACCATACGGAGACCAGGGTAGCTATATAACGCTTACCGTAAATGTGAGGGCTAATTGTAACGCGCCGGCAAGAACTGCTGCAAGATTTAATGTCAGGCAGGTTGCCACACCAGGCTCAGGCTTTACGCTCACGCCATTTTCGCCGACAGTATATGACAGCTTATACCTTACGGCGGCGGATATTATCGCGGCGGCGGCAAACAATACCATAACTACCAATACAAATACGGTAAGCTGGGATGTGCAGCTCTCCAATGCAACCATTGCCACTGCAAAAAATGTGTGGATAGCGAAAGATATTGACCCCGGTGGCGTAACCATAACAAGTATTCAGCGGTTAAGCGGCCCTGCCGGCACAGTGGTGGCTACTATTGCTCCTTCGGGTGGTGGAATATATCAACTGGGAAATTTTGCACAGGTCAGCAACTATTACCGTATCAATGCAACATATACCAATTGTATAAAAGACAGCATTACAATGGCATATGGTTTTGATTGCAGCAGCAGTGGTTATCCTTCATCCATAACGGCGGCTGCGTCCAAAAAAACCATTGGGCTGTATGTTATTCCGCAGCAGGCGGCATTGCAACTGGGTATTATATCCCAGCCGGATCCGCTTATAACACATAATTTTTGTGACGTGCTTGATTATACGCTTGAAGCATATAATGCCGGCCCCGGCAGTGTAAGCAACAACAAAATAACGGTTCAATTACCTGCGGCCGGAGGGTTGAGCTATATACCGGGAAGTCTTTATTTTGAGTTCCCCGCAGGCTCGGGTTCATATATCAGCCTGCACGACTCTTGTGTAGCAACAAGCGGAACACAGCTTATATGTTCCATACCTGCAGCCATACTTGCAAAGTTAGATGCCATGCAGGGCTTCAGGCTGCGTATAGGCCTTGAAGCCAATTGTAATTTCGCCAGCGGGCAAACCGTAAGGTTCACCCCATCGGGCACAACGCCCTGCGGGCAAACCACAAGCGGTATCACACAGCAGTCTGAAAAAATCCAGATGGCCGGCGTGCCTGCCAATACCAACTTATATGGCATAACATCTGCTGCAGACACTGCTGCTCAGGCTTGTGTGCCAACAGGAGAGATTGCCGCACAGTACAGGTTTAAGATCGTAAACCAGGGGCCGCTGCCTACCTCTTCTTCCGATATATTTTCCATTGAGTTGCCATCGCCCTGGGAGCTGGATACTACATCGGTAACCTACCTGCATAACCCTAACGGGGCGGTATACTGGCAATCTTCCGGTAGTGTATTCTATTTTAAAACAGGTGTGGGCGTTGTGGCCGGCGATTCAGTGGTATTAACCGCCACATTGCGGGTGAAGGCGCCCCAGGCAGCCACTGTTCCTACAGGACTTACACCGCTTATTACGGAGAACGCCATCGTATTATACAGCGGGTTCTGCAGCTCAACAGGGTTATCCTGTCCTTCAAGCCAGGTAATAGTAAGCTCCAACCAAACAACGGCTATACCGGTGGCAAGCCCTGCATACAGCATCAAAGCATTTTCTATACAACAAAATACAAGCAAGGATACAGGGCTGATCGGCACGCTGCGTATTGTTCATACCAATACATTATATACGCCACATGATGTTACCATTAAAGTATATAAAGATGTAAACAATAATAATGCGTTTGATGCCGGTGACCTGTTGCTAGGACAGCAAACTTTCCCGGTATTGAATAATGCATCGCAAACATTTATATACAATATCAACAGCCCGTATACCGGTAACCTTTGCCCTTCGCTGGTTGCGGTTGCCGATTTTGGCTGCTATGCTGCTACCGCCTCCTATAATTGCAGCAGCGCTACTGCCGTTTACTCCAATGGCGGAACGGCAAAAACAATATCGCAATGCGATAACAACACATTCAGCCTGGCTGCTGCTGATGCTTCGGGCAAATGGGTGCTCGACAGTGGCGCTGCGGTTATTGCCGCACCACATGCTGTAAATACAACAGCAACGGTAAATGCAGGAGATAAAGCAAGATTATTATGGTTTGCCTATACCACTGATACTACAAAAAATATTATAGTATATCCTGACACCATAAGATTGATCAACAACGCAAAACCTGTTATCGTTCCATTAAACGATACTGCGGTTTGCCAGGGCAATACACTTTCTGTTACGGCTTCTGCATCTGTAGTGAACGCTGTGCTTACTTATCAATGGGCAAAGAACGGCGCTGATATACCGGGCGCAACATCTGCCACATTATTGGTCAGCAATAATATGCAGGCAACCGATGCCGGTAAATATACGCTCACAGTAACAGGTGGCGACGGATGTGCAACAAAAGACTCATTGAACGTAACCGTTGATCTTTTACCAACGGCTACCATTTCCTATCCCAATGCACTGTATTGCACAACAGGTACTGCGGTTGTTACACAAACCGGGCAGGGTGGCGGAACCTATAGTTCAACAACCGGCCTGGTTATTGACGCCGCCACAGGTGAGATTGATCTTGGCGCAAGCACAGCAGGTGTATATACCGTTACCTATAGCTTTACGGATGGCACCTGTCCTAATACGACAACCGCCGACATTACCATCAACCAGCAACCTGCCGTTGCCATCACCGATCCCGCGGCGGTTTGCATGCCCAATACGGTTGATCTTACAACAGCGTCAGTTACAACCGGCAGCACCACCGGTTTAAACTATACCTATTTCACTGATGCGGCAGGCACAGCAACACTAAGCAATCCTAATGCTGTGGCAACAAGCGGCACATACTATATTAAAGGCACAACAGCGGCCGGCTGCAGCGACATTCAACCGGTAACTGTTACCATTAATCCGCTACCTGTTGCAAGTATTTCTTATAGCGGTTCACCATTCTGCGCAACAGGTACGGCAGTTGTAATACAAACCGGGCAAACCGGCGGAACATACAGTTCAACAACCGGCTTATCCGTTGATGCAGCTACAGGAGAGATAAACCTTGCCACAAGTACTGCAGGCACATATATTGTAACCTATACCTTTACCGATGGCACATGCAGCAACACTGACACCGCTCATGTGGTGATCAACCCGGTACCAAATGTGGTGATTACCAGCCCGGCAGCAGTTTGCTCGCCCAATACCGTTAATATAACAGTCGCTGCAGTTACTGCCGGCAGCACAAGCGGTTTAACCTATACTTATTTTACGGATGCAGCAGGCACAACTTCTTTGAGCGACCCGAATGCTGTGGCAGCAAGCGGCACATATTATATTAAAGGCACAACTGCGGCAGGTTGCACTGATATCAAACCCGTAGTTGTTGTTATCAATCCTTTACCGGTTGCAACCATATCGTATAGCGGCACACCGTTCTGCGCTACAGGTACCGCAACTGTTACACAAACCGGGCAAACGGGTGGCACATATTCGTCCACTACCGGGCTTTCCATCAATTCCGCTACAGGCGCTATAAACCTTTCGGCAAGTACGGCAGGCACATATACTGTTACCTATACATTTACCGATGGCACATGCAGCAATACTACAACTGCTTCAGTTACTATTAACGCGCTGCCAACAGTAGCCGTTACTGATCCTGCAGCAATATGCTCGCCGTCAACCGTTGACATAACTGCGGCAGCCATAACTACCGGCAGCACTCCGGGCTTAACCTATACTTACTTTACCAATGCGGCAGGTACAACGGTGCTAAGCAACCCGAACAGCATCAGCACAGGCGGCACGTACTATATTAAAGGAACAACAGCTTCAGGCTGTACAGATATACGACCTGTTGTGGTAACTATTAATCCTGAGCCAACTGTGGTAGTTACGGACCCTGCAGCGGTCTGCGCCCCGGGTGCTGTTAATATTACCAATAGCGCCGTTACAACCGGCAGCACCGCAGGACTTAGCTATACTTACTTTACGGATGTGGCTGCAACCATTACCCTGAGTAATCCTTCTGCCCTTACAACAAGCGGCACATACTATATTAAAGGCACGACAGCGGCCGGTTGCAGTGATGTACAGCCCGTTAATGTTGTGGTTGATATAATGCCAACCGCATCTATATCATATAACGGCGGCCCATACTGCGCTACCGGCACTGCCACCGTAACACAAACCGGCTATGCAGGCGGAACATATTCTTCTGCTGCGGGATTATCTATCAATGCAACAACAGGCGCTATTGACCTGGGTATGAGCACGCCGGGGCAATATACGGTGGTGTATACGTTTACAAGCGGTGCATGCACAGGGTCAGCCAATACCATTATTAATATCGGCACACCAACACTGGTAATAACCAACCCCGCAGCAGTCTGCGCTCCGGGCACGGTAAATATTACGGCAGGGGCTGTTACTGCGGGAAGCGCAGGTGATCTTACCTATTCATATTATACTGATGCGGCGGGCACAGCCTCCCTTTCAAACCCGGCTGCCGTTGGCACAAGTAATACCTACTATATTAAAGGTGTTGATTCGCGGGGCTGCCCTACACTGGTTGAGCCGGTGAGTGTTACCATTAACCCGCAACCGGCATTAAGCTTATCTGCCGACAAAACGCTGGTATGTAAATGGGAAGAAGTGAATCTTTCTGCAACATCCGCAGGCAGCACCATTGTATGGGAGAACAATCACAACGGTAATGCCTATACCGCGTATCCATCTGCCAATACATCTTATACGGCTGTAGCTACCGATGCGCTCGGGTGTAAAACAACCGATCATATCAATATTTCGGTAAGAGATTTTAAAGCCGCACTAACGGCAACGCCTAACCCGGTTATGTCAGGCACAACCGTTACGCTCACGCCATCTGCCAACACAGGTTTTGATGTGATTGCGTGGATGCCGGCGCAGTACTTCCCGGGGCAGCAGGCTAACGCACAAACCATAACCATTACAGATAGCTCCAAAACATTCTATACCATATTGCAATCGCCCGACGGCTGCCGTGATACCGCCAATGTAAGAGTAAATGTTGAGGATAATACCAGGGAGTTGTTTATACCCAATGCCTTTACACCTAACCATGATGGTAAGAATGATATTTTTAAAGTGTACGGCACTTCTGTTAAAAGTATTGAGATGAGAATATACAACCAGTGGGGCAATCTTTTGTACGAAACAAAAGACAATAACAAAGGCTGGGATGGCACTTATAAAGGTAAGCAGCAGCCCGTGGGCATTTATCTCTATGCTATAAAAATCTATTTGTATAACAATAGTTCTATTATACGTAACGGAACCATCAGTTTGATACGGTAATTAAATCAATGGCAGCAATGAAAAAGGCACTATACATAACAGGGTTGATAGCAGGTTGCATAGCAATGCAATTTGCCAGCGCACAGGTTGACCCTCATTTTTCGCAGTATTATATTCAGCCCTCCACCTTAAACCCCGCGCTCACCGGCGCCATGCAGGGCGATTACCGTGTTGCTGCCATCTGGAAAAACCAGTATGCCAATACGCTTTCTTCAAGAGGGGTATCTGCAGAGATGGCAACCAACAGGAACCTGAATGCGGGCATTAATGTATTTAACCAGGCCTCATCCGATAAAGCGTATCAATATACCACGGCAGCATTAAGCCTTGCCTATACAGGCGTTCGCTTTAATGATCATTATATAGCCATGGCCTTACAGGCGGGTATACTTAACCGTTATTTTAACAGGAGCAAGCTGCAGTTTGGCGATCAATGGACTATGGGCATGGGGTTTGATGAAACGAATGTTGGCAACGAAGTTTTCAATAAGCCCTCTGTTACCGTGCTGGATGCCGGTGCGGGCATATTCTATTATGATGCCACGCCGGAAAAAAAGGTAAACCTGTTCGGTGGTTTTTCCGCCTTTCATTTATCACGCCCCAAAGATCCTTTTATATCCGGTGGATCAAAAGAAAGGATGCCCATACGGCATAGCGTACACGCGGGAGCAAAAATACTGGTGAATGAATTGTTCAGCATTGTGCCTAATGTGCTGTATATGCGCCAGGGTGAAGCAGAAGAAAAAGCCGCCGGCGCGTACCTGCAGGTGAATGCTACCGAAAAAACCGATTTGCTTTTTGGAGCGAACATAAGGCTGGGCAACGCGATCATCCCGTTTGCCGGTTTTTTTCATAAAGGATTAACAGTAGGGATGAGCTATGATATTGGCATTTCTGAAAAGACTACCGCGTCTCTTAACAGGAACAGCCTTGAGGTATCCTTATCATATACCTGGTGGCGCAAAAGATCAACACAAACAAGTGCTGCTCCCTGCCCGAGATTTTAATTATGATGCACCTGTCATTATATAAAAGAATAACGATGAATGTTAAGCTGAACACTTTCCCATTAGTTGCACTGGCTATTATAAGCTGCCATATTTTTGTGTTTACCAACGCTGTTGCGCAGGGAGGTCAGCAGGGCTACTTTAACAAAGCGGAACAATTGCACCGGCAGCAAAAATATGTTGAAGCGGCGCAGTATTATGAAAAGTACCTCGCTTCAGAAAGATCCGTTACTGCAAAAGCCGACCCGTTCGCGGTAGGAAAAAAGACCGGTGTTAATAATGGCGTAAACGTACACCAGCAGGCTGTGTATAACCTTGCGGAAAGCTACAGGCTCAGCCACGATTATAATAATGCGGAAAAATATTATAAAGAAGCAGCAACATTTTCAGAAGAGATATACCCCGCGGCTGTCTATTGGTATGGTATAACCCTGAGAGCTAATCAAAAATATGCGGAAGCTATTGAAGTGCTGAGCACCTACCGCGAAAAGCATGGCCAGATGGATGAGGCAGGACTGGCGACCGACAGGGAACTGCTGAATCTCAGCTTTATTAAAGCGCAGCTTAGCCAAACCCGGCCCGGCTTTTTTGTAACGCCTGTTTCCTCACCAACCAACAGTTCCGCTTATGCGCAAACATTGCGTACAGGAGATACGGTTGTTTTTACAGCCATACAAAAACCTGCCGCTACGGTAGCCGCTTCCTCAAAAGGAGCACCTGCAGATCCGCCGGCAAGGGCAAGGCTGTTTGAAGCCATACAACAGGATGGCATATTACAAAATGCCGGAGAATGGAACTCAGGCACGCCGGAAGGGTTTCACGACGGGCTGGCCACTTTTGCAGGCAATAAAATGTTTTTTACAAGATGGACCGACGTTAACGGTAAATCAGCAGCGGCGTTATATGCTGCCGAAAGAAAGGAACAAGGCTGGTCAACGCCGGTAAAGCTGGGAGAGCCGTTCAATATGCCCGGCTCCGGCAGCACGCAACCTTTTGCAACGCGTGATGGTAAGTATTTACTGTTTTCTTCCGACCGTGCCGGTGGTGTAGGCAAATATGATATATGGTTCATTGAGCTGGATAGTGATGCCAACGCGCTTACTGCAAAAAATATGGGGAATGTGATCAATACGGTGGAAGATGAATTCGCCCCGTCTTATCATGCGCCGGGTAAAACAGTTATTTTTTCCAGTAACGGGCGCACAGGTATGGGCGGGCTGGATATTTATTACAGTCGCGGCAGCATTATAATGTCTGACTGGAATACTCCTGCCAATGCAGGCAGCCCCATCAACTCCAGTAAAGATGATCTTTACTATATCAGCACCGATGAAGATAATTTATGGAATACAGGGCTGATGAGCTCTGACCGTGATACATCAGGCTGTTGCCTGGCAATGTACAGCGTTCGCCAAAACAATAAGCAATATATAAACGGTAAGGTAATAGATTGCGCCACCCAAAAGCCGTTGCCGGATGTGACCATTGATATTAAAGACACCAGAACCGGTAAGCTGGTTCGTAGCGAAAAAACAGATCAGCAGGGCGGCTATGCTTTTGAAATGAGTAATATTTCCCGGTATACCATAGTTGCCGGAAAGAAAAGTTATGATACCACATCAAAAGATTACCTGGTACGGATGGAAGCTGGTAAAGAAACCATTCATAATGAACCGCTCTGCCTGAACATCAGGTTGAGTGATTATGCAGACAGCCTGCAGCAGGTATTGAACAATCTTGCCAATACTTCGTCAACGCTGGCACAGTTCGGGTATAATAAGTCTGCCATTAACGGATCGTTTGCCCAGCTTGATTCCTTAGTGCTGCTGATGAAGCAATACCCAACTATGAAAATTGAGATAGGAGGGTACACCGATACAAAAGGAACCGAGGAATACAATCTTGTGCTTGCACAAAAAAGGGTAGACGCCTGTATAAATTATTTAGTTAGAAAAGGGATTGGCAGAGACCGCCTTGCAGGTAAAGCGTATGGCGAATGCTGCCCGCTTGAGCCGGAAACCATTGACGGAAAAGATAACCCTGCGGCAAGAGAGAAGAACAGGAGAGTGGAGTATAAGCTGGTAGGGGCTGATCGTTAAAGTGCTTTTGTTTCTACCATTAATGTCATGCCAAGTACCCAATTAGGCGGCGCCTCCATCATTGTGGCGTGACATGTTGCATTTGTTTGTTACAGCTTTCTGATTTGTAAGCATCCTAAGTCGGCTAAGTTATCAGCAAACACATCAGGGCTCTGTTGCTGAGTTTACAGTAGTAATAAAGCTTCATCATGGCGTTCCGGGAAATTGCGGTAATAATTTCCCGGCGGCTTTTTGGTTACTTTTTTCCGCAAAAAAGTAACAGAAAAAAGCGGAGGGATTGTAGTTGAAAGGAAAACCGAGTTTGTGCAACAACAAATTGAAGTTCATAACCGGTTGATAAACATCAAACTGGATAACATGTCATTGGCATCAAATCATGTCGGTATATTGTCGTGAAATGTGAGATGTGAAACGAACTTTCGCGCCTCACATTTTACGTTTGACATAGCACCGGTAGTATTGCTGATCCTTTTCCGGATGAAGTAAGCAATGCAGTTATCCCTGTTTCGTATAATTTTTACAGCACGCCAACCTTACACGCGCAATATCCTCTTATGCATCCTGTATGCCAGCCTCACCAAATGCAGCAGGTGCCGGTAAAACATCACCAGGTCAACCCGGCATATTGCCTGCTCGCCTTTGTAGGTGATCACCGCTTCCAGCAAGTCCAGCAGTTCGGCTTTTGCGTAGCTGTACCGGAATGTACGGCGGAATTGCCGTATCACCTTAGCGGGATTGCCCTGTTCCGCTTCGGTAAGGTAGAAAGGCCGGTTGGCATGTGTCAGCAATCCTTTGGTTGGGGCCGGTAAGCTTTGCTGTGCGGGGGTCCTGGTATGGAGGATGCAAAAAGCTTCGATCAGCCGGTGCAGGTGATGCACAAAATCCATCAGGTCTTCCCTTTCGCCTCCTTCTCCGTAGGCGCTCTGTTCGCTGGCAAGGGCGGCATGCAGCCACAGGTTCAGCTCTTTCCTGAAATCCTCCGGTTGAAAGTTCTGAAACATGGCTTCAAGACCTTTGAAAAAGTGCTTGCTTACTTTGTTCGGCAGGTGGCAGGGCTTGTGAAAACGCTTACGTGGTGATGATTGCATGGTGGAATGTTTTTCAGTGGTGATGTATGGTTTGGTTTGCGGCGATGCCGGTGAAAGAAGTAGTGAGAGACAACAGGTAATAAAAAAGACATGGGTTAGCCCTTACCGTGTTAAAGGCTGCGACACCCTTAAGACGTATTTAAAAACATGTTTTCCATCAATATAAATTTTAGCTAGACAAGTCAAATGTTTAGAAAATCACGACAAACTTAGTGAAAAGCTAATAAGTTTAGATCATTTTTGTCTTGATTTTCTAAAAAAATATAGCTTTAAGCTAATAAACTGTTTAGAAAATCTTGAAAACCAATGACAAAACTCGGTCTATATCTCGCCCAAAAATCAGTTAATAAATCAGAAATAGCCCGTAAAACGGGATTGAGTAAGGCAAGAATCAGCGAATTATCATTGAATCCCTCGACCCGGCTTCAGGCTGAAGAATTGTACAAAATAGCACTTGCTATAGATGTGGCTCCGTGTGATTTGCTGGAAGCACTGTACAGGGAGTTGAAAGCAAATTGAACAAAAGCAAAATGCGACAATTATTGTTATAATCATTAATATTAAGTGGTGGGTAATAAAATCCAACTCTCACCCCTCATAACCAAATGAATTATTATACATTAATTACTTTATTCGTATAAAATAATGATCAACATAAAAAGTAAACAAAGAATGGTAAGACCATTTTTAAAATGGGCAGGTGGAAAGACTCAATTATTAGGAGTGTTAGACAGATTTATTCCAAGCGAATACAGTACATATATAGAAGCATTCCTTGGGGGGGGGGCTCTGTTTTTCTACTTACGTCCTTCTAAGGCTATTTTATCAGATATAAATCCAGAATTGATAAACTGTTACACTGCAGTAAGAGACAATATTGAGAATTTAATCGCTGAGTTAAAAACATTCAATGATAGTGAATCATTTTATTATGAAATAAGAGGGATGGATTTAACAAACTTGAATAATAATGAACGTGCAGCAAGATTTATCTACCTTAATAGAACATGCTTCAATGGGCTGTACCGAGAAAATAAGAATGGAGAATTTAATGTGCCTTACGGTAGATATAAAAACCCACAATTTTGCGATGAAGACCGATTATACGCTGCTCATGAGGCTCTTCAAGGGGCTAAATTAATTTGTGCAAATTATAAAATGGTATTAAAAAGATATGCACAATACGGAGATCTAATTTTCCTAGATCCTCCTTATGTGCCGGTAGGGAAGTTTTCTGATTTTCAGAGATACACAAAGGATTTTTTCTATGATGATGATCACATTGAATTGAGAGATGAATTCAACAGGCTGGAAAAAATAGGGGCCAAAGTTATATTAACCAATTCAAATGTCGAGTTTGTTCATGAGTTATACAAAGGACATAAAATTGAGATATTTGATACCAAACGATTAATTAGTAGTAAAAGCTCAACTCGGATAGGGCAGGATCTTGTTATATATTCTATTAATGGCAAAAAAAAATCGGAAGCAAAGCAAGAACTATTAGAAAATTTTCCTGGCACACGCTATATGGGAAGTAAGTACAAAATTTTACCATTCTTATGGGAAAACATAAAAAATTTAGAGTTTACTTCAGCTCTTGATGCCTTTTCCGGAAGCGGTTGCGTATCCTACATGTTGAAGCAAAAAGGCATCGAAGTTTACTCAAACGATTTTATGTCCTTTTCTGCAAACTTTACTAAAGCTTTAATTGAAAATTCCAGCGTTCACCTTGATCGGCAAGATATTGATATATTATTAGCAAACAATTCAAACACCGGCAATTTTGTTCAAAACACATTTAAAGACCTGTATTTCGAAGATGGGGATAATGCTTTCATTGATAAGATAATTGCTAATGTTAATTTATTGAACAATGAACACAAGAAAGCCTTAGCACTAGGAGCTATTACAAGAGCTTGTATGAAAAAGCGACCAAGAGGCATATTTACATATGTAGGTGCTAGATATGATGATGGTCGCCGAGATTTGCAATTATCATTAGAAGAGCATTTTTTAGAAAATGTGGATAGCTTTAATAATGCTGTATTTGACAATGGGCAATCCAATAAGTCATTCAATTGTGATGTTTTTGATATAGATATTAAGGCGGATCTAGTATATTTTGACCCCCCTTATCTTACTTCAAAATCCGATAACGATTATACAAGAAGATACCATTTTGTGGAAGGGTTGGTAAAGAATTGGAAAGGATTAGTAATTGATCAATCGACAAAAACCAAAAAATTTAACAAATATAAATCTCCTTTTGATTCAAAAAGTACTGTCAATGAAGCCTTAGATAAGTTATTTAATAAATTTAAGGATAGTATTTTAGTAGTATCGTATTCGTCTAATTCAATACCATCAAAAGAAGAAATGAAAGAGCTTCTTAATAAATATAAAAAAGATGTCGAACTAAAGGAGATAGATTATCAATATTCATTTGGCAATCAGAATCATAAAGTTGGTAATAATGCCAATACAGTAAAAGAATATTTGTTTATAGCGAAATAATATGAAAATATCTATAACACAAGTGCCTCAGGCAGATGAATTGAGTAAAGTAATAATAGCTGTAGAGGCAGTATATAATGATTATAAGACAGATCAGAAAATAGCAGATTATGTCGGTTTCACTGATCGACAAGGAAGATATTACAGATTAGCCGCGGAAATTTTAGGATTGCTTGAAAATGAAAACAACAATGCTTCTTTGACTAAATTAGGAGAATCTCTTATTATACTTGATGAAGAAAATCGGTTGAAAAAAATTCGAGTAATTCTTAGACAAAATGATTTATTTAAAAAAGTACTTAAGGAAATTGAAAGTAATGAAGATGGGCTGAGTCGTCAACAAATATTAGATTTTCTCAGAGATTTTATCGAAGGTGCAGAATCTACCATCGCTCGCAGATATAGCACGATCATAAACTGGCTGATTTATTCTTCTCTTGTAGTTTCGGACATTAGAGAATTAGCTGGTGGAGATAGGGAGACTGTTTATAAAATAAATGACCAATTAGATGAGGAGTCAGATTTTATTATTGATGAAGAAGAAGATGATTCTAAAGGCAGTATATACCCTGCAAATTATACTAATGAAGAGTTAGATATCAAAGAGGCTCATATGCAGGTTGTAACTCTTTTAAGAAGGAAAGAACAAGATAAAATTGTAATCCCTCCTTTTCAAAGAAATCAGGTTTGGAAACTCCAACAAAAAAGTAGATTTATTGAGTCTCTTATTTTAAATATACCTATTCCACCTTTTTACATAAGCCAGGATTTAGAAGGAAAAATGATCATTGTTGATGGGTTGCAGAGATCATCAGCCATCTTTGATTTTTTAAATGGAGATTACGCATTAGCAGGACTCGAAGCACTTCCTCTTTTGAAAGGTAAATTTTACTCTGATTTACCAAGTGAACTACAAGCTAGAATTGAAGATAGAGAGTTGTTGTTATATGTACTTAAACCCTCCGTGCCAATGTCAATAGTATATGACATTTTTAACAGAATTAATTCCAATGGTACGCCGCTCACCCGGCAGGAGATAAGGAACTGTATCTATATAGGGAACGCAACAAGCCTGCTTGCAGAACTCTCTGAAACAATAGAATTTAGACAGGCGATTGATAATGGTATTCCTTCTCTTAGGATGAAAGATCGGGAAGCTATCTTACGTTTTTTTGCTTTTTCAAATAGAAATGCAATTGATGAATATAAAGGCGATTTAGATGACTTTTTAGGCAAAACAATGAGACGAATTAACCGGATGTCAAATTTAGAAATTGAGGATTTGAAGCGACGATTTTTAAGAGTAATGAATTTAACTTTTGCATTCTTTGGTAGCAATAATTTTAGGTTACCAATAGAAAACAGTAGAGGGAGAATAAATATCGCTTTGTTGGAATGTATATCTGTATTCTTTGATAAAAAAAGTGATTTAGAGTTATCAAATAACAAACAAAATATAATTAACCAATATTACGATCGTCTTCTGAAAGATAATGAATTTAGAGAATCAATTAGAATTTCAACAGGTAGCCCAACGAATGTTAAAACAAGGTTTAATAAAACATTTGAAATATTAAACATATAATGATAACACAAGTATCTATAGACAACTTTAAATTGTATAAGGAAAACGTAAAAATTCCTTTGTCCAGTTTAAATTTATTTACCGGAATTAATGGTAGAGGGAAATCAACAGTTTTACAGGTTTTTTTACTTTTAAGTCAGTCTGCTCTTACAAATAGAGCTACCAATAAAATTTTTCTTAATGGTGATAATGTAAAACTTGGAAGTTTTGATGATGTAAAAAACAAGGAAACCAACTTTTCTGAAAAAATCCATTTTGGATTTGAATATGATCAGTTTTCAATTGATTACTATTTGTATAATGATAACGCAGATGCCTCCGAAGTATTTATTGAAACTATCAAATCAAAATGTGGAGCAACACAGATTGAACTGCAAAGAACTGATGAATGGTATCAAGCGTTTTCAGATTCGAAGACATTAACTAATACGGAAGAGAAACAATTGCAATACCCTTTATTCGATTTGTTTTTAGGAGATGCTACAATAGAGCAATATTTCCAACAAAAAAATATCAAAAATATTAAATTGGGAATCAATTTTATTGGCGTACATTATGTCTCTGCTGATAGAATCGGACCTAAAAATTACTACGAAAATAAATCCTTAAATCATTTTGTTAGTGTTGGAGCATTAGGAGAAAATACCGTTAATATATTACATCATAAAGGAAATGATAAGGTAAACAAAACTGTATTAGAAGGATATAGTAGAATGTTTGGAGAAAACATTGAAGATCTTAGCTTGACAATTGAAGACAATACAAATTATTGGATTGACAAAATATTTCAAGGAGCAAAAATTCAGGTTGAACCAATAAAAGGTGAAGATTTATTGAAATTAAGAATTAATTCTGATGGTAAAAGCTCATATTTCAAACCGACAAATGTTGGATATGGATTTAGTTATTCATTACCTATTATTGTTGCAGGCTTAATAGCTAAGTCGGGCGAGATTCTTATTGTTGAGAACCCGGAAGCACACTTACACCCCTATGCACAATCAATATTAGCAAAATTTCTAGGTCTAGTTTCTGCAGCCGGAGTACAAGTTTTGGTGGAAACACATAGTGAACATATTCTTAATGGATTTAGAATTACTGTGAAGGACTCTATTGTAAGTTCCGAAGAAACAAATGTTCTATATTTCGACAACAAAAATGATAAGCTTTTTGATAAAATAAACATTGATGAAGAAGGTGGTGTAAATAACTGGCCAAAAGACTTTTTTGATCAAGCTACTAGAGATTTGAATTATTTATTAGGGATTTAATATGCAACTATTCATAAACGAGACTTCATTACACGGTCAATATAATGAGCAACTTCATTTTTTTAATTCATTGAAGGTGTTCATATCATCCTTAAAAAGGATTAGTGAAATTAAAAATGAAAAAGATACATTCAAAAGTGATCATTTCTTTTATTATACAGGAATAGAGGGCTCTTTTTTTGATTCAGTTATAAAAAATAATCCTCCTTTAAATCGAGTTTTCTCTGAAAACCTGGATAAATTATCTCCTAAAAGTTGGCAAAAAGATCAAATACACGACAATTCTTGTAGTTATGAATATAACGATGAAAATTTTGTAACTACCTCTGTAGCCGAAATTTCTGAAAGAACTTTAGTCTCTCAAAATTTTTACGGGTTCCTATTAAATTTTAGTGAGTCAAAGTTTGGAAATGAACCGAGCCTTACCATTTTAAAAAACAAAGCGGATTCGATTGTAGTTGATGCTGTTGTAACTCCAGAAGAGATCGAAAGTTGGCTTATTAATAGAGGGTTTATTAATCCCGAGGAAATTTATGATGAAAACTCTCGAACCGCTCCTGCAGATTTTCAAACAGTATTAAAAGATGATACGCTTTTTGAAAAAACCAACTACCCTAGAAATAATGGTCGTATAGTTTACAAAAGAAAAGGAACTAATGAATTATGGGTAGTGGATAGTGCTATGAAACATGCAGGAGCAAAAGCTCATATCGAAGTTTTTGATGAAAATTCAAGACGGCATTTAGGGACATCTTTGTATAATCTAATAAACTTAGATGATAAATTTAAAGTTGAGAACAGAAAGATAGATTTAGGATAGTTTAAAGGTGTAAAATTCTGCTATAGTGAAAGGGAATTGCAAAATGCGCTTTGCTGCCATGAAAATATACTGATGAAGTGATTGTTCGACCCCGATAGCTATCGGGGCAGGCGCAACGAAGATGGCATGAAAAATAAAAGCTGGTATCTGCAAATAAAATAATTCAAACAGCTTATACTTAAGCATTCTCGAAAAAGGAAAAAATATTTTAAAGTATTTGAGAAGCAGTTGTAACAAAAAATTATGTTTCATTCATAAACCGGGGATTAACAGTAGTGCGGTTTCCAAAATGGTAACAGACCCGGTAAACCTTTTCAATAGTATCTTCTTTTTGTAAATGCAAGAAAGTGATCGGCAAACTAAAAAATTTAGTATTTTTATTTTACTAATCTACAATTAAAATGGATAGCAACCCGCAACATAATGACATCATTTTTTACAACACCCCTTCCGGTGATGTAAAAATAGAAGTGATCTTTAATGACAAACTTTTTGGCTGAAACAATAATACATTATATCAAAACCATGTATCGTTTTCCTGACGTCAGGAAGGTGATAAAACAAAATTAAAAGACTTAACCAATGAAAAAAGACTTATCACAATAAAGACTATCTGTGTTTGAACAAATTAAACAGACTGATGAAAACGGTAATGAATTTTGGATGGCAAGACAACTTGCTAAAACACTTGATTATACCGATTTTAGAAATTTTTCAGGCGTAATAGAAAAAGCTATTGAAGCCTGCAAAAACAGCGGTCACAACCCTCTGGAACACATCGTTGAAGCCAACGAGGTGTTAATTGCCGGGCAGGGAGCAAAGCAAACCTATACAAGCTATAAACTCTCCCGCTACGCCTGTTATTTAATTGTACAAAATGCCGATCCCTCTAAAGAAGTAGTAGCGCTAGGACAAAGTTATTTTGCCGTGCAAACAAGGTTGCAGGAAATAACGCAGATGGAAGCCTATAACCGCCTTAGTACCGAAGATGAAAAAGAGTTTTCCTGCGTAATGAAATGTCTAAGCACAACACACATTTAGCTGCTGCCAAAAATGCAGGTGTAATTACTTCGCTTGATTATGCCATTTTTCAAAATCATGGGTACATGGGTTTGTATGGCGGGCTTGATGCCAAAGGCATACACAAAAGAAAAGGGCTCGCTAAAAGCCAGCAAATACCTGATCACATGGGTAGTACCGAACTGGCAGCCAACCTTTTCAGGGCTACACAAACAGAGGAAAAATTACGCAGGGAAAATATAAAAGGTAAACACAATGCCAATCAAACACATTTTGAAGTAGGCAAAAAAGTACACAAAACCATACAGGAACCTGGAGGAACTATGCCTGAAAACCTGCCGGCAGCGGATAGCATTAAAAAGTTGGGAAAAACTTCTAAACCAAAACAATTAAAACCTAAAAAGAAGAAATAATTTCCCCTACTGGTATGTGCCTTCTCCTCCAAGCGCAAACGTCTCGCTTGTGCTGTTTATACTAACAAACTTTCAACCCTCTACTTCCTACTTTTTATATTCATTCCTACTCAATAACTTTCAACCGGTGCAAGTATTGGTAATTTGACGGACACCTTGCTACAGGTGATGCCGGAAAATATTGAAATATATAAGCAAATTTGATTACATTTGCTATGTGAACAAACAGTTTGAAAAATATAAGGGCATTCATCCTGGTATTATACTCGACAGGGAGTTAAAAAAGCGTTCTATCAAAAAACGTCCTTTTGCATTATCTCTTTCCGAGCATCCCCAAACTTTTAATGCTATTACAAAAGGCAAACGAAGTTTAAATACTGCGCTTGCCCTCAGGATAGAAAAAGAATTACAACTGGGTGAAGGAACGCTGGTTTTTCTGCAAGCCTGGTATGATATTAAAAAAGAAAAAGAGAAGGAAAAGAAACATACACCTGATCTGGCAAAGCTTAGAAAAACTTTGTTCTGGGATACGGATGTAAAACAGATAGATTGGGAGAAGCAATATAAAGCCGTGATACAGCGTGTATATGAACGAGGCAATGCAAATGAGCAAAATGAAATATCCCGATTTTACGGTATGGCTAAAGTTCAGGCTGCATTGCAGGCAAGAAAGACTGCACTTTTTTCGCTAACACATTAGCGCTATAATAAACCCGCATGTTGTATTACAATACCATAAGTGTTCCACTCAGGCAAATACTTTTGCAGCTAATGGCTGCACCTGCATTTAACCAGTTCCGGTTAGTAGGTGGTACAGCATTGAGTTTACAGTTAGGGTATAGGAAATCTGTTGATATAGACCTTTTCAGTGACTCGCCTTATGGTAATATTGATTTTGACGCTATAGAACATTTCTTAAAGAATAATTTTACCTACCTGCAACACTTTAAAGATATCAATCCGGGGTTGGGCAAATCATATATAATAGGTGCAAATACTGATGACGCTATTAAGGTTGATGTGTTTTATACTGACCCATTTATACAGCCATCCAAAATTATAGATGGAATACGTCTTGCTTCTGTTGAAGAAATTATAGCAATGAAAATTGATATTGTACAACGTGGCGGTCGCAAGAAAGACTTTTGGGATCTGCACGAATTATTACAGCATTATTCTATTCAACAAATGTTGCAATTCCATCTTCAGCGTTATGAATTTAACCACGATGAAAAACTCATTCTTCACAATCTTACTGATTTTAGTATCGCTGAAGATGATTTTACCCCTGTTTGTCTTTTGGGCAAGCACTGGGAATTTATTAAAGAAGATTTTGTGGAAACTGTAGCAAAACACAATAATGGATTGTGATTTCCCCAGCCTTGGCGTAAGCACCTCGCTTGTACTGTTTATACCAGCAAAACACCCAATACTCTTTCCGCCGTTTTATATTCATTCAACACCCCTGCCGGTGAGGTAAAAATAGAAGTGATTTTTACAAATGAAACTTTTTGGCTGAGCCAAAAAAGGATGGTTTGTTCGGTGCAGACGTAAGAGCGGTAACCGAACACCTGTAAAATATATATAAAACCAGCGAACTCGACAAAGAGTCAACTATCCGGAAAATCCGGATAGTTCAAAAAGAAGGTAACCGGGATGTTGCCAGGGATGTTGACTTCTTTAACCTTGATGCCATTATTGCCGTAGGCTACGGGTAAACAGCTATCAGGCTACACAGTTCCGTATATGCAGAAAGCAAAATGCAATAACCGGTTGTAATCCTCATTTCTTCCCTGCCTCTTTCCCCAATCGCTCCGCTTCTTCTTTTAAATAAGTTCTATGCTGTTAGATTTACTTTGGCGGCTCTATATTGTGAATCCTTTTCTTTGATTTCAATTGCCGTTTGCCGGATACTTTAATCCAAATCCATAATCATAACTGATTGTATTGAAGCAATCAATATTATCAGCCCATGCATCTTCTTCATGACTTTTATTCACTATCCCGTTTACAGTATCATTTTTAAAAGCATCTGCAACTATTTGCATGACCTCCAGCTCGGATGCTGTAAATAATTCTTCATCAAATACACTTCCTTCTGCCGATACAAATTGCTCTCCCATATAATTGCCATAATCATGCAGCAATATTTTGACTAACTTCTTTTCCATGGTGTTATCAAATAGCCAATCATAATTCTTTGGCACAGGTCCCTTTTGTATTGCCTGGTAAGTTAACCCGCTTATTGAAAAACAGGTTTTTTTGAAATGCAGAAAATCTGCATAAAATAAAAGCTTATTCAATTTGGTTTTAAAAGGCTTTACTTTTTCGGCAAAGTATAAAACCATATTATTTACCTTTTTGATACTCGGAACTTTGTAACCATTTAAAAGGCTTGGCCTTTTCTCTCCAAGCATTAACGTCTCATACAAATGCTCAAAATCATCCCACCCAAGCAAAGCATGATTAATTTTCCTGTTTATCTTCTCCAGTTCTTCAGTACTAAATTCATTTTTACTGTAATCAATCAATTGCCTGAATTCTTTTGGGTCTTTCACCATTTGAATGAGTCTTCCATTAGAAACACTGGGAACTTCGCCAGCTTCATAATTACGATATACATTTACTCCAAGTCCTAAAATCTCTGCCATTTTATTCGCAGGTAGTCCATATTGTTCCCTTATTGCTATTATTTCGTCAGGGAATGGAATGCCATATTTTGCACGATATTGATTATAAACCTGGTTGGTATTTACCTCATCCAATTCATCATCTGTAAACTGCTCACCAGTGTCCTTGCACAAATAATACTGGAACATAACCTGGAATGTTTCCTTGCGGAAATCCATTGTTCGCATTTCTTTTTGGAGTGTAGCTTCGCCTCCTGTAAATGGACTTTTCATTGTTTTACAACTTAAAGAATGATTCAAGAAATACTTAACAAACCTAATTAAGCATCAAGTCCGAAATCATTGCCTTTCTACCTGCAGGGATAATTTATCGGATGCTCTGCAATATGAAATGAAATACATATTACCTGAGCCCCTGCTATTCCCATCGTTATTTTAATATAAATCTCTTTTCCCTTTACCTGCTTCCCAAACACCCACATATCAGCCCCGCCATAAAGCTTTTCTGGCAATGGCCCTTCAGCATAATCTTCAACTACCAGGCTTTTCAATACCTTATTTCTGAAATCCTTAGTAATCTCAAGGTCAAGAAGTGTTTGAGCATTTTTACCCCGGTCATCTCTAACAACAATCCCCCAGATGTTCATTTTAACATGAAAATCCTGTAAAAAAACGTGTATCTCATCTTGATTAGCCATTTGGTAACACAAATATAAATAATTTCCTAAAAAACAACTTTAAAGTTGAAAAATATGCTATTATTGAACTTTATACACTTTTAAAATTGAAAAATAAACATATACAAAAAGTCAATCTAAATACCGTAAAAAACAGCTACCCATAGCATTTCCGGCAGTAAAGAAAATAAAGGGCAATCATAAGAACAGTTAATAACGTTGGGGCTTAAATAATATCTTTTATGCCTTTCATTAAACCGGCAAGCGATACCACATCAATACCCTTCCTCATTGCCCGGTCATCGGGCGAAGGTGTTACCACAAAGCTGTGTTTGGGTGCAATGTCGCTAATGGCAATATGGTTGCCTTTGGAGAGTGTTGGCGAATAGGATGCTTTACATTCTATAGCTATTACCTGGTGGTTGAGTAGTAATACAAAATCAATTTCGGCACCCCCCGCAGTGCGATAATAAAACAGGTTTTACAACTATGCAAAATTCAAAATAGATTTTAGATTTGCATAGTTAGGTAGCGCAGCTTTATATAAACATTTGTTGTAAAAGGTATTGTTTTTGTTTGCGGGGCAGATACAAAACAGCGTTTTCAATTCTGTTTTCCGGCCAATCATTGATAAGATTTTAACCTTGCTATGGACATAAGCCGGGATTTTATATTGGAATATTCAAATATTACAGACCCCCGGGCTATGAGAGATAAAAATCCTAAATTGATCATTTGAATTGATGAATCCGGAACGAATTAAGCGTTTACTAAAGCAAAAAGAGAATCTCCACCTTGAATTTAAGGAGGCTGCCACTGCTTTACCGGGCAATCTTTTTGAAACCATCTGTGGCATGCTCAACCGTGATGGTGGTGATATTCTTTTGGGTGTTGATGATAATGGAAACGTTTCGGGAGTTGACGATAATGCAGTCACGAAAATGATAACCGATCTGGTCAATCTTTCCAATAACCCGCAAAAGCTCGATCCGCCGTTTATTCTTTTCCCGCAGGTATATGATATCAATAGCCGGAAGATCATTCATATCCAGGCGCCGGCAAGTTCGCAGGTGCATAAAACCGGGAAGATCATTTACGATCGCAGTAATGACGGCGATTTTAAAGTAGAGCAACCTCACCGGATCGCGGAAATGGCCAACCGTAAGCGCAATCATTATACGGAAGGTATTATTTATCCTGCTTTGCGAATGGAGGACTTTAAGCAGGAACTCTTTCCTAAAGTCCGCAACCTTATCCGCAGCAATAACCCGGCTCATCCCTGGCTTGCATTGGATGACCTGCAGATGATGGAAATTTCCGGGCTTTGGAAAAAGGACTATCTGAATGGCCAGGAAGGGTTTACGCTGGCTGCTGCTTTATTGTTAGGTAAAGAGGAGGTGATCCAGCAGATCGTACCCCATTATAAGATAGATGCGCTGGTAAGAATAAACAATGTCGAGCGCTACGATGACAGGCTATATATCCGGACCAATCTTGTGGAAGCCTATGAGCTGTTGATGGATTTTGTGAGCCGCCATCTGCCGGACAAATTTTACCTGAAAGGCGATCAGCGAATAAGTCTTCGTAACACCATATTCCGGGAAATTGCAGCCAACCTCATCATTCACCGGGAATACACCAATGCGGCGCCCGGCACCTTTGTTATTTATGCCGACCGGGTGGAGACAGAAAACGCCAATAACCCGCATGGCGAAGGTCCTATTGACCCTGCTAATTTTGTTCCTTTCCCCAAAAACCCATTGATCGCAAAATTCTTTATTCAACTGGGGCGGGCAGAGGAGCTGGGTTCCGGCATATTGACTACCAGCCGTTTAATGAAAGAATATGCGGGCAAAGGCAAGGCAGTATTTATAGAAGGAGGAACCTTTAAAACCATTATTCCCCTGCCCGGAGAAAAAGTCATGGTGGTTGATGATACTGTAAATGATACTGTAAATGATACTGTAAATGATACTGTAAATGATACTGTAAAGAAGCGCCTCAAACAAATAATCCACCACTTACGCCATAATCCGGGCTTGAGAATAAATGAACTGGCAGAAAAATATAATGTGTCCGAAGTAACGATCAAACGGGATATGCAAAAAATAAGACCCCTGGTGGAGTACAAAGGCAGTCAAAAAACAGGAGGATATTTTCTAACCGATTATATGCTTTCAAAACTGGGTAAAGAGCAGAACGATTAAAACTCCTGATTTGTCAGAACTACGCATAGATAGAAAATTGCAGCTATTCAGCTCCCTATTCAAAGGCCGGGAAGATGTATTTGCAACTCGTTGGGAAATACCCGCCGGTTCTCCGGGTGGGGAAGGGAAGAGCGGTTATATGCCCGCTTATTTGTATGATCCTTACCGATACAAGGCTCATAAGATGAAAGGAGGTACTTTTCAGTCATACACTGATAAAAAATATTTACCGCTTACGGATGACCAGCTTATAAAACATTTGAACGGCGGGCAGCTTATAGGAGTATATCCTTTATTACAAAACAATACATCATGGTTTATTGCTGCTGATTTTGATGAGCAGAACTGGATAGCCGACAGCCAAAAATTCATAGAATATTGCAAAGCCAAAAATATACCTGCATACCTGGAGCGTTCCCGTTCTGGTAAGGGAGGGCATGTGTGGGTGTTTTTCAGCCAACCTTATGCTGCAACCAGGAGCAGAAAGATATTCCTTTCAATCCTTACAGAATCGGGGGTGATTTCGGTATTTGATAAGAATTCAAGCTTTGACAGGCTGTTTCCTAACCAGGATACGCTTTCCGGAAAAGGACTTGGCAATCTGATAGCATTGCCATTACATAAGCCTGCATTAGACGAAGGAAACAGTTGCTTCGTTGATCCGGAAACATTGATACCATTTCCCGATCAATGGAATTTTCTTTCGAGGATTGAAAGGGTGGACATAAGACTGTTGGAGGATATATACCACTCTATTTCAGAAGCCGGCAACAGCAAAGCAAAAAACAATGCACCCGGAGGTAGCGGCGAGCTGATTGCATCATTAGATAATGCTTTACGGTTCACCCGCTCAGCAATACCGCTTACACTCATCACTTTTTTGAAGGAAGAATTGAATTTCACTAATTCGGCATTTATCATAAAAAAGAAAGCCGGGAAGAATACTTTTGGAACAGAACGTTATTTCAGGTTTATAGAAGAAACTGAAGACGAAGTTATTTTACCAAGAGGCTTTGCAGGTAAAGCACTAAGATTTTGTAAAGATACCGGTATTGCTTACAGCTTTAAAGATGACAGGCAAAAGAAAGTACCTGTTTTATTTAAGTTTCAGGCAATGTTAAGAGATTACCAGGTACCTGCCCTTGAAGCAACGCGCAGGAAAGATATGGGAGTGATTGTTGCGCCGCCGGGATCAGGAAAAACAGTGATTGGATTAAAGATCATTGCAGACAAGCAACAACCTGCATTAATAGTGGTTCACCGGAAACAGTTGATGGATCAGTGGATCGAAAGGATTGAGGCTTTCCTGGGAATTCCCCAACAAGAAATAGGGAAAATCGGAAAGGGAAAATCAAAAACAGGCAAACACGTCACCGTGGCCACTATTCAAAGCCTGGCTAAAGAAATTGAAAAAAATGAAGCATTAAAAAATACATTCGGAACAATACTGGTTGACGAATGTCATCACATTCCTGCTGAGAGCTACAGAAAAACAATCCACCAGTTCAATAGCTATTATTTATACGGATTGACAGCCACACCTTTTCGGAAATACAATGACGGCAAACTGATCTTTATTCATCTCGGGGAAATAATCGCTGAAATTACAGCACAGCAAACCGGCAGGCACAAGCAGGCTTCTGTTGTTGTAAGAAACACAGAACTTGATGTTCCATTCAATTCCAAAACAGACAGGTTTGAAACTTTATCGAAGATCCTGGTACATGATTCTTCCAGGAACAAACTGATTTTGAATGACATTACCAATGAGCTGAATAGCGGCAAAAAGGTAGTTATACTTACAGAACGAAAAGAACATATTGATTCGCTGCAGCAATATCTAAAACAATCGTATGAGGTCATAACATTAAGTGGTGAGGATTCTGAAAGCAGCCGAACTACCAAATGGAGAGTGCTGAATGCAGGAAATTACCAGGCTCTGATTACAACAGGGCAGTTTTTCGGGGAGGGAACCGACCTTCAAAATACTTCCTGTCTGTTCCTGGTATATCCTTTCTCTTTTGAAGGCAAATTAATACAGTATATTGGCAGGGTACAGCGATCAGAAATTACACCGGTTATATATGACTACCGTGATATTAAGGTTGACTATCTCAATAAGATGTTTTTAAAAAGAAACGTGTATTACAGAAAATTGGAAAAGCAGGCGAATTTATTTGATGACCCTGTTGAAGAAAGTGATGCTCCTCCTGAAAGAAATACTGTTGTAACGATTGACCGGCAAGTAAATGTCGCCATAGAGTCATTAGAGTTCAGGTATGGCAGCATTGCTTTTACCTACACAGCCACCGAATTGAATCTTCAAATTGAATTTGAAATTGAGCATAATGATATCCGCCCTGAATTTGAAGTGCTAAAACCATATTTTATCAAGGCTATAAAATCTAAGCATATTAATGTAGCTATATACGCAGAAGCAGAAAATGGACAATTAGTCTCTCAATTTGCAAGTTCAGAAGATATTAAAAAGATAGGCCGGCAAATTATTGAAGGCGTTCGTTTTCAGTTTGTCACTAAACCTTTGTTTGGGCGGACAAATCCTGATAGGGAAAATGATGCAGGTCAGCAGCTTCAAACAAGTCATTCCTTATATGAATCAGGTGAAGAGCTGCTGGAGGACGTGCTAAAGCATCCCCAATTCAAACATCACAGGCATTTGCGATACCTGGCTGATAATCATGCGGGGCATTTGGTGAAAGTGAGATTTATATTACAACCTTTTTCTTTTGTGTTTCTTTTGGAAGGAGCTGAACAGTTCCATATCATTTTAGAAACTTTGGATACGGAGGAGGCCAGCTATCTTTGGCGTTTTCCCAAAATAGTTTCCAAACTACCGTTAAGGCTGAAGGAAATAGATAATCACCTGGATACTATCAGGAAGCAGGGCCGGCAAAGTTTTCTGACAAATCCGCCGGAAAATTTCAACCGTATTCTCCACGATTATTCCGATGATCAGAAAGGATTTATCCTTTGGAAAGATATGCTGGAGGAAAGATTGGTTTAATGGTGAGGTTAAAATGTGGCAATAAACGGGTATCGGAAGAATGTTTGAGGTGGAGAAAAACAACAATTAGAGTTCCTGTTATTGTCGTTTTTCCTAAAAAAGTAAAATAACGATGCCGGCTATTGTTGATTGTCGTTAAAACCGGCATATAATTTTATGCCGCTATTGGAAAAGCTGGAAATAGTAAAAGAAGTTACAGGGGTGCAACGCGGTAAATTATACATATTCGGCGAGTATGTGTAATTGTTAAATCCTGGTAAAATGCTTGTTACGAAACTTTTTGACAATATTTCTGCTATTGATTTTTAGAATAAAAATCATTTCGAATATCTTATCGAAATGGTGTGAAAAAATAAATAGGTTAAATTAGCGTGCTATGAAATCAGAAGAAATAAAACAACTTTTTGAACGATTTGAAGCTGCTGCTGCTGAGTTGGAAGGCGTTGAATGCTGGAGTGCAAGGGAATTGCAAACTCTGCTGGGGTACAGTAAATGGGAAAACTTTGAAAAGGTAATTCAAAAAGCTAAAGATGCCTGTGAAAATGCAGGTGAGCAAATAGAAAACCATTTTCCCGACGTCAGGAAAATGGTCGAAATTGGTTCAGATACGGAAAGAGAAATCAATGACATTGCTTTAACCCGCTACGCCTGCTACCTTATTGCTCAAAATGGTGATAGCCGTAAGGTGGAAATAGCATTTGCCCAAAATTATTTTGCCGTGCAAACCCGCCGTGCAGAACTGGTAGAGCAAAGACTATTGGAATATGAACGGGTAAAGGCAAGAGAAAAGCTAAGTCAGACCGAAAAACAACTTTCGGGCATTTTGTATGAACGGGGAGTGGATAGCCAGGGATTTGCAATAATCAGGAGCAAAGGCGACCAGGCCTTATTTCGGCTTAATACGCAAATGCTTAAAAAGAAAATGGGTATACCCGATAGCCGGCCTGTTGCTGATTTTTTACCCACCATCAGTATTAAAGCTAAAGACCTTGCAGCCGAAATGACCGGGCTGAATGTGCAAAACAAAGACCTGAAAGGGCAGAACAAAATTGAAAAAGAGCATATTGACAATAACCTCGCGGTGCGAAATATGCTTACCCAGCGTGGCATTGTACCTGAAAATCTGCCACCCGCCGAAGATGTAAAAAAACTACAGCGAAAATTGGATGGTGATGAGAAAAAGTTACTGAAAGGAAATAAGAAGAAAAAATAAAAGACAGTATCAACCATTCCGTTGAAGCCAACGAAATGGTTATCCGCTCGGTGTTTCAAACGATGTTGATGCGTTGTCGTGAAACGTGAGACGAGAAACGAAACTTTCACGTTTTACACCCAGCACCGGGTATCCTTCCCTCAGTTCCCCACCCTCCCCCTCTCTTCCTGCCCACCCGCATCAATATTTTTTGCCTGCATCTTTTTACCCGAGCTGAACTGGTAAGTAAAAGAAAGCCTTACGGTTCTGGTTGGACGTTTGCGGTAAAATGCAATAGTGTAATCTTTTTCTGCAAATAATGAGTATTTTTATAACATGGATATGGAGTTAAGAGAACCTGCAGTTGCCTACGGCAGGCAAAAGTTCACCATCGAAGAATACCTGGCGATGGAAGAGGCTGCTGTTGAAAAGCATGAGTACTACAGGGGGGAGATATTTGCCATGTCGGGCTCCAAAGTGCCGCATAATCGAATATCCGGAAATGTATATGCCGTGCTGCATCAAAAATTAAAAGGAAAGAAATGCAGACCATATAATAGCGACCAACGTATTCATATTGAATCAAACACTTTATTTACTTACCCGGATATATCCGTTGTTTGTGGTGAATATGCTACACTTAATAATGATAACTGGAATATTCTGAATCCTGTTGTACTAATTGAAGTGCTTTCTCCCTCAACCAAAAATTACGACCGTGGTGAAAAATTCATGCTATACCGCGATATACCCACGTTGAAAGAATATATACTGATAGATTCCGAACACGTACATATTGAGACGTTCCGCCTGAATGGCGCTCACCGCTGGGAACTGGAAGAATATAATTCATTAGAGGATCAGCTTCATATAAAAGCGGTTAATGAAGTAATAGCCGTTACAGAAATATATGACGGGGTGAGATTGGGAGAGTAGGCATTCATATAATTCAAAACCCTCCTACCTCACCAATAACCCCCGCGAAGTGCCGATAAAAATATTGTTATCGGTTACATCCACATTATAGATATAACCCTTGCTTTCACCTGTGTTCACCTGCTGCCACTCGTTGTTCTTAAAATAATACAGGGATGTTGGTCCCTGGGAAGTGTTGCTGTTATTTCTCGTTTGCCAGACGATTCCTTTTTGATCCCTGCCGATAATATATCCATCGTGATCAGCGGACAGCATTGTCCAGCTACTGCCATCGTATTTAACAATTTTGGGAGAGGTGAATGCGTAGGTGTTGAACCATATATTGCCTGCATCATCGGCAACAGGGTTGGAAAGGTAATTGTTTGAGGTGAGCCCCGGTATAGCGGTGATGGGTACGATACTCCGGTTGCCGTTATCAATCTTCAAAACACCATTGCCCGCATAATCCAAAGGAGCCCATACACTATTATTGGCATCAACGGTTATGCCATGTATAATATTAGTGGGTAGCCCGGCAGTTGAACTGTTGTATACTTCCAACCGGTTGCCATCCCAATAGCCAATACCTGTTGTGCCCCATATCCAGATATGATTGTTATTGTCGAAAACAAAATCATTGATCATTAAATCGCCGGTTTCCACTACGAGTGAATAATCATTAACGCCATTGATCTTATAAATGCCTTTATAGTCAATTCCTTTTGCGTATAAATTATTATTTTTATCTCTTACAGGTTTCCCTACGCGTGGTCTTTCATCTACCTTATAATCATTGCCTGTTATTCTGGTAAGCTGGTAGTTCAGCGGAACAGAACTTACATAAATTGGTACAGAGCAGGTATCACACACGGTTGCAGACAATACCCAAACCTCGTTACCGGCAGCGGTAATGCCCAGTATTTGTTTTTCATTGAGGTATTCGATATACGACTCCGGCAGTTTTACAATATTCTGTTTTTTGCAGGAAGTAAATACACCAATCAACAGCAGAAGAATATAAATATTGGTTTTCATTGCAGTTGTTTTAATCAAATTGTTGACAAGAATGGAAAATGTATATAATACGGGTTGCAGATCCAATGCACTTTTACCGGTAGTGAGCAGTAGAAATCATATTTCGTTGCACATCATAATAATTCTTTGGTTGAAAAAAGGAGCAGTCCGGGTTATCGTAAAGCTGAACCGGGAATCGGCTTACATTAGTTTTGATCGCAGCAAAAAAATCTCATCTTTTCGCTAAATTGTGCAGTTGAAGCTGATAGCTGATAGCCGAAAGCCCATAGCCCATAGCTCACAGCTGACCGCTGATAGCTAAAATTATCTACATGAACAATAACGATTATTCAGCCGTATGTTTCGGAGAAATTTTATGGGATTTTTTGCCCGATGGCACCAAACAACCCGGTGGTGCGCCGATGAATGTGGCGTATCATCTCAATCAATTGGGTGTATCTACCGCAATGATCAGCCGGATTGGTGATGATGAGCTTGGAAAAGAATTGTTTGATTATTTCACTTCCAAAAAAGTTACCGGCGACTTTATACAAAAAGACAATGAGCACGAAACCAGTCGTGTGCTGGCTAAAGTGGATGGTAATCATGTTACATACGATATAGTGAAACCGGTTGCCTGGGATTTTGTTGAATACAATATGACAATTGAAAAGCTGGTATCCGGTGCACGCTATTTTATATTTGGCAGCCTCGGCGCCAGGAGTGAAACCTCAAGACGTACTTTATGTGAGCTGCTGGAAATAGCACCCTGCAAAATACTGGATATAAACCTGAGGGCGCCGCATTACGAAAAGCAAACCCTCGATTACCTGCTTCAGCATGCTGATATATTAAAATTAAATAATGATGAACTGCAATTGCTGGCAGGCTGGTATGGTATTAACGGGGACGAAAAAGATATAATAGCTGCTTTACAGGATAAATTCCACCTGAATACAATACTCACCACATGCGGCGATAAAGGCGCTATTGTTTTAGATGATGGAGAACTTTACGAGCATCCCGGATTTGTGGTTAAAGTGGCTGACACTATTGGCAGCGGCGACTCCTTCCTGGCAGCCTTTTTGTCAAAGTATATTGCGGGTGCCCCGCTTAATGACGCCCTGTCCTTTGCCTGTGGCATGGGGGCTTTTATAGCTACAAAACATGGGGCCTGCCCCGGTTATGCTGTCCCGGATATTTTAGCAGCAGTTGAGAGCTTCAAAACGAATATTTAAAAAAGTTATCAACATTTTTTTAATATCCTGTTAATGAATAAAAAAACTTGTTAGAAACTCTATATTCTTTACCTTTGCACTCCTTAAATTGGGCCTGATACGATTTGACTTTTCAATTGAATTTATAAGTGACTGATCTTTAATGAGTTTTGTTTTAAATAAAAGCAAAGCCAATAGGGTATTTTGTCATAAAACAATAAAAGCGCTTTTAATACTATGTCTTCAACAAAAGTTGCTGCAAACAGCAGGATCGATTTCGGAAAAATCAAACATTTAGCCGAAACCCCCGATCTTCTGGAAATCCAGATTCAGTCTTTCAAAGAGTTTTTCCAGTTGGAAACTACCCCCGACAAGAGAAATATTGAAGGATTATTTAAAGTGTTCAAGGAAAATTTTCCTATTACGGACACCCGTAACATTTTCGTACTTGAGTTTTTGGACTATTTTATTGATCCCCCCCGTTATAGTATAGAGGAATGTATGGAGCGCGGCTTAACTTATGCCGTCCCTTTAAAGGCCAAGCTTCGCCTGAGCTGTAATGATGAGGAACACGTTGACTTCCAGACCATTGTGCAGGATGTGTTTTTGGGTAATATCCCTTATATGACTCCCCGCGGCACTTTCGTGATCAACGGGGCGGAGCGTGTGGTGGTATCCCAGTTACATCGTTCACCCGGCGTATTCTTTGGTCAGTCGCTGCACCCGAACGGCACAAAAATCTATTCCGCAAGGGTAATTCCTTTCAAAGGGGCCTGGATGGAATTTGCTACAGATATCAACAATGTGATGTATGCATACATCGACCGTAAGAAAAAATTCCCGGTAACTACCCTGTTGCGTTCTATTGGTTATGAAACCGATAAGGACATCCTGGAATTGTTTGGCATGGCCGATGAAGTAAAAACCGACAAAAAGACGCTTGAAAAATATATTGGTAAAAGACTGGCCGCCCGCGTATTAAGAACATGGGTGGAAGATTTTGTGGATGAAGATACCGGTGAGGTGGTGTCTATTGAAAGAAACGAGGTTGTGTTGGAGCGTGATACCGTATTGGACCAGGAAGCAGTGGATCTGATCGTGGATATGGACGTGAAGGGTGTATTTATTCAGAAAGAAGAAGTGAGCGGTGATTACGCTATTATATATAATACACTGAATAAGGATAGCGCTAACTCCGAACTGGAAGCGGTTCAGCACATTTACCGCCAGTTGCGTGGTGCTGATGCCCCTGATAATGAAACTGCCCGTGGTATTATTGATAAACTCTTCTTCTCCGATAAACGTTATGATCTTGGAGAAGTGGGACGCTATAAGATCAACCGTAAGCTGAACCTGCACCAGCCGCTGGATCAGAAAACGCTTACAAAAGAAGATATTATCGAGATCATCAAATACCTGGTGCGTTTAACCAATGCCAAGGCGGAGATTGATGATATTGATCATCTCAGCAACCGCCGTGTTCGTACTGTGGGCGAGCAGTTGTTTGCCCAGTTCGGAGTTGGTTTGGCCCGTATGGCCCGTACCATCCGCGAAAGAATGAATGTACGCGATAACGAGGTATTTACCCCGGTTGACCTGATCAACGCAAGAACATTGTCTTCTGTGATCAACTCTTTCTTCGGAACATCACAGTTGTCGCAGTTCCTCGACCAGACCAATCCGCTGAGCGAAATCACTCATAAACGTCGTATCTCGGCACTCGGGCCCGGTGGTTTGAGCCGTGAGCGCGCAGGCTTCGAGGTTCGTGACGTGCACTATTCTCACTATGGCCGTTTGTGTACAATTGAAACACCTGAAGGTCCAAATATCGGTTTGATCTCAACCTTGTGCGTTCACGCCAAGATCAACGAAATGGGCTTTATTGAAACGCCTTACCGCAAGGTGAATGAAGGAAAGGTAGACATGAAACAACTGACCTACCTGAGCGCTGAAGAGGAAGATGAAGCAAAAATTGCCCAGGCGAATGCCCCTCTCGATACCAACGGTTTGTTTGTGGAAGAGCAGGTTAAATCGCGCCAGACAGGCGATTTCCCTATTCTTGAAAAAACAGAAGTAGAATATATGGACGTTGCGCCTAACCAGATCGTGGGATTGAGCGCATCGTTAATTCCGTTCCTGGAGCATGACGATGCCAACCGTGCACTGATGGGATCTAACATGCAGCGCCAGGCAGTTCCTTTGATCGTTCCCCAGGCGCCTTTTGTGGGTACCGGGTTGGAAGGCAAAGCTGCACGTGACGCACGTATACAAATACATGCGGATGGCGAAGGCGTGGTAGAGTTTGTGGATGCCAACGAAATTCATGTGCGCTACGAAAGAGATGAGGCGCAAAAACTGGTAAGCTTTGAAGATGATCTGAAGATATACAGGCTTACGAAGTTTATGAAGACCAACCAGGAAACCTGTATCAACCTGCGTCCTGCCGTTAAGAAAGGACAAAGAGTGAAGAACGGTGATTTCCTCACTGAAGGATATGCTACCAAAGATGGAGAGCTGGCATTGGGACGCAACCTGAAAGTAGCGTTCATGCCATGGAAAGGGTACAATTTCGAAGATGCGATCGTGATCAGCGAAAAAGTTGCCAAAGAAGACCTCTTTACTTCTATCCATATTTCTGAATATGAGCTGGAAGTGCGTGATACCAAGCTGGGTGAAGAAGAGCTGACCCCGGATATTCCAAACGTATCGGAAGAAGCTACCAAAGACCTGGATCAGAATGGCATTATCCGTATAGGTGCGCAGGTAAAAGAAGGTGATATCATCATCGGGAAAATTACTCCTAAAGGTGAAAGCGATCCTACACCGGAAGAAAAGCTGTTGCGCGCCATCTTTGGCGATAAAGCGGGCGATGCGAAGGATGCTTCATTGAAAGCTCCGAGCGGAACAGAAGGTGTGGTGATAGATAAAAAGCTTTTCCAGCGCGCTAAAAAAGATAAGAATGCCAAGGTTCGTGAAAAAGCCGCGATTGATAAGCTCGAAAAAGTGCATGAGCAGAATGAAAAAGACCTGCTGGATGTATTGATCAGCAAACTGCAGGTATTGTTGAAAGACAAATCCTCTGCCGGTGTAACCAATAACTTTGGTGAAATGCAGATCGGTAAGAGCGCTAAGTTCAATGCTAAAAACCTTGCAGCGCTCGATTACCAGAACATCAATCCTTTGGGCTGGACAGGCGATGCACATGTAGATAACCAGATCAACATCCTGCTGCACAACTATAATATCAAGTTCAACGAAGAGCTGGGAAGATATAAAAGAGAGAAATTCAACATCTCTATAGGTGATGAATTGCCTGCAGGTGTATTGAAGCTCGCCAAAGTATACCTTGCTGTAAAGCGTAAGTTGAAAGTGGGGGATAAAATGGCGGGTCGTCACGGAAACAAAGGTATTGTAGCGAAGATCGTACGTGCGGAAGATATGCCGTTCCTGGAAGATGGAACCCCGGTTGATATCGTGCTGAATCCGTTGGGAGTACCCAGTCGTATGAACCTCGGACAGATTTACGAAACAGTATTAGGATGGGCTGCAGAAAAGCTGGGCGTAAAATTCGCTACGCCGATTTTTGACGGAGCTTCTACTGAAGAAATTGCTGATTATATTGATAAGGCAGGATTACCTTCATTCGGTCACACTTATCTCTATGATGGTGAAACCGGTGAGCGTTTCGACCAGAAGGCAACCGTAGGCATCATTTACATGATCAAACTGCACCACATGGTAGACGACAAGATGCACGCGCGTTCTATCGGGCCGTACAGTCTGATCACACAGCAGCCGCTGGGTGGTAAAGCGCAGTTCGGTGGACAGCGTTTTGGTGAAATGGAAGTATGGGCGCTGGAAGCATACGGTGCATCCAACATCCTGCAGGAACTGCTTACGCTTAAATCGGATGATATCATCGGTCGTGCAAAAACGTATGAATCAATCGTGAAAGGGGATAATATTCCGAGAGCCGGATTACCGGAATCATTCAATGTATTGGTGCATGAGTTGAGGGGACTGGGATTGGAGTTGAAGTTTGAATAAAGAAGACAGCTTCCTCTCCCGATAGCTATCGGGACCAAAGGAGGGACTTTGGCAACAGCTTTTATTATTGACTGAATTATTGAATAGAGAACAGAAAGTACAAGAGTGCGACGCAACAGAAGATGATAAGAGATATGAAGTTGGTAAACAAAAAATGCTGATAAGTTCTAAAGCGATTTGAATAAATCAGCATCTCAAATGTCAAATTAAAAATCTTAAATAAGATTATGGCTATCAAAAAAGACAATCGTCCCAAATCAAATTTTTCAAAGATCACAATCAGTTTAGCATCGCCCGATGCCATACTGGAAAGATCTTATGGTGAGGTTTTGAAGCCTGAGACCATAAATTATCGTACATACAAACCGGAAAGAGACGGTTTGTTTTGCGAAAGAATTTTTGGACCTGTAAAAGATTACGAATGCGCCTGTGGAAAGTATAAGCGTATCCGTTATAAGGGTATTGTGTGCGATCGTTGCGGTGTGGAAGTAACCGAAAAGAAAGTGCGTCGTGAGCGCATGGGACATATCAAGCTGGTTGTACCGGTTGTGCATATCTGGTATTTTAAAAGCCTTCCTAATAAGATCGGTTACTTGCTGGGTATCAGCTCCAAAAAAATGGAGAGCATTGTTTACTACGAAAGGTACGTGGTAATACAGCCAGGTGTACGTGAAGACCGTAACCTGAAGATGGGCGACCTTATTACCGAAGAAGAATACCTTGAAATATTAGAAAATCTTCCTAAAGACAATCAATACCTGCCGGATGATGATCCGCAGAAATTTATTGCCAAAATGGGGGCGGAAGCTATCCAGGCAATGCTGGCAAGAGTAGACCTCGACCAGTTGAGCTATGACCTGCGCAATGCCGCCGCTACCGAAACTTCGCAACAGCGCAAAGCGGATGCGTTGAAGAGGCTGAGCGTGGTAGAATCGTTCCGCGATGCCAATGGCAGGATTGAAAACCGCCCGGAGTGGATGGTAATGCAATATATACCTGTTATTCCACCGGAATTGCGTCCGCTGGTTCCATTGGATGGCGGTCGTTTTGCATCGTCTGACCTGAACGATCTGTATCGTCGTGTGATTATCCGCAACAACCGTTTGAAACGTTTGCTGGAGATCAAAGCTCCTGAAGTGATATTGCGTAACGAAAAACGCATGTTGCAGGAAGCGATCGATTCACTGTTTGACAATTCGCGTAAATCGAATGCTGTTAAAGCAGAGGGTGGACGCGCATTGAAATCACTGAGTGATGTGTTGAAGGGTAAGCAGGGGCGTTTCCGTCAGAACCTGTTGGGTAAACGCGTTGACTATTCCGGACGTTCTGTAATTGTGGTTGGCCCTGAATTGAAATTGCATGAGTGCGGATTACCAAAAGATATGGCGGCAGAATTGTTCAAGCCATTTATCATCCGTAAGCTCATTGAAAGAGGTATCGTAAAAACGGTAAAAAGCGCCAGGAAACTGGTAGACCGTAAGGAGTCAGTTGTTTGGGATATCCTCGAAAATATATTGAAAGGACACCCGGTGATGCTGAACCGTGCCCCAACGCTGCACAGGTTATCTATACAGGCATTTCAACCCCGATTGGTAGAAGGTAAAGCGATACAGCTGCACCCGCTGGTATGTTCTGCGTTCAACGCCGACTTCGACGGTGACCAGATGGCGGTGCATGTGCCGTTGAGCAGTGCGGCTATACTGGAAGCACAGTTGCTGATGCTTTCCTCGCATAACATTCTGAATCCGCAGAACGGTACGCCGATTACCCTGCCTTCACAGGACATGGTATTGGGATTGTACTATATTTCAAAAGGGAAAAAATCAACTGAAACAGAAAAAATAAAAGGCGAAGGAAAAGCTTTTTACAATTCTGAAGAGGTGATTATTGCTTATAATGAGGGTAAGGTAGACTTGCATGCGCCGATAAAAGTGAAAGCCAATGTTCGCAAAGACAATGGCACGCTTGAGAGGAAGCTGATTGAAACAACAGTAGGGCGTGTTATATTCAATCAATATGTACCTGAAGAAGTAGGCTTTGTAAATGCATTGCTTACTAAAAAATCGCTCAGGGAAATCATTGGCGATATCATTAAGATCACCAATGTTCCTAAAACCGCCAAGTTCCTGGATGATATCAAGCAGTTAGGTTTCCGTACTGCCTTCCGTGGTGGTTTGTCGTTCAATATCAATGACCTTGTTATTCCTCAAATTAAACAGGAACTGGTTGAATCTGCTTCTGATGAAGTAAGGGAAGTATGGGACAACTATAACATGGGCCTTATTACCAATAACGAGCGTTACAACCAGATCATTGATATATGGTCACGCGTCGATACCCGTGTAACTGAAACTTTGATCCGTGAAATGGCAACAGATAAACAGGGCTTTAACTCTGTATATATGATGCTCGATTCCGGCGCCCGTGGCAGCAAGCAACAGGTAAAGCAGTTGGCAGGTATCAGGGGTTTGATGGCTAAGCCGCGTAAAAGCGGTTCTACCGGTTCTGAAATTATTGAAAACCCGATTCTGTCCAACTTTAAAGATGGATTGAATGTATTGGAATACTTCATCTCCACGCACGGTGCGCGTAAAGGTCTTGCCGATACTGCGTTAAAAACGGCTGATGCAGGTTACTTAACCCGTCGTTTGGTCGACGTGGCGCAGGATGTGGTAATTAATGATGAAGATTGCGGAACATTGCGTGGTATCGCTATCAGTGCGTTAAAAGACAATGAGGATATTGTTGAGCCTTTATTCGATCGTATCCAGGGACGTACTTCCGTACATGATGTATACGATCCTCAAACTGATGAGTTGATCGTAGCGGCAGGTGAGCATATTAATGAAGACATCGCAAGGAGAATAGAAGAGAGTGGTATCGAAACTGTGGAGATCCGCTCTGTATTGACCTGCGAAAGCAAACGCGGCGTGTGTGTAAAATGTTACGGACTGAACCTGGCTACCGGGTATCTTGCCCAGAAAGGGGATGCCGTTGGCATCATCGCCGCACAGTCAATCGGTGAGCCTGGTACGCAGTTAACGCTTCGTACCTTCCACGTGGGTGGTGTGGCCGGGTCGGCTACGGTTGATTCGCAACTTGCTGCCAAGTTTGACGGTACCGTGCAATTCGATGGGTTACGTACAGTAACAGCAGACGGTAACGATGGTGAAAAAGTTCAGATAGTTATTGGACGGACAGGTGAGTTGAGGATTGTTGATGTGAAGAATGACCGTTTATTGATTACCAATAATATACCTTATGGTGCCACCTTAATGGTGAAGGATGGTCAGCATATCAATAAAGGAGATGTAATTTGTTCGTGGGATCCATTCAACAACGTAATTATATCTGAACAGGCTGGTAATGTGAAATTTGAAAATGTACTGGAAGGCATTACTTTCCGCGAAGAGGCTGACGAGCAAACCGGGCACCGTGAAAAAGTAGTAATAGAAACAAAGGATAAGACAAAAATACCGATGATGCTGGTGGAAGGCAAAGAGATTAAAAACTACAACCTTCCTGTAGGATCACACATTGTGGTTGATGAGGCAGAAGAAGTGAGAGCAGGACAAGTGCTGGTAAAAATCCCCCGTGTATTAGGCAAATTGCGCGATATCACCGGTGGTCTGCCACGTGTAACAGAATTATTTGAAGCGCGTAACCCGGGTAATCCTGCAATCGTATCTGAGATAGACGGCGTGGTAACCTTTGGTGCTGTAAAACGTGGTAACCGCGAAATCGTAATTGAAGCGAAGGATGGAGTAGTGAAAAAGTACCTTGTTCCGTTAACAAGGCAGATCCTTGTACAGGATGGCGACTTTGTAAGAGCCGGAACATCATTATCTGATGGTCAGACAGCTCCTGCGGATATTCTTAACATCAAGGGTCCTTACGCCGTTCAGGAATATGTGGTAAATGAAATCCAGGAAGTATACCGCTTGCAGGGTGTGCGCATTAACGATAAGCATATTGAGGTGATCGTTAGGCAAATGATGAAGAAAGTTGAAATTGTTGAGCCCGGCGATACCAAGTTCCTGGAGGAGGACCTGGAAGACAGGTTTGAGTTCATTGAAGAGAACGACTGGATATTCGACAAGAAGGTTGTTACCGATCCTGGTGAATCGGGCAAACTTCGCGCGGGGCAGATCGTTAGCTTACGCGAATTGCGTGAAGAGAACTCCATACTCAGAAGAAATGACAAAAAGCTGGCGGAATACCGCGATGCCAATCCGGCAACTTCCAAACCGGTATTGCTGGGTATTACCAAAGCATCTTTGGGCACACATAGCTGGATATCGGCGGCTTCGTTCCAGGAAACGACCAAAGTACTGAGCTCTGCCGCTATACAGGGTAAAACGGATGATATGCTGGGATTGAAAGAAAATGTGATTACCGGTCACCCGATACCTGCCGGAACCGGCTTGCGTGAGTTTGAGAATATGGTAGTGGGTAGTAAAGAGGAATATGAGTTGTTGCAGACCACGCGCGAAGCAATGAGTTTCGACGATGAAGAATAGCTAAATGAAATATTGTATAAGGAGTGGAAGTAAAAACTTCTGCTCCTTTTTTTTGGTGTAAGCACCCCGACAGGGGTGTTAACTGTTTTCTAAAAGCGTTTTGACTTGTACATATTTCCATAATTTGCAAAAAAGTATTCATGAAGTATCTATCCCTTGTTTTAAGCGTTGTTGCATTACTGCTGACAGGTGTGCTGTTTTACCAGCAACGGACTAACACCGGCAATGCAAAAGCTCCTGTAACTGAGCGCCCGGCAGGTGATACCTCTACTATCAAACCACTTCGTATCGCTTATGTAGACCTTGACTCGATTGATGCGAAATTTGAATTTTATAAGGTTAAGATGGAAGCGTTCGAGAAAAAAAAGGATGGACTGGACAGGCAATTGAATGGCGCGTATCAACAACTGGACAACAGGAGAATTGAATTTCTAAAAAAAGGAAATGCCATTACGCAGGCGGAAGCAGAATCTTTTAAAAGGGAATATGACCAGCAATTGCAGGAACTGGAAAGCAGGCGCCGGAAAATAGAGCAGGAAGTTCAGCAGGAAGCCATGATTATGCGGGATGATATATTTAAGAAGATCAACGATTACCTCACGGGATATAGCAAGGAAAAAGGGTATACCTATATTTTTTCTTACTCCCGTAATGCCAATATCTTTTTATACCAGGATGCAGCTTTTGATATAACCGGCGAAGTAATTACCGGGCTAAATACTGCGTATCCAAAACCAGAAACAAAGAAATAGGGGTTAAAAAATCCTCTTTCTAAAATTTTCCAATCGAAAAATCCTTCTTTACTTTATCGCTTCAATTAAACGACATGAAGGATATCAAAGCATTGTTTGAATCATTTAACAATATCAAGGTGGGTATTGTTGGCGATGTAATGCTTGATACTTACATGTGGGGAAAGGTTGACCGGATTTCGCCCGAAGCGCCGGTGCCTGTTGTAGCAGTTGATAAAAAGGAGTATAGGATAGGCGGGGCCGGAAATGTAGCGCTTAATATTGCAGCCCTGGGAGCTCATGCGTCAATAATATCTGTTACCGGTAATGATGATGAAGGCGCTGAGCTTAAAACAATGTTCGAACAAAATGGCATTCATACCTCCTTTCTTTTACAGAGCACAAAAAGAGTTACTACCAATAAAATACGTGTTATAGCCCGCAACCAGCAAATGATGCGGCTTGATAACGAGGTAACTGCCGACCTTGGGTATGAAGATGAGAACAGGCTGATATTGGCCGTTCAGCATTATATAGCACAGGAAAAACCACAGGTTGTAATACTTGAAGATTATAATAAGGGTGTTCTTACAGAACTGGTGGTGCAAAAGATAATTGACCTTTGCAGACGCAACAATATAATTACGGCAATAGATCCGAAACGGAAGAATTTTTTTAATTATAAACATGCTGATATATTCAAGCCCAACCTGAAGGAAGCAACGGAAGCATTAAATATTTTATATACTACAATAGATGAAAAACTTTTGCGAAGCATACACAATGCTTTGCACGAAAAGCTGCAACACCGCATTTCATTTATCACCTTATCTGAAAAAGGAGTCTTTTGCCAATACGATAATGATGCATTCATTGTACCGTCGCATGTCCGGAGCATTGCCGATGTAAGCGGCGCCGGTGATACGGTAATAGCAGTGGCTTCGCTGGTGTACGCTGCCACAAAAAATGTTCGGCTGATGGCGGAGATAGCAAATATCGCCGGGGGACTTGTTTGTGAAGAAGTGGGAACTGCTGCTATTAATAAAAGTAAACTGTTGAAAGAATGTGATAAGCTGCTCGCAGTATAATGAAAGGGCGCATAACCACCCTTAAATTATTCAGCTCCAATCATTGAAATAAAGCTCCCTGTTGCGGGCTTTTTCTTTTTTATACAACTGCATGAATTTTCGTAGGGGAAAAAATAATGTTGATATAGAAAGATAAATGAATAAGCCATAATAACAATATGCTAACAACCTTGCTGAATATTATTGCTTTGTAAAATCAAAATAGTATGATGCAGGTTTCAAAGCTTACCGCCATTGTTGTATCATTGCTTTTCGCCTCTAGTGTTGGCCGGGCACAAAACTGGCAATATGGTGTAAAAGTTGATCTTAACTATTCAACAGCGATCGGGAATGGCTTAGCAAACAAAATGAATATAGGCTATTCTATTGGAGGCTGGGCTAATTATGCTATTACAAAAAGATTCAAATTCCAACCTGAAGTATCAGGGGTACAATACAACTATATCAAGGCGAACGACTTTGATAAATATTACAAGAACGATGCTGGTAGAATAGGTGCAAATACCAAAATAAGGATGGCATATTTAAATGTACCATTGTTATTGCGCTACGATATCATTCCATGGGTGAGTGTATTGGCAGGCCCACAGGTAGGTGTTGTTTTTTTCAGGGATGAAAATCTGAGAAAAGACGGTGTTAGTGCATTTAAGAATGCTGAAACAAGTTTGATAGGAGGGGTGCAGGCTAATTTGGGTATTTGTGGGATATATGGACGATTTACTCAGGGGCTTTCGAATATCAGCAACATGGGAAGCAGGTATAAATGGGAGTCTAAGCATATAGATTTTGGAGTAGCATGGAGGATTAAATAACAATATGACTTACATGGTGATCAGCCTGGCAAAATTATTGGGAGAATAAATTTTATTTCTCAGTTGCTTTTTCTGCGTTCCATCAGGAGTTGAACTATCCTTCCTAATGTGCCTTCCACTTTTTCAATTGCTGCAACAACGCTCTCATGTCTTTGGGCAATAGAGCTTCCAGGATATGTTGGGTGTTTTGCTCGTCAATAAATTCCAGCCTTTCGGCATGTAATGCCAGCCGGTTAAACAAAGGGCGTTCCTCCTCTTCTTTTTTAGAGAGATTGAATTTTTTCTTAATGGAAGAGAGTAATACGGATTCACCATTGCCATAAACAGCGTCACACACAATGGGATGGCCTATATGCTTCATGTGCACTCGTATCTGGTGCGTTCTGCCGGTATGGATACGAAACTTCATTAAGGAAAAACTTCCAAAGCACTCCACTACTTCATAATCGGTAAGTGCCGGTTTCCCCCTTTTATTAGTTACCATTATTCCTTTTTTTGCAGGGTGCTCCATGAGAGCAGCATCAATGCTTCCCTTGTTATTTGCCGGCGTCCCATGAACAATTCCTGTATAATATTTTTCAACAGATCTTCCCTCAAACAATCCTGATAAATATTTGTGAGACTGCTCACTTTTAGCAAATACAATAACGCCGCTGGTATCTTTATCCAGCCGGTGAACAGTCCATACCTGACCGGATTTTTCTGCTAATATATCTTTAAGAGAAGTTTCGTTGCCTTCCCGTGCCGGAATCGATAAGAGCCCTGATGGTTTATTAACGGCAATAAAATGTTCGGTTTCTACCAGGACTTCTACTTTGTTCTTTTGCACTTATCGTGAAGATTTTTTATTCCCGAATGAGGTGTTCAGGTGTTTGAGCAGGCGTATTTCCTTTTCGGTAAGGAAGCGCCACTTGCCACGGTCCACGTTTTTCTTGGTAAAGATGCCATACATCACCCGGTCGAGATTTTTTACTTTAAAGCCCAGGTGTTCAAAAATGCGGCGTACAATGCGATTGCGCCCGCTATGTATTTCTATACCAATTACGCTTTTGTCTTTGCTGTCTGCATACGCTACAGCATCCGGCTGAATAAATCCGTCTTCCAGCGTAAGTCCGCCGGCAATAGTGTCTAACTGTTGTTTGGTAACAGGCTGGTCTACCCGCACTTCGTATATTTTTTTTACTTCGTATTTCGGATGCGTCAGTCGCTGAGCCAGTTCGCCATCGTTTGTCAATAGCATTACACCGGTGGTATTCCTGTCAAGCCTGCCCACGGGGAATACCCGCTCGCTGGTAGCCTTCTTTACCAAATCCATTACGGTTTTCCTTCCTTCAGGATCATCCATTGTGGTGATATAATCTTTGGGTTTGTTTAATAAGATGTATACCAGGTTTTTTTGAAGAACAATTTTTTTCCCGTTTACTCTTATATTATCCTGCTGACTAACCCGGTGCGGGGGCTCAGTAATGACCTGACCATTTACCAACACCTTTCCTGCTTTTATTAAATCAGCAGCTTCCCTTCTGCCACAAACGCCGCTCCAGGCAATGAATTTGTTGAGGGGCATTTCATTATCTGATCCCGCAGTTGCGGAATCAGATTTCTGACCTTGCCTGCCGGCAGGCAGGTTTGAGATTTGAGATTTTGGGACTGCTTCTGTTATTGATCTTTGATTTTTTAAAGCCGGCCTTTTCTCATTAGCTGTTGACTGAATGCTGATCGCTGAATGCTGATCGCTGACTGCTGATCGCTGACCGCTGATCGCTGACCGCTGGCTGCTACTTCCCGCTTTTCTTTTTTCCCATGCCAAACGTTTCTGTTCTTCAAAGTAGGCATTTTTCTCTGCCCTGGCTTTTCGTTTTTCCTGGCGGATGCGTTCTTTCTTTTTCGCGCCGCTTTCCTTGTTAATGAACTTGTCAAAAGGTTTTTTGCTCATAAAACTTGCTGTTTTACAACAGTAATAAAAAGTATAGTTAATGTATAGTATCCTTATTTGCCAACTGCCCGCAGGCTGCATCAATATCTTTTCCCCTGCTTCTTCTCAATCTGGCATTCACCCTGTTCTTTTCAAGGTGTTGCATAAATAGTTCCGTTGTAGCTTCATCCGGCTTTGAAAACGAAGCCAGTTCAATGGGGTTGTATTCTATAATGTTCACCAGGTCTGCGGGTATCTGCCTGTATATTTTGGTCAGCTCACCGGCGTCCTGTATGGAGTCGTTGAAGTCCTTGAAGAGAATATATTCCAGCGTTATTTCATTGCCCGTTTTCCGGTAGAAATAATTGAGTGCTTCTATGAGCGATTTGATATTATTTGTATCATTGATCGGCATTATTTCATGCCTTTTTTGATCGTTTGCGGCATGCAGTGAAAGCGCAAGTTTAAATTTTACTTCGTCATCACCCAGTTGTCTGATCATTTTGGCAACTCCGGCGGTTGATACAGTAATACGCCGTGGGCTCATGCCTAAACCATCAGGTGAAGAGATTCTTTCAATAGCCTTTAATACATTTTTATAGTTCAGCAGCGGTTCTCCCATCCCCATAAAAACGATATTGCTGAGTTTTTTCTGATAAGTGCCTTCGGCTTGCTGGTTAATATGTACTACTTCGTCGTATATCTCATCATAGTGCAGGTTGCGCTTCCTGTCCATATAGCCGGTAGCGCAAAATTTACAACTCAGGCTGCACCCGATTTGCGAAGATACACAGGCTGTTTGCCTTGTTTCAGTGGGGATCAAAACACCTTCCACCAGGTGTCCGTCTGCCGTTCTGAACCTGCTTTTAATGGTGCCGTCTGCAGAGTATTGGGAGGCGTCAACCGTAAGGGAAGGTAAGTCAAAATCACCGGAAAGTTTGTTACGGAGCTCTTTGCCCAGGCTGGTCATTGCATCGAAGCTGTGTGCATGTTTTTGCCATAACCACTCATATACCTGCCTGGCTCTGAACTTTTTATCTCCTGAACGCTCAAAATAGCTCTGGAGTTCCTCCAGGCTTAAATGCCTTATATTTTGCTTTTTTGCCGCCTGCATCAAGCTGCAAAGATACGCAAAGCAGCTACTGTTAAGAAATTTGAACGGCTGAAGAAGGCAAAAGGATACTTATACCGGGTTCACAGAATGGCAGTCTTATGAAAAGTGAAAGCAAATAACATCTTTGACATTCTTGTATAAATACCCTTAAATTGCGCTGCTGATCTATAACAGCAAGCGAGTTATGGTTACCCTTTCGGCAAAGCCCCGTAAAAAAAATATTCTTCAGTTTTTTATAGGCCATTATATTTTTTGGTTACTGTTTTTTTTTGTTCAGCGACTTGCATTTGTGCTTTATTACTCCGGCGCATTTTCGGAAGCGGGGTTTGCACGGGGAGCAGAGAGCTTCTGGCATGGGTTACAGCTCGACCTGTCGCTGGCAGGATACTTTGCCCTGTTGCCATTTTTATGTCTGGGTATACAGTATTTCACTGCTTATCCGGTGTTTAAAAAATTTATAAAGTGGTACGTATTGGTATTGGTAGTACTTACCGTTATTATTTCCGGCGGTGATTTGGGGCTATATGAAAACTGGGGTGTTAAATTAAACTACCGGGCCATAACAATGTTGGCCCATCCTGCGGAAGCATTTGAAACAATCCAATCGGCTCCCCTTTTTTTGTTGATCATAATAATGGTTGCCCAGGGTATGATCGCCTGGCTGCTTTACAGATTATTAATTGCCCCCGTTGCGGGTTGGGATTTTCGTAATACCGGGAAAATATATTTTTCGATCAGCATGCTGGCGGTAGCGGCAGTGATTGTAATCAGTATACGGGGAGGTGTACAGCAAATACCAGTTAATGAAAGCACTGCCTATTTTTGTTCATTTCCGGTAGCTAATCACGCAGCAGTAAATACTGCCTGGCACCTGTTTAAAAGTATATCTGAAAACAGCAATCACGGCCATACTAATATTTATTCGTATTTACCGGAAGAAAAGGCAACTGCATTGGTGCACCAATTATACAGCTTTCCCGGGCACGACTCAACGGTAAGCGTATTAAAAGAGCCGGCTCCTAACATCGTTTTTATTCAACTGGAAAGTTTTACTGCCGATGTTGTAAAGCAGTTGGGAGGCGATAGTGGTATTACCCCGGTATTAAGTCGATTGATTGACGATGGCTTATTTTTTACTAATATTTATTCAAGTGGCGTGCGTACCGACCAGGGTATTATTGCATTGCTCAGCGGTTTTCCGGCCCAGCCACAAACCAGTATTATTTATCAGCCCGATAAAATTGAACACCTTCCTTTTTTATCTCTTGCATGCAGGAAAAAAGGATACCAGAATAATTTTTACTACGGGGGTGAACTTGCCTTTGGCAGATTCAACACCATCGCTTATCATGCAGGCTTCGATCGCATTATAGGAAAAAGTGATTTTTCAGACGCAAGGCAATTCAATAAATGGGGGGTGGACGACCTGTCTCTTTTTGAAAAATTTGCAAGAGAGAGTAAAACGTTTTCTCAGCCCTTTTTTTCATACATAATTACTTCGAGCAGCCATGAGCCTTTTACCGTACCCATAGAGCCGGTATTTAGAGGGGATAGTCTTGAAGAGAAATTTAAAAATGCCTGTTATTTTACCGATCAGTCGCTGGGTGTATTACTCGATTCGGTTAAAAGTTCAGAATGGTATAAGCATACCTTATTTGTACTGGTGGCAGATCATGGACATGTTTTGCCGAAAAACAGGAAATTTGATGAGCCTGCCCGTTATCATATTCCATTGCTATTTTTTGGTGAGGCCTTAAAGGAGGAGTACAGAGGGGTGAAGATAACTACATTGGGTTCCCAAACCGATATAGCCGCTACACTTACCAGGCAGTTGGGCATACCTGCAGATGTATTTAGATGGAGTAATGATCTCTTATTGCCGCAACGACAACAGTTCGCGTTCTATACTTTTGACGATGGTTTTGGATGGCTGACACCTGTCGATACGATCATTTTTGATAACCGGGCTCAACAGCTTCTGCAGGGAAGCGGAAAAAAAGCTTCCGATACCAGCCTCACTAACGGAAAAGCTTACATGCAGATGTTGTACGATGCTTTTCTTAAGTATTGATTTTTTGCCCTTGTTACATATTTCTTCGATACTGTCCTCCCGCTTCATATAGGGTGTGGGTAATTTGCCCAAGCGAGCAATATTTAACAGTATTCATTAATTCGGCAAAAATGTTTCCACCTTGTGAAGCTACCTCTTTGAGTGTTTTTAAAGATTCTTTGCCTTTTGTTTCATTTACCTTTTGAAACTGTAATACATTTTTAATCTGTTGCTTCTTTTCGGCTTCAGTGCTTCGGATTACCTGCCCGGGTGTAATTAACGGGCTTCCCTTGCTGCTTAAAAATGTGTTCACCCCTATTACCGGAAGTTCGCCGGTATGTTTCAGATGTTCGTAATGCAGGCTTTCTTCCTGTATTTTATTACGCTGGTACATTCTTTCCATAGCACCCAGAACGCCACCTCTGTCTGAAATCCGGTCAAACTCTTTTAGCACAGCCTCTTCTACCAGGTCCGTCAGCTCTTCCAGTGCAAAGGAACCCTGCATAAAGTTTTCTGTTTGGGTAGTGCCCAACTCCCGGTTGATAATAAGTTGTATTGCCATCGCCCTTCGTACACTTTCTTCCGTAGGAGTAGTAATGGCTTCGTCGTACGCGTTGGTATGTAAAGAATTGCAGTTATCGTAAATAGCATACAAGGCCTGGAGTGTTGTGCGGATGTCGTTAAAATCAATTTCCTGGGCATGCAGACTGCGCCCGCTGGTTTGTATGTGATATTTCAGCTTTTGAGAACGTTCATTGCCATTGTACTTGTGTTTCATCACTTTGGCCCATATGCGCCGTGCAACCCTGCCAATTACACTGTATTCCGGATCCATGCCGTTACTGAAAAAGAAAGAGAGATTGGGTGCGAAATCGTCAATATGCATCCCGCGGCTCAGGTAATATTCTACATACGTAAAGCCATTTGCCAGTGTAAAAGCCAGTTGTGTAATAGGATTGGCTCCTGCTTCTGCTATGTGATAGCCGCTGATGCTTACGCTGTAAAAATTCTTTACTGAGTTTCGGATGAAATATTCCTGTACATCACCCATTAATTTCAATGCGAACTCGGTAGAAAAAATGCAGGTATTCTGTGCCTGGTCTTCTTTCAGGATATCTGCCTGCACGGTGCCTCTTACCTGTTGCAGCGCCGAAGCTTTCAGTTGCTCATATATACCAGGCGGTACAACTTCCTCTCCGCTAATGCCAAGTAAGGCAAGCCCCAGTTGATCATTACCTGTCGGTATAATGTCGGGAGATGTGGTGTCGTTGTAAAAGGGTATTTCATTACCGGAAAATTTTTCTTTTTTGCGCGATGCTGCTTTGTGTTCCTGTTTGTGCTCTTTTATCCATTTCTCGCAAAGCTGGTCTATGGCGGCATTCATATAAAATGCCAGTATGATTGGTGCAGGGCCATTAATGGTCATGCTCACCGAGGTATGCGGGTCGCAAAGATCAAATCCGCTGTACAGCTTTTTCGCGTCATCCAGTGTAGCGATGCTTACACCGGCATTGCCAATCTTACCATAAATGTCGGGTCGGTAGGCAGGATCTTGTCCATACAGCGTTACGCTGTCAAAAGCGGTTGATAATCTTTTTGCCTGTTGTCCGGCAGATACATAATGGAAGCGTTTATTGGTTCTTTCGGGGCCTCCTTCACCAGCGAACATTCTTGTCGGATCTTCTCCCTGCCGCTTCAGCTCAAAAACGCCGGCGGTATACGGAAATGAGCCCGGCACATTTTCCTGCAATTGCCAGCGCAGGATATCACCCCAATCATTGTATTTAGGTAACATCACTTTTTTAATGGAAGTGCCGCTCAGCGATGTTGTTGCCATATCCTGCCTGATGACTTTGCCGCGTACCGTATATTCAAATACCTCCTTACCGTATTTCTCCTGCAGTTGTTTCCATTCACCCAGCAGCTTTTGCAGCTCCGGATCTAATTTGTTTTGCAGCGATGTATATTTCTCTTCAAGTTCGGTATACAACATGATCATTGTTTTTTAGTACGCCTGCCGCGTATTATTTTTTGAACTTCCTGCTGCAATTGCTTTGCAGAAGGAAGATTGTCTTTTAACGATTTGGGCAACGATTTAATATATTGATACTCGCTTACACCTATCGGATGATTAATGTTTTGCAATGCGAAATCTACATCCACATTATCTTTTGCTCCGCATAAAATAATACCGATAGTTGCATTGTCTTCGGACCGTTTAAATTTTTTATTTACTACGTTCAGATAACCATTCATTTGACCGGTATCTTCCCATTGAAACTCATCCATCTTTAAATCAATCACTATAAAACATCTCAAATAAAGATGATAGAATAATAAGTCAAGCTTCCTGAATTTTCCTCCTACCCGCATTTTGATCTGCCTTCCTACAAAGGCGAAGCCTGCGCCTAATTCAATGAGGAACTCCTCAATGTGCTTTATGATCTGCTGTTCGAGCTCAAATTCCGTAATTTGTTCTCCGAGCTGGATGAATCCGAATTTGTAAGGATCTTTTAATATCTGGTTGGCCAAATCGCTTTGGGCTTTCGGTAGTGTAAGATGAAAGTTGTTTATTTTTTTCGCTTTCTCCTGTCGTTGATATAAATCAGTATCTACCTGGTATTTTAGAACCGACCGGCTCCAGTTGTTTTCAATGGTTTTTTTTACATACCATACCCGTTGGTCATGGTCTTCTATCTTGTCCATCAGGTAAATGTGATGTCCACATGGAATACTCACTAATGCTTCATTTGTTACATGCCATTGGGTATTGCCAAATTGCGCAGCAAGCTGCTGCGTAATTTGGTTTTTTCCTTTTTGTTGTATTTGCGCAGCAGCTTGCTGCGTAATTAAGAAATATGGATATGCAACTGCAAACTGTTTCATATACAGCAGGTTTTTTTCAGAAAATCCTTCCAATTCCGGAAATGCTTTGTTGAGATCGCCTGACAGAGAAGATATAATTTTTGCTCCCCAGTTTTCAATGTCCATCTTTTGTTCAATCTGCTTGCCGATATACCAATACAATATTATCAGGTTCTTGTTTGCCTGCAATGAAGTTTGCAGCCTTGACTGGTCTATGCTCTTTTTAAGTACTGCCAGCCATTGCTGGTACTGTTTAGCGGTGTTTTTCATATCATTTGTTTTTAAGTATTTCTATTGCGCCGTTAAGCTGGTAGAGTTGCGAGGCCGTTTTGCTTTGCTCTGTTACCCAACTGTTATAATCACGTACACATTTACTGATCTCACTTAAATATCTTACCCTGTCAGCCGGTATAATAGTTTCATTTTTTTGCGGTTGCTGTAACATGTTATTAAATGTTTCAGCTTCGTGTAGCCACGGTAGCTGCAATCTGTTTTTTATTGTTTCCAGCAATAATTGAAAAAGACTGTTTACCCCTGCGTCATTAAACTTGTTTGCGCACATGCTTATAACAGGTAATTGTTCCGGCGTTGCTGAAAACAACTGGTGGTTTCGTTTGTATTGCTTTCTCACATCATTCAACGCATCATCTGCGCCCGGCTTGTCTGCTTTGTTAATAGCAATGATATCGGCATAATCCAGCATGTTTATTTTTTCAAGCTGAGAGGCCGCCCCATATTCCGGGGTCATTACATACATGCAGATATCGCTGTATTCGGTAATGCTTACATCGCTTTGCCCGGTGCCGGCAGTTTCAAGTATAATACAATCGTAGCCGGCTTTTTTACAGATATCAATAGCTGCTTTTGCAGACTTGCTTACGGATGTGTTATCCTCTCTGGTAGCCAACGACCGCATGTATACCCTGGAATTTGATACCGCGTTCATGCGTATGCGGTCGCCCAGTAAAGCGCCTCCTGTTTTTCTTTTGCTGGGATCAACAGAAATAACAGCAATTGTTTTTGCCGGAAAAGCCTGCAGATACCTCCTGACCAGTTCATCAGTAACCGAAGATTTGCCGGCTCCACCGGTTCCTGTAATACCAACAACGGGAATGATCGCTTCCTGCCTGCCCCGTTGCAACTTTTGTAGCAGGGTATCATATATATCACCGTTTTCGGCCAGCGAAATAGCCCTTGCAACGACCCTTATATCTTTTAGTTCATTCAGTGGCAATGCATCGCCCCATTTGTTAATCGCTTCATCATAATTACGGGTATCGGTGCATTGGGTTATTACATCCTGTATCATCCCTTCAAGCCCCATTTTCCTCCCATCGTCTGGGCTATAAATACGATTGATGCCATACTGGTGAAGCGTTTCAGCCTCGTGTGGCAGAATAGTTCCGCCACCGCCTCCAAAAATTTTAATATGGCCGCACCCGCTTTCCTGCAGCAGGTCTTTCATGTACCTGAAAAATTCCATATGCCCGCCCTGGTAACTGGTAACTGCAACGGCATGTGCGTCTTCTTCAATAGCGCATTCAACAATTTCGTGTACCGACCGGTTGTGGCCCAGGTGTATCACTTCCGCACCCTTTTGCTGCAACAACCTCCGCATAATATTAATGGCGGCGTCATGTCCGTCAAAAAGGCTGGCGGCCGTTACAATTCTTATCCTGGGAGCATTTTGTTTGTTCATGAAAGGCAGTTCTCCCTTAAAATTAGCACTAATGTGTGTTAGCACGGCAAACGATTGCAAAAAATTGGTTTGGTGCGCATGAAAAATGGAAGTAGTTTAGTCCATTCAAAAAAGGCATACATTTTATGAAATTAATTCGATTTGGTCAGGCTGGAAAAGAAAAGCCGGGTATTGTATTGCAAGACGGAAAGCGCCTTGATGTATCTGCATTCGGGGAAGATTATACCGAGCAGTTTTTTGAAACAAACGGTCCGGATCGCCTGGGCAAATGGCTTAGCGGCAATGCTGCCAAGGCGCCGGTAGTCAGCAATGCGGAAAGGCTTGGAGCCCCCATCGTTCGTCCATCCAAACTGATTTGTATTGGTTTGAACTATTCTGACCATGCCGCGGAAAGCAATATGCAGCTCCCGGCAGAACCTATTATTTTTTTTAAAGCTACCAGCGCTATTGTTGGGCCGGAAGATGATATTACTATTCCCAAAAACAGCGTGAAAACCGATTGGGAAGTAGAGCTGGCAGTAGTAATTGGTAAAAAAGCATCGTATGTTGAAGAAAAGGATGCGATGGATTATGTTGCCGGTTATTTGCTCCACAATGATTACAGCGAGCGGGCATTTCAACTGGAAAGAAGCGGGCAATGGGTAAAAGGAAAAAGCTGCGATACTTTTGCGCCACTGGGACCCTGGCTGGCTACCAAAGATGAGATCGGCGATGTGGACAACCTTCGGTTATGGCTTACCGTAAATGGTAAAACCATGCAGGACGGTAATACTAAAAATCTCATCTTTAAAATTCCTTTCCTGGTATCTTACTTAAGCCAGTTTATGAGCCTGCTGCCGGGCGATATTATTACTACCGGCACGCCTGCAGGAGTAGGACTCGGGCAAAAACCCGAACCGGTTTACCTGAAGGCTGGCGATGTGGTAGAACTTGGTATAGATGGATTGGGACAGGCGAAGCAAACGCTTGTGCCCTGGAAAGGATAATGATTATTAAAAAAGCTTGCATGAAACGATACTGCCTTACCGTAGATTTAAAGAATGACCCCGCTGTTATTGAAGCGTATAAAGAAATACACAAAAATGTATGGCCCGATATACTTGAAAGAATAAAAGCTGACGGGATAACGGGTATGGATATATACAATACCGGTAACCGGTTGTTTATGATCATGGAAGTGAAAGACGACTTTTCATTTGAAAGAAAAGCTGCTTCTGACGCTGCTGATCCGAGGGTGCAGGAATGGGAAAATTTTATGTGGACCTTTCAGCAGGAATTACCCTGGGCAAAGCCGGGGGAAAAATGGGTTTTGATGGACAAAATTTTCGAGCTTACATAAATATTTTTACCCTTAGCATATGAAACGGTTACTTGTAATTTTTCCGGGGTTACTGCTGGTACTTTTATCTGCGTTTACTGTTATGCAAAAAAAGAAAGTAATTTTTTTTGGAGACTCCATTACCCAGGCAGGGGTGAGTCCCCAGGGATACATTACCGTATTACAGCAAACGCTTGCCAAAACGGGAAAATCGAACCAGTTTGATTTGATTGGTGCCGGTATAGGAGGCAATAAAGTATATGATTTATACCTGCGGCTGGAAGAGGATGTGCTTTCTAAAAAGCCCGATCTGGTTTTTGTTTATATAGGCATTAACGATGTATGGCATAAAAGAACACATGGTACCGGTACTGACGCTGATAAGTTTGAAAAATTTTATAACAGGCTGATTGATAAAATCCAGGCAGCCGGTGCAAAAGTAGTAATATGCACGCCTACTGTAATAGGAGAGAAAAAGGACAATGTGAATGAACTCGATGGCGATTTGAACAAGTATGCCGAGATAATAAGAAATATCGCAAAGAATAAAAATGTAGGGTTGCTGGACCTGCGTAAAAATATGGTAAGCTATATCGATCAGCACAACCCTGAAAATAAGTATTCGGGAGTGCTGACTTCCGATGGCGTTCATATGAATGAAGAAGGCAACAGGTTTTTGGCAGAGCAGTTTTTACCGTACATAAAGTGATAAGACAAAGTAAGCTAGCTATATGGCTATGAATACACCAATTGTAAGATTTGAAGATTAATTGCCTGGCAAAAAGCCCAGGATCTTGCAGTAGAAGTTTACATGACATTTAAGTCTGTTAATGATTTTGATTTCAGAAGTCAGGTGCGTTCTGCTGCAATATCGGTGCCGAAGGCTTTGATTCGAGAAGTAAGAAGGATTTCATAAGATTTTTAAACATTTCAAGAAACTCTTGCAATGAAGTAAAATCGATGTGCTATTTGGCAGAACGTTTATCGTATGTAAACAAGGGAAAAATGGATGAATTGATTTTTCTTTGTAGCGAGGTAACAAAAATTCTTGTAGGATTATCGTGTCCTGTTGAAAAACAATTTAACTCATAAATAATAACTACATACCACTTACCACATATCACTTATGACTATAATAGACTCCCATGTTCATTTCTGGAAATACGACCGAAAGCGGGATGCCTGGATGGACGATATGAAAGTATTGCAGCAGGATTATCTGCCTGAAACAATAGCGCCTACCCTTAAACGCAATGGTGTGGATGGGTGTGTGGCTGTGCAGGCAGATCAGTCGGAGCTGGAAACAAGGTTTTTAACAGAACTGGCAAAGACACATCCCATTATTAAGGGAGTGGTAGGCTGGATAGACCTTAAAGCACCTGATATAGAAGAACGCCTGCAGCATTTTTCGTCGTATTCCATTATAAAAGGATACAGGCATATATTGCAGGCCGAGCCGCCGGAGTTTTTTTTGCGTGACGATTTTCAAAGAGGAGTTACCGCGCTGAAAAACTTTGGATATACTTATGATGTGCTGATCTATCATTACCAGTTGAAACCTGCCCTGAAGTTTATATCGCTGTACCCCGACCAAAAACTGGTGATTGACCACTGCGCCAAGCCAGATATAAGGAACAGGGAAATAAACGAATGGGCAAAGCTGATGAAGGAAATCGCTGCTCAGCCCAATGTCTGTTGCAAGCTTTCCGGCTTATTTACGGAAGCTGTCTGGAAAGAATGGAGTGCCGGTGATTTTTATCCCTATCTTGATGTGGTGTTTGAAGCATTTGGTACCGACAGGGTGATGTTTGGCAGCGATTGGCCTGTTATATTGGTATCGGGCATGTATGTGCAATGGAAAAGCCTCCTGGAAAAATACATGGAAAACTATCCGGAAGAGGAGAGAGAAAAAGTATTTGGAGGGAATGCCATACAGTTTTATAGCTTATGATTTTTTAAAAGCGTATAAGGGTATAAGCCGCGTCTCTTAGCCGCTTTTACTTTATAAAAACAAAACGAATATGAATCTTAACCTGGCAAGCAAAGTATTTATAGTTACAGGAGGCGCGAAAGGAATTGGCGCCGCTATCAGCAAAACAATTGCAGCGGAGGGCGGTATTGTGGTAGTGGTCGGCCGCGGAAAAGAAGACAATATTAAAATTGTTGATGAAATTATTAAAACAGGCGGAAAAGCCAGTTATTTTACCGCGGAGCTTTCTGTGGCACAGGTATGCCAGGACGTGATCAATTTTGCCGCTGAAAAGTATGGAAGGATCGATGGGCTGGTGAATAATGCCGGTATGAACGATGGGGTAGGATTGGAGAACGGCTCTCCCGAAAAATTTTTTCAATCGCTGCATAAGAACCTGAGCCATTATTATAATCTTGCACATTATGCACTGCCTTACCTGAAAAAAGTAAAAGGCAACATCGTGAATATCGGTTCAAAGGTAGCTACCACGGGACAGGGAAATACCTCAGGATATGCCGCTTCAAAAGGTGCTATTAATGCATTAACAAGAGAATGGGCGGTAGAGTTGTTGCCCTATTCTATTCGGGTTAACACCGTACTGCCTGCGGAAGTATGGACCCCGTTATATGAGAACTGGATCAACAGTTTGCCGAACCCTCAAGAGAAGCTGGCGCAGATCGTTGCTAAAATTCCATTTGAAAAAAGAATGACCACCGCGCAGGAGATCGCTGATATGACAGTGTTCCTGTTAAGCGATCGTTCCAGCCATACTACCGGCCAGATTATTTATGTGGATGGCGGGTATACGCATCTAGACAGGTCGTTATAGGATAATAATTTTTACAAAGCATTTAAACAGATTGCATGGCATTACATTCAACCACAGCCCCAACTGCTGTAAACTCTAACGGATCAAAAAGTTACCTGTTCCCGTTCATTCTTGTTACCAGCCTGTTTTTTTTGTGGGGACTGGCATATGGGCTGCTGGACGTGCTGAATAAACATTTCCAGGAAGCGTTGAATGTAACCAAGGCAAGATCAACCCTGCTTCAGGCGGCTTACTTTGGTGCTTATTTTTTAATTGCTTTGCCTGCTGGATTATTTATGAACAGGTATGGGTATAAAAAAGGCATTATACTCGGACTTTTGTTATATGCATTAGGCGCTTTCCTGTTTTTCCCCTCTGCCCAGGCCGGAAGCTTCAATTTTTTCCTGGGAGCTCTTTTTGTTTTAGCTTCGGGACTCACCTGCCTGGAAACGGCAGCTAACCCGTATGTAACTGTTTTGGGTAAGCCGGAAACTTCTGAGTTTCGCCTTAATTTATCGCAGTGTTTTAACGGAGTTGGGTCTTTCATTGGGCCAATTATAGCTGCCAAAGTATTTTTTGGCGAGTCATCATCTAACGATGCCGGTAGCCTGGATTCCGTTAAAATGGTATATGTTATTATCGCTATCGTGGTTTTGTTTATCGCGTTTTTGTTCTGGCGCACCTATCTGCCCGAAATAAAGGAATCAAGAACAGGAGATGATCTGGTTGATCAATTACCCGGGAAAAGCGTTGATCAGCAAAAGCCACTTTTTCAGCATAGCCATTTTGTATATGGCGTGATTGCCCAGTTTTTTTATGTGGCGGCGCAGGTGGGTATAGCCGCGCTTTTTATTAACTATTGCGCTGAGGCAAAAGTAGGAATAGATAATGCAAAAGCTGCTTACCTGCTTTCTATCAGCCTGGCACTTTTTACTGCGGGGCGCTTTGTAGGTACAGCGTTAATGAGGAAAATAGCACCTAATATTTTATTAATGATTTTCGCGTTGATCAATATTGTGCTTTGCGCGGTTGTGGTGTGGGGAAGCAACTGGCTATCTGTGTATTCGCTGATGGCTGTTTTCTTTTTTGAATCAATCATGTTCCCTACCATTTTTGCATTAGGGGTAAAAGACCTGGGGGGCCACACAAAGAAGGCTTCTTCCTTCCAGATCATGTCGATAGTAGGCGGTGCCTTAATGCCTTTTGTAATGGGTTTGCTTGCTGAAAAAGGCACAGCGCATTCCTATATTGTTCCCCTGCTTTGCTTTATAATAGTAGCCTGGTATGGTTGGAAAGGGTATAAGATAAAACCTGCCGGAGCCTAATTGGTTTTAGGTTTATTGTCGCGGGGTGGCTGGTTTCCTCCTCCACGGTTATTATCGCGGTCGCGATGTCCGTTTCCCTTGTTCTTATCCCTGCGCGGATCGGCGCCACGTTGCTGCGGGCGTTGCAATGGCGTGTTGGGTTGCCTGGGATTGCTCTGCACCCTATCCTTATTCTCTTTCTGTTCGGGTCTTTGATCTTTCCCTTTGCTGAACTTGCGCTTTTTGTCATTCCTTTCTAATGTACGAAGGCTTATCTGCCCAACTACATCTACAAATTCAGGCTCAATTTCCTTGGGTTTGTTGCTCACGATCTCTTCGCTTTCGAGCGTTTCAGCTTTCTGTCCCTTCATGTTCATGCTCTTTATTTTTCGAACAGTTGTAATGGAAAGGGCATATTGCTTATTGCTATCCGGCAATGTATACCACATCATGCTTCTGAAGATGTCTTTCTTTATAAGCAGTGCGTTGCCTTTTACCGTTTCCAGCAGATCGGCATTGTCGGGAAATCCCTGCAGGGCATCGAGATAAGTATCCAGCTCATAATTCAAACAACATTTCAGGCGGCCGCATTGCCCGCTTAATTTGGTTTGATTGATGCTGAGATTTTGATAACGCGCTGCTATGGTAGTAACACTTTTGAAGCTGGTGAGCCAGGTGCTGCAGCATAACTCGCGCCCGCAACTGCCAATGCCTCCCACTTTTGCGGCTTCCTGGCGGGTGCCGATCTGTTTCATTTCCACCTTTACCTTAAATTCCGATGCGTATGCTTTTATCAGTTCCCTGAAGTCAACCCTTCCGTCAGCAGTATAAAAAAAGGTTGCTTTCCTTCCATCTGCCTGGAATTCTACCTCCGACAGCTTCATTTCCAGCTTTAACTGCCTGGCGATCGACCTTGCCCGCATCAAAGCCTGTGGTTCGCGGCTTTTGTTCTGTTTCATTAGCTCCAGGTCACGGTCTCCGGCCCGCCTCAGTATTTTCTTGATTTCAGGGTTATTTTCGTCTATCCCCTTTTTTTTCATTTGCAGCCTTACGAGTTCCCCGCTAAGACTTACCTCGCCGGTGTCGAAACCACTTACACCTTCTACCGCTACCATATCACCTTTTTCATACCAGTGTACTGTGGTATTCCTGAAAAAATCCTTCCTGCTTCCATTATTGAAGGAAACCTCCACAATCCGGCAAATAGTATCAGTATCTGCCACAGGCAAATTTGTCAACCAATCGTGAACGTTCATCCTGTTACAACCACCTGTACTGCATCCTCCATTACTTTTACATCCGTTCGGTTTTCCGCCCGAATTAGTGCCACAACTACTGCAACCCATATATACTCAAACATTAAATAGTTAAAAATAGCCTGGCAAAGGAAATATTGTTAAGGAAGGAATAAACACACTATTATCCTGACAATGAACATCCCGAATTAAAAATGGATGACCTGTTAAACAAGCCGGTATACTGGAAAGTACATAACCGGTTAATTCAGAATAAGTTATATTGAAATATGATGGACGTATTCAATACTTTTAATACAAACACACAAATTCCGTAACAATATATATTAGAATCCTTTTCAGGACAATTGTTTCCAAAAATAACGAAATATGTTTACAAACAGATCACCTGAAAAAAACAAGTATTAACTCAATACTTCCTGTAAGATGGGGAGGGATTTCAGCGTTCCAAATTCCTGGATATGGAGCGAATAAAAAAGAAGAAGTGATTCTGTAAGCTGTCTTTTTATATTGTTGTTTAGAGATATATGTTCGAGGTCACTGGGATGCATTGCCTTGAGCAGCTGTGAAACCTGGAATCCCTTAGCGGAGTCGATATAATAAGGATGAACAGGATTTTCTTTTACAAAATTTCCTTCTTTCAAATCAAGTACCTGGTTTTCGGGTGAGTAGTTGTCGCGGAGATTAAATCCAAAAAAAGCGGTAAGATGGAGCAAAAAAAATAAAGGATAATTGGATACTACCTTTTTGTTGGCCTTGTCGAGTTCAATATAAGCATCTTCAATAAAACTGTACAGGTTAGGGTTGTGCTCCGGCTGGCGAATGGTCTTTTGCAACAGTTCTGTCATAAACAGGATAACGGCATTTTTGTGTACGTCAAATAATACCTGTTGGTATATATAGTGCCACCGGATTTCTTTAATGCGTTGAAGGTTTTTAAATTCGTTGTGGTACACTTCCATGTCAACAATGGAAGCCGGCTGAAAAAGGTTTCCTTTTGTGTGCGATTTTTTATTGCTTCGCACGCCATTTACCAGGTACGACTGCAAACCGTATAGCTCGGTGTACACCGATACAATTACCGATGTTTCGCCGTAGGCAACAGTTCTTAATACAATTCCCTTGGTGGTATGAATCATACAATGCAAAAAGCTAAGGTAATATTTGAAACATTGTTATCCGGTTAAAATGTTAACCGAAATGACCAAAGCCAGTGCTGTATTGAATTTCATTAAAAGTTACGGCATGGCCCACT
>JAHBTL010000012.1 GCA_019638615.1 Chitinophagaceae bacterium | reverse complement strand
CCCAGTAGTGGTGCGACTTCTGAGCTAATTGCACTTCCTAACTGTAGCATATGGTGTTTTTCTTTTGGCGCCGTCCAAGCCAATTTTCTTAACGCCATTTTTCCGAGGCCGACCACCCTTTATCTTTTCCCGGACAATACTGATAGATGATATACAGCAGCATTTCCATGTAAAAACATGACTGCTTTTTAACCAATGATCCCCATCTTCTTCATTAAAAACGAAGCGTTCCTGTTTTTGGCGATGCCTTTCTGCAACGTATAGTCGAAGTACAGGTTGCCATCGCGGATGACACTTTCAAAACAGTAGTTGCTGATCACGCCTGGGTAATCTTTTTCCAGCCCGGAAAGCATGAGATCGTGCGTTGCGAAAAGTGTGATGCAGTTGTACCGGATCAGTTGTTGGATGAATGCTTCGGATCCATGTGTTTTGTCTTCGGAGTTGGTTCCCCGCAGTATTTCATCGATCAATACCAGGGCAGGTTTCCCGTTTTGTAATTCCTGTATAATGGAATGCAGCTTTTTTAACTCTGCCATAAAATACGAAGTATGCTCCTGCAACGAATCGCTTACCCTGATGGAAGTAAGAACATCCATGGGACAGCAGGAAAACGATGTGGCGCAAACAGGCGCTCCGCATTGGGCCAGTATAAGATTGACTCCCAGCGTACGCAAAAAAGTGGTTTTGCCCGACATGTTGGAGCCGGTGACCAGCAATAATTTTTCCTTTTCCCCGGTTTCAAAATCATTGGCAACCCTTTCTTTCTCTGCAATAAGCGGGTGAGCAAGTTGTGTGGCTTTAATGAAAACAGGCGCATCGCTTTTTATCACCGGGTAGGCAAATCCCGGGTTGTTGTATGCAAAAGTAGCCAGCGCATTCAGGCACTCAATATCACCTACAGTATACAGCCACTCCGAAAATTGACGCGTATGTTTTTCTTTCCATTTTTCAAGTGAAAGAATACATTGAAGGTCATACAATAGAATGCTGTTTAAAAAGAGGTTGACCAGCAGGTTGAGCCTTTGATCGAACATGGACGATAAGCCCGAAAGGCTCCTGATCGCTCCGCCGGCCTTACCGGCAGACTGCTTTAAATCTTTCAGCAAAACAGATGCCCCCGCCTCAATGCCGCCAAAGCTTTGCAGGATGTTGGCATATTGCTTTAATACAGCCTGCTTTTTGCTCAGCAACTGGTGTTGCCCGTGAATGTATTTGGCATATATCCCGGTGATCAGCCATCCCGTGCCTACACCTGCCAGCAACCATGTTACATTGCCGTTGGCGATGTATAGCAATAAGCAGGGAATGTTGTACAACGGGGTTACCCATCGCGCCACCTGCAGCCATCTTTTCCTGTACAGCCGGGGAGGAGCGCTGAGCCAGGCAGTTACGCTGTGCAGGTTTCCTTCCTCTTCCTCATTCAATAGCCCGTAAGCGGTAAGCTCCTGTCTTTTGTCAGGCTGTTCAGCCAGCTCTTTTACTGCCTGCTGCCGTTGGGTTATTTCGCCTGCATCCGGTAGAGGCTGGCGCAATAATGTACTTAATCTTTCTTTTCCATGTGCCGTGCTGCAACGGTTGAGTAAATGATAAAGAGAGCCCTTTCCAAAAATATCCAGGTCGGCAGTGTAGCCTGCGCCGTTATTAAAAATACTCCCGTCGTCCAGCCTGTTGAGGCTCCCGGTTATAATGCCGGCTTCGTTTTCGTTGATAAACAGTAATCTCCCGAGCAGCGCTTTTTTGTCATTCAGCGCAAATGCTCTTCTAACCAAAAAAATAAACAATGCTGCAAATAAAAAAGATAAAATGAGGAGTAGCGGGCTGTGCCGGCTGAAATAATAATAAGCGGTAATCAAAACAGCACCAAAGCTGACCAGTCTCAGTACAGAAGAAAGAAATATTTTTTGTTTGATACTTTCAACAGCAGCAGTGTAAAACCTGGTTTTTTCTTCGTAATAATCGGAGGCATTCATTCACAGTAGCCAACAGGTTAAATAATATCCAGCGCCCTGGCAAAAAAGTAGCAGATGAAAGGCAGTGTTACGGTAATGTAATTACCCGCAAACGCATATACTAAAAAGAAAGAAACCACACTGGCGAGAAATAAAATCCAATATAAAAAAGTCGATTTGTTTTTAGTATTGTCCATGCCTTAAAGTTTATTTGGCGCAAATATAATGATGAATTTAGTTGTTTTATAAGGACGAATGGGAAATTTTCCCCTTTGACACTATTTTTGTCCGGTTTCGGCTCTTTTTTCTTTACAAAGCTGTAGGTTCACGTTATGATAAAAATTCATTTTAACATCCGCTTCGGCACCCGGTTCGGGCAATCGTTGTTACTGTCAGGAAACATTCCACAGCTTGGATCAGGTGAGGCAGGCGTGCCGGTGGCAATGAATTACCTTAATGAATTTTTCTGGAGCTACGATCTTGAGCTTGACAATACGGCACCAGATATTCCTGATGTTATTCAGTATAATTATCTTCTTAAAGATAAAAGTGGCGAGGTCAATGCAGAATGGGATGATGCCAAAATGATTGATCTTGGTAAAATAACCACCGGGGAAATTTTTGTAACAGATACCTGGAATTTTGCCGGGCAGGCAGAAAATGCATTGTATACCGCCCCCTTCAGAAATGTGTTATTGCCGGTGCAGAAATCACCGGTTAAACCACAGCCTTACAAGGGCAATACACATGTATTTAAAGTAAAAGCACCGTTACTGGCAAAGAATGAAGTGGTTTGCCTGCTGGGCAGTGTGCCCCAGTTGGGTAAGTGGAATATTGATCAGCCGTTGTGGATGAGCAGGGAAGGGCATTGGTGGACAGTGAAGGGGAATCTTTCAAAGGTCAGCTTTCCGGTTGCTTATAAATATGCGGTGTACAACAGTAAAACCAAAGCCTTTGTGCGTTACGAGGAAGGCGACAATCGTTTGCTGCAGGGCAGCAATACAAAAAAAGCGCTAACCATTCTTCATGATGGTTTTATGCACTTTACCAATGATCGTTGGAGAGGAGCCGGTGTGGCTATACCCGTTTTTAGTCTGCGGTCGGCTAACGGTTTGGGGGTAGGCGAATTTACGGATCTGCGCCTGCTGGCCGATTGGGCCAAAAAAACGGGTATTAAATTGATACAGCTGTTACCCGTAAACGATACCATTGCTACTTATTCCTGGCGGGATTCTTATCCATACAATGCCATCTCTGCGTTCGCGCTGCATCCTTTGTACCTGAATATAGAGATCGTTGCCGGGAAGGAAGACGCGGCTGTATTGCGTGCGCTGAATAAAAAAAGAAAGGAGCTGAACCAGCTTGCCGAAGTGGATTACGAAGCGGTACTGAATTATAAATGGAAGCTGGTAAGAGAATTGTACAAGGCGCAAAAAGAAAGTTTCTTCGCGAATGAAGATTTCCTTGCTTTTTTCGGGGAAAATAAAAAGTGGCTGACCCCGTATGTGGTATATAGTTACCTGCGCGATAAACACAAAACTGCCGATTTTAATCAATGGAAGCAGCTTTCGGTATACGATGCAAAAGCGGTAGAAAAGCTGGCTGCACCCGGTGTTAAGACCCCGGATGGTATAGGCATATACTATTTTGTTCAATATCATTTGCATGTGCAATTGAAGGACGCTGTAGAGTATGCGCATAAAAAAGGAGTGGTATTAAAGGGAGATATTGCTATCGGTGTAAGTCCGCATAGCTGTGACGCATGGATGGAGCCTGCTTTGTTCCACCTGGATATGCAGGCGGGTGCACCTCCTGACGCGTTTGCAGTAAGAGGGCAAAACTGGGGGTTCCCTACGTACAACTGGAAACAGATGGAACTGGATGGATTTGAATGGTGGCACCGGCGCTTCAGGCAAATGAGTTACTATTTCGATGCTTTCCGTATCGACCATATACTGGGCTTTTTCAGGATATGGAGCATACCGGTTCATGCTGTGGAAGGCGTAATGGGGCATTTTGTTCCTGCTGTTCCGGTGCACATCAATGAATTTGCACAACGTGGCATCAGCTTTGATTACAGCCGTTTCTGCACGCCTTATATATCAGATGATGTGTTGAATGAGCTGCCGGGCGAAAAGAAAATATTGTTGAAGAACTACCTGGAAGAAAATGGAGATGGAACCTATGCCCTGAAAGAAGCTTTTGCTACACAAAGACAGGTTGAGGCTTATTTTGCAGTTTTTGAAAATACGGAAGAGCATGGAATCGTGCGGGATGCATTGTACGAGCTTATTTCAAATATTCTTCTATTTGAAGTAGAGGGAAGTCAGGGACAGCAGTTTCATTTCCGGATAGATATGGAGAAAACTTCAAATTTCCGTTTCCTGGGCGCGCATGAGCAATACCATTTCATGCAACTGTACATAGATTATTTTTATCGCCGGCAGGATGCATTGTGGGCCAGGCAGGCGATGCATATATTGCCTGCTTTGAAAAAAGCCACCCATATGCTGGTGTGCGGCGAAGACCTGGGGATGGTTCCTGACTGTGTACCGGAGATCATGCGCCAACTGGGCCTGCTAAGTCTGGAGATACAACGCATGCCCAAGCAGCCGGGCGTGGAATTTTTTAAGCCCGAACAAGCGCCCTATCTTTCTGTGATCACTCCCTCTACACATGATATGAGCACTATTCGCGGCTGGTGGGAGGAGGATCGTGGTAAAACACAACGGTTCTTCAATCATGAAATGCAGCACCCGGGGTTAGCGCCTTTTTATTGCGAATCGTGGATAGATAAGGCGGTCATCATACAACACCTGTATTCGCCTGCCATGTGGAGCATTTTTCAGCTACAGGATCTGATGGGCATTGATAACAAAATAAGACGGGAAAATCCCGTGGATGAAAGGATCAATGTGCCTGCCATACCGAGACATTACTGGCGTTACCGCATGCATATAACGCTGGAACAGTTGCTGAAGGAAAAAGATTTTAACAATGAACTGACCAGCTATATTCATTCAAGCGGAAGGGCCTGATCGGGGCATATACGATCATATCACCTTTTTCTTCCACCTGCCGCTTTTAATATACAGGTAGGAAAAAATGAACATGGTGCTCCAGTACAACCATTCAGCGGCCCAGCCCCATGCGGTGGGCAGGTTGAGCTTTTCCAGTACAATGTAAGCGTACACGCAATACAGCACTATAGCCACGGCTTCAATGCCCAGGTTGATCTTTGTATTGCCGGTTCCGGTTACCGCGTTCAGCCAAACAGTAGAAAACGACATCAATATCAGGGCTGTTGAAACGACCCTTAGAATGGGTATGGCGGCCTCAATAAAATCTTCGCCTCTGCCATACACAGATAAAAAGAAATGCGGAAAAAGATTAAGGATGATGCATGCCCCGATGGCCAGTCCCGCGCTGATGCGTACAATTTTATGAATGAGCGGAATTACCTTTTCCTTTTGTCCCTGCCCGATGATATTGCTCACCATGGTGTTGCTGGTGGCTGCGAACGCCCAGGTAAATACGCCGAAAAAGCCAAAAATATTCCGCATGGTATTCGATATGGCGAGATCTCTTTCGCCCTTGTGTTCTATCAGCAGGTAAAAAAATTCCCAGCTTATAATGCTGATGGCGTATTGCATGATAAGAGGAGAGGAGTAGCCCAGTACCAGCTTCGACACGCTTTTATTGAACCGGAAATGTTTATACAGGGAAAAGGAATGGTGGAATTTTTTAAAATGGATAATGGCAAACACAACGAACATGCCCATAAATTCGGCGATGATGGATGCATAAGCGGCGCCGTTGAAGCCAAGCGCCGGTAATCCAAAATGCCCGTATATCAGCGAGTAGTCAAAAAAAACATTCGTGACCGCTTCGGCAACAGTGCCCACCACCAGGTATTTGCTTTGGTTGGTGCCTACCAGCAGGGCGTTTCGCATCTGGTACAGGTATAAGAACGGAAGTCCCCATATACGTACCTTCAAAAAGTGTACACACATGTCGTAGGTTTCCTGCGAATGGATGGTATAGCGGAAAACTACCGGCGCCAGCAAATAGGTAAGAGCAATGCCCAAAGCTGCAACAGCGATGGAAATGATCACACCCTGCGAGAATATCTTTCCTATTTCCTCTATACGGTTTTCGCCCGCACGCCTGGAAATCAGAGATTGCAATCCATTGTTCAGTCCCATGCCAATGCAGGCGAAGATCAGGTAGAATACGCCGGTTATGCCTGCGGCGCCTAATTCCCTTTCACCCAGCCCCGAAAGAAAAATATTGTTGGTAATAAAATTGATTTGGGGCACCAGTAAAGAGGCTGATATAGGCAGCGAGATCTTTAATATCTGTTGATAAGAGATAGTAAGCCGTAGATCAATATTGGGTGGAGTAGTCGCCATACAAACGGGCGCAAACCTACGGAAAAAGGGGAAAAGGTGTGAGGCGAAAGGTGAAGGGTGTGAGGTATCAGGTGTAAGGTATGAGGTATCAATGGCAACAAAGGGTGAAGAGTAAAGGGTGTAAGGCAGGAACTACCACATACAGCCCGCAAACCGAAATCTGAAACCTATCCCCTTCGCCTTATCCCTTCCACCCCCCGCCTTCCACCCTCTACCTTACCTTATGATCTTCCTTCTCAGTAGTATCAGCCTGAACTTGATGCTGTCGTAAATCAACCCCAGCAAAAGGATCAGGGCGGTGTAAGTAAGTACCGAAATTCCAAGCCGGGGATACAATAGTCCGCCGGCAAGACCACCTGCAAAAAAAAAGGTGATGATTGAAAGGCGCAGTTTAACCGATGAAATAAGCTTGCTCCGATGCTCTTTGGATTTATAAAAAAACATTTGAGACAGCTCAATACCCAGGTCGGTAAACAAGCCGGTTAAATGTGTAGTGCGCACCGTGGCATTGGAAATGGTAGTCACCAGTGAATTCTGCAGCCCCATGGCAAACAGCAGCCCAAATGCAATGCTATCGGGGTGCCGGGAAATTAACCGGGCGTTCATACCGCCGATGGTAAGCAGTATCATGCATTCAATAAGAATAGGAACGGCATACATGTAACGCTCGCTTTTCCTGGAAACCGATTCGATAATAAGATTGGAAGTAAAAGAGCCCAGGAAGAAAAAGATAATATAAAGGAAATAAACGATTCCCTGTAACCAGTTCAATTGGATCACTTCTTCCATTAAATAGGCAAAATGACCGGTGACGTTGGTGGTGAGTCTTTTGACAGTTAAAAAACCGATCACGTTAACAACGCCGGCAATAAAAGATAAAAGAGAGGCGATTTTAAGATTATGACTTAGTGTTCTTGTTTTGCCCTGGTGCCTGAACATTTAAATACTTTTCAACCTGTTTGAACGGAAACTTACATCCTTTTGCAGGCTTGCAGCAAATATTTGCCTGCAGGGGATGCGATAAAGATACAGCAAAAGAAAATTACCTGACGGGAATTTAATAGTCCCTCTTTGTATCTGACCCTTGATGAGGTGAGCTGTCATTTACCTGAAAACCAGTAGTTGAAAATAATCATTTCCTGCGATTGGTTGCGTTGGTAAGCCCAGGTAGCTTTGACCTGTAAAAATGAGAATGATGAATATAAAGATGATAAAAAGCATATGCCTGTGCTGCCTGGTTTTGTTATTTGCCTGCAGGAAAAACGATAGCGGCAATAACGGTGGAAATACACCGGGCAACCTGCCGGGCACGCTTTATTGGTTTTTTGCAGGAGATGCGGGTTCTTATACATTAAGCACGGGCGACTACCGGGAAGAAATGATGAAAATGGGACCTGCCTCTTCCCGCTTCGATGCCTTTGATATTTCCTGGGATAACAAAAAGATACTGCTGATGATGGATGTAGAAGGTACGTTTAATTTTGATGAACGCCGTTTTGTTATACGGGAGAACGCCGTCAATATCAGTTACAATGATGTTCAAAGCGGCAAATAATCTCCGCGATTTCAATTTCGAATGGGAGGACATTGGAACTACCTATGGGCATCTCTCTCCCAATGAAAAGTATGTGGCTGTTGACGCCCAGCATTTTTCCGACCTGCCCATTGTTATTCTTGATGCAACTAATGGAGAATTGGTCAGCGGCTGGGAGGTGGAAGGCGTCAGTTTCCTGGATCATGGAATACCCGTATGGGCAGCCGATAATACGCTTTATTTCAGGATCGGGAATGGGGTTTATCGCTGCAGTCCCAATGATGGATATGCAACGGCGCCCAAGGTACTCACATTACCGGCAGGCAGTAGTTTCCTCACGATCAATCCGCAGGGAACGAAATTTGTTTTCCGCAATAGCAAACACCTTTGGATGTGCGACAGCGATGGCAGTAACCTGCAGCAGATCACTACTGCCGCTACATTTGACTCGATTGATTATGACGGAGAACAAAGGCCTGTCTTTTCGCCCGATGGTAAGTATATTGCTTTTACCGGTGCTACAAAAAAAGGTACTCCCTGGAGCGATCATGATTACCCGGATGGTTCGTGGGTGGTTACCACCGGTGGTAAATTTGGGTATATCATTGTGATCCCTGCCGATGGAAAGCTATATGACCTCGACAATGAAAACAGCGGGGCGATGTGGTTAAGGAAGCCCGGCAGCAGTTCCAATGGCATCGCCTGCAGCGGTTCGCTGATCTGGCGATAACTGCTGTATAATGGCGGGATTGTGGGCTGTGAGCTGTCAGCAGTCAGGTATCAGCAGTCAGCAATGGATAGTTGACGATGGAGAATGGGAAGAAAATCATTTATGGTTTGAGGTTTATGGTTTATAGTTTGTGGTTTATTGTCCATTATCCATCGTCCACTGTCCACTGTTTTTTCTTGTCATTCTGAGCGAACAAATAACTGGTGGGTAATAATGAATTATTTTCGTGAGCGAAGCATCTGCTTTGAGGTATCAGTGTCCATTCTCACATTTTCTTTGTGTAACTCCGTGCCTTTATGCCTCCGTGGTCCCTCATTTTCATATTTCCGCACTTTCAAGCCTCACCCCCGCCTGAATGCCGCAGTCGGGCAGGCTCTTATCCCTCTCCCTTCCCGGAGAGGGACGGTTCTATAGTACAACCCCCTAACTATATACCTACCGCATCAGCTATAGTACAAATCCAGGCGGGTATTTTCATATCTTCACATCCTCACACTTTCTCATTTCCACATTTTCCCTCCCATTTTCAAATTATCTCATTTTCCCTGTCTGCCGGCAGGAAGGAAATTTTCAAATTGCCTACTCACTCCGCAACGCTTTCACCGGGTTCGCCATGGCCGCTTTGATCGCCTGGAAGCTCACGGTAATAATAGCGATCAGTATGACCAATGCCCCGGCAGCGGCGAACATGCTCCAGTGCAAAGTAATTTTGTAGGGATAGTTTTGCAACCATTTATTGGCCGCGATCCACGAAACAGGAATGGAAATGAATAAGGCTATCAGCACCAGCTTTACAAAATCCCTGGACAATATGGTAACAACACTGTTTACGGAGGCGCCCAGTACTTTCCGGATACCGATCTCTTTAATGCGCTTTTCGGCAGATAATACGGATAATCCGAACAACCCGATGCAGGAAATAAAAATGGTGAGGACGGCGCTGAACAGCATGATCTGTTTCCATTTGGCTTCTGCTTCATAGGCCCGTACATTCTCTTCGCTCTTAAATGTGTAGGTATAAGGATTAAACGGAAAAAGTTCTTTGAAGACTTTTTCTATATGCTTAAGACTCGCAGCAGCGCTATTGGGCTTTATCTTAATAAAGACAGTTCCATAAGAGTTGGCAGGGTTCATTGTAAATAATTGCGGGCCGATTTCCTGGTTCAGCGATAAAAAATGATAATCCTTTACCACGCCCACCACCGTATATCTTTCATTTTCTTTGTACCAGAAATTTACTTCCTGTCCTATGGCGTTTTTCCAGCCCACTTTTTTTACAAAGCTTTCATTTACAAGTACGGCATGTGTTGAATCTGATGGAAAATCTTTTGAAAAATTCCGACCCTGTACCAATGAAATTTTTAAAGTGGGTATATATGCTTCATTCACCGTTTCATAACTAAAGTGAATAATGGAATCGCGGTTCACTTTAGCGGCAGTGCCCCACGTGCCCCCATTTTTAGGCGCAACAGCCATGATGTTGGGGTTTTTTAATAATTCGGCGGCAAACAAGCCGGCTTCGTTACGGCTGAGCATATTTTTATTTACTGTTATGAGGTCTGTATCATCGTATCCAAGCTTTTTAGTGGTAAGATAATTGAACTGGGCATACAACGTGAATGTAGCAATGATCAGGAAGGAGGCTAATGCGAATTGCAACACTACCAGCGATTTTTGCAGGTAGTTTTTCCCCGCCAGGGTAAACCTGCTGTACAAGGTTTGTACAGGATTATAACCGGACAATACAAGCGCCGGGTAAAATCCGGCCAATAAACCGGTTACAAGAAAAAGAAGAATATAATATGCAATAAGCCTTGCGTCGAAAAGATAGGAAATAGACAGGGCCTTATTGGCAAGATCGTTGAACAGGGGAAGTATCAGTTGAACCAGCATGACGGCAAACAGGAATGCCAGGAAACAAAGCAGGAACGATTCGCCCAGGAATTGAGAGATCAACTGCTTTTTGCTGCCGCCCACTACTTTGCGGATGCCGATCTCCTTACCCCGTTTAACCGATCGGGCTACCGTAAGATTGATGAAGTTGATACAGGCTATACCAAGGATAAAGAGGGCTATGCCCGAAAGAATATAAGAATACATAGGGTTGCTCGCGTGCGACAAACCGTTTTGCGCTGGCAGTTCAACGCTCAGGTGCATGTCTGTATAAGGCTGCAGCAGGTAGGCTGTTTGCCAGTCTATTACAGGTCCGTATTTTTCCAAAATAGCTTTCAGCGCGTCTTTTGAATCGTTGTTGTAAAACTGCTGCATCTTTTTTTCAACGGCGCTTATACTTGCATGCGGAGCCACTACCACAAAAGTGTTAAGGAAGGTGTTAAACCAGTTTTCGGGGTTTTGATACTTTGAGGCATCTATAATCATCGGCAATAAAGCCTCAAACTGCAGCGATGAGTTTTGCGGACAGCGTTTAGTCACCGCCGTTACCGTGTGAGGTTGAAAATCGTCATCTTTCCTGATCATAATAACCTTGCCTGCCGCATCGGTAGTTCCAAACTGCTTTTTCGCGAAATCTTCTGTAATCACAATAGAGTATGGATCTTTTAAGCAGGTTTTGGCATTACCGCTTAAAAGCGGAAAAGTAAAAATGGAGAAAAAGCTGCTGTCGACCACCAGGAAGGACTGCGAGCTGACCTCGTTGCCCTTTTTTATATCAGCGTAATGGTTTTGTATTCTTACAAACGATTGGATCTCCGGTACCGCTTCCGTAAATTTCGGACCCTGGAAATAACCTGTATTGCTGCTTTTCTCTCCTTTGCTTCCGTCTTTATTGATTTGTTGAGCCACCACCCTGTATATATGCTTACCATTGTTATGAAAGCGGTCAAAGCTCACTTCATCCTTTACGTATAAGATGATCAGTATGGAACAGGCCAGTCCAAGACTTAGCCCCATTACATTAATAAAGGAGTAGATTTTGTTTCTACGCAGGTTTCTGAAAGCGGTTTTAAAGTAGTTCCGGAACATGGTTCAGCGATTATGCTTTACCGGTTCAATGTATATGCCACAAGATAAATGATTGATAACCAGTTGATAATTTCCATTTGGGCTGATTTGAATGTACGCATTTGAACGGATACTGTCCGAAAACGGACACTGCTAAGAAAGCAGCAGGTGTAATTCCTTTTCCCCGAAATCAAGCAGGCTTTTTAACTGCAGGTCGGCTGCATTCCATTTCAATTGCTGCTGAAATACAGGCGCCGGAACCACTACGCATTTCATGCGGGCCGCTTTGGCAGCGATCATACCATTAAAGGAATCTTCAAAGCAGATACATTGTATGGGATGTTTGTTCAGCTCCCTGGCGCAGCTCAGGTATACTTCGGGGTGAGGTTTGCCGTAAGGAAGATCTTCGGCAGAAGTAGCGGTATGCAGGTAGGGACGGATACCGAGCTTATTAACCACCACATCTACCAGGCTCATCGGAGAGGAGGTGGCCAGGCCGATGGTAAAATTCCTTTCATGTAAAAATTCAAATATCTCCAATACGCCCGGCATCATAACACCATGACTGTCTATTTTACCGATGGCCTTGTTCACGATCCTGTCTACAGCGTCATCGCCGAAACGAATGTCAATGCCAAAAAAGCTGAACCAGTGCGTGATCCATTCGCGGGTACGCAACCCGGTTGAGCTTTGGTATTGTTCGGTGGTCAGCTCTATATCAAATTCCCTTAAAAGCTCCGCCCCGGCTTCTTCCCATAAAGGTTCAGAATCTATCAGCAGCCCGTCCATATCAAAAATAAATGTATCTGGTTTCATGCGGCAAATATATAGGGAAGTTGCAAAGTGAGGCGTACATTTTATGGAGTAGGAGAAAGCAGCTTGCAGGTGTTTCAAATCAGCCGGACAGTCACACCGGGGAGAACGAAAAGAGGATGTATCAAAAATAAACGAAGGCTCTGAGAATCGTCTAAACGACTACCTGTCTCCATCAGGTACCCGAATAAAAAGAGGCTGTATCGTACTTTTGATACAGCCTCTGTTGAAAAAATCCGGTGGCAGGTGTATTTTCTGTCAGCCCGATCTTATATCATTTATTATTCTTTTTATTGCAATGCGAATACCGCGCTCACTTCAAATTTCAGCTTTATTTTTTTGAAATCAACCGATGGCTCGGACTGGCTGTTGTCATAAGCTTCCAATCCTCTCAGCATTACATTTGAAGCCGCCAGGTTTTTAAATACCGGCACAACGGAATGGTCTACCGGTTCCTGTATGGTTACCGCTACACCTGCTTTTTCGCCTATGGCTTCACTCAGGTAAATGGCTTTTTCTTTGGCCGCTTTTACTGCCTGTATCTTTAATTGCCTGCGGAATTCCTCTATTTTACTGTGCGAGGTGTTGGTTATAAAAAATCCCTGTGTGGCTTCATCGTCCAGCTTTTCCACCAGCGCATCTATTTTGGCGGTGCTGGCAAACTTTATGATATAGCTGATGCCCGCCATCATATCGGGGTTCTTTTTCTTTTTATTCAGCCAGTACTGGCGGTCAAATCCCTGGTAGGATGTCACGCTGATATCGGCTTCCGCTATACCGGCCGCTATACAGGCTTCCAGGAATTTCTTTTTAATGATTTCAATAGCTATTTTTCCTGCTCCTTTCTTTTCGTATTCCCGGAGGTCTACCTGCACAAAAATTTCATCGGGCACTACTTCCATTTCGGCGCTGCCGGTTACCTGGATGGTTTTGGGAAATGGATGGATTGCCGTATTTACCTGGGCTGAAGTTGCACTTACCGTTGTAACAAAGCTGAGTGCTAAAAAGATCCTTTTCATCTGTATAATTTTTTATTGTTTTTACAAAAGGATGATGTGTTACCGGGAAAGATTACATAAATGCCGGGAACCGTTGCACGGGAGTTAACAAAGTCTTTACAAATAACCTATATTGCGATGCAAACCAAGGACTAAAATTTCAGAGATGCCCTCATTTTTCGAAAGGCTGCGATATGTTAAGCTGGTAAGAAAGATCGTATATGTAATTATCGGGATGTTGTCGTACCCCGGACTGGCTGTTATCAACAGATTAAAAATCAAAGGAACCGAACATCTCAAAGACCTTCCCCGTAAGAGTGTCCTTTTTGTAAGCAATCATCAAACCTATTTTATGGATGTGATTGCCTTCCTGCATATTTTCTGCGCGGTAAAATGGCGGAAAAAAAATAAGCTGGGCGTTCCTTATTACCTGCTGAATCCTTTTTCAAGCGTATACTTTGTATCGGCGGAAGATACCATGAAGAAAACTTTTATGAGCCGTTTAATGGCAATGGCAGGTGCGCTAACGGTAAAGCGTACCTGGGTAGAAGACGATAAAACGGTAAGGAAAGGACTGAACCTTTCTGATTCAAAAAAGATACTGAAAGCGCTGGAAAGGAACTGGGTCATTACTTTTCCCCAGGGAACCACCACCCCGTTCGCACCCGGGCGTAAAGGAACGGCATTTCTTGTAAGACAAAGCAAAGCGATCGTTGTGCCTATCGTGATCACGGGTTTCAATAAAGCCTTCCACAAAAAAAGCCTGAAGCTGATGCAGAAGGGTACGGTAATGACGGTAACATTTAAGCCGCCCATGGAGATCAACTACAATGACGACCTGAACACTATTCTGGCTCAATTAATGGACGCGATCGAGCAGAGTGAGCGGTATAAGGAGAAAGAAGCTTCCTGAGTTATTCCGAGAACAGTGCCTTCAGTTCCACGGCATCGTTCGGCTTCATTTTACCACCGAGTATCAGCCTGAGCTGCCTGCGGCGCATGGCGCCTTCAAACAGGCGGTTCTCGTCTTCCGTTTCGGGTACCAGTTGCGGAACAGGACTTGATTTGCCTGATGCATCAAGCGCCACAAAAGTATAATAGGCCTCGTTGCTTTTGTATTTATACTGATTTTTAAGATCTTCTCCCCATACGCGCATGTGCACTTCCATTGAGCTGTTGAAAGCCCTGCTTACTTTGGCTTCTATGTATACTGCATTGCCCAGCCTGATAGGATTTTCAAAGGAAATATTATCTACCGAAGCCGTCACTACCGGCGCGTTGGCATGTTTTTGCGCAGACAATGCTGCCGCAATATCCATCCAGTACATCAGCCTTCCCCCCATCAGGTTACCGAATACATTGGTGTCGTTGGGCAATACCAGTTCCGTCATCATTACCAGCGAATCCTGCGCTTTCTTAGATGCTACGCTCATTTAAAAAATTTTTGCAAAGATAAGCGTTGATGACTGCTTATATCCTAACCTTTTCCAGGGTTGTCAAAAAGCTTTCCTCCACATCGGCGCCTATGCCCGGGGCATCCGGTAATTCCACGAAAAAGTTATTGTAGCGAACGCCCCCCATAACAGGGTCGGTCTTGTGCCCCAGCATGCAGGTATCCATATCGTAGAAAATAATATTGTTTTGTGAAGACGCGAAATGTGCAAAGGCCGTGAGCGCCAAACGGCTTTCCAGCATACCGCCCATCATGCAGGGAATGTTGTGCTGACTACAAACCCTGTTTATTTCCAATGCCTCCAGGATACCGCCGCTTTTGGAGAACTTAATATTTACATAGCTGCACCCGTTGCTTGCGATTACTCTTTCAGCATCATGATGATCAAACACGCTTTCATCAGCCATGATTGGGATAGGGGAAGCTTTTTTTAATGCGGGCAACAGGTGATCGTTGTACCGCCGCATGGGCTGTTCGCAAAATGCTATCTTATATTTTTCGATGGCAGATAAAACAGCTATAGCTTCTTCATAGTCCCAGCCCTGGTTGGCGTCTATCCTTAATTGTATTTCTTCGCCTACGGCTTCCCGTATGTAACGGATGCGTTCTATATCATCTTCGGGTCGCTTCCCTAGCTTTACTTTAATGATACGCACTCCCTGTTGCTTAAATTCCAGTGCCTGCTTTGCCATTTGTTCAGGGGGTTGGATGCCAACGGTAAGATCGGTTTCCATGCTTTTTTTCTCACCCCCTAAAAACCGGTAGAGCGGCTGCCTGACCTGTTTGGCGGCTATATCATACAAAGCCATATCGAACGCGCTTTTGGCGGTACTGTTATATGCGGTGAATGCGTGAAGCTCACTCATTCTTTCCGGTATGGCAAGGGGATCTTTTCCCTTCCATAATGCAGCAAAATCTTTTGCCATTTCAAAACAGGTATTTTGCGTTTCTCCCACGATCATCGGGAAGGCGGAACATTCGCCTACACCATATATACCTGCATCGGTAAAAACACGAATGAATATATTCTGTGCAAAATACATGGTACCTGTTGCAATGGTAAAAGGATGCATGGGAATGCTGAACCTGTAAATATCTGTATGTAGGATGGTCATAATCGATCAGGAATGGATGCAAGATAATGAAAAGAGTGGTGCAGGTTTCAGGTTAGATTTTTGATTTCTGATTTGAGATTTGAAATTTGAGATGGGGTTGACGGCTGAAAGCTGATACCTGACAGCAGGTTACAGGTTACAAGTTTCAGGTTTACGGTTTGAGGTTTATAGTTACAAACAATAAACTCCAAACGATAAACCACAAACAATAAATCTCAAATTTCAAATCTCGAATTTCAACTTACATTTGATTTAAATAAAACGGTATGGGAGCGTCTGAAACAGTTTCGTTTGATAATACGCAGAATGCATTCGCATATAAAACAGACAAAGAATTAAAAAAGGCGGAATTTCTTTTTGCTTCTATGGGATACGCCTGGCTGGTTAAAATAGGTACGAGTATTACACCTAAAGCAATTAAAGCCGGATTGCCAGTAAAGGGCTTGATACGCAATACCATTTTTACACAATTTGTTGGAGGCGAAACCCTGGAAGAAACTGCGCAGGTTGCTAAAAAGCTGGGAGCCTTTCATGTGAGTGTAATACTCGATTATGGTGTGGAAGGCGGAGAGGAAGGGGAAGATGGATTTGATCGCGCAATGGAAGAATTTATCCGTGTGATTGATTACGCCGCCACACAACCCAATATTCCTTTTATGAGCATCAAGGTTACCGGTTTTTCCAGATTCGGTTTGTTGGAAAAGCTTGACTCATCTGTTGCCGGTAATACGGGATCGTTAATGAAGCGGTACGCGAAAGCGGTAGAAACGCTTACGCCGGAGGAAAAAAAAGAATGGGAAAGGGTACAGGCACGGATGGATACGATATGCAAACGCGCCGCGGAAAAAAAAATTGGAGTGCTGGTGGATGCTGAAGAAACCTGGATACAGGACCCGGTAGACGTGCTCACCATTTTAATGATGGAGCGATACAATAAAGTGAAGCCGGTGGTATACAATACGGTTCAGTTGTACCGCCACGACCGGTTATCGTTTTTAAAAGATTCGCTGGCGGCGGCGGAGCTCAGGGACTTTATATTAGGGGCCAAACTGGTGCGGGGAGCGTACATGGAGAAAGAAAGAACAAGAGCTGCAGGTATGCAGTACCCTTCGCCTATCCAGCCCGATAAAGCAGCTACCGACAGGGACTATGACGCGGGGGTAAGCTTTTGTATTGAGCATCTGGATAAGATCGCCACGATCGTTGCTTCACACAATGAGCAAAGTAATTTGCTGGCTACACGTTTGTTGCAGGAAAAAGGTTTCCCGCCTGACCATCCTCATATTCATTTTTCACAACTGTATGGCATGAGCGATAATATTACATTTAATCTTGCCAAAGCGGGCTGCTCGGTAAGCAAATATTTGCCTTTTGGTCCTATAGAAGATGTAATTCCTTATTTAATGCGGAGAGCGCAGGAGAACAGTTCTGTTGCAGGACAAACAGGAAGGGAGCTTCGCCTCATCAAAAAAGAAATACAGAGAAGAAAATACCTTTCATGAGGAAATATTGCCACAAAAGGTAAAAATATGACACGTTGCATGTTGAAGGTTTAGCAAGAGGAAAAGTCAAAAGTCCTAACTATGATTTAGCAAAAAATGTATCAGGGTACTGTTAAAGCTACAGTAAACATATTATTGCTCCTGTAACGCATTTGCGATTATGATGTTTGGTTCTGTTAAAATCATTCCTGCATTTTCTTTTGGCACAGTTTTTTAAAATCATTTTGGTATTTACAGCATTGTTAAAAAGCAGCTGTTCAATACTGAAAATTAATTGATATGAAATACAGATTATTGTGCCTGTTGAGTGCAACCACTCTTTTATTGTTGATTTCCGGAGTTTCTTTTTCGCAAGTCCAGATCGGTGTTCATGGTTCCCGGCTCGAGGGGTCAGGAAGTTCCCAGTGGGGATTGGGCGGTAATGTAAAGTTTTTGATAGCTGATAAGTTCGCTATAGGTGCCAGCGTTAGAGGATATCCAAAAGACATGAAGACCGAACAGGTAACTGTAGGCGGCACCAATTATAAAATAGCTCGGGGCAATACCATTGTGCCGGTAACAGCTTCGTTGGATTACTATTTCGGGGAAGCGCCGGTTCGTCCATACCTCGGTGCTGACGTAGGCGCTTATTTTACGCAATATGTTTTTTCGATGACGCAAAACAATGGCAGCAGCTCTTTTTATAATACTTCCGATAAGAAAACCTATTTCGGCGCTGCGCCACGTGCCGGGTTAAATGTTGAATTCGGACCGGTAGGTATTTTCGGGCAGGCGGGGTATAATATCTTATTTGGGTCGGGGGACAAAGATAAATTAACCGTTCCGGGTATTACCGATCCGATAGATAGCAAGGCAACGGATAAGTTCTGGTCGTTTGATGTAGGGCTATTCTTTAAAATAGGTAGAGGAAAATAAATCTGGTTATTGAATATCCATAACTCCATATATTAACCGAAGCTCCCGCAATCTGGCGGGAGTTTCGGTTGTAGCTTTGGAAAGCTAACGTTCAAATGCGCTTGCATGTATTTACAAAAAGCAATCTATTTGCTCCTGGTGCTGCTTGCGGCCTCTTAGTGCAACAATAAAGAACCTCTTGATGCGCTTCCTAATATTGGGGGATATGTAATAGGCAGGGAAACCTGTGCTTCCGACCAGCAAAATGATTACCGGATCATCGATTTTACTGCATATGCGGATGCTCCTCAAATTAACCAGTTCACAATATCGTTGGTGCTCCTGCTACTCACATAATTCTCAGCGCAACATCAACAATGACAAAAAGTTTATTCCTGCCCCTTGCTACAATTCGGTCTTGCCGGCACCATCTACAAATTCGTACAACTTCCAGTTTTTGCCTTTGGCAGCGGCTATATCGGTTGCGATGGGTCGGCTGTTGTTGTCGTTAACTTGTCGTACATACAGGGCAGCATCATCCGCTACCGTACGTGAAGGCAGGCTGCTGATAAGCTGTGTCATATTTGCAGCCGAAATACGGTTGTTGTACAGTTGAACATTCTTGATATTCGTGTTGCCGGACAGATCCAGTGCCGTGAGCTGATTGGAGAAGCAATTCAGTTTTTCCAGAGCAATGTTCTTTGATATATCCAATTCGGTTAACTTATTGCCCATGCAAGACAATTCTTTCAACGCGGTGTTTTTGGATACGTCCAGCTTAGCCAGTTCACTATCGTGGCAATACAATACAGCAACCTTGCCGTACAGGACAATGGTTTTGGATGCGCCCAGAGCAAAAACGTTTCGGTCAGCATACTCCCGGCCAAATTTGGTAATGTCTTCACCATTGTCTTTAGCTCCGTTGCTGTTCAGATCTACCCATATCTCCGCCCGGTCTGCTTCGGCAGCCTCTATGTACAATGTCCATCCGTTTTTAGCATCTGTCGCTTTGGTAAGGGTTATTTTTGGTCCCGGTGGGCCTTCTTTTGGGTCTTGATTTTCCTTTGAGCAGGCACTGAGTAGAAGCATGCTCAACAGCATCGCCAAAAGTGATATTATACCGGTAGGCGCTTTATCTGATAAATTGACCTTTAATGTTTTCATGATTGTTTGTTTTTAATGTATATCGGAGTAAATCGAAAAGGTCAACATTTGGGGATCAAAATTGATCTGTATCCTGCCAGATATCAATATTTACACCGTCTTTTCCGTTACCTGCTAATCGGAATAGCCCCCTGAAATACTGCCAAAGTGTTCCCAATAGGGATCGGACACGGTCCGGCAGCAGACATATTGTGTGTTATCAGTAAAAAATAATAAGTTACCGGTGGTGCATCATATTCTTTATTCACCAACTATAAATTCAGCATTACTTTCCTGCATCAATCCCTTTAGCACTACTTGCGACGTGATGAAAGATTCGGTGTGAAACGGTGTCTGTAATCAGAAAATAATCCTCATTTTAAAGGAATCAGCTTTATATCATTTGAAATAATCATTTGCACTCACAAGGAACTTAATTAAAGTCTTTCTACGCTTTCATCAAGGTTTTTTTATCTTTTCGCTCACAATAACCTGTCTTCAAGTTGCAAACAAAAAAGCCTCTCCGACTTCGTCAGAAAGGCCTTGTGCCCGAGACTACAACCCATTCAATATGCCCGGTACTGGATTCGAACCAGCACGCCGTGTTGCCAGCACTACCACCTCAAAGTAGCGTGTCTACCAATTTCAGCAACCCGGTTTTGCATAACTTCCGGCAAGGCGAACGCTATTAAATGTAATGCTGTTTATTTAATAAGCTCAAACAGCAGCTCCGGTTCATTGGTAGTGATGTAATCAAATTTCTTTTCAATGAACCATTTCAGGTCTTCTTCCTTATTAACGGTCCATACATTCAGGTTTACTTTTTCTTTTTTAGCATCAGCGATCCAGCTTTCATTCTTTTTAAAAACATCCATGTGGTAATCTATGCCCCAAACACCGTCGTTTTTAATGTCAACGGGCGATTTTTCACCGTTTAAATAAGCTACCCTGGCTTTGGGCTCCAGATCTGATACTTTTTTTACAATGTTGTAATCAAAGCTGATGTACATCATCCAGGGTTCAGCCTTTAATGCTCTTACCAGTTGTACCGCTTTTTCGGCTATATAAGCGCCTCTTTCTTTGTTTGAAAATGCGGGCTTAATTTCCAGCACCAACGCAGTTTTTGTTTGCTTCATACCGGCAAGCAGGTATGCGCGCAACGTAGGGATGGTTTCACCGTTGGAGAGCTTATGTTTTGCCAGTTCAGCGTAAGTGCTTTGGTCTATTACTTTGCCTGCGTAATGAGCGTCGTGGTTAACCACCAGCGAATCATCAATAGTCATGTGCACGTCAAATTCCGACCCGGTACAACCCAAACGGATGGCTTCCTGCAAAGACGCAATTGAATTTTCCGGGAGATTGTTTTTCTTCCATGCGCCGCGGTGCGCTACTACTACATTGGGAGCAAAAGACATAGCGGAAGGCTTTACATGTTTCGAACCGGAACAACCGTCAGCGAATGTAATCAGCAGGGCGGCTGCCGGTAACCAAAAATATATTTTCATCTTTATTGAATTTCTATGATGGCCAATACGGGTTTATGATCTGAATATTCATAAGGCAATACCTGCATATCGGTCACCCGCCAGCGTGCGGTTTTATTCAGCCATATATAGTCGATCCTTATTTCAGGATTATCTGCAGAAAATGTAAATGCGGGTTCACCTTTCTTTTCCGCGGCATCCAGCCAGTGTGTTTCCATTAATTTATAAGGTTCCTCCCCGGGCATGAAGTTAAAATCGCCGCATATGATCACAGGATCCGTTTTCTGCGAAAGTATCTGATTGATCTTTTCCACCTGTGCTATTTTATTAGGCAGGTACTGGTGACAAAGATGGGTGCCTCCAAAAAATACCTTTTTGCCTGTGCCTAACGGGTACTCCGCATAAATGAGTGAACGGGGCTCGCCGCCCGAGGGATTCGGTAGTATGGTAACTACAGGTTTAACGGGTTTCCTGGTCAATATTCCTTCGCCATAACCACCTCCGTCATAGTCCATAGCCTTTCCGAAGTAGCCATGCATTTTTGTTTTCTTGCCCAGCTCCTGTACCCAGTTGATACGATTTTTGTATATGCCTGCCAGTCTTCCTGTGGTGCTGTCTACTTCCTGGAAAGCTACCAGGTCGGGCTTTACCTCGTTGATTAGTCTGGCAATATCGTCTAAGTTCGGTTGCCCTTTTTTGTAAGGATTTTCTCCGTGAAAAATATTATACGTAAGGATTTTCAGCCTGGTTTGAGCGGTGGCGTTCAAAGCGCAAAACAGGCATACAAAAAGTAGATATTTCATGATGTGGAAAAATGCCGTTTAAAAGTATGCAAATATTTATTATACAGGCAAGGCTGTTAAATATCTGCAACTTTACAAAATATTCACGTTCAATCCACATTTTAAAGCCATATTATTGACTGTTCCCGCATTCTCCTTTTACCTTCCCCCTTTTTATTAACTTGCACCCATGCAACAATACCTTCAATTGCTCCGGCATGTTTTGGATAGCGGTGTACAAAAGCATGATCGTACCGGCACAGGCACTATCAGTTGTTTTGGTTACCAGATGCGCTTTGACCTGGATAAGGGATTTCCGCTGGTTACTACCAAAAAGCTGCATCTTAAAAGCATTATCTACGAGTTGCTTTGGTTTTTGAAAGGTGATACCAATATTCATTACCTTAAAGAGCATGGCGTAAGTATATGGGATGAGTGGGCAAACAGTGAAGGCGACCTGGGACCGGTATATGGCAAGCAATGGCGTAGCTGGCAGGGAGCAGGAGGTGAAACGATCGACCAGATAACGGATCTTATCAGCCAGATCAAAAAAAATCCTGATAGCCGCAGGCTGATCGTAAGCGCCTGGAATGTGGCTGATCTGCCTAAAATGGCCCTGATGCCCTGCCATAATATGTTCCAGTTTTATGTAGCCATACCAAGGGGCGGCAGCAAGCCTGCGCTTTCCTGCCAGTTGTACCAACGTTCGGCGGATGTTTTTTTAGGTGTACCTTTCAATATTGCTTCCTATGCGTTGCTTACCCTGATGGTAGCGCAGGTTTGCGACCTGGAGCCCGGTGAGTTCATTCATAGCTTTGGAGACGTGCACCTGTACAACAATCATATAGAGCAGGCGCATGAGCAATTATCGCGCACGCCGTTCGATCCGCCTGTAATGAGGCTGAACCCCGACGTAAAGAACATTTTTGATTTTACGTTTGCAGACTTCAGGCTGGAACACTACCAGTCGCATCCATCTATTAAAGCGCCGGTAGCGGTATAACAGGCGGTTCTTTGATTGTTGTGTGTTTGGATGCTTGTGTATTGAATTGTATACCTCAGAAATTACGCTTATGATCATTTCGCTTATAGTAGCCGCCGCGGAAAACAATGCTATCGGTAAAAACAATCAAATGTTATGGTACCTGCCCAATGATTTCAAATTTTTTAAGAACACTACCTGGGGAATGCCGGTGATCATGGGCAGGAAAACATTCCTGGCAATGTCGGGCGAGCCTTTACCCGGACGGTACAATATCGTGATCTCGCGTCAGCAGGAGCATGGCATTAACCGGAACGATGTGTGGGTAGTGAGCTCCATAAAGGAAGCATTGAAAAAAGCGGAGAGCACCGATTGCAGAGAAGTTTTTATAGCCGGTGGCGGGCAGATTTATGATGCGTACCTGCCCATGGCCGATAAAATTTATATTACCCGGGTGCACGCGGTATTGGATGGCGACGCTTTCTTTCCGGCGTTTGATGAAAACCAGTGGGAGAAAGTGTATCAACTGGATTTCCCGGCCGACGATAAACACGCATATGCTTACTCATTCCAGACATGGGTCAGAAAGAAATAATTTTTCTTCCTTTGTAACATGTACAGTAAACCACGTCTCGCGTTCAAATATCTTAAGTATTATCTTACTGCTGCTAATGGCAAAGGACACGGTATACATTCCCCCTTTGTATTTGATTTTGTGAGCGGGGTATTGAACGACACGCGCCATTTTTATTCATTCAGTACAATAGAAACGCAGCGGGAATTGTTGCTGATAGATGAATCAACCATAACAGTAGAAGATTTCGGCGCCGGTTCAACAATGACATCATCTAATCAGCGCCGGGTAAAAGATATAGCGAAGTGGTCGCTTAAATCGCCGAAATACGCGCGGCTGCTTTTCAGGATGGTGAATTATTTTCAGCCGGCCGGTATTATTGAACTGGGCACTTCCCTGGGCATTACTACAGCTTACCTTGCCATGGCCAATCCCACTATCCCGGTCTACACTTTTGAAGGTGCACCAGCAGTGGCTGAGCTGTCTCAAAAAATATTTCAACAACTCGGCATTGCCAATATTCAGCAGGTACAGGGTAATTTTGATATCAGCTTGCAGCCTTTCCTCCGGGAAAAATCAAAGGTGGATTTTGTTTTTATAGATGGCAATCACCGCGAAGAGCCTGTTGTGAGGTATTTTAAGTGGCTGCTGCCATATACGCATCGGGGCACCATTCTGGTGTTCGATGATATTCACTGGAGCAGGGGCATGGAAGCTGCATGGAAAAAAATCATTGTGCATCCTGCGGTTACCTGTAGTATTGACCTGTTTTTTATCGGTATCGTATTTTTTAACCCCGACTTTAAAGTAAAGCAGGATTTTGTGATAAGGTTTTAAATACAGAAAGCTGGCGTCGTGAATTATATTTGCGATTTAAATTGAAAAATTTGCAGCTTCCTGTTGAATTATTACAATCGTTACAAGACCTACAGGGATTTTCAGAAGAGTCTTTTGTGAAAGTACATGAGGCAGGCGGACAAATCACATCCGTAAGGCTCAATCCGGGTAAAAAAAATATGGCTGCGGATGACGGGGCGGTAAACACGGTACTTGCTGAGTTGGGTAAGCAAGCACCCTTGTCTCCGGTACCCTGGTGCTCAACAGGCTATTATTTATCACAACGCCCTTCCTTTACGCTTGACCCGTTGTTTCATGCCGGAGCGTATTACGTGCAGGAGGCTTCTTCTATGTTCCTGGAACAGGTTGTAAAAAAAGTGTTGCCTTTACATAACAGTGAAGCATACCGCGTGTTGGATCTCTGTGCCGCTCCCGGCGGAAAGTCCACACATCTTTCATCGCTTTTTCCCAAGGGACTTGTAGTGTGTAATGAGGTAATTAAAGCACGCGCAGGCATTTTAATAGAAAATATTATTAAATGGGGCAATGAAAACGTGGTAGTGACCAGTAACGATGCCGCAGATTTTAAGAGGTTGCCGGGCTTTTTTGATGTGATAGTGGTAGATGCTCCCTGCAGCGGTAGCGGCATGTTCAGGAAAGATGAGAAGGCGATAGGAGAGTGGTCGTTGCAGCATGTTGATCATTGCGCTAAGCGGCAGCGGCGCATACTCGAAGACGTTTGGCCCTGTCTCAAGGAAAATGGATTGTTGATCTACTCGACCTGCTCTTATTCAAAAGAGGAAAATGAAGATATACTCGACTGGATGAACGGGAAATTTCAGGTGGAAAGCAAAAGGATAATGAAGGAAGAGCAGTGGGGGATCATTGAAACGAGGTCTGTCTCGGGCTGCCCGGGATACCGGTTTTACCCCGATCGGGTAGAAGGAGAAGGCTTGTTTATGGCCTGTGTTGAAAAGCTGGGCACGGCATCCACGGCGCCGGAAAAAGGAAAGAAATTGTTAAATGTGGGCAGCCATGGGCAAAAAATACTGGAAGAATGGATCGTGGATGCAGCTAAATACGACTATGTATTGTTAGAAGAGGAGATACTGGCGTTTGACAGGAACCGGGGAAAGGACATAGCGGTATTAATGCAGATGCTGTATGTTAAAAAAGCGGGGATCAGGATAGGAAAGATGATCAGGAACGAGCTTATCCCGGATCATGAGCTTTTGCTCAGCAGGTTGATTTCCAGCAATGTGAATCAGTTTACGGTAGATCTGGATATTGCTCTTCAATACCTGCGCAAACAGGAAATGGAAGGAAACGCTGCTGTAAAAGGCTGGGCCGCGGTTGTTTATAATGGTTTTTGTTTAGGTTGGGTAAAGGTTTTGCCAAACAGGATAAATAACTATTATCCACAGCGTTTCCGGATATTAAAACATTGATTTTCACGTTATATATCCAATCGGTAATTTTTACTATTTTCGTAGGTGCTGACAATAAATAATATCTGATGAAGAAACTGTGGTTCACATTATTATTATTTGTATTCATATTAAGGCTTGCCGCACAATCCTCTGACTTAAATGTGCAAAGCGAGGGAGGAAAACTATATCTAAATCACACAGTTGCGCCTAAAGAAAACCTTTATAGCATTGGAAGACTCTATAATATCAGCCCCAAAGAAATTGCCCCGTTGAACGGATTAACGATTTCCAGCGGACTTGAAATAGACCAGGTAATAAAAATACCCCTTACTGTCAGCAACTTTACGCAACAGGGGGTTGCAAAGGCAGACGAAACATTTGTTCCATTGTATCATACGGTTACGGAAAAAGAAGGATTGTTCAGGATCGGGCAGAATTTTAATAAAGTAAGCGCCGATAATCTTAAAAAATGGAATGGATTGACTTCCGAAAATATTAGTTCGGGGCAACAGCTTGTAATAGGGTTTCTGCGTGTAAAAAAAGAACTTTCTTCCCTGGCGGCAGGCGGCATCAGTAAAATAGGGGGGGTAGTGAGCAGCGCTCCGCCCGCAGTTGCAAAAGCCCCGGCCGGCGAAACGCCGCAACAGCCTGTAACCACCACCAAAGCTCCTGAATCCGCGCCTGTCAATACAGCACAGGGTTCTTCCGGCGCAACTGTAAAAACGGATGTTGATGGAACAGGTTTTTTTAAAGGCGTATACCAGCAACAGTCCCGTGGAAGCGCCGTGTTTCGTAGTGAAATGGGGGCAGGTTCCATTTTTAAAAGTACCAGTGGCTGGCAGGATGCCAAGTACTATGCACTGATGAACAATATTCCACCCGGAACCATTGTCAGAATTACCAACTCCACTAATAACAGAACCGTTTTTGCAAAAGTACTGGGAGAGCTTCCTCCCGGAAAGGAAAACGAGGGGCTCCTGATCCGCATCAGCAACGCGGCGGCAGCGGAGCTTAAAGTTCCTGATAAAGACCCTAAGTTTTCAGCCGAAATAGCATATGCTAAAGGGTAATGATTCATTATCAAAGCGCTATGGAAAAAGTGTGGAAAAATTAACAGGTTTAATGTTTAAACATTAAATATTTGATTCTACATTTGCACACTTTTGGTTGTCTTTTTTCGGTCATTCCGGATTAGCACAACTAATGATATTCACACTAAAACATAGCACATGAAAAAATTATTGATTCCTTTTGCTGCAGTTGCGTTATTGGTAACTGCCTGCCAGCAGGCGCCTGATGCCGCTAAAGGCGAAACCGCAGAAAAGCAGGATGCTGCTGTTGGAAACGGAGCTACGTACACAGTAGACACTACTTCCAGCCGTATAGCCTGGATTGGTACGAAACCCATTGCCGCTCACAACGGAGATTTTAAACTTTCGGGCGGAACTTTTACGGTAGATAACGGGAATGTAACCAGTGGCAGCTTCGTAATTGATATCACTTCTATCCAGGATTTTGATCTGGAAGGTAAAGACAATGAAAAGCTGATAGGTCACCTGAAAGGGCCCGATTTTTTTGATATAGGGAAATACCCGACTGCCAAATTTGAAATAACCAGCGTGGAAGCGTTACAGAACGATACCACCGGTACACATAAGGTAAGCGGCAATCTTACGCTGAAAGACAGTACCAAAAATGTGACTTTTCCTGCTAAGGTAGCCGTAACAGATACTGAATTAAAAGCTACCGCTAGCTTTAATATTGACAGGAACGAGTGGGGAATACACTTCAATAACAAGCAATCGCTGGGCGATAATTTTATTCGTCCCGAAGTGAACCTTACATTGAACATTACGGCAAAGAAATAGTTGTATATTTTATTCCCTGAAAACCGGCTTGCAATGTTTGCAGCCGGTTTTTATGTTTGGTCGGCAGGGTATACAAGTCCACTTTTGTGCCTGATGGTATCCAGCGTTTCCATCAGCACTAATGTATCGGTATGTGTCATTACCGGGCTTTCGGTCAGCCCTTTCCGTAAGCAGTCGCTTACATGACTTGCTTCATAATGATAGCCCCATCCCTGTGTGGCGGGCACTTCTATCACCTGCCGGCTGTCCATTCTTTCGGGATAAAATTCCAGGAGTGCTTCAGGAGTATAAAAGCGATGTGTCAGCCGTATTCTTCCCCTGGTACCGCTGATGTTGACTTCGGTAGGCAGGTGGCTTGTATACGAAGAAAACAATTGTGCCATAGCGCCGTTGTTATAACGAAAAAGAACCGCGCATTGTTCGTCTACGCCGGTGGCAGCGGGAGTAATACAGGCTTCTATATGATCTGGCTTCCCCAATGCGCTCAGCGCGTAGAATACATTGTAAATACCAATATCCAGTAATGTGCCACCGCCCAACAAGGGATCGAAAAGGCGTTGCGCTACGGGAGGCTGTGGAATAAATCCGAAATTGATCAATACATTCTGAATACTTCCCAGCCGGTTCTCATCTATCAGCTCTTTCATTTTCCTGAACGACGGAATGAATTTTGACCACAATGCTTCCATCAAAAAAATACGCTTGCTTTTTGCCAGGGTTATCATAGCGCTGGTTTGACGCAGGTTTAGCGCGAAAGCTTTTTCGCACAACACCGCCTTGCCGCCCGACAGGCACTGCATTACATGATCGTAATGCAGCCCGTGCGGCGTTGCTACATATATCACATCCACTTCATCATTGTTTATTAATGCATCATAGCTTGCATAAATAAAACGGGCTCCATACGCTCTTCCAAAATTTTCCGCATTTTGCTGATCGCGCGATGCCACTGCCAGCAGCTCAGCATCCACCAGCAGCCGGAGGTCTGAAGCGAACTTCCTGGCGATCTTGCCGCAACCCATAATTCCCCATCTGATTTTTTTCATACTCTTTATAATTAACTGTTCTGTGTTAGTAAGGATTTTATTTGCGCGTATGTATATATGTTCGTTCCTTTTTTATTCGCTTTGGAGGCTATTAACATGGCTTCAGCTACCTGTGCCGCGGAAATAGGCTTGTATTGGGCCAGCGGTCCCATCAATAGAAAGGACAGGAGCGGCATGATAACCTGTGCGGCTTTTTCACCCGCCCTCGATTCTTTCCTGTTGCCCAGCAACAAAGACGGCCGGAAAATATGAACAACAGGGAATCCAAGAGAAGATACGGCGTCTTCTGTTTGTCCTTTAAGGGAAAGATAAAAATTAGGAGCAGTTGCCCGGGCGCCAATGGCAGATACCAGCACATACTGCCTGTATCCTTTTTCCAGCGCGAACTTTGCGCCTTGCACAGGTATATCGAAATCGATTTGCCTGTATAATTGTTTATCGCCCTTTACATTTTTCATGGTAGTGCCAATACAACAAAAAACCACATCGCCTTCCGTCACAGCAGTGTTATAATTATGCGCGTTGGAGAAATCCGTTATTCTTGTTTCCAGTTTGGCATGAGCAATGACCAACGGTTTCCTCGTAAGTGCTGTCACCTTCGTATACCCCTCATCTTTCAATAACAATTGCAGCAGGTGATTGCCGATCAATCCTGTAGCTCCCAGCAGCAAAGCTGTTTTTGTATGCATGTTTTTGATTTATTTTGCGGTAAATGACAACGGTATGCAAATTCAGGAAAATATTTCGCTCCGGCAATACAATACTTTCGGGATTGAGGTGTATGCAAAATATTTTGCAGGCTTTTCGAATATGAATGAGCTTGCACGGCTTACCGAACAGGCTCATAAAGACGCGGTAATTGTATTAGGCGGAGGCAGCAACGTGCTGTTCACTCAAAATATAAATGGCTGGGTATGGAAAAATAACATCATGGGTATTGAAGAGCTGGGCGAAGACAATTCATTTGTATATGTAAAAGCGGGCGCCGGCGAAAACTGGCACAGGTTTGTTCAATATGCAATATCGAGGAATTGGGCCGGTCTGGAAAACCTGTCGCTGATCCCCGGTAATGTAGGCGCTGCTCCTATGCAGAATATAGGCGCTTATGGCGTTGAATTGAAAGAAGTGTTCAACAGCCTGGAAGCTTTTCATCTCCGAGAAAAGAAGGTGCATACTTTTACAGCAGGCGATTGTCATTTCGGTTACCGTGAAAGTGTCTTTAAAAAAGAGCTGAAAGGGGAATATGTTATCCTGAATGTAAGCTTCCGGTTGCGTAAAGACCCGGTGTTTCATACAACGTATGGAGCTATCAGGGAAGAGCTGGATAAAATGAATATCACCTCGTTGAGTATAGGGGCTGTATCGCAGGCCGTTATCAATATCCGCTCTTCAAAATTGCCCGATCCGGCCGTAACGGGTAATGCCGGCAGCTTTTTTAAAAATCCTTCGGTAAGTAAAAAACAATATGCCGGTTTAAAAGAAAAATATCCTTCCATAGTTGGCTATGAAAATGCTGATGGAACAGTAAAGCTTGCTGCGGGCTGGCTGATAGAGCACAGCGGCCCTTCAGAAGGTACAGGCTGGAAAGGATACAGGGAAGGAGCGGCGGGTGTGCATGACCGTCAGGCCCTGGTATTGGTAAATTATGGCGGCGCCACCGGCAGGGAAATATATGAATTGAGTAAACAGGTGCTTGAAAGCGTGTATTCAAAGTTTGGTGTAACCCTGGAGAGGGAGGTTAATGTTTATTGACGATGGGCAATGGACGGTTGACAGTTTGAAGTTTATCGTTTGTGGTTTGTAGTGTATGGTTCACAACTTCAATAAACTAAAAACCATAAACTACAAACATTGCTTTATGCTTATTTGCTATTGAAGATTTTTTTGCAATACTCAAAGCATTTACCGAGTTCTGTTTTTGTATCCGGGCCGTTGTATTCATACTCAATATTGGCAGGTATGGGCCATTGATTATCGCGGATCAGCTCCAGCACCTCTTTAATAGGAGTATCTCCTTCGCCAAAAGGAACATTCACGCCCTGGTTTTTTTTCCTGTCTTTTACGTGCAGGCAAACTATTTTTTCGTGGTTTTTGCGGATGAAATCAACCGGGTCAAAATTAGCAGCAACAAAGTGTCCGATGTCCAGGTTAATGCGGGTATAGGATGAACAACCTTCCATTGCGCGTTCAAAGCTTTCAGGCGATGAAAAGTCATTCGGCCTGTCAACATTCGAATGATTGTGCATGCCTACTTTGATCTTGTATTTTTGGGCAGCCGCATCAATTCTTTTCATGGAAGTGATGGTAGCGGAAGTAGTAAGGGTATCTGTTTGCAGCGCTTCTGCGATCCTGAATGCCAGTTCTATATCATGGTCGGAAGTAGCATCATTCATATTGCTGGCGTACGCCTGTATATGGATGCCTGCCTTTGTAAATTGCTTACGCATGGCTGCGATCTCTTTCATGTTCACCTGCTGCCTCCATTTTAAAAGCGATTCCTGCCTTGCCTGCAACTGTTCCGGTGTAATATTCCTTGCCCATTGAAATTCTTTTGGTTCAATATGCCCCTGCCATATTTCGCAACTTTTAATGCCCAGTTCTTTCATCATTTGTATAGCGCCTTCTCTTGACTGATCGCGCATACTATAGGTTTGTACGCCTAATACGAAGGAATATTTATAAGCCGGAACATTCGCTGATAATGCGGAAGGCAACAGGGCGCCTGCAAAGCCGGTTAGCATCAGCTTACTCCATTCTCTCCGGTTAAATTTGTTTTGTGGCATATGGCAGAACAGTATTTATACGTTAAAAGTTCAAGATAGGGAATTTATTATTACATCCGAATGCAGGAACTGATAAAAAATAACAAATGTCAAAAGAGTAATATGGCAATACAACAGATTAAAACGCAATGGCAAGAAGTTGTAATTGTTGCCGGCAAATACGTATATTTATTATGTACCGGGTTCAGTAGAATGGCATTTATTTTTTGTATGAGGGTTCTATTTCGAATTATTTTTTACTCCATTATTTTCTGGATCATACCCCCGAAAAATACATGGTCGCAAGTTGCCACTCCTGTGGTGTTACAGCCCGGATATTGACAATATTGCTCACTGGCAAATGAATCAGCCATAAAGAGTTGGTTTTGGGGTGGAATTAACAGAAGTAAAACTTGTTGCATACAATGATGTTTTACAGCGACACTGCCATTTGGTGTTAATTTACTGTTAATATGATTGCGGGGATAACAATGATCGTTTTACCAGTAAAGCGAGCCCCCTTTTTAGCATTTATCTTCATAATATAAATGTAAAAGAGGGATGCTTTTATTGTAAGATAATAATGCTTTCAAACATCGGAAAGGTAACTTCATTATCTTTGCGCTCACAAAAGAATTTTCGGAAGGCATTGAACTGCTCGTGTATCTGTTTAAATAAAGTTGGTTATTTCCGTGGATAGAAAAAAGCTGATCAGGATTACGACTGTTCCCCAGTCTTTGATGGGATTACTTAACGGGCAGCTTAAGTTTATGTCTGAAAATGGGTTTGAGGTGATTGGCATTTCCAGTGCCGGCAAAGCGCTAAAAGAGCTGAGCCGCCAGGAAAATGTGAGAACCATAGAGGTAGAGATGACCCGGATGATCACGCCGTTGAAGGATCTGCAATCCGTGTGGAAATTATACCGGATTTTCAGAAAAGAAAAGCCGCTGATTGTACACACGCATACGCCTAAAGCCGGAACTGTTGGTATGTTGGCCGCCTGGCTGGCTGGTGTTCCCTACAGGCTGCACACCGTTGCAGGCATGCCGTTGTTGATGGCAAAAGGAAGAAAAAGACATCTTTTGAACTTTGTGGAGAAAAGGACTTACGGCTGGGCAACAATGGTGTACCCTAATTCTTATGGATTATACAATATTATTTTGCAGCATAAATTCACGAATCAGGCAAAGCTGAAAGTGATAGGGAAAGGAAGCTCCAATGGAATAGATACCTCGCATTTTGACCCGGCTTTCATATCGGATGAGCAAAAGCTGCAGCTCAGGGAATCGTTGGGCATCAAACACGATGATTTTGTATATGTGTTTGTGGGGAGAATGGTAAGGGATAAGGGGATAAATGAGCTGGTAGCTGCTTTCTGCTGCATTCATGAGAGATACCCCAATACAAAACTGTTACTGGTAGGTAACTATGAAAGGCATCTTGATCCGCTCAAACCGGAAACAGAGCGGGAAATAGAAACCAATTCCGCTATTATTGCGGCAGGGTATCAGAAAGATGTTCGCCCTTATTTTGCGATAGCTGATGTGTTTACTTTTCCCAGCTACAGGGAAGGTTTTCCGAACGTGCTGATGCAGTCCTGTGCTATGGGTATTGCCAGCGTAACCACTGATATAAATGGATGTAATGAGATTGTAGAAGATGGCTATAATGGTATTATCATTCCTCCTCAAAACCAGGATAAATTGATGGAGAAAATGCTTTATTTGTATGAAAATACGGAAGTGAGGAAAAAAATTTCCCGGGTTAGCCGGGAGCTTATCGTCAAAAACTATGAAAGGTTATATGTTCAAAATGAGATATTGAATGAATATCATTCATTAATAAAGAAAAATAATGTATAAGTTCTTTTTCAAACGTTTTTTCGACTTTACAATTGCCTTGATAGTTTTGATACTGCTGTCACCTGTTTTTATTATTGTAACTGTGGCGCTTTATTTCTTAAACAATGGAAAGCCTTTTTTTTATCAGGAGCGCCCGGGGCTTAACGAAAGAATTTTTAAGATAATAAAGTTCAAGTCCATGAACGACAAAAAAGACTCCGATGGGAACCTTTTGCCTGATGCTGCACGATTGACACGGGTTGGAGCTTTTGTAAGGAAAACATCCCTGGATGAGATTCCGCAGCTAATCAACGTAGTAAAGGGCGACATGTCGCTTATAGGTCCCCGCCCGCTATTAGTAAAATATTTGCCGTACTATTCCGAAAGAGAAAAACTAAGGCATGCTGTCCGCCCCGGGATTACAGGATTGGCCCAGGTAGGCGGGCGGAATACATTAAATTGGGATGAGCGCCTGGAACTGGATGTAAAGTATGTGGAGAATATTTCTTTAAAAACGGATGTAAAAATAATTCTGAGAACCATAAAAAATGTAATAAACGGAAAGGATGTAGTGATTATACCCGGTCAGCTTTTTACTACTTTAGATAAATACAGATCAAATGAAAATCGTGCCGAAGCTTTTCAGTAAAGAGGATATAAAATGCCGGGTAGACTGGATCAACAACCCTGTGGTAAATAGTACTATGTATTTTGACCTACCTGCTTCAGAAGAAAAAACAAGGAACTGGTTTAAAACGATTGCTGAAAATAAATCCAGGATAGATTTTACTTTTATGGGAGAAGACGGTACATATTTAGCAATGGGTGGGTTTACGGGAATAAGTGAGGAACACCGCTATGCCGAGTTCTATGTAATGGTAAACCCCGAACTGCACCGGCAGGGCATCGGTAAAAGGGTGTGTGAGTGGATGTATAATTGTGCATTCCTGAAGCTAAATTTAAACAGGATTTATTTATATACAAACGATGATAATGTTGCTGCCTACAGGATTTATGAAAAATCCGGTTTTATTCTTGAAGGCACTTTACGCCAGCATAAATGGAAAAACGGAGCTTTTCAAAACAGGAGAATATATGGACTTTTGAAATCTGATTGGGAGCGCCAGGACTGGAAAAAAAATAATGAAGATGAATTTCGATTGGATACAGCAAATCAATGAAAAGTTATTCATCTTTCGGGATGACTTGTTCCCCTTTTTGGGAGGTGGAAATAAAGGCCGGAAAATGAAGGCGGTTGGCCTGGATGTTTTTTCTAAAAAAGCGAATGCCATTGTTACAACAGGAGGTGTCCAGTCGAATCATTGCAGGGCCGCTGCTGTTTTTGCTGCACAAAACAAATTAGAGTGCTCCCTGGTGCTGCATGGATCAGCGGAAGATTTTTATAAAGATTCGGGGAATGCCAAGATTATGAGAATGTCCGGGAGCAAAATTATATTTGCTTCAGCTCCTGCGGAGATAGGAACATTGATGAATGCCGAGATGAAATATTATGAAGAAAGGGGACTGAAGCCATACTATATTTGGGGAGGAGCACATACAATGGAGGGGGGGGGTGCATACATTGATGCGGTTGCTGAGTTGAAAGACTATTGTGTTCAGAGCAACTGGCATCCCGATTTGATTTTTCTGGCGTCTGGAACAGGCTCAACGCAGGCCGGGCTAATGGCCGGGCTCGATAAATTTGGATTTGAAAATACTGCGGTTGTAGGAATGTCAATTGCCAGGAGGTCTGCACAGGCAACGGAAATTGTGGCTAAGTTCTATCAGGATCTTTGTGCTCATTATAATATTAAATTTACAAACCAAAAGGCAATTGTGGTTGATGACTACCTGTTTGGAGGATATGAGAAATATGACAGCGAGTTAAAAGCGTTTTCAGATAGCTCTATCCGTGACTATGGTTTTATTTTAGATACATGCTATTCCGGAAAAGCGTTTTACGGAATGTTGCAGTATATCAGAAAATATGACGTTACAAAAAAAAATATCTTATTTTGGCATACAGGAGGAGTACTAAACTTTTTAGCAAGATAACATGAATATATTGTTCACATGTGCAGGTAGAAGGAACTACCTCATAAACTATTTTAAAGAGGCTTTGGGCGATGACGGAAAAGTGCTTGCATCGGACATGCAGGATTCGGCACCGGCAATGGTAGATGCGGATGAAGCGTTTATTGTGCCTGCAATTTACGAGGATGGTTACCTGGACGCCATTAAGAAAATTGTTGCAGAGCAGAAGGTAGATGCAGTTATTTCCCTGAACGACCTTGAACTTCCGATCCTTTCGGCTGGAAAGGATGAAATAGAGCAATTGGGGGCCAGGGTAATTGTTTCGGATGAAAGGGTGATAAGAATTGCTTTCGATAAATGGGAAACAGCCCTTTTTGTTGAAAGTATAGGTTTACGTTCTCCCAGGACCTATATAGATTTGGAAGAAGCTAAAAAGGCGCTCGCGTCCGGCGAGTTAAAGTTTCCATTGGTAATTAAACCAAGATGGGGTAGCGCTTCTATAGGCATTGACTTTCCGGAAGATATGGAAGAACTGGAGCTGGCCTATAAGCTTCTGACGATCAGATTGACACGCAGCATACTGGCCGAGGCAAGTAAGGAAGATCTGAGTCATGCGATAATGATCCAGGAAAAAATTGACGGAGATGAATATGGCATGGATGTGCTCAATAATTTTGATGGAGAGTACATGGGCACGTTTGCCCGTAAAAAGTTATCCATGCGGTCAGGAGAAACTGATAAAGCGATTTCGGTAATTGATCCGAAAATAGAGGAAATAGGCAAAACGATAGGGCAAAACCTAAAGCATATTGGCAACCTCGACTGTGATATATTTGAAGAAAAAGGGGAGTATTATATACTGGAGCTGAACCCCAGGTTTGGAGGCGGGTATCCCTTTTCGCATGAAGCGGGTATTAATACGGCAGCCATTTATATCGACTGGTTAAAAGGTAAAAAAGGTATTTCTGCTCATTCTCATTATGCTGAAGGCCTTATGTTTTCGAAATGTGACAGGTTGATAAAGGTAAACTAGTTGAACTGACCCCTTTGAGGAATCGTGTATTGCAGGCTGTCCTCGGTATATTTTCTTCTTTATTTTCAGGGAACTGTGTTATATTAGGGATATGAATATCTCTTTGCTGAAACTGATTTGCGCACTGCAGTTTGCTTTAGCAGGTTACATGACGCTCAACAGTTTTGTATATATTTTTAATGAAGCTGGTTGGCACAGCATTGTCAGCTTCATTGCATTTTGTTTTGCTGTTTACCTGACTTCGTTTGTTTGGCAGGTCATTTATAAGAACTACCCGGATATGCCACTTTCCTTAAGTCAGAAAACTACTTTCAACTGGCTTTTCATCCTGAACTTTTTCCTGCTCTCTGCCTTGCTTACTTATAACATCAATGATGTGAAATTGGTAACAGGATTATCGGGAGCGGGAACTTTGGTATTAAGCCCGCTTTTTTATGCGTCGGTTTTACTCCACTTGCTTGTAACCATCTTCCAGGTATACATATTACTTGGTATGGTAAAGCTTCGGCGAACCCTTAACAGAAACTTCGAAAAAAAAGCAGTAGATATGGAGGTGCTTCAGGCCTGAAGAATGTTTCAGCTTAGCCCTTGTGTGTTCTGTTTAAAGAAACCAGAAGCCGCGGATGCATGGGTTGAATCTTCGCATCCGCGGCAATTTCTTCATCGAAGCGTTATATAATATAGATAAAGCTTAGTCTCATTTTGTTGCTTTTATATCAAGCTTTATTTCTACCTCGGGGAATATGTACAACTCCCCGTTCGGATCGCTGAAGCTGGCCATTCCCCATTTTAAACGATCAATGCTAAAACCTGCCTGTGTTCTTATGCTGCCATTTTCAAATGTGATTTTTGCAGGAAAGCTGATTGTATTCGTCTTGCCTAACATGGTAAAGACGCCCTGTATGATATGCGTAGTATCAGGGGAGAACTTATCATAAGGTGTTACCCGTTCTATTTCAAAGCCGGCATCGGGATATAAAGCTATATTAAAAAAGTCCTGTCCTTTTAAATGATCAAGCAACTGGGGTTTGATGGTGTCCGGCAGATCAAAGTTTTTGATGCTGGCAATAGGAATAGAAAATTTACCGTCTTTAATATTCCCGTTGCTATCACCATGTATTTTTCCCCATAGCGAAAAAGAACCTTCATGGAAATGGTCAGGGGCAGCGCCTTTCCATCCTATGACTGAGTGCGACTCATCAACAATGTAAGTGCTCAATAAATTTTCGTTTTTTCTTGAACAGGCGCTGGCTATGATTAGAAGTGCGTATAATGCAAACTGATATTTCATGATTATTTAGTTAAAAGGTTCAAATGATATCTGCTGGAAAGCCTTTCGGCCATATACCGGATTTGTTCAGGCGTTGGAGGCTCAGGTGAAGTGATCTGAGGTATTTCATTGCAGGGTTCGCTGAACTCTACAAAATAATGCCAGAGATCACCCGGAGTCATTATGGTAATAATACGGGCGGTAGCTGTTAATATCTTAAAATAATGCGGAGCCTGCCGCGGAGCGAATAAAGCGGCTCCCGGCACAAGCACATGCGCCGTTCCGTTGATTACAAACTCAACAGTTCCTTCCAGTATATAAAAGGTCTCATGCTCCTTTTCATGAATATGGGGAGGAGGTTCCGCTCCTTTGGGTAAAACCATATCCAATATTGCCAGTTCGCCGCCACTTTGCATGGGAGAAAGCAGGGTCTTAAAGTACCCGCCGTGGTAACCTCGGTATGCAGAAGCAATATCAGTTGTCTTCTGCAGCAAGTCATTTACATTCATTGTTAAAGTATTTTTTTTAATTCGGGAGCAATATTGAGCCGTTTTTTGCTGCCGAAAAACTTATAGCGATGAATACCTGGCTGAATAGACAGAGAGCGGTAAACGTAGATAAACGATAACAGGATAATCTGTCGACAAAAGACTGATTTCGTCTACATTCCGTTCGATCTTTACGGATACCTGTTAATTTTGGATTCATTAAATGATAATAGTTTGTTTAAAAATTATCCGCTGTTAAAGCAGTTGTGCTTCTGGCTCTTAGCATTTTTGCTGCTGACCTATATTTATGGAACAGCTTATGAAAGTTTTGAACTGGGCGTAAAAGTAATCGCCATGCTTTTACCGGTGCACATGATCTATTTTTATCTAATCGACTACATTGTAGTTAGGTACTTCTATGTCAAAGGACAGTATGTAAAGGCTTTTTTCGTAACATTAGCCATTATGATCTTCATCGCTTTCCTCTACCGGATTACAGAAATCTTTATAACCGACCCTTATATATACCGGTTTTATAAGCAAACCGACAGTAACTTTTCCTGGGAAAGGATGCAACTGAACAAAACCGAGCAATTATTTAACCCGATCTTTTTTGTTACGGCTATTGAAAGAAGCAATGCCGTGGCATGGATCGGCATCACTTTAAGACTATTTACATTATCGCATGAAAGGAAGCAGTCTGCCTTACAAGCCGAACTGGATTCTTTAAAAGCGCAACTGCACCCGCATTTCCTGTTCAATTCACTTAATAACATTTACTCGCTCTCGTTGAACAGATCAGAAAAAACGCCTGAAGTAGTTTTAGGAATATCCAATATACTCCGGTATTCTTTATATGAATGCACGGCGCAGCAGGTTTCTCTTAAAAAAGATATTGAGATATTATATGATTATATCAGGCTCGAAAAGATAAGGTATGAGGAGCGTCTTGAACTGAATGTATTTATTTGTGAAAATACAGGTACTTTGCAGATAGCTCCCCTGCTCATGCTGCCGTTAGTAGAAAATGCATTTAAGCATGGTACGGCGGCAACTATCGATAACCCGTGGATCAATATTCAGTTGCATATTCAGAACAATGATCTTATCTTAAACATCAGTAACAGCAAGCCAGAGATGAATAATGTTTTAGATAATTCGGCAGGAAAGATTGGCATTGAAAATGTGCGCAAACGATTAAATCTCTTATATCCGGGTAAACATTCCCTGGATTTCTTTGACGAGCAGGATTGCTTTATTACCGTACTGAACATTACCCTGACCAATTGACGATCTATTGTTATGCCAATCAGAACATTAATAGTGGATGATGAACCACATGCCATCGAAGTGATTAAAAAATATGTCAGCCAGATCCCTGAAATTGAACTGCTGGGAACGCATACCAATGCTATTAGTGCATTCCAGGAACTTCAAAAAAATAAAATAGACCTGATGTTCCTGGATATTAATATGCCCGGGCTGTCGGGAACTGACCTGGTAAGAAGCCTGCAAAATCCTCCATTCGTGATATTCACTACCGCATACCAGGAATACGCTATCGAAGGGTTTGACCTGAATGCCGTTGATTATTTACTGAAACCTATTCCCTTCGACCGTTTCCTCCGCGCTATAGATAAGGTCATGAACCTCTATAAAATGGAAATGGTTATCCGTCCCCTTCCTGAACCCGTCAGATCCGTTGAATCTTCCCAGCCTTTTTATATCTATATGCGCATCGACCGGCAATTAATAAAAATAGATACAGAAGAAATCCTTTGGATTGAAAGTGACAAAGATTATATTAAAGTAATTACCAGGAAGAAGACGCATATAACAAAGCAAAAGATCAGCTCCATGGAAAACCTGCTTCCCATCCGGGCTTTTTTGAGAGTGCACCGTTCTTATATCATTCCCCTGAATAAAGTAAAAGGTTACAATCCCAATTATCTTATGATTGAAAACACGAAGATCCCGATCGGCAGAAATTATAAGCAGGTCTGCGCTGAAAAGTTTAACCCGGGCAATCACAATGCACCGGTTTTTATTGAGTAGGCCGACTGCGTTTCAGAACCGGCAGCAAGCTAAGCCCGGGGCTTTAATGAGCAGGATTATTAGGTGTCAGGGCATCCCGGATGACCATTGGGGAAGGTGCCCTTGTTTTTGAAACTTTTGGGGAAAGTGGCAGCGGAGTGAAGCAAATAGTTTTAGCATGGCAGGTTAGTTTTTGCTACATTCGTAATCTTTAACAGCTTATATATAATTATGAAACGATTTTATTCAGCGCTTGTGCTTGCACTTTTTGTTTCTCCTTTTTTAAATGCGCAGCAACCTGCGAGGCCGGATCCGCAACCTCCTGTTGATACTTACGAAAAATTTAAAATGGGTTTTGCAGGATACACATTTGTCAACTTCGACCTGGATAAAACACTTGAAACCCTGCAAAGAGCAGATGTGCATTATCTCTGCATTAAGGATTTTCATTTGCCAATTAACAGTAATGCAGAACAAATTGCCGCTTTTCACGAAAAGCTACAATCGAAAGGTGTAACAGGCTACGGCGTGGGGCCTATTTATATGAAAACAAAAGGCGCTGTGGATACCGCTTTCGAATATGCAAAAAGAGTAGGGGTAAAGCTGATTGTGGGCGTGCCGGAGCATGAACTGCTGCCTTACATAAATGAAAAAGTGAAAGAATACGACATGAAATACGCTATACATCTGCATGGCCCTGATATAGCTTTGTATCCTGATGCCGATGATGTGTGGAAGCATGTGAAAGACCTTGATCTGCGTATGGGTATGTGCCTCGACATCGGTCATGATACGCGCAACGGAAAAGACCCTGTAAAGGATCTTAAGAAATATCATAGCCGTATATTTGATATGCACCTGAAAGATGTAACAGGCAGTACAAAGCTGGGCTACTCTGTAGAAGTTGGGCGTGGTATCATTGATTTTCCGGCATTTGTAAAAATGCTTCGCAAAACAGGTTATTCCGGCGTGGTAAGCCTTGAGCACGAACGAAACATGGACAATCCTTTTATGGGTATTGCAGAATCTGTCGGGTATTTCCGTGGAGTGATCAGAGCCACAAAATAACGTGTTGCGGCTGCTCTTTTTTGCAGGTTATAATATTACCTGGTCTTTGTGTGACAATGTACGGCGCTGAGGCTTGAATTTACCGCAGAGGAAATGAGGCTGCCGGATGAGCCCTTTGCTATTGGCGCGACCGTTATCCGGAAGGATTGAGCGGATCAGTGCCGTCCGGTGTATCTTATGTGAAGTAGTATAAGATTTTATTCCTCCACAGCCTTTGTTTTGAATCCAATAGGATTACGGGGTGGGGGTGGTTCGTTTTTGCTGCGCAACTGGCTGATGAGTTCAAACAATGCTGCTATTTCTTCATCATGTTGTTTTAAGGAATAACCTTGTGCCTGTAAGCTTTTGTCTATTTTTTCCAGTTTCAATAACAGATCATGATTGGTTCGTAGTACCTCTCGCATGGCATTAAACAATTTTACAATACGAACGTTTACTTCAATAGCCCTTTCGCTATTTAGTATGCTTGCTAACATTACGGCTCCATGTTCTGTGAAAGCGTAAGGTAAATTGGGTGAATACCTTAGTTTTTTAAGGTGGTCGCATTTTGCGACTACCTCAGCTTTTTCCCGAATGTTCAACTGAAACATAAAATCAACAGGAAAACGTTTAATATTTCGTTTTACCTGCTCGTTAAGCCTTTTGGTAGGCACTCCATATAATTCAGCAAGATCACGATCGATCATTACCCGCTGATTTCGGATATGTAATATTTTAGAAAGCAGCAGTTCATCCGTTATCATTGTGTTTTCCATATTGTAGCTCTTTTGCGACAAAGTTAGCTGGCTGGGATTTATATTTTGCACAGTATTTTTTCAACAGCTTTTTTCTCACTCCGGTCAGAACAGCTATAAAATTCATCAGTTCCAGCAACGGAACAATGAGTATGCGGGGACCGACCGGCCACATATCACTTATTTTCGAGATCACAGCCAGTACCAAAGGGTTTTGAGGCATTCCTTTTTCGTTTGTTTTGCGATCGGCAGCGAGCCCGTATAAGATGCGCAGTGCATGCTCAAACCCTTCAGAGCCCGGAGTGACTACAGTTGTAAAACTAACAGGCATTGTTGATTCATTGGAGAAACGGTGCCATTGCTCTTTTTTCACCTCCATTTTATCGCCGGGGGAAAGTGTAACCGTTTTATTCTTCAGCGTTATGGTTAGTATGCCTTCAGCAACAATAAAGGTTTCTGAAAAATTCTTATGATAATGCATAGGCGTACCGCCACCGGGCATCAGCCTGACCTGTAAGGTTGTAATCCGCCCTTTTGTTGCAGCAGATGTTTGAATAAATGTCACCTGGTCTTTAATGACAGGATTGATAATTGTTTCATGCATGCTGCAATGTTAGCCCAAACATGCATAGCTTTTCTTATCAGCCTGCAGAGAGCAGGTTTGGTATGCAAACAACGGGTTTTGTCGTTGTATGAATGTAAAAATTACTCTGCAGAAAGGATAAATTGCATGAAGACGAAATATTCACCTGTTCTTTTTTGACTATCTGATCGCCGTGCAACTTTTATTACGGGAAAATGCCCAGCTCGGCATAGCTGGTGCCCACTTTATTGATGGCAACAACGTAAGCGGCAGTGCGCATATCGGGTATAGCAGGGTTGCTTTTCCAGGCATCTATGATCTCGCGGGTAGCCGAGATCATGGTTTCTTCCAGCCCGGAATATACAAGGTCTGCCTCGTCCGGCCCGTGCAGGAGGAATTCTTTTTCTTTATCGCCTACCTGCTTGTCTGTAAGCTTTTCAATTTGCTCCAGCATCGCCTGGTTCAGGTTTTCTGTAAATCTTTTTTCCATTCTGCCGTAACGTACATGGCTTAGATTTTTCAACCATTCAAAATAACTTACGGTTACACCGCCCGCATTCAGGTACATATCGGGTACTACCAGCACGCCTTTTTTGATGAACACTTCATCAGCTTCGGGCGAAAGCGGGCCATTGGCTGCTTCACCAATAATTTTAGCTTTGATACGTGGCGCATTTTCTCCGTTGATTACATTTTCCAGGGCGGCGGGAATAAGAATGTCACAATCCAGTTCCAGTGCTTCACCGGATTGTAAAATATTGGTAGCGCCGGGAAAGTTGAGAATAGTGCCTTCTTTTTTCCTGTGTTGGAATACTTCTTCTTCATTCAGCCCGTCCGGGTTATGAATAGCGCCTTCAAATTCAGCTATGGCAATCACTTTAGCGCCCCCCTTACGAAAGAACCTGGCTGCATGGTATCCAACATTGCCCAGCCCCTGCACAATTACTCTTTTTCCCGGTATGCCTGCGGGCAAACCCACTTTCTCCATCAGGTCTTTCATGCTGCATATTTCGCGTATGCCATAAAATACGCCCAGTCCCGTAGCTTCCCTCCGGCCGCGAACGCCTCCCTGCGTAACCGGTTTGCCGGTTACGCAACCCTGCGCATCAATTTCGCCCGGTTTCATGCTGGTATAAGTATCCAGTATCCAGGCCATTTCGCGCTCGCCGGTTCCATAGTCGGGAGCGGGTACATCGGTGCCGGGCCCGATAAAGTTCTTTTTAATGAGTTCGTGTGTATAGCGCCTTGTGATCTTTTCCAGTTCGTAAGGCGTGTATTTTTTAGGGTCGATATTGATACCGCCTTTTGCTCCTCCAAACGGAACATTCACAATAGCGCATTTATAGGTCATCAGGGCTGCAAGCGCCATCACTTCATCCAGATTTACGGTAGTAGCAAAGCGAATACCTCCTTTACAGGGCATTTTATGATGCGAATGTTGTACACGATATGCTTTGATCGTTTCAATTTTATCGCCGATCTTAACGGGAAAATGCATACGGTAAACGGAATTGCACTGTTTGATCTGTTCGAGTATACCCGGATCCCAGGAAGTAAAGCGGGCGGCTTTGTCGAAGCTTGCGGAAACCGCGTCGAAAAAGCTGTATTCTGATTGAGCAGACATATGGCTATGTGTTTAAAGGTATATCGTTAGCCAATAAAACTATAGAAAGATAGAATTATTGCTTACTTTTTTCTTTTTCAAGCCGGGTCACTTTTCTGTCGATGCTGATCAGGAAAATAAATAATCCTGTAAGAATTACAGCAAGCACAGCCACTACTACATATATCTTCCCATTGCTGCGCATTCCATCGGCCATTTCTACAGGGGGTTGGGCGTTTAATGAAAGTGTTGTGATGAACAGTAAGAAAAGCAGAACAGCTTTTTTCACAAAAAACTTAAGCATGTAAAAGGTTTTTATCTTCAATTTTACGTACACGGATGACAAGCGAGCTGATCCAAAGCCCCAGTAAAATAAAGCCCGGAATTGCGGCAGGATAAAAGATGATTCTCATACGGGTATCCATATCCCTCGGGTCTGCGCCGGGATTGCCCTGCCCGCCGGGATGCAGCGATTCCATCATGCGGGGTATGATCCATAACGCAGGCAGCAGCATTACAAAAGCAAAGATGTTGTAAACAGCGCCTACCCTTGCCCTTTTGTCGATATCTGTAATGGAATTCCTTAAAACAAAATAGGCGGCATATATCAGCAGTGCAATGGCAGAGCCAATCTGCTTGATATCGTTGCTCCAGGGCTTACCCCAGGTGTAGTTGGCCCAAATGGCGCCGGTTACAATACCCAATATGCCAAATACCATACCGGCTGTAGCATAAGAAGTGGCTTTTATATCGCTTAACAAATCAGGTTTTCTTAAAAAACGGATGGAGTGATATACCGAACAACCGCAGAGAACCATCATTGTTTGCCACATAGGTACATGAAAGTAGATATTACGGATGGTTTCGTTCAATATGGCCTTGCGGGGCACCGCCATTAAAAAACCGGCAAATAAAACATACGACAATAATACAATGCAGAGTAATTTCCACCAGGACAGTCTCATCCCTTTGAATTTATTAGAGTGACAAACCTACGCCAATTTCCCCAATGTTCAATGCACTTTAATCTTTCCACAAAAAAGGGAACAGGATAACCGCCATTATCATTACCAGCCCGTTCAAACCTGTCAGCAGCCACACCATATCGCTCAGAGCGCTTTCCTTAAAAATTTCTCCTAATCCCGCTTTTGAAATACGCATTAATAACAACAACTGCGGAATGATAACAGGAAATCCCATGATAGCCATCAGCGATGCCTGTTGCTGTGCTTTGGCGGCTATGGCAGCAAGCATGGTAAATACGAGGCTCAGGCTGATGGAGCCCAGGCAGACAATGCCGGCAAACTGCCAGAAATGGATCAAAGGATTTCCAAGCAAAAGCTGGAACAGCAAAAGACTGATACTGCTCATAAGCAGCATAATAATGATATTGTATACCAGTTTGGCAATGATGAATTGCACGGGGCCTGCAATGGAGTAAAAATAAAGCATCCTGCCCTTTGTTTCTTGGAGGAAGCTTTTAGCGACTGCATTTACACAAATAAAAAGCTGGATCATCCAGAACAAACCATTCCATACATTGGTTTCGGGCTGTTCCAGAGAAAGATACAATACGAAAATGGTAGACGCTACATACAGCAGCACACCATAAAAGGTATATTGTTGCCTCAGCTCCAGCAACAGGTCTTTTTTTAAAAGTGTGACGATGTGTTTGTACATGAAGTAAAGTTATGGGTTGCAGGTTTGGAGTTTATGGTTACGAATTACAGGTCTCAGGTTTCAAGTTACAGGTTTCAAGTTACAGGTTTCAAGTTTGTAACTGTAAACTAAAAACCACAAATCTTAAATTTCAAATTTCAAATCATAAATTCCATCATTCCTCCAAATTATAGCAATGCCTGCACCGGGGTTCGTATATGTCTTTTTCCCCTAATAGCACCTGCGCTTCGTGAGGAGTTTTTCGGTAGGAGTAGCTGGCTATATTGCCACATATCACACATATCGCATGGAGCTTGGTAATATAATCGGCGGTTGCCAGCAAAAAGGGTATTTGCCCAAAAGGCTTACCGGCGTAATCCATGTCGAGCCCTGCCACTATAACACGTGTTCCGCGCAATGCCAGCCGGTTGCAAACATCGGTTATCTGTTCATCAAAGAACTGTGCTTCATCAATGCCAACCACGTCTACTTCGTTGGTGAGCAATAAAATGGAATGTGCACTTTCTACCGGTGTAGATACGATTGAGTTTTCGTCGTGCGACACTATTTCCTTTTCCCTGTAACGCTTATCTATAGCGGGTTTAAATATTTCAACTTTCATGTTGGCTATCCTCGCTCTCTTCAGTCTCCTGATGAGCTCTTCCGTTTTTCCGCTGAACATAGAGCCGCAGATCACTTCGATCCATCCCCTTCTTTCGCCATTGATATGTGGTTCTATAAACATTTTATGATTTTTATGGCAAGGTGTTTGTAAGTTCTTTGTACCTTCAATAAAAATTAAAAATACCTCAACAGCAGGTGTGCCTGCCCAGGTAATTCTGTTCAGGCGGGCAAAAATACCACATTCAAATGGAACGTATCGGCGTTTTGATTAGTAAATTACAGGAACTTTATCAGCAACGTGCTTCCCCCGATCAGATTATTCATGTGGTGCAAATGTTGCAAACAGAATTGTTCCTGCTGAAACAACAACATCAAAATGCTCCGGAGCGCAAAAAAATTTCCGTGTTAATGCCTGCCGGTATTTCTATGGCGGGTAATGAGGCAGGCACGGCGCAGGAGAATGCAGAAAGCGATTCTTCATTCATAAACGAAGCAGAACAACCTGAAGAGAAGTACCCTGCGGCTTCGGAAGGTGCGGCAAAAAAGGAAGCGCCTGTTGTGGAAAGAAAGCGATTTAATGTGCTGGAGGAAGTGCCTACTTTGGCGCACCAGCCACAGGTAAAAGAGCTGAACGAGGTAATTGGCGACAGGGAACTTTCCCTGAACGAAAGGTTGCATCAGCCCAAAGTTGAACTGGCTGAAAAGCTAAAAGAAGAACCGCTTAAGGATATTAAGAAAGCCATTGGACTGAACGACCGGTATATTTTTATTACGGAGCTTTTCAGGGGAGATGAAGCCATGTATGAGCGTTCTTTAAAAACGATCAATCATTTTACCATATACCCCGAAGCAGAATTCTGGATACAGCGGGAACTCAAGCTAAAACTGGGGTGGAAAGAAGATCATCCTTCGGTAAAGCAATTTGATCAGTTGGTAAGAAGGCGGTTCCTTTGAATATAGCCGGTAATTTTTTCGGTAGCGCCCGTGTTGGATCGAATGTAGATCCCCGCTGCTTCCCCGCTCTTTTTTAACCCGTCCGGGTTGTTCCAAAAACGGTTTAAGACAGTTTCCAGTTCCAGTGCGTTTTCTATGCTGGTGGCGCCGCCCGCCGCTTCCATTTCAATAGCTTCGTAATGATCCTGGTAATAGGGTCCGAAAATCACAGGCTTACCGTAAACTGCCGCCTCCAGTATATTGTGCAAGCCTGTACCAAAACCGCCGCCTACATAAGCCACGTCGGCATAATAGTACAACCGGGAGAGCATTCCTATATTATCAATAATAACTGCATTAACAGGCAGGGGCGTGTTGCCGGGCATTCCTTGTTGCTTTAATACAGAAAAACGGACAGAGGACGGGAACTCCTTTTGTACATCTTTTATATTCTCCTCATCTACCTCGTGCGGCGCTATAATAAAACGGATATCTTTATTTACCCGTACATAGTGTGTCAGCTCTTCTTCATCATCCGTCCAGGTGCTTCCTGCTACCAGCACCTTATGTCCGCTGCAAAATGAAGCGATTTCAGGAATAGGGCTAAAGTCCTCCGCAATAGCCGAAACCCTGTCGAAACGGGTATCTCCCGACAGTGTTACATTTTGCGTAAACCCTATGGTACGGAGCATGGTTTCAGACTCGGGGGTTTGTACAAAAAAATGGGAGAAATTCTTTAATGTATTGCGCCAGTATTGGCCATATTTTTTAAAAAAGATATCGCCTTCCCTGAATACGCCTGATACCAGTAATACGGGTACCTGCTTTTTTTTAAGTTCATGCAGGTAATGAAACCAGAATTCGTAACGTATCCACAATACCAGGGTAGGTTTGACCATATTGACAAATTGTTTTGCATTCCGGGGTGTATCTAATGGCAGGTAAAAAACAAGGTCAGCGCCGGTATAATTTTTCCTTATTTCATAGCCCGAGGGGGAAAAGAATGTTATTACTATGGAAATACGGGGATTATCCTTTTTTAGTTGCTCTATCACCGGGCGGCCCTGCTCAAACTCGCCCAGCGAGGCACAATGCATCCACACCACGCCCTTATTATCTTTTGGTAAATTATCAACGGCGGTCTTTAGCCTTGAAAAGATGTTTTTTCTTCCCCGGACCCAGCGTTTTGCTTTAGGATTCCACAAGGAAGCAAGCCGGATGCCCAATCCGTAAAAAACGGTAAAAGTATTGTATAATAAGGTAATCACTATTTGCTATGTATTAAAATATGTTACAAATCTAATACCTATTGATTATCCTGTATATATTTTACTATTTTTGCACCCATTTAAAAATAATGAGGTTATGCGGCCTATTCAAATGGTTGATTTAAAAAAGCAGTATGAACATATTAAACGCGATGTAGATGCTGCGATACATGATGTGCTGGATAGCTGCGCCTTTATTAATGGAAAAGCGGTACAGGATTTTACGGAAAACCTTGGAACATATTTGCAGGTAAAACATGTTATACCCTGTGCCAACGGTACCGATGCATTGCAAATAGCGTTAATGGCGCTGGGTTTACAACCCGGAGACGAAGTCATTACGCCTTCCTTTACTTACATAGCTACGACCGAAGTGATTGCATTGCTGCGACTGAAGCCTGTTTTTGTGGATGTTGATCCTGATACCTTTTGCATGAATGTGGAGTCCATTGAAAAAGCCATTACTTCAAAAACCAAAGCAATTGTACCTGTTCATTTGTATGGTCAGGCTGCCAATATGGAAGCCATTATGCAGATTGCAACCCAACATAATTTATATGTAGTAGAAGACAATGCCCAGGCAATAGGCTGTGATTATACTTTTAAAAATGGGACCACCCAAAAAACAGGCACGATAGGTACGATAGGTTGTACGTCGTTCTTCCCTTCTAAAAACCTGGGATGTTACGGAGATGGGGGAGCGATATGTACCAATGACGATCAATTAGCAGCCAGGCTGAAAATGATAGCCAATCACGGACAAAGCGCCCGGTATTATCATGATGTGGTAGGGTGTAATTCCAGGCTGGATACCTTGCAGGCGGCTGTGCTGAATGTAAAGCTGAAAAAGTTAAATGAATACATTGCTGCAAGGCAAAAAGCTGCAGCGTTCTACAACAATGCATTTGCGGGCAATCCCAATATTACCGCTCCTTTTGTCGCGGCGTATACCAATCATGTATATCATCAATATACATTAATATTAAAGGAGATAAACCGCAATCAGTTGCACGAATTTCTTGCCTCCCATGATATCCCTTCTATGATTTACTATCCTGTGCCTGCGCACAGGCAAAAAATGTTCGAATCGTTTGGCGGATCCGCTTTTGAGTTACCTGTTACAGACTGGTTAACGCAGAGAGTGATTTCACTTCCCATCCATACCGAGTTAGACAACGACCAGCTTGCTTTGATTACAGGAAAGGTAAACGAATTCACACATTCATAAACACTGAACAAATATGAAAATTGCAGTAGTAGGCACCGGCTATGTGGGACTTGTAACAGGAACATGTTTTGCAGAAACAGGCAATAGTGTAACCTGTATAGACATAGATGAAAATAAAGTAAAGAAATTATCGTCGGGGCAGATAACCATTTATGAGCCGGGTTTGGAGAAAATTTTCTTACGCAATATCAAAGAAGAACGACTTTATTTTACGAATAACCTTGCTAAAGGAGTGGAAGATGCAGACGTGATTTTCCTGGCTTTGCCCACCCCGCCGGGCGAAGATGGTTCTGCTGATCTGAAGTATGTGCTGGGGGTGGCAAAAGATCTGGGTAAAATAATAAGACCCGGGCAGTACAAAGTGATCGTTGACAAAAGTACTGTGCCGGTTGGAACGGCAGAAAAGGTAGAAGCTGCCATCATTGAAAGCTCAAAAGAAGCTTTATCCGGGGGGCAGGATCTTAAAAGCATCGGCGCTTTTGATGTAGTATCGAATCCTGAGTTTTTGAGAGAAGGGGTTGCTGTAGATGATTTTATGAAACCCGACAGGGTAGTGATAGGCGCTTCGTCTGAAAAAGCCAGAAAAGTAATGAATGACCTGTATGCGCCTTTTGTAAGACAGGGGAATCCCGTCATTCACATGGATCTTCGCTCTGCTGAACTCACTAAATATGCTGCCAACTCATTTTTAGCTACCAAAATTTCGTTTATGAATGAAATTGCGCAGCTCTGCGAAAAACTGGGAGCTGATGTTGATATGGTACGGAAGGGAATAGGGAGCGACGACCGGATCGGCAAACGCTTTTTATTTCCGGGTATCGGCTATGGGGGAAGCTGTTTTCCCAAAGATGTGCAGGCCCTGGTAAAAAGTTCGGAAGACGTAAAGTATGATTTTAAGATTCTGAATGCAGTAATGGATGTGAATGAAAGGCAAAAGCTTCATCTTGTTCCTAAAATAAAAGCGTATTTTGATAATAACCTGTCAGGAAAAAAAATTGCTGTTTGGGGGCTGGCATTTAAACCCAATACGGATGATATACGGGAAGCGCCGGCTTTATATATAATAGACGCTTTGCTAAAAGAAGGAGCTTCTGTTGAGGCTTACGATCCTGAAGCGATGAATAATGTAAAGCAGGTGCTGGGCGATAAGATTGTCTTTGCTGATAACCAGTATGATTGTTTAAAAGACGCCGACGCACTGGTTATTGCAACGGAATGGAACGAATTCCGGACACCGGACTTCCTGAAAATAGTATCTAAAATAAAGAACAAGGTGATATTTGACGGACGAAACCTTTTCGACATAAATGCCATCGGGGGACTTGGCTTTTATTACGAAAGTATTGGGCGCGCCCTCGTTGTTCCAAAATAAGGCTATGCAAAAAAGAATATTGATTACCGGCGCTGCCGGATTTTTAGGGTCTCATTTGTGTGATCGTTTCATAAAAGAAGGGTATCATGTAATAGGAATGGATAACCTGATTACCGGTGATCTTAAAAATATTGAGCATTTATTTCCGCTGGAATCATTCGAGTTTTATCACCACGATGTTTCCAGGTTCATCCATGTACCCGGTACATTAGATTACATTCTACATTTTGCTTCTCCTGCGAGCCCGATTGACTACCTGAAAATCCCTATACCTACTTTAAAAGTAGGATCGTTGGGTATACACAATTGCCTGGGATTGGCTAAAAGCAAAGGTGCAAGAGTGCTGATCGCTTCTACTTCGGAAATTTATGGCGATCCGTTGGTGCATCCTCAAACCGAAGATTACTGGGGGAATGTAAATCCCGTAGGCCCCCGCGGAGTTTACGACGAAGCCAAACGTTTCCAGGAAGCTATTACCATGGCATACCACACCTATCACCACCTTGAAACAAGAATAGTCAGAATATTCAATACGTATGGTCCTCGTATGCGCCTTAACGATGGCAGGGCGCTTCCTGCTTTCATAGGGCAGGCATTGCGCGGTGAAGATTTAACAGTGTTTGGAGATGGTTCTCAAACCCGTTCGTTTTGCTATGTCGACGATTTGATTGAAGGAATATACCGGTTATTACATAGTGATTATCCCTATCCTGTTAATATTGGTAACCCTGATGAAATCAGTTTAAAAGATTTTGCAGAAGAAATAATAAAATTGACCGGCACCAATCAGAAAATTGTATATAAACCGTTACCTGTTGACGATCCTAAACAGCGACAGCCGGATATAAGCAAAGCAAAGGAAATTTTGGGGTGGCAGCCATTGATTAGCAGGGCGGAAGGATTGAAATTAACATACGATTATTTCAGTACCCTCCCTAAAGAAGAACTTTATAAATTGCCTAAAGAATTTAAAAAATAAACCCATGTTAATTTACCAGGATATCATTGATAAGAAGGCCAAGCTCGCAGTAATTGGCTTAGGCTATGTTGGCTTGCCCATAGCGCTGGAATTTGCTAAAAAAGTAAGTGTAATTGGTTTCGACATCAATGCAAAGCGCATTGAGATGATGAAAAACGGAATTGATCCCAGCAATGAGCTCGATTCGTCTGCTTTTGAAAATTCAGATATTGTTTTTACCAATTCGCTGGATGTATTAAAGGAAGCCAGGTTTTTTATTGTAGCGGTTCCCACGCCGGTAGACGAGCACAATGTGCCCGACCTGATACCCGTTACAAAAGCTTCGGAAACAATCGGCAAAGTAATTAAGAAAGGCGATTATGTGGTATACGAGTCAACCGTATATCCCGGCTGTACGGAAGAAGATTGTTTGCCCATTATTGAAAAGTTAAGCGGGCTTAAAATGGGAGAAGATTTTAAGCTGGGCTATTCTCCGGAGCGCATTAATCCGGGAGATAAAGAACATACACTGGCGAAAATCATTAAAGTGGTTTCCGGCTCGGATGCCGGCGCGCTGGAGGAAATTGCCAAAACGTATGAAATTGTAGTAAAAGCCGGCGTACACAGGGCTTCTTGTATCAAGGTTGCCGAAGCTGCGAAAATAATAGAGAATACGCAACGCGATCTTAACATTGCGTTGATGAATGAGCTGTCAATCATTTTCGACATGATAGGCATTAATACTTTCGAGGTGCTGGAAGCGGCCGGAACCAAATGGAACTTTCTGAAGTTTCAGCCGGGACTGGTTGGCGGCCACTGTATCGGGGTAGACCCTTATTATCTTACTTACAAATCCAGCGCGCTTGGCTACGATTCACGGGTAATCCTTGCAGGAAGGGTTATCAATGATGAAATGCCACTGTATGTCGCAAAAAAAGTAGTTCAGCATATTATTAAACATTCGAAAGAAGCCACCGGGGCGCGGGTATTGATCATGGGGGCAACCTTTAAGGAAAATGTGAGCGATATCCGTAATTCAAAGATCATTGACATGGTGAGGGAATTGCGTGCATTTTCGCTGAATGTAGATATCGTAGATCCTCATGCCGACAGCGAAGAGCTGCAGCACGAGTACGGATTCCCGCTATCGCCGGCAATAGGTAAAAATTACGATGCCGTTATCCTCGGGGTTCCACACAATGAATACAAGGATCTTTCAGAAGATTATTTGCTTAGTATTACCAATCCGAATGCTATTTTTGCAGACCTGAAAGGGTTATACAGGAACAGGCTTTCGAAATTGAAATACTGGAGTTTATAATGTCATCATATCATAAAACAATTGGAATAACAGGGGGAGCCGGTTTTATCGGCTCTCATGTTATACGGCTGTTTGTAAAAAAATACCCCGGTTACCAAATCGTCAATATAGATGCGCTTACCTATGCAGGTAATCTCGAAAATTTAAAAGATGTAGATCAGCTCCCCAATTACGTTTTTGAGCACATTGATATTTGCGATGAGCAGGCTGTTGATCGTGTGTTTGCGCGGTATAAGTTTGATGCCATTATACACCTGGCTGCCGAAAGCCATGTAGATCGTTCCATTATGGACCCTCTGGCTTTTATTAAAACCAATGTGCTGGGAACCGGCATTCTTTTAAATGCCTGTAAAAAAAACTGGAAAGAAAGTACGGGTAAACTCTTCTATCATGTTTCTACCGACGAAGTGTATGGTTCTTTGGGAGCAACCGGTTTCTTTACTGAAACAACTCCCTACGATCCGCGTTCGCCCTATTCTGCTTCCAAGGCATCTTCCGATCATTTGGTGATGGCATACCATCATACTTATGGGCTGCCGGTAGTATTGTCTAACTGCTCAAACAATTATGGGTCACACCATTTTCCTGAAAAGCTGATTCCTTTAATGATCAATAATATCCTGCACAGTAAGCCGCTGCCTGTATATGGCAAAGGAGAAAATGTACGCGATTGGCTATGGGTAGAGGATCATGCAAGGGCGATCGATCTTATTTTCCATAAGGGACGTCCGGGAGAAAAATACAATATCGGCGGGCACAATGAATGGAAGAATATTGACCTGGTAATGTTATTGTGTTCCATTATGGATAAGAAGTTAGACCGTCCGGAAGGTTCATCCGCCAGGTTGATTGCTTATGTAAAAGACAGGGCTGGTCATGACCTGCGATACGCTATAGATGCTGCTAAGCTGACTACTGAGCTTGGCTGGCAGCCATCGCTGCAGTTTGAAGAAGGGCTTGAAAAAACAGTGGACTGGTACCTGCAGAACCAGGACTGGGTCAATCATGTTACTACCGGGGCTTACCAGCAATATTATGCCGATCAGTATCAAAAGAGATAAGGAAACATTCTTATCTTCATCCATTCCATTGTTCATGGCTTAATCATGTTTCATGTCTTTTGCTACAACAGATATACCCGGCTTACTCGTTTTTCAACCTTTGGTATTGGAAGATACCAGGGGATATTTTTTCGAAAGCTATAATGAAAACATTTTTAGAAAAGAAGGGTTGAACTTTCAATGGGTGCAGGATAATCAATCTTTATCTTCCTACGGTGTAATACGGGGACTGCATTTTCAGAACAATCCCCATGCTCAGGCGAAACTGGTAAGGGTGCTGGAGGGAAGAATCTGGGACGTAGCGGTAGATATACGAAAAGGATCACCTTTTTATGGAAAATCCTTTGGTATTGAGCTGAATGCTGACAACAGACTGCAAATGCTTATTCCCAGGGGCTTTGCGCATGGATTTTCTGTACTGAGCGAAAAAGCGGTGGTGTTGTACAAATGTGACAAGAATTATGATAAAGCTTCCGAAAGGGGCATTATGTACAACGATCCTGCATTAAATATCGACTGGAAAATCCCCGCAGGCGATATTATACTTTCTGAAAAGGATCAGCATCACCCTGGCTTGAAAGATTGTAATCATGACTTTGTATTTGAAGATCAGTAGTGATAATCATGCAGAAATTAAAAGTAATTATTACAGGTGCAGGGGGGCAACTGGGCAGGAGCATACAGGATATAGCACCTGCATTTGATAAATATGAATTTGCTTTTCTGTCCCGTGCTGCTCTGCCTGTTGATGATGAAGCTGCAGTGGCTGCTTTTTTTGAAAAGTCGAGGCCCGGTTTTTGCATCAACTGTGCCGCCTATACTGCAGTGGATGCGGCAGAAACGCATGTTGAAGATGCTTTTGCAGTGAACGCCCAGGGAGCGGGTATACTGGCTAGAGCGTGCAGCAGGCACAATACCAGGTTTATTCATATTTCTACCGATTATGTGTTCGGTGGCAACAGTGAAATACCTTATCTGCCTGGTTCAAAGGTTGATCCCGGAAGTGTATATGGTTTGTCAAAAGCAAAAGGGGAAGAGTTGACAATGGCGGAGAATGCAGCTACCGTTGTTATAAGAACTTCATGGGTATACAGCGAACATGGTAAAAATTTTGTGAAGACCATGCTCAGGCTGATGCAGGAAAAAAATGAGGTGAGGGTAGTGAACGACCAGACAGGTGCGCCGACCTATGCCAGGGATCTCGCCGGGGCTATTTTACAGATTGTGGAGGCGGGCGCTTCAGAAGCGGGTATCTACCACTATTGCAATGAAGGGCGCATTACGTGGTACCAGTTTGCCCTGGCTATAAAGGAATTAACGGGGAGTAATTGCCATATCCATCCTATACCGTCTTCTGATTATCCGACACCGGCCAGACGGCCCAGCTTTTCTTTATTGGATACCTCTGCTATCACTCAAGCCTATGGTATTGCCATGCTCCCCTGGAAACAGAGCCTGGAAACCTGCATCCGTAACTTATTATCCTGATACAGGAACGGCTTATAAACCGGACAGGAACTGCGTATGAATGTACTGAGCAACCGACTGCAGGCTTTGTGTGTTGTTATATACTGCCAGTTGCCTGTCGGCGCCTGTTCCGTTCTCGATGATCTTTTGAACCATTGCCAGGCGATTCCTGGAGCCAAGATTATCTACCATGTCGTCTACAAAATCCAGCAATTCATAAATCAGTACACGTGTATTTACCTCTTCTTCTTTACCAAAATCTATTAAATGCCCGTCCAGACCGTAACGGCTGGCACGCCATTTATTTTCGTTTACCAGCGCCCGTGAGTACTGAATAAAGTTCATATTCTGCATGCGCAGCTTGTATAATTTGGCACAGATGGCCTGGAAAAGCGCTGCCAGGGCAATTGTTTCATCTACCGTAAGCGGCACGTCGCATATCCTGAATTCTACTGTATTGAAAAAGGGATGTACCCGCAGATCCCACCAAATCTTCTTGGCATTATCAATGCAATTGGTTTTAATAAGCAGGTTTACATAGTTGTCATACGCTTCTATGCTTTCAAAAAAATCAGGGATGCCGGTTCGTGGAAATTTATCAAAAACTTTTGTGCGGAATGATTTAAAACCTGTGTGCCGGCCCTCCCAAAAGGGAGAATTGGTGCTTAATGCAAAAACGTGCGGCAGGAAATATCTTGCCGAGTTGGCGATATGTATCGCCATTTTGCGGCTTTCCATCCCTACATGCACATGCAGCCCGAAAATAAGATTGCTCCTTGCAGCATCCTGCATTTCATTTACAATTTCGTGGTAGCGAACATTGTCTGTTATCAACTGGCTTTCCCACGCGCTGAAAGGATGGGTTCCCGCGGCGCCCATGCCTAAGCCCAATCCATCGGCAATGGAAGCGATCGTTTTCCGCAGTATAGCTACATCATTATAAGCCGCCTCAATATCTTCACATATATCCGTGCCTACCTCCACTACCGCCTGGTGCATTTCGGCCTTCACTTTATCGCGTATAATTTTTTGCCCTTCCGAAACAATTTTCTGTTCGTGGCTTTTTAGCTCAAATGTTTGAGGGTCTATTACCATATATTCCTCCTCAACACCCAGCGTGAATTGTTTATAATTGAGATTAGCCATATTGTATATCGTGTTATATTATTTGTTGAGACAGCATTAAAACAGTTAATGCAAAACCAGCGGTCTTCCTATAATTGTATTTTATACTCACATCTTCAAATTTTCAAATTATCCCAGCTTTTTCCTTTCCACGCTTTGTTTCACAAATTCGCCCCATGTAAGATTGTCAATATTATCCTGGTGTAACCTTGCCCTTTCAATGGCGTAATTGGCGGCAGTTTCCACCACCCACTCAAAATTTTCTTCCCCTACGCTCGTTTTTTCAGCGTCGGGAGCAGGATTACAAAAATCTATAGCATAAGGAATGCCGTTGCGTACGGCCAGTTCAACGGTATTGAAATCATAACCTAAAAACCGATTGATTTTTAATACGATTTCTTCCATTTGCCTGTGCCGTTCAGGCGAGGGACTGAAATCGCTTACATAGCGCAGATGGTGGGGATTACGGGGCTCGTAAGGCATTATACGCACATGTTTGCCGCCAATGCAATAACACCTGTAATATTCTTCGAACATAATTTCCTCCTGCAGCAGCATTACCAGTTGACCCGTTTCTCCGTGTTTGTCAAAAAAATCTTCCATGTTTGTAAGCCTGTATACATTTTTCCATCCCCCTCCTGCAAATGGTTTCATATAGGCCGGAAATCCAACATATTTAAAAATGCCTTCCCAATCCAAAGGATAGGTCAAATTGGAAAAGGAATCTTCTGAAGTGTCAGTGGGTAGTTCACGCGAAGGGAGGATGACTGTTTTAGGAACCGGAACCCCGATTTTTACAGCCAGCGCATTATTGAAAAATTTTTCGTCGGCGCTCCACCAAAATGGGTTGTTAACAACGGCAGTTCCGCTGATAGCGGCGTTTTTTAAAAAAGCGCGATAAAAAGGAACATCCTGCGAAATGCGGTCAACAATTACGGCATACCCGCTTGATTCTCCCTGTATGACCTTATCTATCGAAACGGGTTCCGCTATTATTCCATCCGGCTTTTTGCTGTTAATCCGTTCTACGAAGGCATTGGGAAAAGACCGTTCTTTACCATGAAGGATTCCAATTTTTTTCATGCTCATGTTTTAGCCCGGCAAGGCAGCCCGGGCGGTTTTGAAATAGGTTTTAATGTTGTACTTGTAAGATAGTGAAAACAATTTATTTGTAATCTTATCTTTAGATCTTTCCGTTATATTTGAGCCTGTATGCTTATGACCAAGAAAACTACTATTCCCGTTCGTTCTCATTCCTTATTTTCTTCGTTCCTTCAAAGGGAAGTAGCGGTTGATTTATTTTATGCTTTTGACCATGATGCTGATGGGCAGGATATCAGTTTGTTGCTGATAAACGATGGACAGAATATGGAAGAACTGGGATTGGCGGGTATTCTCGCGGATCTGCAGTCATCTCATCAGCTTTCTCTATTGCTTTGTGCGGCAATTCATTGCGGCGAAGACCGGAAAAATGAATACGGTACAGCAAAAGTAAAGGACTTTAAAGGGAGAGGAGGTAAGGCCGGATTGTATACGAGGTTTGTTTTTGAAGAACTGCTTCCGTTCATCCATCGCGTAAGCGCAATTGACCGGTTCAGGGAAAAATCTTTTGCCGGCTTTTCCCTGGGGGGGCTATCGGCCCTGGATATTGCATGGGCCCACCCCGCAGAATTTAGCAGGGTAGGGGTTTTCAGCGGATCATTGTGGTGGAGAACCAGGGCATTGGATGACGGATACGTGGAAGAAACAGACAGGATCATGCACGATCTTATCAGAAAAGGCGCTTATTCACCCCACCTGAAATTTTTTTTTGAAACCGGCACTTTAGATGAAACGGAAGACAGGAATAACAATGGCATTATTGATTCGATTGATGACACGTTGGGACTCATTGATGAGCTTATTAAAAAGGGCTATGACCGCTCAAAGGATATTATGTACCTGGAACTGAATGATGGCTGCCATGATATTGCTACCTGGGCCAAAGCCATGCCGGTATTTTTAAGGTGGGGATGGGCACAGTAGTTAAAACAATTCCCTGTAAGCTATATTACTTATCCCGCCTTCATATTCATCTATAGCCTTTTTAAGCGAGGCTAAGATTTTGCTTTCGCTCTGCAGTGATTCTCCATCGATTACTGCACCGTTCAGCCACTTTCCATTTGCTTTGGTTTTATAAACCATATATTGATTTTTACTATCGTCGTGCCGCAGATGTACGGTGTAGGCAATTAAGCGTTCCCTGTTTTTATATTTAAAAAAAAGAAAATGAACAGGCCGGCGGATGCCCTCTCTTTTGTGAATGACGAGCGCGTCATAATTTTCCGGTAGTTGTAAATGATACTGTTCCATCTCATATAGGGTTGCTGCAAACCAAATCATTTTTTCTTTAAAAAAAGAAAAATGGTGATGCGTAAACAAAAGGTTAACAAGATACTGGATGAGAAAGAACAAAGGTATTTGTTTTTATTATGCGCTGTAATATATAAATAAAGTAAATGTATAACCGGGCTAAATATGCTTTAAAAGGCATAGGCTGTACGGCTTCTAATAAAAAACCGGAAACATGTACGTTTCCGGCTGCAGTTATATAGATAGAATGTGGATTTGAATTAATATCCTTTCACCATAAATATGCATTCTTCAATTTTCTTTACCTGCTGTGTTCTTTCAGTATTTTTAAGATAAGAAGTGCCCGGCAACTTGATGTGAAGGTTTGAACTGTCTTTTTTGAGTCCCTCAACAGCTTTAAAAATGTTTTTCGATTTAATGGCAAATACAACACCTTCTGCCGTGGTTTGCCTTGTACTTAATATGCCTATTACTTCACCATCCTTGTTGATAACGGGACCTCCGCTGTTGCCGGGATTTGCAGAAATCGAAATCTGGCAGGTAAGCGTATCGCCGTTAAATCCTGTTTTGGCGCTCAGGTAGCCTTCTCCATACACAATTTCGTCGCGGGGAAAGCCCAGCGTAAAAATGGGTTCCGCAAGTTCGGCAGACGATTTCCGGTTAATGCTATATGGCAGAGAAGACACTGTTTTGAACAGGCTGTCATTGATCTTAAGGATGGCGATATCCAGGCTATCGTCAAAATAAATCGTTTTAGCGCTCAATTCAACACCCGAACGGCTTTGAACCGTTACTTTATCTGCTTTATTTACTACATGGGCATTGGTAACCAAATATCCTTTCGTATCTATTAAAAAGCCGGTTCCACCAAATTTAGCCGGCTCGCCGGGTATTTCAATTTTATTTTTAACATCGCTTAGCTCACGCCGGGTATGATTCTGATCTTTTTCAAGAATATCAATTTTCCTTCCCAGGTTTTCAATCTGGGCCTTATCGGCTTTAGGGGTGAGTGAGGAAATCATTCCACTGATGACCAAAGCAGTAATGCCTGCTATGGAAGCCGCAACGGCTATGGTTTTCTTAGACCTGTTCCACAAATACACAAGCTTACCTGAACCACTAAATCTGCCTATGGCGCCCTCTGTTTCCAGCTTATCGTGTACTTCCGTTAATGAAGCCCTTAGCTGGCGGTCCTGTTCATAACGCTCCAACTGGTTAATAAAAAAATGCTGTTCAACCACCAGTTGATCCACGTCGGGGTTGGTTCTGCGTAATTCTTTAAACAATATTTTTTCCTCCTCCGACATTTCTCCCTGGAGGTAACGTTCAATCATTTCAAGCAGCCGAATATCATCCATTTTTGTTACCGTTTTTATATTGTGCAAAAAACAACTTTCTTAATCGCGCCAGGCATTTATATTTCTGGTTCTTGGCATTATCAGCATTGGTATAGCCAAATGTCTCCGCTATTTCCTGCATACTGCTCCTTTTTAAGTAGTATGCTTCCAAAAGGCTTTTACAGGGTTCCCCTATATGAGCCATTGCATGCTCCATCATGCCAAACTCCACATTTCTTTTTTCATGCCCGCCCAGGTCATCCTCTACATATACCATTTCCTCTAATCCGTTCGCCTGCAGTTCATACCGGCTGTTCTTTTGTAAGCGCTTCAGCCACAGCCGTTTACTTACCGAATACAAATAAGTTTTTATCTGGCAGTTCAATTCAAATACTCCTGATTTCGCTTTTTCATACAGTACGATCATGGCTTCCTGGAAAACATCTTTCGCATCGTCTTCCGAACCAGTGTTATTGAGAATCAGGCTCTGAACCACTCCAAAATTGTCCTTATAGATTGCCTCAATGGCTTTTTTATCATTGACAGACAAACCCTTGATTAATTCCTGTTCCCGGAGGTTATTGTTCACTAAGCAAGTATTAATACTTTATTATCCTGATTGGTAACCCAAAATTGGGTAAAAAAAATTATTTAAAAAAAGCAGGTTACCTTTTTTAGCTTTTTGTATTAACAAGAAATTTCATTATCAAACTATTCAAAAACTATTAAGAATGAAAAAGTTACTGGTTATCCTCGCTATAGGCGCTTTTGCTGCCTGCAACAACGCTGCTGAATCTACAGAAGCTGCTGCTGAAAAAGCAACAGAAGAAGTAAAAGCTGCCGGTGAAGCTGTTAAAGAAGAAGTGAAAGCCGCTGGCGACAGCCTGAAAGCTGCAGGTGACAGCCTGAAAGCTGCTGCAGATTCTGTAGTAAATAAATAAGAGATTCTACGATTTTTTTTATGGCAAGCAATCGTTGAGGCCACTCCTGAAAAGGGGTGGTTTTTTTATTTGCTTGCTGTTGATAAGCATGAAAAATCAGGAATGTTTTAAGAAACAGGGATCAAAAATGTATTTATTTTATTTTTAGTATTACATTTGCCTCGCAATGACAATTTCAAAAGCATACCGTTTTTTCTTTTTTTACTTCTACTTTACCGGTAGACCGGGATTGCTTTTGTTGAAAAAATAAAACAAACGAAGAAGTTCAACATAATCAGTCCCGGCTAAAAGCCGGGATTTTTTATGCGGCAACCAGTAACATAACAGGCATTATAACTTTATGAACAATAACAGCAGCGCAGTTAAAACGGCAGCAACAGAAAAACCGGGAGAGGTCTCTACGCTGAATGACAGCCCGGCAACAGATACAGCCATGGTGATCGCCATACAGGGTTACGAAGGAAGCTTTCACCAGGTGGCAGCCAATCATTATTTTGACAACAATGTAACGGTTATATGTTGTGATACTTTCCGGGAAGTTGTTAAAAAAGCATCCAATAAAAAGGAAAGTGATGGCGGTATAATGGCCATCGAAAATTCGATTGCCGGAAGCATTCTGCCCAACTACAATTTATTGCAAAAAAGCAAGCTTAAAATAGTTGGAGAGATATACCTGCAAATAAGGCAAAACCTGCTGGTAAATCCCGGAATCGCCCTTCAGGATATCCGCGAAGTGCACTCTCACCCTATGGCATTGCAGCAATGCCTTGAGTTTTTAGATAAGTATAGCTGGAAACTGGTTGAAACAGAAGACACTGCCCTCAGCGCAAAACAGCTTCAGCAACATAAAAGCAAACATATAGCCGCTATAGCCAGCAGCCTGGCAGCCCGGCTTTTCGGACTGGATGTATTGCAGCCGGATATCCACACGCTCCGGAATAATTATACCCGTTTCCTGGTATTGCAGCATGAAGACCTGGCCCAGGTAATTGAAAATGCCGACAAAGCTTCGGTGAACTTTCATACGGATCATTCCAGAGGGAGCCTTGCAAAGGTGTTGACGCGTATCGCTGACGGAGGTATTAATTTGAGTAAGCTGCAAAGCTCTCCCATACCGGGCTCCGATTTCAGGTATTCATTTCATGCAGACATGGAATTTGATTCGCTTGACCGGTTTTACCAGGTGATCAAGGACATGAAGAGCTTAACCGAAGACCTGAAAATATATGGGGTATACCGTAAAGGCAAACATCATTCTTAATTTATTTCTTATCACTTACCACTAATTATCGATATGATTGCAACGGCAAAACGACTGGATGGCATTGGAGAATATTATTTCTCTACCAAGCTCAGGGAAATAGATGAACTGAACAGGCAGGGTAAGCAGGTCATTAACCTGGGTATTGGTAGTCCTGATTTACCACCGCACCCCGATGTAATTAAAACCCTGCAGGAAGAAAGCGCGAGATCCAACGTACATGCTTACCAGAACTATAAAGGATCTCCCATATTACGAAAGGCTATCGCGGAATGGTATCAAACCTGGTATCGTGTTGCTTTGAATCCTGATACAGAAATATTGCCTTTGATCGGAAGCAAGGAAGGTATAATGCACGTTTGCATGACTTACATTAATGAAGGCGACAATGTATACGTACCCAATCCCGGTTATCCTACCTACCGGAGTGCGGCCAGGCTGGCCGGCGGCAATATTGTGGAATATGCGTTGGATGAAAAAAACAACTGGAAGCCCGATTTCAGGCAACTTGCAAAGCAACTATCAACAAACCATACGGGCAGGAGCGCATTGCTTTTTGTGAATTATCCGCACATGCCTACAGGACAATTGCCCGATAAAGCTTTGTTTGAAGAACTGGTTGCGTTTGCAAAAGCAAACAATGTGTTGCTGGTGCACGATAATCCTTACAGCTTTATCCTGAATGAAAATCCCTTAAGTATTTTAAGCGTAGACGGGGCGAAAGAGGTTGCTATAGAGCTGAATTCGCTGAGCAAGTCGCAGAATATGGCAGGCTGGAGAGTAGGAATGTTATGCGGGGCAAAAGAAAGAATTGATGAAGTTTTGCGCTTTAAAAGTAATATGGACAGCGGAATGTTTTTGCCCCTGCAATTGGCCGCTGCCAAAGCTTTAAGCTTAACAAAAGACTGGTACGACAGCGTAAACGCTGTATATAGAAAAAGAAGAGAAAAAGTATTTGAGCTGCTGGAATTGTTGAACTGCACCTTTTCCAGGTCGCAGGCCGGTATGTTTGTGTGGGCGGGTATCCCCGATGGTTACGCCGATGGGTATGTGCTTAGCGACGAAGTATTGTATGGTTCATCCGTATTTATTACTCCCGGCGGCATATTTGGGAATGCGGGTGATCAATACATACGGGTGAGCCTTTGTTGTGCCGAAGAAAAAATCCAGGAAAGCATTAACAGGATCAAAACATCCGGGAACAGTAAAAAATAAAAGATGTTCGAAACGATAACAATAGTAGGTGTGGGCCTGATCAGCGGTTCCTTTGCCCTTATTTTAAAAGATAAAGGGCTGGTAAAACATGTAATAGGAGTAAGCCGCACGGAAAACAGCATACAAAAAGCACTGGAGCTGGGTATTATAGATGAAGCTTTGCCACTGGAAGAAGCAGTTAAGAAAAGTGACCTCATTTATGTGGCCATTCCGGTAGATGCCACCATCCCCATGATGCAGCGCATTATGGATCTTATAACCGATAAGCAGATCGTTGCAGATGCCGGGTCAACCAAAGATGCTTTGTGTCAGGCGCTTGCAGATCATCGCATGCGTAAACGATTTGTGGCAACACATCCCATGTGGGGTACAGAATACAGTGGCCCCGAGGCGGCAGTGCGGGATGCTTTTGCCGGCAGGACCTGTGTGATTTGCGAAAAAGAGAAAAGTGATCCGGACGCAGCGGCTACTATTGAAAAAGTATATCATGAATTGGGCATGCGGGTTACCTATATGGATGCTCACAGCCACGATATGCATGCGGCCTATATAAGCCATATATCGCACATCACTTCGTTCGCGCTGGCCAATACGGTGCTTGAAAAAGAAAAGGAAGACGAGGCCATTTTCGAGCTGGCCGGCGGTGGATTTGAAAGTACGGTGAGGCTGGCTAAAAGCAGTCCCTCTATGTGGCTGCCTATTTTTAAGCAGAACAGGGAACATGTGCTGGACGTTTTAAATGAACACATTACGCAGTTAAGAAAGTTCAAAAGCTGTATTGAAAAAGAAAATTATGAGTACCTGCGTGAGCTCATGGAAAATGCCAATAAAATAAACCGGATCATCAAATAAACCGGCCTTGCAGCAGTATATAAAAAGATGTTGAAGAGAGGCACAAAAAGTCAAATAATAAGGATAATCAGCTAAATCGTGGTTATCTTTGCGAAAATTTTTTTTATTATATGATGACATTTGAAGGGTTGGGTTTAGACGGGAGATTGGTACAGGCTACCGATGCTTTGGGGTTTAAACAGCCAACGCCCATACAGGAAAAAGCGATTCCTGTTTTATTGAGCGGTACCAAAGACCTGGTAGGGCTGGCACAGACCGGTACAGGCAAAACGGCAGCTTTTGGATTGCCATTACTTCATCTTATCGATGCCAAGGATAAATTTCCACAGGCGCTGGTAGTTTGCCCTACAAGAGAATTGTGCTTGCAGATTGTGAATGAAGTAGAGTTGTTTAAGAAGTTCATACCCGGTATGCACGTGGTGGCGGTATATGGCGGAGCTTCCATTGGGGCGCAGATACGTGAGTTGAAAAGAGGAGTACAGATTGTAGTGGCTACTCCCGGCAGACTGATTGATCTGATTGAAAGGAAAGCGATCAACCTGGAACAGATAAAGTACGTGGTGCTGGACGAGGCGGATGAAATGCTGAACATGGGTTTCCAGGACGATATTGAATTTATATTACAGAATACGCCTAACCGGGAAAGCACCTGGCTGTTCAGCGCTACCATGCCTCCTGAAATACGCCGCGTAAGCAAAAAATACATGCAGCAGCCGGTAGAAGTAACAGTGGGTAAGGTAAATACTGCCAATAAAAACATTGATCACCAGTATTATGTAACCAATGCACAGCACCGGTATGAGGCTTTAAAACGGTTGATTGATTTTAACCCCGGTATTTATGGCATTATTTTCACCCGTACCAAGGCCGATGCCCAGGGGATAGCTGAAAAGCTCACCCGCGAAGGATATGATATTGATGCGTTGCATGGGGATCTTACCCAGCAGCAGCGCGACAAGGTAATGGGTGAGTTCAGGGAAAAAACTTTGCAATTGCTGATCGCTACGGATGTGGCCGCAAGAGGCATAGATGTGCAGGGCATTACACATGTTATTAATTACGAGCTGCCCGATGATGTGGAAGTATATACGCATCGCAGCGGTCGTACGGGAAGAGCCGGCAATACGGGAATATGTATGTCTATCATACATAGCCGCGAAATAGGAAAGGTTCGCCAGATCGAAAGAATGGTGCAGGTTCCTTTTCATAAGCTTGAAATACCCTCGGGTAAAGATGTTTGCCGTAAGCAGTTCTATCATTTTATGGATAACCTGCTGCAACTGGATATAGATGACACCAGCTATGAGCCGTACCTGCCTATGCTTGAAGAAAAGTTTGCCGATATCAGTAAAGAAGAAATACTGAAAAGACTGGCGGCGCAGGAGTTCACGAGGTTTTTAAAGTATTACGAAAACGCGGAAGACCTGAATGTAAGGGAAAGGGTACGCGAATACAGCAGCAGGGACGGGCGGTCTGCGTATGGCGACAGGCGCGATAACGGGCGTGCTGCTACAGGGCGCAGAACAGAAGGCAGGAAAGAATATGGCAGCAGGAACAGCGGCGGAGAATACGCAAGACTGTTTGTAAATCTTGGAACCAAAGATGGCTTCTATAAAGCAAGCTTTCTGCAGTTCATCCTTGATATGAGCGATCTGAAAAAAGAAGTGCTGGGCAGAGTTGATATGAAAGAAATGAACAGCTGGATTGAGATTGATAAAAAGGCGGCGGGACAAATGATCCGGTCCATAGACGGCAAGAAATACAAAGGCAGAAGCATTCGTATGAACGATGCCGACAGCAGGCGGTAACAACAAACCCAACGATAACTATTTAACCATTTCAAAATAACAAACATATGCAAGCGGTTGAAAATAATATGAAAGCTGTGGTGCTTGAAAAACTGAATAAAAAGCCATTGATCATTTCCGGTCCGTGCAGTGCAGAAACAGAAACACAGGTGCTGGAAACAGCACAGCGCCTGGCGAAAACAGGAAAGGTAGACATGCTGAGGGCGGGTATCTGGAAGCCCCGTACACGTCCCGGAAGTTTTGAGGGAATAGGCGCAAAAGGTTTACCCTGGTTGCAACAGGCTAAAAAGCTGACCGGCTTGCCCACCACTGTGGAAGTAGCTACCGGCAAACAGGTAGAAGACGCTTTGCATTTTGAAGTGGACATGCTGTGGATCGGTGCGCGCACCACTGTCAATCCTTTCAGTGTGCAGGAAGTAGCGGATGCATTGCGTGGCGCAGATGTACCTGTTTTAATTAAGAATCCTATCAATCCTGATCTTGAATTGTGGACAGGCGCTGTTGAAAGAGTAGCCAAGGCGGGCATTAAAAAGATCGGGCTGATCCATCGCGGCTTCAGCGCTTACGGCAATACGGAATACCGCAATGCACCTATGTGGCATCTTGCCATTGAAATGAAACGCCGTAACCCCGAAATGCTGATGATCAACGATCCTTCGCATATATGCGGCCGCAGGGATATTTTGCTGGATGTAGCGCAAAAAGCCATCGACCTTGATTTTGACGGGCTGATGATCGAAAGCCATATTGACCCCGATAATGCCTGGAGCGATGCCAAGCAGCAGGTTACACCCGAAAAACTGGCCGAAATGCTGGAGGCGATCGTTTGGAGAAAAGAAGATGTTAACTCAGAAGCATACCATGCTGCGCTGGAAAAACTGCGTCAGCAGATCAATCACCTCGATGACGAAATGATGCAGATTCTCAGTCAGCGTATGAAGCTGGCAGAAAAGATCGGACAGTATAAAAAAGACAATGGTATTACCATTTTACAGACGAGCCGCTGGAATGAAATACTGGAAAGGGCATTTGCAAGGGGTGAAAAAACCGGGCTGAGCAAAGAGTTCATCACCAAGTATTTCGACGCGGTGCATATGGAATCTATCAATCACCAGAACAAGATCATGAACGCCTGAGTTATACAGGCTGGTAGCTCATCAATACATGCCGGGCATTACCCATACTAATATCTATATTCACACCATATGGAGTACGAATGGCAGGCAGCAACTGCTTAGCCCGGTCGTAAGAAAGGTATTGTTTCCTTACATGAGGCAACATGCAACCTCCAAAGGTATACAGTTGCTGGCTGTAAACGGTTACAACGATCATATACATTGCCTGTTTAAGCTAATGCCCGTACAGAATGTGCAGGAAATAGTAAAGCAGCTGAAAATGGATACGGAAGACTGGGTAAACGGCAACCGGTTCTGGCAGGAAGCTTTTAGTTGGGAAGACGGTTATTCAGCCTATTCCGTCAGCCCTGCGAACGTGGATAAATCAGCAGATTATATCAACCGGCAGGAAGAATACCATCAAACCAAATCGCTGGAAGAAGAGCTTGCAGCCTTTGAAAAAATGGTAGTGAATCTGAAGGAGTAAGGGTACAGGTTGCAAGTTTCAGGTTACAGGTTTTGGGCCTGGAGTTTATGGTTACAGGTTAATTGAGGATTGATAGTTGACAGTTGACAATGGGGCAATGATCTAAAAACCATAAATCATAAACTGCAAACCACAAACATCTCAAATTTCAAATCTCAAATATCTCATAAACATTATCACTTTGACTTCCGAAACATACAAATTCAGCCAAGCTTCTACACAATATTATTTCGATGCTGCTTTTTCGAACTTAAAAAAGATCGCAGACAGCAGGGCCGCTATCATCATTACCGATGAAAATATCTTTAATGCGCATGAAGCAAAACTCAAAGGATGGAATGTGATTGTGCTCAAAGCCGGGGAGGAGTTCAAAGTACAGGCAACGGTAGACACCATTATTGAACAGATGATAGAAATGGAGGCCGATCGTAAAACAACGCTTGTCGGAATAGGCGGTGGGGTAATTACCGATATTACGGGGTATGTTGCCTCGGTTTATATGCGGGGTATCGGCTTCGGGTTCATACCCACATCGGTACTGGCAATGGTAGACGCGAGCATCGGCGGTAAAAACGGGATTGATGTAGGAGTATATAAAAACATGGTAGGCATTATCCGCCAGCCTTCTTTTATCCTGCACGACCTGAAGCTGCTGGAATCGCTGCCGGAAAGTGAATGGCAAAATGGATTTGCTGAAATTATAAAGCATGCCTGCATTAAAGACGCGGCAATGTTCTCGGAGCTGGAGCAGCATTCCGTATCGGATTACCGACGGAACAGGAAGAAAATGGCTTCGCTCATCAAACGCAATGCGTTGATAAAAATAAAAGTGGTACAGAAAGATGAATTTGAAAAAGGCGACCGGAAGCTGTTGAACTTTGGTCATACGCTGGGGCATGCGCTTGAAAACCAGTATGAGCTTTCTCACGGGCAGGCCATATCTATCGGAATGACTTACGCTTCACTTATATCCGCACAGTTGCTTGGCTTTAAGGACGCTGAAAAAGTAATTGCAGTGCTTGAACAATACGGACTTCCCACATACGCCGAGTTTGATAAGCAAAAAGTACTGGAAGTATTGAAGATGGATAAGAAAAGGGTAAAAAAAGAGATGAGCTATGTATTGCTTGACAGGATAGGCAAAGGAGTTATTCAGCCTATCGCTTTAAAACAACTGGATAAAATTATAACCGCATTGTAATGATGATCGCTACCATACATCCTTCCACCTTATCCGGGAACCTGCAGGCGCCGGCTTCCAAGAGCTCCATGCAGCGTGCATGTGCCGCGGCATTGATAACAAAAGGGGAGACCACTATTGTAAATCCGGGGCATTCCAACGACGACCAGGCGGCATTGGGCGTTATACAGGCATTGGGCGCCGATGTGAAGCATATATCCCCCGATGAAATACGGGTAAACAGCAGTAATGAAAATACACCGGCAGTGGTTCATTGTGGTGAAAGCGGGCTGGGCATACGTATGTTCGCGCCATTGATAGCACTGCATTCCACAGCGATTACCATTAATGGTGAGGGAAGCTTGTTAACAAGACCCATGGATTTTTTTGATGAGGTATTGCCTCGCTTAGGCGTAACCGTTCAGTCCAATAAGGGCAGGCTTCCTATTTCCCTTACCGGGCCTTTGCAACCGGCAGATATTGAGATAGATGGCTCCCTGAGTTCGCAGTTCCTTACGGGATTGCTGATGGCTTATGCGGCTGCAGGTGCGCGGGATGTCAGCATCCGTGTAACCAATCTGAAAAGCCGCCCTTATATTGATCTTACTTTAAAAGTAATGGAAGCGTTCGGGCTGAAAACACCGGTGAATAATAATTATGAGTCGTTTTATTTTGACGGCGCTCCTGTTGACAAAAAAGAAAAAAAAATTACATATACGGTAGAAGGCGACTGGAGCGGTGGTGCTTTTCTGCTGGTAGCGGGCGCCATAGCAGGCGCCGTTGACGTAAAAGGGCTGGATCCTTCTTCTGCCCAGGCGGATAAAAAAATACTGGAAGCGCTGAAAGACGCGGGGGCGGGCATGGAAGTTTCGGATGACCGTATCCGTTTGTACCCGAAGGAATTAAAAGCCTTTAGCTTTGACGCTACCGATTGTCCCGACCTTTTTCCACCGCTGGTGGTATTGGCTGCTTATTGCAAAGGAATCACTTCTATTAAAGGAGTCAGCCGGCTTGCTCATAAAGAAAGCAACCGGGGACTTACTTTACAGGAGGAATTCGGTAAAATGGGACTGCAGATTGACCTGGAGGAGGATGTGATGCGGGTGCATGGCGGCAGTGGCTTACAAGGCGCCCACGTACATTCCCGTCACGATCATCGTATCGCTATGGCGTGCGCTACCGCAGCGCTGAAAGCCAGCGGAGAAACAGTGATCAGCGACGCTGAAGCGATCAATAAATCTTATCCCGATTTTTATGATGACATTCGCAGCATAGGCGCTGTGGTTGAAGTCGGGCATATACATTAATTTCAATCAGTAATACTTTATATGAACTCTTTTGGCAGGTTGTTCCGCATTCATATTTTCGGTGAGTCGCATGGTGAAAGTGTGGGCATTTTAATTGATGGTTGTCCGGCAGGATTGCCTTTAAAAGTAGAAGATTTTTTAACAGACATTGAAAGAAGGAAAGGCGGTACGCAAAAAGGCACTACTCCCCGCCAGGAGTCCGATCTGCCCATTTTCAAAAGTGGTATTTTCAACGATGCTACCACCGGGGCGCCCATTACCATCCTGTTCGAAAATAACAATACCCGGTCGGGCGATTACCAGAAGCAAAGATCGGTCCCGCGCCCGGGTCACGCGGATTTTGTAGCGCATCAAAAGTTTGGAGGCTATGAAGATTACAGGGGAGGCGGCCATTTCAGCGGCAGGCTAACGGTAGCATTGGTAGCCGCCGGCGTAATAGCGAAAAAGCTGCTGGCGTATTCCGGCACAAAGGTAACAGCGAACATACTGGAAATAGGAGGGGAAAGCGACCTGGAAAAAGGGTTGCAGAAAGCCATTGATGCGAAAGACAGCATAGGCGGCATTGTGGAATGCAGGGCGAATGGATTGCCTGCCGGCTTAGGCGAGCCTTTTTTCGATTCGGCAGAATCGCTGATCAGTCATGCCGTATTTGCCATACCTGCTATACGGGGCATAGAGTTCGGAACCGGCTTTGCCGCGGCACGCATGTTTGGCAGCGAGCATAACGATGCCATTGCCGATATGAGCGGCAAAACAACTACCAATCATGCGGGAGGAATTGTAGGCGGCATCAGTAACGGCAACGAGCTGGTATTCAGGATCGCCATAAAACCCACTTCCTCCACTCCCAAAACCCAGCAAACGCTTAACTGGGAAACGGGTGAAACAGAAAGCTTTTCGGTAAAAGGACGCCACGATCTGTGCATCGCCCTGCGCGTGCCGGTGGTGCTGGAAGCCGTAACGGCTTTTGTACTTTGCGATCTGATGCTTGCAGAGCAAAAGATAAAACGTATATTGTAGGTTCATTTGTAAGTAAACGATCGTTATGCCACTTATTTACCACATTACTACCGGTGAGGAATGGAACAGCGCCCAGCAGGCGGCTGGACAATATGCATCGCCCGCCCTCAAAGAAGAAGGATTTATTCATTGCTGTGAAGCGCGGCAGGTTGCCGATGTGCTGAGAAGGTATTTTTCAGGTAAAAGCGATCTTGTTAAACTCACCATTGATACGGAAAAGCTCACCAGCCAGTTGATATACGACTGGTCCAATGCCATAGAAGATACTTTCCCTCATATTTACGGCCCCATCAACCTGAATGCCGTGGTAGCTGTTGAGCCTGTTCATAGCTAAAGTAAAATACAGCAAGGTTTCAGGTTTCAAGTTTCGGGTTTATAGTTTGGAGTTTCGTGTTACAGGTTATTTGAAATTGGAGATTTGATATTCGAGATTGAAAGCTGATACCTGGCACCTCATACCCCATAGCAGGTTACAAGTTTCAGATTAAGTCGCACCGGGGTCTCGCCCCTTCACTCAATTGCCTGTTGTGAAGACCCCCGGCGGGACAGAATAGGGCTGAAAGCGTATGGAGACAACCCCGGCACAGAGAGAATGATTATTTTGCAGGTATTATTCCGGGACTCGGCCGCGGTAGAACATATTGCATACAAAGCCGCACACTTTGCACAGCGTAAGTATTGGTTCTTCCCTGTCCCTTCCCGGGGTGAGGTTTAGTGGCAGCTACTTGAATCAAAAATTAATTGAGATAGAGAGGCTTATTTTAACAGTCTTACTTTTTGTAGGCATTGGGATGGCGTGTGAAAAGCCACCCGGAGCTCGTTCAATGCGGGGGCTCTGGATAAAGAACAATGGATCTGTTCCTGTTTGTACGGTCACAAGTTTTCAATATCCTGATACTGTCATTCCGGACATAACACAGCGACAATGGGATTTGCGGACAATTCCACCTGCTGGGAGCGCTGTATATGATTTCCCAATTAAAAGATGGAAAGAATTGTTCGAACAACTACCAAGTGACACATTGTCGACTCTGCGGTAGGCGAAGAATCAAAGGCTGCAATTAAAACTGCTGCATATTGAAAGATGTATGTTAAACAAAAAAAGAGATGATGAATGTCTCGCAGAGTCCAGCTAACGCACAAAAAAGCTGTGAGTTGAGACCCTGCAGTGAACTAATACAGTGTTTATTCAATGTCTGCAATTTTTTTTGCCGGATTTCCCACGTATATTCCTGGGCTTTCAATATCTTTCGCGACCACACTGCCAGCGCCAATAACAACATTAGAAGTAACTCTTATTCCCTGCACCAAAACAGTGTTGCTTCCAACAAAAACCTCTTCACCTACTACACATTTGCCATTTACTACTGCACCGGTTGATATGTGCGTGTGATTGCCTATTATGCAGTCATGTTCAATAAGAGCTTTATTATTAACAATCACATTTGTACCAATAGTGACGCATGTATTTACAATTGCTAGATTGAAAATAATGCTCCCTTTTCCTATGGAAGAACGTTTGGAAATAAGTGCAGAGGGGCTAATGACAGTAACAAAAGCACCACCAGAACCTTTAACCTGTTCGTATAAGCGCCTTCTGATTGTTGCTGTTTTTATTTGTCCAACGGCAATCAAAAAAAAAGTATTATTATCTACCAGGTTAGGTATAGTAGCATCATCTCCCAATACTGGATAAGAAAAAGCATGGTCCAAATTCACTAATTCGTTGTCGACAATACCTCTAATATTATATTGAGGTAACAACTCTATCACTTCAATACAGGATTTACAATGTCCGCCAGCACCAATCAGTATAATGTTGTCTCTTTCCATTAGCGATATTTAGAAATTTACCTTATCTAAAATAAAGAATTAAGTTCAGCTTTAATAAAGTCCATATCAGATTATCCGCGCAGGCGTGCCAGCAAAACAAAGTATACACTCCTCTCCCTTCTATAGCTTCGGCCTGGTAGTCATGCAATGTAAGAAGGGAAGACCGGTGCTTAATCGGGCGATGCTACCAAACCTGCGCCAGCGGCGTAGCGTGGCTCTTTCATGGTGAAAGAACTTACCGGGCAGTATTTTCCAAAACAATGACGGATGGTCCCTCTGATAACCATTTTTTACCAAGCCCGGTGGTATCGCCATCCGGCAGAAAGTATACAAAAGAGCCCAAAGCAATATCCGTATCCCCGTCTCCGTCCATATCGGCTGTATCCATTACGATCCATCTTCCCCCGGAGGCCTGGGGAAATGAATAGCCATCAAATTTTAAGTCCCCTTTATTCTCTAAATACACAAAGCTTTCCTCGGGATAATGACGATAGTCGGGGAAAAAGGAGATCGCAGCTATATCGAGGTCCCCATCGAGGTCATAATCCCGTACCATCGCTTTATAAGCGCCATTCAGCGGGTAGAAACAGGCCTGCTTAAAATTGCATTTGCCGTCGTTCAGGAAAATATAAATACCATGATAACGCTTTAGTACAGGTGTTTTGTCAGCGTTGTCTCCGCAAACGTATACAATGTCATCAAAGCCATCTTTGTTGAAATCCGCCAGTTCAATATACTGGGAACCGTTGAGCGGCGAAAAGGACAACAATCGTTTTTCCCGGAATTTACCTGCACCCAGGTTTTCATATAAAAAAACGCCCTCATCCCCCTGTGCCATGAGTGCATAAATATCCGGCAGTCCGTCGTTATTGGCATCCTTAATTATTGCCGTGACCGCGCCGGGTTTTGCCCGCAACATTCTTTTGCTATAGCTCCCTTTGCCATTGTTTTCATACCAGGCCAGCTCCCCGGTTTCGTTGCCAAATTCACAGGCTACCATGTCTTCAAATCCATCTTTATTCAGGTCTCCGTATGCCATACAAACCGGGCGCTGTAAATTCGCGATAACTATATTGCCGGGTTGATACACTTTCCCGGGCCCGGTTTGCCGCATTTGCTGCATGGCGCCAAAGGGGGCGTCTGTTGGAAATATCCCTCCCCCCGCTGTTGTGAGGTATGCCTGGTTTGATCTTTCATCAAACTGAACAGGTGTTGATTTCATCGGTATACTATAATGTTCCCCAAGGCCGGGGGTCAGGAACGTCAACATATTGAGGCCGGGTTTGGAATCGTTGTATATGATACCCCTGTTATCAGGCAGGATCTTAACCAGAGTGGTAAAAGCCGGGTGACGGGAAAAAGAAGCTTCCCTGTATTTAAAATGCTTAAGCCCGATCCTGATCGGATGACTGCGAACAGGAACTGGTATGGTATCGGGCGCGTGTTCAATGAAATATTGCACGATCTTATCCCAGTCAGCTTTTGCTAAAACAGGTTTTTCCGGATAAATATTAGCCTTGCGCACTATATCGCCACTTACACCGGGATCAAATAAGCTATCGGGTCTGCCGCCTCTGTTGTAAATGCCCATCCGGTGACCCATTGCAGGAAGCACATCTTCTCTCCATATCTTTTTGGGTAGTAATTGAGGGTCAACAAAGGCATGACACCGGCTGCAGTGCGCTGTTGCCAGTTCCTTCCCTGAAAGCCCGGAAGCAGGTGGCTCATCCAATTCTGTATGATCATTTTGTCTTCCTGCGCTACAGGAAATAAGCAAGCTTACCAAAATGCAAAATGAGACAATTTGCTTTTTCATGTGATTGCAGAAGAGAGGGGTTGAGCATTGCTGAAAATTGTTTAAATCAATACCCTGAATAAAAGTAAAGAATTAAGTTCAGCTTTATTAAAGTAGAGTCCGGGTTAAAGCAATTGACAGTTGATAATGGACGATTGACGATTTTTGATTTGAGATCCGCCACGGCGGACAGGTTTGAGATTTGAAATATGCGAAATTTGCTCATACCTGATACCTCATCGCAGTTTGCAGGTACAATGATTTTCATTGTCAATTGTCCACCATCCATTGTCCATTTTCCTAACACCTGGCACCCGTTTACCATTTCTCAACACGTTTTTATGCATTGATTGCAGCATTGTTGAGGTATGATAAAAAAGACGGTAAGGGTTTCCTTTTAATCGAAATTTTGTGGTTTTCTCTTAAATAGTAGCGTAATTTTACGGTACCCTTCGGGGATAATACTAATAGTTTACAACCTTAAAAGTAGCTTTATGAAAACAGTATTTATCATTGCCAGTATTATCCTTATATCCTATCAGATCGACCGTTTTGTAACAAGGGATGTTGCCTTGCCTGTTGAACAGGTCCAAAAAATAACACTGTCAGAAGCTTTAGCGCAGGATCACACCGTTGGTGATACTTCTGTAGCAGTACGTGGCGTTAAATCAATGAAAAAAACAGTTGCTGCTGTTTCATCCGCGAATTCAAAAAAAACAATAGCCGTAAAACAAGCAGGCAAATCAGCTTCAAAATCTACCATTCGCCAGTCGAAAAAAGTAAACCAGTTTGCCTCGGCGCTGCATCGTTCCATTAAAGAATCCGGCAATTATGAGGCAATTAACTCTGTGATGTTTGAGCACAACAATTATGTGTCCATTAAAACAGACGAGTTTAATACAATCCTGCAATACGCTGATCATTTAATGTTTGACGAATCTTTAAAGGTGAGCATAGCAGGTTTTACAGACAATGTGGGCAACGCCGATTACAACAATACGCTTTCATTGATGAGAGCGCTGAATGTACAGAGATACCTGGTTGATCTAGGCATCAGTGAAGACCGGATCGTTCTGTCTGCCAACGGTATATCCGATCCGATAGCCGATAATGATACAGTGGAAGGGCGTGCCCTGAACAGGAGAGTAGAGATCGCGCTGTTTCATCAAACCCCGGCTACAGCGGGACTTTGAAATTTGATATTTGAAATTTGAGATTGGATGGCTCAGAGCCGGAATGTTCTCTGTGTACCTTTGTGTCTCCGTGGCTTTTTGGTTCAAAAAAGTCGAAAGCTGATACCTGATTGCTGATAGCTGATTACAGGTTACAAGTTGCAGGTTTCAGGTCACAGGTAAGATTCTTGATTTCTGATTTGAGATCCGCCACGGCTGACAGGTTTGAGATTTGAAATGAGCGAAATTTACTGTTAGCTGATGACTGAAAGCTGATAGCCCCCAGCCCACCATAAAACAAAAGGTTCTCAACCTTTAAAAAGTTGGAAACCTGTTCCATAATGTAAAACAGCACAGATCAGATCACCAGCATGGCATCGCCATAGCTGAAGAAACGGTACTTGTCTTTTATCGCTTTTTTATAAGCCTCCACAGCAAGATCATAACCGGCAAAGGCGCAGGTCATAATCAGCAGGCTGGTTTTAGGCAGGTGGAAATTGGTAATTAAAGAATCTGCAATAGAAAAATTATAAGGGGGATGAATAAATGTATTCGTCCAGCCTTCAGAAGGTTTTAATAATTTCTCTGCCGTAAATGAAGACTCCAAAGCCCTCATAGTGGTGGTGCCTACCGAACATATCCTTTTATTGGTTTGACGGGCCTTGTTTACTATGGCGCAGGCTTTTTCTTCTATGCGATAGTATTCTGCATCCATTTTGTGCTTGCTCAGGTCTTCCACCTCAATAGGGCGAAAGGTACCCAGCCCGGTGTGTAATGTTACTTCGGCAAAGCGGATGCCTTTAATCTCCAGCTTCTTTATAAGCTCAATGCTGAAGTGCAAACCGGCGGTAGGGGCTGCAACAGCACCTTCGTGCTTGGCATATACTGTTTGATAACGTTCCCTGTCTTCCTCATCAGGCTTGCGTTTGATGTATTTGGGCAAGGGCGTTTCGCCCAGGCTGTTGAGCACCTGCTTGAATTCTTCATCGGTACCATCAAAAAGAAAACGGATGGTTCTGCCGCGCGAAGTAGTATTGTCAATCACTTCTGCTACCAGGTCTTCTGTTTCTCCAAAGTATAGTTTGTTGCCAACCCTGATCTTACGGGCCGGATCAACAATTACATCCCATAATTTATTCTGGTGGTTCAGCTCACGGAGTAAAAAAACTTCGATTTTAGCACCCGTTTTTTCTTTACGCCCATACATACGGGCCGGAAACACTTTTGTGTTGTTCACCACAAATACATCCTTATCATCAAAATAATCAAGAACATCTCTGAAGTGTTTGTTTTCAATATTACCGGTATGGCGGTGCACAACCATCATTCGGGCGTCTTCTCTTTTCTTGGCCGGATGTTGAGCAATAAGGTTCAGTGGAAGGTCGAAACGGAATTGAGATAGTTTCATTTGAGTGTTTATTATTTTGTACAGTCACATGAAACTTACCACAAGTAAAAGATGGGAGAGATAGCACTGGACTCCGGAACCTGATCTTACGGCACCAGGTTTCATGTAAGGCTGCATTTTACAGCGGGCAAAATTACTGAATAATATAGTTATCAAAAATTAATTATTTACGTAGTTGTATATTGTTTATTTGTAATATACACTGCTGTCTTACAGCCCTTTTGGTACCGCGGCTATCAGTTTGCGGGTATACTCACTCTGGGGGGTATTATAAATGTCTTCGGCGTTGCCGCTTTCTATTACGCTGCCTTTGTACATTACCAGTATACGGTCGCTTATGTACCGCACTACCGACAGATCGTGCGATATAAAAAGAGTGGCGAAGCCAAATTCTTTTTTCAAATCGTTCAGCATGTTCAGCACCTGTGCCTGTACGCTCATATCGAGGGCCGATACAGATTCATCACACACAACAAAAGAAGGGCTCAGCGCCAATGCCCTGGCGATACCGATGCGCTGTCTTTGTCCACCGCTGAATTCATGCGGGTATCTGTTAAAATGCTCCGCTTTCAGCTCAACTTTCTGTAAAAGCTGTATGGTTTTTTCGCGTCGTTCCTCCTCATTCAAACCAATATGATGTACCTGCATCGCTTCCATAATGGCATTGCCTGTTGTAAGTCTCGGATTGAGAGATGAGTAGGGATCCTGGAAAATGATCTGCATGTCTTTCCGTAATGCGCTTAGCTGCTTTGGGTTCAATAAGGCGATATCTTTTCCTTTGAAAAATACTTTCCCCGATGTGGGTTGAATAAGCTGCAGCAGGCTGCGCCCCAACGTGGTCTTTCCACAGCCGGATTCTCCTACCAGTCCTATTGTTTCGCCTTTAAAAATTTCTAAAGAAACATTATCAACTGCTTTGATGAATTCTTTTTGTCTGCCCCATAGCTGCTGCCCTTTAGGGAACCATACCTTTATATTCTCCGCCTTAACGAGTGGCTCGTTCGCTGTGTTGGCGGTCATTACAGGAGTACCGGGAGTAGCGGTATGGAGTGCCGCATCTCCTTCCTTCTCCACTATCTCACCTGCACTGTTTATCTCCATAAAGTCGCTCACCACCGGCAGCCTTTCATGTCTGGAGTGAAGAACGGGACGACAATGAAGCAACGCTTTGGTGTAGGGGTGAGCCGGCTTTTTAAAGATGGTTTCGGTATTTCCGTGTTCAACAATTTTCCCTTTGTACATTACTATTATCCTGTCTGCAATGTCGGCTACCAACCCCAGGTCGTGGCTTATAAAAATGACTCCCATCTGTTTTTCCTGCTGGAGTTGCTTAATAAGCCTTAAAATGTTTTGCTGCACTGTTACATCCAGCGCTGTGGTGGGCTCATCGGCAATCAGCAGCAGGGGTTCGCAGCTCATCGCCATCGCTATCATTACCCTTTGCTTTTGCCCGCCGCTCAACTGGTGAGGATAACGTTTGAATATACCCGAAGGATCCGGTAGCTGGACTTTTTCAAATAATTCAATTGTTTTTTGTTTGGCAGCACCAAAGGAAAGCCGCTGATGAAGCGCTATTGCCTCCATTACCTGGTCGCCGCAGGTAAACAAAGGGTTGAGCGATGTCATAGGTTCCTGGAAGATCATTGATATCTTATTTCCCCTGATATTCCTTAAAGCCTGTGAAGGTTGTTTTGTCAGATCAACCGCCGATGATCCATCTTCGGAAAACAGGATAGCACCTTCGGGATACTCTGCAGGTGGTGCCGGCAGCAATTGTAATATAGACAATGAAGTGACGGATTTTCCCGATCCGGATTCGCCGACAATGGCTACGATTTCCCCCCGGTTAAGTGTAAATGAAACCTGGTGCAGGGCCCGGAATATTCCATTTTGCGTTGAGAAATCAACACAAAGGTTCTGAACATCTAAAAGTGGCAATGATCTATTTATTTTTTGCAATCTTTTGGATATTGGTAATGGCCAGTGTTTGCGATGGGGTAGGATAGTAAGCCATACAAACAGCACAGTTTTCCGGCTGGCTGGTTTCATCTACCGAAAAGCTAAATTCATCTCCTTCTGCCAACCCCGCTTTTGCAAAAGCACACCTGTTGGCTACGGTAAAGGCAATGGCGTAGGTGGCATTCCTTTTATCATCGGTCCAGTTGGCGGCTGTTTTTTCCGGCGAAATATTTCCACCGGTAACTTCTACTATATAGTGCGAACATAATTCGCTTACGACCAATCTGCCCTTTAAACCAGTAGTGTTTAGCCTGTTGGTATTAGTGCAGGAAATAAAGGATATTATTAATATTCCCGGTATAAAAAGTTTCATGTTGATATTTTAAAATCTTAAATGACGCACGGTCAATCCATCGTTGATCAGTTGTTTTAACGAATCAATGCCGATCTTAATGTGATTTTCCACATAACCTGCCGTAACCTTTTTATCACTTTCAGTGGTTTTAACTCCCTCGGGGATCATGGGCTGATCGCTTACCAGCAGCAAAGCGCCGGTTGGGATTTTATTATAAAACCCTACTGAAAAAATAGTAGCGGTTTCCATATCGATCGCATATGCTCTTATTTTTTGCAGGTATGTCTTGAACTCTTCATCGTGCTCCCATACGCGACGGTTGGTAGTATATACTGTCCCCGTCCAGTAATCTACCCCATAGTCGCGTATGGTGGTAGAGGTAGCTTTTTGCAGGGCAAAAGCCGGTAAAGCGGGCACTTCGGGAGGGAAATAATCGTTGGAAGTACCTTCCCCCCGGATGGCTGCAATAGGCAGGATCAGGTCTCCGATCTTATTCCGCTTTTTAAGTCCGCCGCATTTGCCTAAAAACAAAACAGCTTTGGGGGCAATGGCTGTAAGCAGGTCCATAATGGTGGCAGCCCCGGGACTGCCCATGCCAAAATTAATAATGGTAATCCCATCTGCAGTGGCGCATTGCATCGGTCTGTCTTTACCAACCACGGGTACATTGTGCCATTTGGCAAAGAGCGAAACATAATTGCCAAAATTGGTAAGCAGTATATATTTTCCAAAATTTTTCAGCTTTTCGCCTGTATATCTCGGCAACCAGTTTTCTACAATATCTTCTTTCGTATGCATACTTCTTTATTTATCTAAATTAGCAAATTCATTTTAGTTATGATCAAGATAGAATATCCCTCATATCAATACAGGATCAGGAACGAAAACGGGCGTGATTTTATTTTTGATATAGTCCGGAAACAATGGGTAACACTTACGCCTGAGGAATGGGTAAGACAGAATTTTATTCAGTATTTATTGCTGCAGAAGGGATATCCTCCGGCTTTGATCGCCGTAGAAAAAGAAATAAAGCTGGGAGAACTTACCAAACGGTGCGATATCGTGATATACAATACGTCTGCACTGCCGGAACTGATAGTGGAGTGTAAGGCTATGGAGGTTGAAATTACCACTAAAACAATAGATCAGATTTTACGCTATAATATCTCGCTGCCGGTGCGGTATCTTATAGTGACCAACGGTGCTTACTGCTTTGGCTATAAGCGTACGGAAAAGGGGATCCAGCCTATATCAGAAATACCGGGATATAAATCCTGACGATAAGCGATCATTCTTCCCGGTGCTCTACGGGAATTTGCCTGATAAAACGATTGTATTTTTCCGGTTCGAAATTACTGTATACCCCATAGGCATCAATTAAAAAGCCTGTTATATCATCAATTGTCTGAATAAGATAAAGAATAGAGGAATCGTCGGGGTTAGAATCGCCCTCAAAGCGGTAAGTTTTAATGATCTTTAATTCCTCCGGTTTATACAGACGTTTGTCATCCAGGGTAAAAAAATCGCCGTTCATCCGGAATTCTTTGTCCTGGTCCCTTTTTTTCAACTCATTCAGCACTCCGGATAAAGTAGTCATGAAACTGTTATCGGCCATATAAAAGTATTAATAGGTAAGGAATTTATTCTGTTTGTTTCTGCGTTTCGTAATCCTTGATCTTGTTATACAACGTTTTCCTGTCTATTTTAAGAATAACAGCCGCTTTTGTTTTATTATAATTTACCTGCTTCAGCACTTTTAATATGGTTTCATATTCAGCCTGCGAAGCGGCAACTTTCAGATCCGGTTCCTTTAACGGGTCGGAGAAAGAAGCCTGTGCCGGAGCATCTTCGCTGAGCTGGGCAGGCTTTATAATTTCAATCGGAAGCACTGATGAATTGATGACCGGGGTATCGGTTAACAACGCCGCTCTTCGTATTACGTTCCTGAATTCTCTTAAATTACCCGGCCAGGGATATTGAATAAAAAGCTTTAATACTTCGTTGTCAAAACCTTCTATTTCCTTGTCAAGCTCCTGGGATGCTTTTTTCAGAAAGAAATCTGCAAACGGAAGAATGTCTTCTTTGCGCTCTCTCAACGGAGGGATATGGATTGAAAATTCATTAAAACGGTGAAACAGGTCTTCCCTGAACCTTCCTTTGCGGTAGGCTTCCTGTAAATTTTCGTTGGAAGCGACAATGATACGTATGTCCAGGCTCATCTCCCTGGTGCCGCCTACGCGTTTAAACTTTCTTTCCTGTATTACACGCAACAGGGCAGCCTGTACATCAATCGGCAAATTGGCAACTTCATCCAGGAAAAGGGTTCCTCCGTTCGCCATTTCAAAGTGTCCCTCTTTATCATTAATAGCCCCGGTAAAAGATCCTTTCATATGACCAAACAATTCACTGCCCGCCAGCTCCTTAGATAAAGTGCCGCAATCGAGTGCAATAAAAGGTTTTGATTTCCGGTCGCTGTACTGGTGAATGGTTTTGCCAATCACTTCTTTGCCGGTGCCGCTTTCCCCGTATAAAATTATACTGTAGGGCGTAGGAGCCACCAGCCTGATTTGCTTATACAATTCCCTGGTACGCGGATCTTTTCCTACCAGGTATTCATCCTCAGGCATTGCGCCGGCAGGTTTGTTCTTTACAGTAGCGGCTGTTTTTTGAACGCTCCCTGCAATCGCCCGGGAATCTGAATATTCCTGCGATTTTTTTATCACATTGAGCACTTCGTCGGGGATCAGGGGTTTTGTAATATAATCAAAGGCCCCTTGTTTAATAATATCTACAGCCGTTTTAATATCGGAATAGCCGGTTATTATGATTACTGTGGTAACAGGTCTTGCCGTTTTAATTTCGCGGAGTACTTCATGACCCTCTTTATCGCCCAACCTGAAGTCGCATAAAACAACATCGAACGGATTCTCTTTGAATTTTGCAATTCCCGAATTACCTGTATACGCCATATCTGTTTCAAAGCCTTTGCGCTGCAAGAAACGACTTAGCAAAGCGCACATATCCATGTCATCGTCAATAATCAATATCCTGTTCATGCGGGTGAATTTTGGATAAATTACGGTTTATAAAGTTAAGTGCAAAAATCCACTTCTGTTAAACCTGTCAGGGTAAAACAGGCTAAGTAAACGAAAAATGCTGCCAAAATGTAAACCCATCCGGTGGTAATAAAAAATGGTAGTAAATACAGGCTGTGATGATTATAATGCGCTGATCGGGAATTTTTTTACTCACTTTTAAAAATATCTTTTCAATACGCTAAAAAATGGTTTTGGGGAAAGCTTTGCCCCTTTGATACATAATTGTATGGTCTTTTTTCTCATCTCGTAGAAAAACATTCCCGAAAATTATTGAGATAAAAAAATTACAGCGGATTGAATGACCGATGAATAAACGGCTATGGCGTTGCCTGCTGTTTGGCAGTATATTTTATTTGGTATAAGGCATTGTTCAACATTTTTAAATAATTCAGGTATGGGAAACTTATTATATATTATTGCCGTAATACTTGTAATTGCATGGGCAATTGGCTTTTTAGGATATCATGCGTCCGGGCTGATTCACATCCTGTTAGTGATTGCCATCATTGCAATTTTATTGAGAGTGATAAGGGGAGCAGCCTGATCTTTCTTGAGATGGTATCCCTGTGCTAACCCCGATGGCTTCACCATCAGATTAATTAACTATATAAAAACTGGTTTATGGAAACATGGAAATTAAAGTTAAAGGGTAACTGGAACGAAATAAAAGGAAAAGTAAAGCAGAAATATGCCGATCTTACAGACGATGACCTTTTACTGGAAGAAGGAAAAGACGAGGAACTGCTCGGACGTATTCAAAAAAAGGCAGGCGAAACAAAGGAAAAGCTGAAGGAATGGATTGAAAGCTTATAGAAAAGCCAATGATTTTTGTATACAGCCACAGGATAACGAATGTTCCTGTGGCTTTTTTATGAGAAATTGAGTGTAATAATAAAGGTGGTTCCGCTCCCCGGACTGCTTTCCACATGTATGCTCCCTTTGTGACTTAGGACAATGTTTTCGGCATTGGTGAGTCCCAGCCCGGTTCCTTTTGCTTTTTTACTATAATAAGGTTCAAAAAGTTTGTTGAGTGTTTCTTCGTCCATGCCACTGCCATTATCGCTTATTATAACAACGCATTTCTGATTCTGTTCATACGTTTCTATCGTCAGCACACCTTCTCCGGGTGTCATCGCCTCAATTGCGTTCACGATGATATTCAGAAAAGCGATTTTAATCTTCTCTTTGTCTACCGTAACATTGCATATATCCCTACTGAAATTTTTAATGATGGTAATGTTATTTAATGTTAACCTGTCTCCCGCCAGTTGCAGGCTTTCTTCTAATAATGTATTGATCGAAATTTTTTCGACGTTCAATTCAACGAATTTGGTGGCATCCAGCAGCGAGGTGATGAGCGCGTTAATGCGATGGCTGTTCCTTAAGATCATTTCATAAAATGTATCCCGTGTTTCGGTCTCTGCATCTGGCTCTGATTTTAGCTGATCTACGGATAGATTGATATTGGTAAGAGGATTCCTTATTTCATGCGCTATTGTTCTGGCGATGCGTCCGGTGGATGTAAATTTTTCCAGCCTGCGCATTTCCATCAGCTCTTTGTTGGCTTTATTTAATTCTTTAATTCTTTCTTCCAGTTCCTGGCGGTATTCTTCCGCGCGCACATTGGCAATCTGCCTGGCCCTGTTTTCCGACACGTAGGTGAAATAGCCAAAAATAAACAGCAATAATGCAAAAAGCAGCGATATAATAACAATATTGTTTAGCAGGCTGTACCGGTCTTCCAATTTTTCGGTACGTGTTTTCAGCAGGTCTTTTTCCGATTCCTGCATTGCTTCAATTACCGCTTTCAGCTCATCCTGCCTGAGTTGCCCTTCTCTTTCAAGTTCCTGCAACCGGGTGGTAATAATGCGATTGTTCTTTTCATATTCATCAATCGCTTTTGCCGTTAATTCATATTTTTTGTCCATCAGCACTTTGGCCTGCTGAAGCCGGTTTTTCTGTTCCGGGAAGGGCATTATTTCCTTTAATAGTTCATAAAATAAAGGCCCTGCCTGTGTTCTGCTTTGATAGTAAGGATCCAGCATTTTTTTGTCGCCTGTAAGCACAAATCCCCTGAACCCCAATTCCATATCTTTCATGATAGATTGAAAGCTTTCAAGCTTACTGATTACGGCAGTGGTATGCCCGATTAATCTTGATTGTTCGCCCGATTTTTTGTTTACCACCAGGGTAAGTACATACGATATTAACAGTAAAATAAATGCAGATCCATAACCTGCTTTTATACGCTTATCAATCCTGAATTTTTTTATAATGCGTTTCATGCCAGGTTTTCAGTTTACAGTTTACATCCTTAATGTTTGCACAGCCGTTGCTTGTGGTGAGTGAAGGTGGTTTTCATAAAGTATTCCAAAGCTACTTCAAATACTTATCTATAAGTGGTATAACAATTGTTTATACATGGTTAAATCATCTTTTCCATTGCATTTTACCATTGTTATTTGTAACTTTAGAACAAACTCTATCTTATGCTTAAGTCCACATCCTCCCAAATGCCTGCCTATATAGTTGAAAAACTTTTATACCTGTTGGCTGCTTTAAAAAAAGAGCGTGATCAATACACCCGGGCAGCGTCTACCATTTCAAACAAGCAATTAAAAGATAATATTAATATACTGGCCCAGGAAAATAACCAGTATGCCAGTGAGTTATTTTCTCAGATCCAGATGCTGGGTGCGGAAAACAGGAACACCGATGGTATAGCTGGCATAGCCAAAGCGTTTGATGAGCAGTATCCGGCAGATGTTGCCGGGGATAGTTTGCAAAGCACCGGCGAAATATTGCAGGTTTGCAGAGATAGTGAGAAAAAAATGATCCGGGTTTACAGGGAAATACTTAACGAGCCTTATCTCATAGAAGATATAAGACGTTTGATCCGCTGCCAGTTAAATGGTATTATGTATGCTTTCCTTAGGCTAAAATTGTTCAGCAGTACGATGTAGCTGTCAGGTATCAGCTTTCAGCCATCAGCTATCTGTCATCGACTATGCAATCTCAAATTTCAAATAACCTGTAACTTGTAACCTGCAACACGAAACTCCAAACAACAAACTTGCCCCTCGCAATGCTTTAAAGCATAATTTTGAAAATTCTTTTCAGCAAAGCGTTATGAACTACCAGGAAACCATTGGTTATCTTTATAGTGCACTGCCCATGTTCAGCAGGATAGGCGTTGAGGCGATCAAGAAAGATCTTACCAATACCCGACTGCTGTGCGGGCGATTGAATAATCCTCATCATCAATTTAAAGCCATCCATATTGCCGGAACCAATGGTAAAGGGTCCGTAAGCCATATGCTGGCCGCTATTCTTCAGGCTGCCGGTTATAGAACAGGCTTGTATACATCTCCGCATCTTAAAGATTTCAGGGAGAGGATCAGGGTCAACGGGGAAATGATACCGGAAGCATTTGTGGTGGATTTTGTGAGGAAGATAAAGCCGGTCATCAGCGAGGTAGAGCCCTCTTTTTTTGAGATAACAGTGGCGATGGCGTTTGAGTATTTTGCCTTTAGTAAAACAGACATCGCGGTCGTTGAAACAGGGCTGGGCGGAAGGCTGGACAGTACCAATATTATTGTCCCGGAAGTATCGGTCATAACCAATATTGGACTGGATCATGTAAATATACTGGGCGACACCATTGAAAAAATAGCTTTCGAAAAAGCGGGTATCATCAAGAAAGGCGTACCCGCGATTATAGGGGAAAGCAATGCTTTGACCGACCCTGTATTTGCACAGGCAGCATTGCAAAAAGATGCGAAATTAGTGTATGCAGACAGGCAAAGATATACAGATGAATACCTGTACAAGGACCACGTTCTCACATTATCTGTTGTTGATGCGGTTACTAACGAAAAAGAAAGCATAAGCCTGGATCTTACGGGGATATACCAGTCGAAAAACCTGGTGACTGTGCTGGCCGTCATCGATGAGCTCCGGTTACTGGGATGGAACATTTCGAACGAAGCGTTGCATGAAGGGCTGAGGCATGTGAAAAAAACAACCGGACTTTCCGGCAGATGGGATGTTATTCACCAGCATCCGACAGTAGTGATGGATGTTGCACATAATGAAGACGGCATGAGACAGGTTTGTGCGCAGATAGAATGGATGGATTATCATCAGCTTCATATCATTATTGGAATGGTTAAAGACAAGGATATAGAAAAAGTACTGGCACTATTGCCCGTGGAAGCCCGGTACTATTTTACAAAAGCCGGGATACCGCGTGCATTGCCGGAATCTGCGCTTGCAGCGCTGGCCAACCGAAAAGGTTTAACCGGGCATGCATACCCTGATGTAAATTCCGCTTTGCAAAATTGTTTATCAAACACCCATACAGATGACCTGGTGGTTATTTGCGGCAGCGTATTTTTAGTAGGAGAGGTTGACACCAGTGTTTTTTCAACTGTTAAAACATATTTATCCCAATAAAGTATTACTATGCTGAACACTTCTTTAATTGAACACCTGCAGCAACGGTTCACCGATTTTTTTTCGTCGTCTGCTATCATTCATGACAGCAGGGAGCTTCCGGGTGGCGATATCAACCAGGTGTTTATGGTGGATACCAGTAAAGGCCGGTTCCTGGTAAAATTAAATGCCGCCATGTTTGGTTTGGATATGTTTGAAAAAGAAGCAAGAGGGCTGATACACCTTGCCGATACAGGCTCGCTGAAAGTTCCGCGTCCTTTGTTCGACGGAAAATTCCATCAGCAAATATTCCTGGTAATTGAGTTTATTGACCCCGGCGCCCCGTCCGCCGATTTTTGGGAAGATTTTGGCGAAGGCATAGCAAGACTGCATTATAATACACATGAAAAATTTGGGTTTGCGTACGACAATTTTATCGGCCGGGTTGTGCAGAGCAATCCGCAGCATGCATCATGGAATGAATTCTATGCAACGGAAAGAATTACAAACCTGGTCGTAAAAATATATGAAAAAGGACTGCTTGAAAAAGAGCATCTTACAATAGCCGAGAACCTGTGCAGCCGGCTGAAAGATTTTTTTACCGATGAACGGCCGGCTTTGCTGCACGGCGATTTGTGGAACGGTAATTTTATTTGTGGTGCTGATGGTCGTGTTGCCATTTTTGACCCGGCGGTATACTATGGAAACCGGGAGATGGACTTGGCCATGAGCCTGTTATTCGGTGGTTTCGACGAAAAGTTCTATAATTCCTACCAGTATCATTTTCCGCTTTCGCCTGACTGGAGGAACAGGGTGGAGCTTTGCCAGCTATACCCGCTGCTGGTTCACCTGATGCTTTTTGGCGGGCACTACCGGCAGAAGGTGATTGATGTTATGGAGAAGTACAGTTGAAACCTGTTCATTCCTTTGCATCGAACCAAACTTCGGTTTGATTGTTCCAGTTGCCATTATAATTAATCGTAAGCTCATCGCCTTTATTGACGGCTTTTACGGTTTTGATGAACATGACCTGCTCGTCGAAATCCATAAAATATTCGCAGTTACTGTGGTAAGAATGATTATAAACGGATATATAACCCAGCGCCATGCAGCATTGGTTCTTCTCTTCTCCCCATATAAAAATATAATCATGTAATGGCGTCTGGTCCAGCAGTTTCCTGTCTTCCCCCTTCATTACAATAACAGGGGCTGTTTCAACAATGGTGTCTGCGGCTATTTTTTTACCGGTAAAAACGCCCCGTCCTTTATCTTTGATATGATCAATGTATAAGAAAGGTAGCAGCATGTATTGCGAGGTTTAAAATTGATTAATTGGCTCAAAGCTATTTTTAAATTTGTAACAACAAAATAAAAATCATGTCTCTCGATCAGGAGGAAATTTCACTGCAGGAACAATTTGAAGAAGCAATTGCCTCCAATGACAAGCTGATTGTGCAGGATTTTCTGAATAATCAAAATATCAGCGATGTTGCTCAATTGATCAGCGATAATGAAGAATATGAAACGCAGATCATTTCAATCTTATCTCCACACCGGGCAGTAAGCACATTCAAAATACTGGATGTGCCGGAGCAAAAAAGGATCATTCAGTCGTTGCCTCCTATTAAAACGGCAGAGCTGCTCAACGAGCTGCCTGCCGATGACCGTACTGCTTTTTTAGAAGAGCTGCCTACCGGGGTTGTAAGGGAGCTGATAAAGCTGCTGAATCCCGAGGAGCGGAAAATAACACTTGCATTGCTGGGTTATCCCGAAGGATCGGTGGGAAGGCTGATGACGCCGGATTATATTGCGGTATACGAAGACTGGACAATAGCTGAAGTGCTGGATGAAGTGAGAACAGAGGGCAAGCACATGGAAACCATAGATGTTATTTATGTAATTAATGAAAAAGGAGAGTTTGTAGACGATCTTAAAATCAAAGATGTTATACTTTCTGCGCCTGAAAGGGTTATTTCGGATATTATCGATCGCAGGTATATTGCTTTGAACGTGCACGATTCGCAGGAAGAGGCCAATAACATTTTTAAAATGAATAACAGGGTAGCCCTTCCCGTTATTGATGATAATGATATACTGCTGGGTATTGTAACCATTGATGACGTACTGTGGGTGGCGAACGAAGAATTTACAGAGAATATACAGAAAATAGGAGGTACGGAAGCGCTGGATGAACCTTATCTTGAAATGCCTTTATTTAAGCTTTTCAGGAAAAGGGTGGGATGGCTGATCATTTTATTCCTGGGTGAAATGCTTACGGCAACTGCTATGGGTTATTTTGAAGATGAAATAACAAAAGCGATCGTACTGGCATTGTTTGTCCCCCTGATTATTTCCAGTGGCGGCAACAGCGGTTCACAGGCGTCTACATTAATCATACAGGCAATGGCAATGGGTGAGGTATATGTGGCAGACTGGATGAGAGTATTGAAAAGAGAGATTTTATCGGGACTGCTGCTGGGTGCAGTGTTGGGCCTGATAGGCTTTTTCAGGATACAGGTGTGGGCGCAGTTTTTCCCGGAAGTGTATGGTGAACATGTATTTGCGGTAGCGCTTACCGTGGGTTGCTCGCTGGTGGGGGTTGTGTTGTGGGGCACGTTGAGCGGCTCCATGTTGCCGCTGGTTTTAAAAAGGCTGGGTGCCGATCCTGCCACCTCCTCGGCGCCCTTTGTGGCCACGCTTGTTGATGTAACAGGATTGGTCATATACTTTTCCGTGGCCTATATTTTCCTGCGGGGCATACTATTGTAGTTAAAATACTGAATATGAAAAATTGCCTGCTTGTAGCCGGGGCTTTGCTGTTTATAAATGCTGTGTCTGCACAAGATGATCCTGCCCATCTCACTGTAGAAAAAATAATGAGAGATCCCGGGTGGATGGGCACTTCTCCCTCCAATCCCCGGTGGAGCCGCGATGGTAAGGTATTGTATTTCGATTGGAACCCTGACCAGTTCCCGGCAGACTCCCTATATATGTATACAAAGCATGATGGATCGATTGCTAAAGTGGACGCTTCGTCAAAAAGAAGCCTGTTGTATGCCGATGAAATGATTTACAATAACGCACGCACACAGTATGTATACGCGAAACAGGGAGATATTTTCTGGACAAACCTGCAGCCGGGTATCACCAGACAAATCACCCAAACGGTTGCGGCGGAATCGAACCCGGCATTTTCATTAAATGATCAGTGCGTGGTATACCAGAGTGGCTTAAACCTGTATGCATGGCATATTCAAACAGGGGTAACCACACAGCTCAGCAATTTTTTGGCAGGAACCGATCCGAAGGCAGATCTTAAAAAACAGGGAAATACCCAGGAAGAATGGCTGAAAAAAGACCAGTTGGAATGGTTCAGGGTATTAAAGGAAAGACAAGATAAAAAATCGGCTACGGAGTTATATCAAAAAAGTATGCTGGTAAAGTCTTCACCTATGGAAATATACACGGGCGATAAAACACTTAGAAATATACGTATTAGCCCCGATGGAAGATATATCACTTATAACCTGCATAAATCTCCTGTTAACGGCAGGCATACTATAATTCCCGATTATGTTACCGAAAGCGGGTTTACGGAAGAGATCCCGGGGAGAACCAAGGCGGGTGCTCCATCAGGCACGAATGAATTTTTTGTATATGACCGTCAAAAAGATACTGCAATCATGGTAAAAATGGACTCACTGCCGGGCATACGCGATTTACCTGATTATGTGGCAGACTACCCGTTGTTACAGGAACAAAAGAAAAAATTGAATGCCGTGCGCCAGGTTTTGGTTGGAATACCTGTATGGTCAGGATCGGGAAAGCATGTTGTGCTGGACATTGAGTCGGCAGACAATAAGGATCGTTGGCTGGTGAAGCTGGATCCGGAAAGCGGAAGATTATCGCTGCTCGACCGTCAGCGCGATGAGGCGTGGATAGGAGGACCGGGCTTAAACAATACGGGCTGGCTGGATGAAAATACTTTCTGGTTCCAGTCGGAGGCGAGCGGGTACGCTCATATTTATACCATTGATGTTGCCAACGGGTATAAGAAAAGTTTAACCAGTGGAAATTACGAAGTGCAAAAAGCCAGCTTGTCAAAGGATAAAAAATTTTTTTATATCACTACCAACCAGGTGCATCCGGGTGAACAGCATTTTTACCGTATGTCTGTAACCGGCGGCAAAATGGAAAAGCTTACCAGTCTTACAGGAGCCAGCCAGGTAACCTTGTCGCCCGATGAAAAACAGTTGGCCATTTTATATTCTTTTTCAAATAAGCCGTGGGAGCTTTTTATCCAGGACGCAAAAGCAGGGGCGTTGCCCGGGCAGCTTACATTCAAAGCTCAAAGCGAGGCATTTAAATCATATCCCTGGCGCGGGCCGGAAATTGTAACCATTCCGGCGCGTGATGGCAGGCAGGTATATGCAAGATTATATAAGCCGGCTAACCCACATCCTGCAAAGCCCGCTGTGATCTTTGTGCACGGCGCAGGCTACCTGCAGAATGCGCACAAATGGTGGAGCAGCTATTTCAGGGAATATATGTTTCACAACCTGCTGGCCGATAACGGCTATTTTGTACTGGATATGGATTACCGGGCAAGCGCAGGTTACGGCCGCGACTGGCGTACAGGTATTTACCGGTTTATGGGCGGCAAAGATCTTACGGATAATATAGATGGCGCGGCATACCTGGTAAAGACATGGGGTGTTGACCCGAAAAGGATTGGAATATACGGAGGCTCTTATGGCGGGTTCATTACCTTAATGGCGTTGTTTACATCTCCCGGTACTTTTGCAGCAGGGGCGGCTTTACGTCCGGTAACAGACTGGGCGCATTATAACCAGGGCTATACTTCCAATATTTTAAATACACCTGCCGAAGACAGCATTGCTTACAAAAAAAGCTCACCTCTGTATTATGCGGAAGGGTTAGGGGATGAATTATTGATCTGTCACGGGGTAACAGATGTGAATGTACACTTCCAGGATGTAATGCGCCTGAGCCAGCGTTTAATCGAGTTGGGGAAAAATAACTGGGAAGTGGCAATGTATCCTGTGGAAGATCACGGATTTGTTGAGCCCTCCAGCTGGACCGACGAATACAAAAGAATATTTAAATTATTTGAACGTGTATTGAAAAAATAGCAGGCTACCCCGGTACATCCTGTTGTTCGCTGCGGGTATTGTTCGCCCGGTCGTAATAATCCTGCAGGTCTTTCATCATATCTTTTAACAGGTGCTTGGGCACATGAACATCGGTATAGGTTTTGAAAATTACTTTATGGGAGTTGAATATATCTTCCAGGGAATTGATATCACTGCCGGTTTTTTCCTGATTGAGCATGGTGGTTGAATTTTATATGTTAGTAGTTGCGGTTGCAAGGTACAGCAAATCATATTGCTGCCAGGGAGGTTACAGCGTTCTGATGCGCACTTTCCGGAAATATACTTCCATACCCATTCCGCCATGAAGCTGCAATGCGATATGACCTGAAGTCCTGCCGGGGTCGTTGGTTAGCTTTGCCGACTGCATGCCGTTTACCCAAACTGTAATGTCTTTTCCAACTGCACGTACTTTCATCGTATTCCATGTTCCGGGTTTATACCATTTTTTTACATCCTCAGGCGAGGGTTGTACCACCCAGGCCCTGCCGCCGGTTTCATATAACCCGCCGGCATCTTTATCAGGGTCTATCTCAGCCTGGAAGCCAAATACACCAACGGCATCCTTTACTTCTTCGCACCTGAAGTAAAGCCCGCTATTGCCTTTTACCGCCCTGTATTCAATTTCAATTTCAAAATCGCTGAATTGCTTGTCTGATACCAGCAGCCCGTGCCTTGGTTCGGATGCGGCACTGGTAGCGGCTATTATACCTTTTTCAACCTTCCATTCGCCACCGGGAATGGTATGCCATCCATCAAGGTTTTTTCCGTTAAAAAGGTTTTGCCATTTTTGTACAGTTACTGATGAACCTGAAACCAAGACGATCAGGCACAAGAAGAATGGGAGCAGTGTAGCTGGTTTCATATCGGCTGTTTTAGTAAAAATACAGTTTAATCGGCAGTATCGGATATACGGGATGTATTTGCTTTTGAAGCAGCCCCTGGTTATATTTATTGTTGCAAAGGGGTTGCTTCAATGCCTTCATTGGTGATGATGACAGGTTTGATAAAACCTTTTTCATCAAACTCCATTTTGTCGATGCAGGTAACTCTCGCATTACCGTCGGTTTCAATAAGCGGCCGCCTGTGGTAAACAACATACCATTCGTCTTTACCGGGTATCTTAATAACTGAATGGTGACCAGCGCCTGTTGCTATTGCAGGATCCTGCTGTAATATTTTATCGATCCGTTTAAACGGGCCGAACGGAGTATCAGCTATCGCATAGGCTACACAGTAATCAGGGCCTGTCCATCCGCCTTCCGACCACATGAAATAATATTTATCGTTTCTTATGAACATAAAAGGCCCTTCCACATAACCCTGCGGGGTTATTTCCTTAAAAGTTGTTCCGTCTTCGAAGGGAACAAAGCCCGAGAAATCGTCGTTCAGCCGGGCAATGTTACAATGTCTCCATCCGCCATATATAATGTAATATTTGCCGTCTGCATCTTTAAAAACAAACTGATCAATAGGTTGGGCGCCATTGTGGAACCTGTCGATCAGCGGTTTGCCGAGATGATCTTTAAAAGGACCCGAAGGCTTATTGGCTACAGCAACACCGATGCCTCCTTTTTCATCATCGCTTTGTATGTCATTAGCGCCGAAGAAAAGAAAATATTTTCCCTTTTTTTCAACGATGGCAGGCGCCCACACAGCCTTCTTTGCCCATTTAATGGCGGAGGTATCCAGTATACGCTCGTGCTTGTTCCAGGTTACCAGGTCGGGCGATGAAAACGCGTCCAGGAATACCTGCCTGTTATAAGGAGCAGAGTAAGTTGGGTAGATCCAGTAGGTTTTGCCGAAAATTATTCCTTCAGGATCGGCATACCAGCCGGGAAATACCGGGTTGCCGGACATTGATTTTTTTTGAGGTTCCTGGGCTGCTGCGAATAAAGTGCCGGCAAGAAATACGCCAAAACAGATGATACATTTCATCCTGATGTTTTGTACGAAACTAAGGATTTAAAAAGAAAAAATTGAAAAGGGGCGAACCAAACCGGCCGCCCCTTTTTGCTTATTGTTTTACAAATTTTACCATCTTGCTGAAATGTGCTCCTTTCACATCCAGGTAGTATACCCCCTTGGGTAAATTGCCCACCTCTACCGGCAATGATATCACCCCTTTGCTGACCCGGGCAGTATTTTTGCCAACGGCTTTGCCCGTGTTGTCGAGTATACGCCATTGTACCTGCTGGCTCTTATCGGCCGTAATGACCAGGTTGGCCCTGCTGCTGACGGGGTTGGGATAAAACTGTACCGATGTAACCGATGTATTCAGTTGCAGGGCGATGGTGGATGAATAGGTGAACCTGCCATCGTTGTCTTTGAGCTTAATGCGATAATATACGGTGGAAACGCCCAGTGAATATATACCGGCATCGGTAAATGCATAGTTGTGGTTGCCCGGGGTATTGCTCGCCGTTGCAGTTCCCGCCTTTACAAAATTGCTTTTATCCGTGCTTCTTTCTATGTCAAAGCCCGCTACATTTTGTTCATGACTGGTTTCCCATTTAAGCTGGGCATCGTTGTTGGTAACAACGCCTGAAAAAGAGAGGAGCTGCAGGGGCAACGCTTCGAACGTACGGCTGGCAAAATAAAAAGATGAAAAAGAGGAGATGCTCGCGGACAATACATAGCCATGCGCATAATTTTCAGCGGTGGTAGGCAACGGGATAGCATGATGCACGTTGTTGTCGCAATTTTCAGCGCCTTTAAAAACAGCCACATCATTAATGTCATTGATGGCGGCATTGCCGGTATTCAGCAAAGCGTCAAATTCCGACTGCGGAATATAGAATCTTACATCGACCGGGTTACCCTCTGCCGGCTGTTCGGCAGGCGTAATGGTTATATTGCGGTCTAAGTACAAACGTCCCTCACCATCCTGGCGTACGGGGCCTGCATTTACATACGACTGGATGCTAAGCAATCCAAGATTATTGCCGTTGGCTTTGACCTCAGCCAGCACATCTCCTCTGCTATCAACAATAGGGACCCAGATATTATTGTTAGTAGCGTCTATCGTTACGGATGGAAACCCTACGCAGCTGCCCGGAGCGGATCGTGCAATGCCGGCCGGTACAACCAGTAACCTGTCGCCTGAATTTTTCCCATTGGTAACTCCATCAAATGTTGCTTTGTTGGTTACCTGACCGGTAGCCGGGTCAACCTCAAAGATCATTCCCTTGTTGTTAACGCCACCTCCCCGCATGCCATATAGCTTCCCGTTCATTGCTGTGAATGGTGATGTAATCTTGTCGGTGCCGTCAAAATGAGCCAGTGTTGTAAGGATATTAGTGGCTGGATCCCATTCATATAATGTGCCCATATTATTGGCGCCACCAAGCCGAGTAATGCCATAAAACTTGCCGTTCAACAAAGTAAAAGTTCCGTTAGGACTGGCCCCATTGGCCCCGTTGAAGTCAAGCTTATTGAAAAATCTTTGTGGTGCTTCGGACCATTCATCGGGATCCCATTCGAAAATATAACCCATATTATTTGCTCCTCCTCCGCCATCGGTTACGCCATACACTTTATCGTTGAACCCGAAAAGATCCGGTTCCCCTGTTCCAGGCCCTAAATTGAAGTGTTCAACCCATTCGCCGTTTTGCATGTCTTCAATCAGTTTCCCGTTTTGCATTATTCCCCAGGGAGTTGGATTGCCGCTGGGTGGGGGATCGGTCATTGAGTCAAAATGCCTTGAAACTCCTACTGTATTATTTCCAGGGTTATATCCCCATGCTGTTCCCTGGTCAAACCATCCTCCCCAACTCGTTATGCCACCGAATGCATTGCCATACGGGTAAGCGCCGTCTTCCCCTCTGTTAAAAAAATACCTTGGCTGATAAGGCTGCACATAGTCTGAAGGGTTATACCTGAAAATCATTCCCACGCGCGCGGCTCCTCCATCTTCTGTTAAACCGTATAACTTTCCTTCCCTTTCTGCCAGGCCATTAGGGTCGCCATACCCACCACCCAAGTAGTTTTCATCGAGTGTAAGATAATTTTTAGTAGTGCCGGTAGCAATATCAATTTCCATAACCCCGGAAGACCCATAAAGAGAACCAATGGTACTATACAGCTTCCCGTTGAATAATGCGGGTTGATTAAATGGATCGTTGCCCTGGGTGTCGTATTTTTTTAAACAGGTATTCGCTACGGTATCGTACTCTATCATCCCCAGTGTGGTATTTGCATATAGCCTGGTGTTGTATAAGGTCATGGAACCTTTGGGATTTCCACCCACCGTGCTGTTCAGATCGGTGAGTTTGCTGAACACTTCGGAGTCTGTATTCCAGCGGAAAATAACGCCAAGATCATTGGCGCCGCCATTGGTGGTCATGCCATACAGTTTGTTGCCTGTAGCTACAAGTGTGCCGCATGGGTTTTCGCCGTCTGCGGCAACAAAGTCCAGTTTTTTATTATAGCTGTTCGTTACAGGATCCCAGCTAAAAAGTACTCCTTCGTTGTTAACGCCGCCACTATCTGTTACGCCATAAAAAAGCGATCCGCTCCATGTTAAATTACCGTTGGGCGAAGCGCCGTTGGTACCATCGAAATCAAATTTTTTATTAAAATCATTGGTAGCCGGATCCCATTCAAAAATCACGCCCAGGTCGTAATCACCTCCTTTGGCTGTCATGCCGTAAAGCTTATCGTTCAGCAATACAAGCCCGCCGAGGGGTTGGGAGCCTTTGGTAAAATCAAACGATATTTTTTCTGTTGTTGTAAAGAATGTCATATCCCATCCAAATGGGACACCGCTATCTGCAGGGCCTGATGCCGGATCCCATTCAAATATGAAACCACTATCTGCAGCGCCTCCTGTCCTGGTCAGTCCATATAGCTTATCATTCCACGATACCAGGCTGCCATTTGATATGCCGTTGACCACAGCTTTTACTACCCCCGGAGCTTCGGGAGTTTGAAGGTCCCATTCGAATATACTACTCTGGGTCGCGTAACTGTCGCCTCCTGTTACGCCATATATCATCCCGTTGTGTACAGTGAAATTAGGATATGGATAGTTAAATATGCTGCCAAAGAATGTCTTCCTGTTGGTAATCGTATTGGTGGCGCTGTCCCAACTGAAAAGATGGCCGCGTATAAGGGGATCGTCTCCTCTTGAAAGCCCCCATAACTGGTTTACGCCCTGTGCATTCAACTGGATGGAAAGGGCAAGCGGAAGTATGACAGCAATCAGTTTTTTCATACATGATATTTTTGAAGTTCAATAAATGTGAATGAGAGGTCATTACAGGTTGCCCATCACCTATTGGATAAAAGCAGGCTTCATTGGTAGTGGATCGAAATAGAAAGAAACGCTTATAAAGTTAGCATTAAAAAATAAGATCAAAAATATATCTGGGAAGCCAATGCCCGGGCGCTGCTTACCTGTCGTATTGCAGCCTGAACTCCTCAAGGTTGGGTAAGTGTTTTCTCTTACGGGTAAGCTCGTGCCGGTAGATCACTTCTCCCAGGTGTTTCATAAAAGGCAACCCGGTAGTGTTGTAATCATACACATCGTCGTTGAGTATTTCATCTGCATTGCAATAGATCACCGCACTTACCATACACTCCACTTTGTTCTCAAAATCGGCTATATAAGCCACATCCAGTAAAAAGCCATATGCATCGCCCACCTTGTTAAAGATGCGGACATCCGGAGGGAGATGCGCATTCCTGTCTCCGCCCAATAATAAAAACTTGCACCAGGCATCGTAATAGCCGGAGTCATAAGAGGGATAGCTTGTTTCTGACGGTAACTGCGACATGTATTTCCGCACAAACCGGTAATCTTCGTTCGTAAGATGGAAGCGTTGCGACGGAGACACGGATGCAGGGAACAGGATGCTGCGTAATATGCCGTGCAGCTCCGGTAAGGTAATGCGGTTTTTATTTGAAAAATTCATTGGCTCGTTAATCAATACACCACCCTGGTAATATCCTTTGCCTGCCACATCGTTTCTTTTGGAGTAGGGAGCCCTGTTAAACTGCATGGGCTGATTGTAAATCATGTTGCCTGCCGTGTCTCTAAACCCGATCGGGTTGGTATGCCGGTTCTCATCCTGCGATAAAAAAACCTCCAGCCTGTGATTGATGGCGGCATATCCATATCCTTTTTGATGCAATTGATGATTGATATACTCCTGTCCCGCAAATTCATACAAACGGTTAAACGCGTCGTTATCGCTTACCAGGAATATCTTTTTGATATATTGTTCTACCGTAGGACAGCCGTCGGGAGTGGTAGGGTCATTGTATACGGGGGTTTGACCGCTATAGCCAGATTCAGTAATCATAGGCGTATTGCAATGCAGCCCGGGTATATTCAATTCATTCAGTTTTTGCAATGCAAGCAGGGCGGTGGGCATTTTAACGGTTGAGGCCGGGTAGAAATAGTTATCTTCATTTACATTAAAGTAATAGTCTTTGAACGAAGGCTGGTTGTTCTCGTCGCGGTCAATCTGTGTATAGATGACCTGTACTTTATACGCGTCTTTATGAGCGAGGATGTCGCTGAAATAGGCAGGATGATTTCGCAACAATTTTTCAAGGAACGCATCGGTCCTGGCAGGCTTCAACAGGGGAGCTGCCGTGTCTGCCGGAACAACAGCCACCTGTGTGTCAGGCTTCGGTCCCGGTATATCCGGTGTTTCCGCTTTCCGTGTTGTTTTACAGGAAACAGCATATAATAAAACAAACGATATGATAAAACCGTAATATGTTTTAAAGGGTCGCGCCATAATGTCTTTATATAACCGGCAAATTAATCAATACAAATTACAGCAGGCCGGCTATATTATTCCCCGGTGGGAAAAACCGAATAGGCAGGCAGCAACTGTGGAGGATATTATAAGCCCGGCTTTCCGGATATAAGCAGTTGGTTCGGCGTTAAAAATGCGTAAAAAGCAGTTTTTTTGCGACTTGTTTTTATGCCATAAATTCAGGGTGAAACCCTATCTTTGCCCCCAATTTAAATTTTTGTAAACGCTTTATTGTATGCAACTGAAAGGTTTGGTCACTGTTTTTGCGATTGCGTTGATTGCTATTTCCCTTTACCAACTGCATTTTACCTGGGTTGTTCGCAACCATGAAAGCAAAATGGAAACAAAAGCCCGGAACTGGGCCAACAGCCATTTTGCCAATGCCTCCCAGGAAGCCAAAGATTCTGCTTTTGATGCCCGTTTGCAACGGATGCTTGATAGCACAAAAAACACAACAATTACTTACGGTATTACTGGTGCAACCAGCTACCAGAAAGCCAAGGAACAGGAACTAAGCCTGGGACTGGATTTGCAGGGTGGTATGAGCGTAACCCTGGAAGTGGAGCTGGAGGATCTTTTAAAGTCCATTTCAAACAGTCCTAAAGATCCTTCCCTGAATAAAGCATTGCAGCTTGCCAGCCAGCGCAAAGGAACAACAGACGCGGATTACATAGGTTTATTCGCCCAGGCATATAAAGAGGTAAACCCGTCTGGCAAGCTGGCAGGATTGTTTGCGAATGCCGGGCAAAGAAATATTAAGCTGGAAGATACGGACGACCAGGTCATTTCAAAATTACGCACCATGGCCGGCGAAGCTTTCCAGAATACATTCAGGGTATTGACCAAACGTATTGACCAGTTTGGTGTAGCTCAGCCCAATATCAACCCCGATCCCCGCAAAGGAACCATCAGTGTTGAACTGGCAGGAGTAAAGGATGATCCGGAAAGAGTACGTAAGATTTTACAGGCTACTGCCAATCTGCAGTTTTGGGAAGTATACCGCGGTAATGACATTGCCCAATCCTTCAGGCATGCAGAAGAGACGCTGCAAAAAATAAAGGACAGCGATACAAAAGCGGGCGCTGCTGATACTGCTGCCGCTTCAAAGGCAGATACCACCACCGTTGCCGCTGCTTCCACAACAGATACAACAAAAACTTTTTCCCTGGGTGATGTAACGGCCAATGCTGATACGGCCAAAACGGCAGTTTCTGCCGCAACTACTCCTGCTCCCACACATACCATACTCGGGTTGCTGATACAGGCCCAGCAGGGAGAAGCTGCGTTGGCCTATGTGCAAACAAAAGATACAGCCCAGCTCAATGAGAACATTGAAATGGTAAAAGATATTTTCCCTGCCAACGTAAGGTTTCTTTATGGGATAGCGCCCCGCGCCAGTACGGGAGCCACCAGTAATATAATACCTTTTTATGCCGTAAAGACCAACGAGGACGGAAAAGCGCCCCTGGAAGGAAATGATGTGGAAGAGTCGAATATCTCTTACGATGAAAGAGGACGCCCTGCCGTTTCACTGCGGATGACCAAACAGGGAACAAAAAAATGGGGTGACCTTACTACTGCAAATGTAGGAAAGCCTATTGCCATTGTGCTGGATGACGTAGTGTATTCCGCTCCCAATGTGATCAATCCCATATTGGACGGTAATTCGCAGATATCGGGGAGCTTTTCAGTGGAAGAAGCGTCTGATCTGTCCAATATTTTGCAGTCTGGTCAGTTGGCGGCTCCTGCCAGGATCGTACATGAACAATTGGTAGGCCCTACATTAGGCGCTGAAGCCATCCGGGGAGGTGCGATGTCATTTATTATATCGTTCGTAGTGATCTTCGCTTTGATGTTGCTGTATTACAATACCAGCGGCTGGGTAGCCAATATTACCCTGATACTGAACCTCCTTTTCACCATTGGCGTATTAAGCGGGTTGGGCGCTACCTTAACATCGGCAAGCATTGCGGCGCTGGTACTGGCTATTGGTATGGCAGTAGATACGAACGTGATTATTTTTGAACGTATTAAAGAAGAGATTTCGTGGGGCAGAAGCTATTCCACGGCGGTGGATCATGGGTATAACCGATCCCTGCCGCCTGTGCTTGATGCGCACGTTACCACTTTGCTTACTGCTATCATCCTGTATATTTTTGGTATGGGGCCTATTAAAGGATTTGCTACCACGCAAATCATTGCTGTGGTACTGAATCTTTTCTGCGGTATCCTGATCGCCCGCCTGGTCTCTGAATGGTGGACCAATAAAAAAGGTCGTCATTTTGAATACTTTACGAAGCTTTCAAGAACCATCTTCAAAAAAGCGCATTTCAACTTTGTGGGAGCGCGCAAGGTTGCCTATATCATCTCAATATTTGTATTATTGTTTGGTGTGGGATCCTTTTTTTACGGTTTTGATGAAGGGGTGGAATACAAAGGCGGCAGAAGCTATACCATTCATTTTGATCATGTGCAAAAAAGAGATGACATAGCCAATACACTGCAAAAATCTTTTGGCGAATATCCTGTAATCAAAACAGTAGGCGATGCGCGCACGCTTAATATTACTACCGCTTACCAAAAAGAAAATCCTTCCCGCACGGCAGATTCACTGGTAGAAGCTACCTTGTTTGGCGGATTGAAACCTTTCCTGGCGGATGGAACTACTTATACCGAGTTCAAGAAAAAATACCTCCAGAGCTCACAGAGTGTACAACCGTCCATTTCGGAAGACCTGAAGCGTGGCGCTGTAACCGCTACCATTGTTTCCATTATATTGATATTCCTGTATATTTTCATCCGCTTCCGCGACTGGAGGTTCTCACTGGGTACCATCTTTTCGCTGGTGCACGACGTGTTTGTAACGCTGGCCGTATTCTCGTTCTTCCGTCATATTATGCCGTTCCCGCTTGAAATAGACCAGCACTTCATTGCTGCGATATTAACAGTGGTGGGCTTCTCAATGAACGATACGGTAATTGTATTTGACCGTATCCGGGAATACAGCAGAACCATGAAGGGCGAAAGTAAAACCAGGGTCATCAATGCTGCTATCAACGATACGTTGAGCCGTACCATCATGACCTCGGTTACCGTATTTATAGTGGTGCTGGTATTGTTTATTTTCGGTGGTGAAGTTACACGCGGTTTTTCCTTTGCCATGCTGATAGGGGTATTAACCGGTATCTATTCGTCTATTTTTGTGGCGGCACCTATACTGGTTGATTTTGCTAAAGATAAACCGCTGGGCAGGCTTACTCCTGAAGAACAAAAGCTGCAGGCAAAAGCAAAAGCGGCAGTTACTGCGCATTAATATTCTTTTTATAATAGTAAACCCCGGTTTCGTAATGTGCCGGGGTTTTTAATGGGGACGTTTTAAAATATTTTGTTGTTATTTTAACAAGCGGGAATTGTTATTTGTCTTACTTAGCAATTCTTTGGGGAAACCGTTCTTTTCCAAAAAGACTTTCGATTTGTTTGCTTTTTTAATAAAATAAGGATCATTCCCATAATCACGTACCTCGTTAGGGTTATTACGCACAGCCTTTTTATTTTCGAGATTTTTCATACATAAATCTTATACAGTACAAAAATAATAAATAATTATTTGCGTGCAACCAAAAAGGCATCGTAGTTTACTCCCCTTTCAAATTTTCTCCAACCTCCATCCGCGAATCCATAAACGATTAACATTTGTTCTATTTCGTTAAAGTTATTGGCTATTCCTATTTGATATAATCTGGTACGGGAAGGAGTGCTGCCTTGTGCATATACTACTACATCCGGGAAGTGTTCTGTAAACATAAGTACAATATGAGCAATAGTTGCTAATATCTTCTCTCTGTCTCCATTGTTAGATTTAGATAAATCATCAACACTTCCGGTTTCTGGGTTAACATCGCCAAAGCCAAGATTAAAGTACGTTTTCCCATGCGCATTCTGGGGACTGAAGCGTACAACCTTTTTAATTTTTCCATTTGGGCCTTCACTTTCAAACTCAAAATCAAGATGACTTCCGTTGGTTGTGAATGAATAACGATCTAAATTCATAAAATTAAAATACGACCACATTGAATTATTTTAAAATTACTTAAAAAAGATGCAACATGCCCGGCGCTGTATAAACTAACGCTGCTCAATCTGCACCAGTGCGGTTTATTTTGCGTACTGCATTACTTTTGCAGGGTTTAAATGATTTATCGCTTGTTGGAACATGAACTATATATGAACCGTTGCCTGCAACTGGCAGCGACGGTGGCCGGTAATACGGCTCCTAACCCTATGGTGGGTGCGGTACTGGTACACCGGGGAAGAATAATTGGCGAAGGATACCACCGGCAATACGGGAAAGCGCACGCGGAAGTGAATTGTATTGAATCTGTAAAGGAAGAAGATGTTCCGTTGATTCCGAAAAGCACTTTATACGTTTCGCTGGAGCCCTGCGCCCATTTTGGCAAAACCCCGCCCTGTGCTGATCTTATTATCCGGCATCGCATTCCTTATGTTGTAACAGGATGCAGGGACCCGTTTAAGGAGGTAAATGGCAGGGGAATTGAAAAGCTGCAACAGGCAAATATTGAAGTAATCACCGGGGTATTGGAAAAAGAATGCCGCGATTTGAACCGGCGTTTCTTCACATTTCATGAGCAGCATCGTCCGTATATAATATTAAAATGGGCACAGAGCAGCAATGGAAAAATTGCCGGGATATCCAACGAAAGAATATGGATCAGCAATGCGTACAGCAACCGGCTGGTGCATCGCTGGCGCAGCGAGGAAATGGCGATACTGGTAGGCACCCGCACGGCTATGGCAGACAACCCTGCGTTAACCACCCGTTTGTGGCCCGGGAAAAACCCCATACGGCTGGTCATTGATCTGCACCTGAAGCTTCCGGGCTTCCTGCATTTGTTTGATAATGCCGCTCCCACTATTGTTTTCAACCTGCATCAAAATACGATCGAGGATTTTGCTGATAAAACTTTTATTGAAAAGAAAGGAACAGTATACTACCAGGTAACCGCCGACGTGAATATCGTGCACCAGGTATTAAATGCCCTGTTTCACCTGAATATTCAAAGCGTTTTGGTGGAGGGCGGTGCGGGACTTTTACAGAATTTTATACATGCCGGTATGTGGGATGAAGCCCGTGTTATAACCAACAATGAGCTGGTGATCCCGGAAGGGTTAAGCGCGCCTGTTTTGCCGGCCAACGATCCTGTACGGGCAGAAGCTTTGTTTTCCGACAGCATCCGCTATTATTACAATTCCTGGTATTGAATATAGCAGCCAAGTAAATATGTAAGCATGAGCAGCGATACAATGAAGAATGCGGATTTTTATTTTACGGTAGAACAGCCCGGGGCAGCGGAATTTAAAGACAAAGGAAGCCGCTTTATAGCCTGTGTATTTCCGCTTACGGCGATGGAAGATTTTAAAAAGATCATGGAGCAGGTGAAGAAAGAATATCCCAGGGCTTCTCACTATTGCTTCGCATACAGGATAGGGTTAGATGGCAATACGTTCAGGGTGAGCGATGACGGAGAGCCTTCGGGCAGCGCCGGTCGTCCTATATTTGGCCTGATCGAAAGCCGTCAGCTTACCAATGTGCTGGTAATAGTGGTGCGCTATTTTGGCGGAACTTTACTGGGCGTTCCCGGGCTGATCAACGCGTACCGGTCGGCCACCGCTTTGGTATTGCAAACTACGCCGGTGATACAAAAAGCCGTGGAAACAGCATACGATCTTCATTTTGATTATACCAGCATGAACGATGTAATGATAGTGGTGAAACAGTATAATTGCACTGTATTGTTGCAGGAAATGCAATTGTTCTGTCACATGAAAATAGGCGTACCAAAAAACCGGGCAGAGGAAGCGCTGTTTAAGCTGAAAGAAGTAAGGGGAATAGAAATAAAATAAGAGGGGTTGAAAAATCAGTCCATACAAGCAATAACAGCAACTGGCGCAGGTTTGGTAGCCCCGCAACTGCGGGGCCTTGTGCATAGCCAGACCTGCTGCCTTGCCATTACGTATCTTAATTTCTTAAATGGGCATTGAATAAATAATATGCCTATTATTATTGTGAAACAAGTAACGATTAGGCATCAGGTCAGGGCAAACGCATCTAAAACAATGTGTGCGCAATAGCAGATCAGACGCAGGGATTTCGCTTTTAGCAAAAAAGCATGAAGCGTGGATCGTATTGCTCCTGTACGGATTGAGGAAAAGTCAACATTTTTCATAGCGACCCGCCGTCCTGGCGGGGCGCGTTGATGAAGCCTGTTTACTCAGTCACCTGCCGCGCAGAAGCCATCCTTGCACACAGTATGTCATTTTCAAACCGCGAGGACTGCTTCTCCCGCCGCAACATGCATTTCATTCAGTGCAACCTGCAGGCGGGATCGCAGGGACGGGCAGCAGTGCTTTGGTTTACAACCAGCACTAAGCACTGCCTGAAAGATGCGATCACATGCTGTTGCTCTCGAGGCCATCTCAACTTTTGAGTACATCAGAGATTGCGCTTGCCGGAATGACATCCCTTTTGAAGGATAACATTATTTTAAAGGCGAAATCCCTGAGATCAGACGGAATTTTTACATCTTATATGAAATGGATGCTTATTTTGAACCGGTACATTACTGTATCATGCCGGCCGTTCGGGCTACATCCATATAATATCGCCCAATGATGAAGATACCACTCCCTGACAAATAGCGCATATCATCCCATAGGGATGGCAGGTAGGTAGATATACAGAAAACAGTTTGATGCGTCCCTGTAGGGACGCCAGGTGATAGCCGGGAGATACAAAATGAATGTATGATTGCGGGAACGAAGGGTTTCGAACCTTACAGAACGATCTGTGCGGTAGTGCGGAACCCTTTCCCTGAATACCAGGCGTCCCGTATGGGACGCTGCAATAGACGATGGATTTTTCTATCAACCTGTTGTCCCGATGGGGACAAATGAATGACCAGGGTTGGCTGAATAGGAAGCAATATAAATAACCGTGCAGTCACCCTGCTTCTTTTAGATGCGTTTGCCCTGGGCTGCAGGTCAGCCAGCACACAATACCATTTGCTACAGACCTGCGCCAGACCGAGAGCGCAGAAATGCACACTTTTACTTCATCCAATTCCTTCCCTCGTAAATTATTTTTCCTTTCCTATAAAAAGAAAACTCTTTGGGCAGTGTTGAATCCTGATAAAAATCAATAGATAAAATCTCATTATCATTGTATTCCTTAGGTTGGCTCAGAGTCTCTCCCGGGTCATATCCAGATTTGGATCTAAATATTCCTATTGCTCCTATTGGTTTAAAATCGGCAGTGTCCATGTATTTAGCAACCAGATTTAAGATAATAAGGCTATCTAAACAGGAGGATGAAAGCCCCTCCATTAGTACCTCATGATAGTAAGATATAAAACCATTATTGCCTCCTTTAATAGCCTGGATTCTCTCAACTTTCTTTATTTCACATGTCTTTTTTGAACACTGAGAATGTGTCAGCAGTATAAAAATGAATAAAAGATATTTCATCCTAATAAGTAATTGTTTTTACAAATTTAATATTCCAGATAAATGGGATGCACATTTTAGTTCTAAGAATATTACTATAAACGCTATTGAGCCGCCAGCCAACATAAAGGCATATTCATGCGCAGACACTGCGGAGAGACTTCACTCTGCGTAGAACTAAACGGCATTTGCGAATATCAACAATCATGAAAAAAGACTTACTTATTATTTACCAGGAATTTGAAACTTGACCCTCATTGAGTCGGGATCATGAGTTTCCTTCGTAGTTATTACATAATAAACAAACTTCATTTTACCATCTAATGAATCGATTTCCTTCACCTGTTCCCCTTTTTCTATAAGGGGAAAGAACGAAAAATAGGCAAGCTCAAATTGAGTAACTCCCTGTTTAAGAAATTTATTAAAATCATATCTCCTTGAAATATTGCAACTCAACTCTATCTTGCTCATTGGAGGCAGTGGAATTAAGTTCTTCTCCTGAATATCGGGAAGTATGTAATCTGTCATTAATGAGCCTACTTGGATATATTTATTGGTACTTGCCCCACCAATGAAATCTAACGGAAGCAATTTATCACTAGTCAGGACAGAAAATAAATGATTACTATTTTCATTATCAGGTACTAATGATTTGTAAAGCATGAAAGTATCATTACTCATGTTATTAAAGTCGCTATGTACAACTATTGAATCTTTTGAATACGCGTGAACTTCTAAATCAACCCATAAATTATTCGATGCCTTCGCTATTACTATATTTTTTTCTCCATCAATAATCCAAGTCGAAGAATCAACTTTCTGAACCTGACTTTTTTTGACTTTTTCTATATTCCGATTACAGCCTGTAAACAGTAGCACAAATACAATAAACAATTTCATGTAAAAGATTTTTCTTTTTTAAAAATAAATAGTATTTATATATTGTTTATTACTACATAGAGCTAATCTTCTATGTAATATTCGAATGCATTTGCATTCATTAATGCTCTCAACGGATCAGATTTTATCAATTCTCTTACTTTCTGTATATTGTCTATATAGTTACCCTTTCTATCCGTATCTACAGTTGCGCCTATATCCCAAAAATGAGACAACTCATGTATAATTGTTCCATGTTGAGAATCGATACCCAACATATTGGATTTCCAGAAGTAATTACCCAAGAATAACCAGTGAGTTTTATCACGGTTATTAACTCGTGCCCATATATTAGAATTAATCCTTATGACATGTTTTTTATAGTCATCATTTGTCAGATATTTTTTTATTTGTTTTAACTCTCTTACAATTCTATTTCGAATCAAATCTTTAGAGGCATTATCGTTGACTCCAAAATGCTCCTTAAAGTTATCCTGTTCTGTTTTGTCCCAACGATTTAAATCATTCAATTTTTTATTCAGACGTCCTTGTGCAAACTCGAGTACGTTTTTTATTTGTTTATTTTCCTGTTCGGTAAGAAGATTAAGTGTGCCGTCATTTTTGTTATAGGGTGTTGGTTGTTGCCCCGCCTGCTCCGTAATATTTCCCGCTAGTTGCTTACTCACAATCTCAAGATGCACAGAGGTATTATACACTTTTGCACTTAATTGAGCGGCAGAAGCGCTGATGGTAACTATTGAGCTGCTTACAGAACTCATAGCGGATACTATATTTCCAAACAACTCACCGGCCTTCATAAAGAACACGCCAAGCGAAGAAGTGCCCGGGCAGGGTATGCCTATTCCTCCGGAGGGGTCAACCAGGTTTACCGGGTCATTTCCCATACCTGAATAGGGGCTTGCATATTGCCCGAAGGGATCCATCTGTACAAATTTAGCAATTTGCGGGTCATAGTTACGCAGTGGAAAATCATTCCAGGCTATATCTTCGTCCATCTCGCTAAAGGCGCCCTGGTACTGGTAATTGTTCTGCAATACCCCTTCATTGGCATTACCCATTTTTTTGCTGCTTATAGCAGTTATCTTCATGCCAAACGCATAGTAATGGTTTTCTTCAATAATATTACCTGCTGTAACGGATACTTTAAAGTCATCGAAATACACATGCTGGTCGCTGCGATTGCTGACATAAACATATACGTACCCGTTCTTTGGGGCGCGGGTATTGGCAAGCACCAGCGGAGCGGTAGCCGTGCTCCAGGTGGCAGCCACCTGCGCCTGCACTACTCCGCCATCTGTTACTGAAACAAGGTTGAACCGCTCATCAAAAAACAGCATGGTAAGGTAGGCTTCGGGTGTAGTGCCACCACTGCCTGTGGGCGCTGCTATTGCGGCAAAATCCGGCGAAGCAGTGAGCAGTGAGTTAATACCGGTAGAACCGGCTTTTACCACGCTGGTTGCCGCCTCTCCGTTGCTCAAAGAGGCTATAAGGCTGCCCAGCACATTGCTTACCATATTGGTATTACTATTACCGGGCGCACCGGCAAAATAGTAGCTTACCTGCGCGGAGATACGGTCGCCTGCCATTACTTTCTGCAAAGTATTAGGCCCAATAGTGGAAGCCGCAAGATTGCCGATGCGGCTTACGGAGCCGCTGGTATTATTCGTCCACCCTGTGGGCGTGGTAAAACGGGTATTTGTAACTTCGTTAGCGGAGCCCGGCTGACCAAAAACAGGGGTTTCAGCCGAAGCCCGGTCTGTTTCCATAGTAGCGGTATTGTAGGCACTGTGGGTTTCCTCCGTTAGTATCATGCGCACATTTTCCTGGTAGTCCCTGATGTAGTAGTCAAACGAGCCCTGCTTACTGTTGGGCAGATCTATATTCCCGGCAATGCCAAGCAGATCATTCCCGTTGCTGCTGCTCACAGGTGTTATTACCCGTATACGTCCTTCTTCAAAATTGATGGAGCTGAGCGCCAGCCCCGTTCCTGCAAACGGCGGAAGAGAGGTAACGGTAAGGCTTGTACTTGTTTCCTGGTAAATAAATTCATTAATGTAGGTAGTGATGGTTGCGCTTCCCCCGGCTTCGGGAATGAACGCCCGCTGCAGTTTATCCCCGTCTGCACTGTACACGATTTTAACAGTACCTTTGCCCTCTATGCGTATTGTTTCGGGCTTATCTAAATAATTGTATAACACCCCATCGGCGGCCGAAGCATTTTTTACATTTTTATTCAGGTCAACCACCACATTGCCGTTGTTATCATATACATAATCGGCGGCGCTGCCGTTGGAGCCATCTTTAAAATCGTTGAATTTACCGTTTAGCGTAGCAGAGGTCATATTGTCATCTACACTTAATAGTTTGTTGGAATACCCATCGTAGGTATACGCGAGCTCGTCAATAACAAGCGGAGCGTTGGTACCGGGCATTACGCCATGATGCATCATTTTTTTTATATTGCCATTGTCATCATACGTTATTCCGCTGCTCGTAGTGCCCGCCACCGTAAAATTCATTTTAGCATTGCTCCAGCTATCTGTCGTGAAGGCTCGTTCATTAAACTGCGCATTGAACAACCGCCCGGCATTGTCGTACATAAAATCATATTTACGTTGCGCGTCATCGCCCTGGCTATTCCATAAAACACCGGTTAGCTGGCCATTCAGTTCAGGCTTAAGAAATACATTATCCCGGTTATCGTATCCCAGGTACATACCAAAATAATGACTCCATTTATTATATGTGCCTGATTTAATGGCGTAATCCTTATTAATAGCGGTTACCTGGTTGTGGATGTTATAGCTGTAATCAAGCGTTTCCATTCCATCCAGCCCTGTTAAAGGATTAGCATAATCAGGGCTGAGCTTTTTTCGCTTTATTCTGCCCAGGTCGTCATAATGGTAAGCAGCAATTGTTTTGAATGCATTGCTGCCATACTGTTTTTCAATTGAGCTGATACGGCCTATCTTGTCGAAATTGTTTTTGGTGAGGGTAATAAAATTGCTGTACCCGGCTCCGCTGTTGGTATGATCGCTGCAGGTACTTAATACCCGGCCATCAAAATGATATTGGTTGGTATTAATATCAACTCCCGATTTTATATTATCTTCCAGCGTTTGAATGGCATCGCCGCGTTCGTCGTAATATTGAGTTGCCGCCAGGAAAACGGAGCTTCCCAGCACCCTGGTTTTAGTGCCGGTAGGCATATTGGTAACCCGTTTTGTGCTTGCAATAGGCATCACATCAGCATCGCTGGTGCTGTATGCAGCGGTATTGGTATAACCGGTATTAAAAGTTTTTACTTCGGGAAAATCATAGTTATCATAAAAAAAATATTTCAGTACCGTAGCCGTTGCTGTAGTATTAAGGTCAATGGCTGCAATGCTATTATAATTGGTTGCAATAGTAACGGAACCCGTACCGGTATTGGATGCATTGGATATGGTTAAAGTAGTTACTGCATCGGTAGCGGCGTCTAATTCAGTTTGAAGCGTTGTAAATGTTTTTGTTGTATTGTATAAGAAACCAATTACCGGGCGGTCCAGCTCATCGTATAAAGTAGCCGTCCATTGTGCAGGGCTTAAAGCTGCCTGGTTACCATCCTGGGTAAATACCAGCCGGTCCCGTTGATCATACAGCATTCTTAAAGCAGCGGCGCCCGGGGGCTTTTTCCATATTAATCTTCCTTTATTATCATAGTCATATAAATAACATAATTCGCTGAGCACTTTTGTACCATTAACACCTGCAAAAGACCAGCTATTGGCAGCAAGATATTTAACTGCCTCCGGTTGAAGCTCGTAGCGGATCTTACCGAGATCATCATAGATATAATAAGTGCACATCCAGCCGGTGTAAGCTGCCGAAGGGGTATTTTCGACCTGCACTTTTTTTAAAATTACCTGGCCGGATTTATTGGTATATTGAATTACCGTTTTTGCATTTTCATCCTTGTACACATGCTTATACAAAGTGCTGACCGGGTACTGCCCGTAATAAAGCGGTGGATTACCCTGCGTATAATCTACTCCAAACATCTTCACATCGTCTGCTGCGTCGTTCAATTCATATTGAATGGATTTGTCAACATTTACCCAGGCTGTACCAGGCTGTTTAATATGAGTAATTCTGTTTAGCGGGCTGTTATCATAACCAATAGTTGATACACTGGAGGGTTCATCATAATTATTGGTGTAATACTGCACCTGTTCGCTTACAGCCATTTCCTTATATTTCCCGGGAAAACTAGTGGTAGTATATGGCAAATATCTTACTGACTGCCGCCCAACTGCATCATAAACAAAAAGCTGAGCTGCATCTCCCCAGACTGTTGAATTTTCTGCAGGTGTTGCTATTTCTTTACCCAGCTTTTGCACCATTCTTCCCAATCCGTCAAAATAGGCAGTAGTTTGAATTTTGTCACCGACAGGCAATTGATCTGCAGCAGTCCAGGTTGTAATACCTGTTGTATGTACCACATGCTCCCGAACATAATTCCTATCCTCCCAGTTTATGGATACCACACTTATTTTAATAACGTTCGAAACGACAGTGCCTAATGTGGCATGTGTGGTTCTGCGTCTGAAATAAGTAGTTTGGGGAAGCGGTAATATAAAAGTATAAGCGCTGGTGGTGGCTACACTTGAGAATGTTCCCTCGGGTGTAGTACTTGATTCCCAAACATAGGTTAACCCTGTATTGGGTATTGCCGCAGGCTGTATTTCAACCAGTTGCGCCGGGATTTGTGAAGGGCTGTAGCTATACACACCGTCTATAGTACCAACACTATGACCAGGATTCCAGGACTGACCAAATGATGGCTTGGTAGTTGCCAATACCAGTAAACAGATTATCAATAGTGTATTTCGCATGTATTGAATGTATTTAATATTATCACTCACATCGTTTACTTTGTAAAAGTTCCGGATAAATCTATAGGAGGTACACCAGCATTGGGCGCCGTTCCACTGTAAAGTGAAATTTGCACTACCCCTGCAGTGGTAATCGTTACACTCCAGGATCTGCCGGGGGTAACAGCATCTGTTATGATCATATACCTGTTAACGGAGGGGCGGCATGGCGCACTGATTGTACCCACCGTACCTCCATAATAGTTGTTTGAGGGCCCCGGGAATACCAAACGAAAGTTGACAGATGTACCCGGTGACGGTGAGGTAATGTTTGCATTGTATCCTGTAATGCCTGTTTGCCAGGTGAAGGAGCAAACCGTATTACAGGTACCGTTGGCATTGGCATAACTCTGTCCATTAGCAGTCACATCATTTTGCGCTTTTTGGTCGGCATCCGCCTGACTTATCAACGATGAATACCTGTATTTAGGAACATTATATGTTACACTTGTACCAACCTGGCCTGCAGGGCAATTATTGCGCGTAAACGTACCGCTTTTGGCTACACTGTAAAAAGCATTTGCATTCAGATCGTAGCTCGATACTAATCCGTTAACCCCTGAAGGATACGTGCCCGAAATATGCTGAACATCCACGCGTCCTGATGAAGAAACAAAGACTTTGAATTCGGAGGTTCCGATCATTACAGGTATAGTCCGGTTGGCTGCAGGGAAACAACAGGCTGGATTAAGATTACCCAGGTAAAACGTACTATTAGCATATCCGGCGGGGAAATAAAACACAAACGTAAAATTGACAGTAGTTCCGGAAAACGACAAATGTGTAAGTGTGGAAGTAATAGAAGAAGAATAAGTAAATGAAGGCTGGCAGCAGGTTCCATTGGCATTGGCATAGTCCTGCCCGTTAGCGGCAATATCGTTTTGTGCCAATTGATCGGCATCTGCCTGGCTTACCGTAGAGCTGTATTTACCCGGAGGCACTTTATAGGTAACTGAAGAGCCACCCCCGGAGCCGCAATTATTACGTGTAAATGTTTGACTGCGCTCAGCGCTAAAATAAGTATTTGCCGGGCATAATTCGCTTTCTCCTAAATCTATCCACTGCGTCTGGTTATAAGTGGAACTGTTAGGATTTACATCTTTAAGCATCATAAACTGATGAGCAGGTAAAGCGCCATTTACGGTTAAGCAATATTCACTTTCGTCAACTTCCTCCCAGGCAGGGTCTGTATCAACCACGCAAACGGGGTTAGCATCGGCATAAGCTTCGGCATTAGCGTCTATGTCCATCAAAGCTTTATCATTGGCATCCGCTACACTTATCAGGGAGGAATACTTATTCGCAGGTACTGTATAGGTTACATTCCCGCCTTTATACCCTGTGCCGCAGCCTTCGCTAAGGATTGTTGTTGACTGTGCAGTATTATAATGTATTTGTTCACAGGAGCCATTAGCGTTTGCAAATGATTGCCCGTTGGTCAATAAATCCAGCTCAGCCTTACGATCTGCATCTTCCTGGCTTATAGTGGAAGCGTATTTATTGGCAGGTATGGTAAATGTAATATCTGCGCCAACATACCCGGAACCGCAACTGTTTTTTGTAAAGGTTTCTGATGCCATTTTGCTGTAATAAGTGGCTGGACAGCCATTTTGCAAGGTTGGAGAAATAGTATTATACTCATACATTTTAACTATATTCCTCTTTTCGTCCTTTATGAATCTTACCCTGCCAAGATTGTCGTATTCATAATAGGTAATCCTGTTGTTTGCATCACAATCTGATGTTTTTCCCTTGCCAACATAATAAGTTGTAGTACTCATCCTGGCCGAAGCGGGATACAATCTGAGTTCATCAATTATTCCAATACCAGTAATCGCCACAGTAGCAGTAGAAGGGGGAATCGCGTATTCATAATAAGTAAACCCGTTGATGGTAGGAGCTGATTTACTCTGCGTTCCTCCTGTAACCGTAATTGTGTTAGTTGTAGACCAGAAGGACAATGTGTATGGCTTAGGCATACCTAATGCATACGATAAAGAAGTACTGGGACTTAACATGTTGAGGGCTTCGAAGCCGGTTACAGTCTGATCGTAGTTATGAGAAGTAAAACCGGTTAAGCTCCACCCGTTAAGACTACCCTCATATTCAAAACTTGTATGGCTCAATTTGTCTGATGTAACGTTTGCATTTACAACCGATGCAATAACAAATTTGTTACCATATCCCCAAAGATTGCAAACGCTTCTGTTGGATTCATCTTTAACACCCGTAATAATACCTGAATTTCCGTCATAAATAAATGATTGGGTTTCTTTATAATTCGTTAATGAACTGCCCGGCCCACCATATAGCGTTATGGCGGTAGGACGGTCCAGCCTTTGTTCAAGTACCTTTAGAGGTCTGATATCTCCATTTGCCAGTTGAGTAAATTCGGTAACTGTTTCGCCGGTGTACCCGCTTGTACCATTAGCTTTAGCTATGTAAAAGCTGGTGGATACAGGTATGCAAACCATGTTAGCATTTGTTAAATTGGTCATTATTGTTCCCGAATAATCTCCCTGGAATTTAATAGTTTTATCTATTCTGTCTCCATTGCTTTGTATTGTGCTTACCTTGTAGGGTTCATAATTGTAATCATCGCGATAAGCATAAGCTGTTTTTGTCTCCAGGTACACAGAAGAACTTCCCGGCTTGAATACTCTTTCAAATGTAGTATCCAGCAACACACGCCCGGAATAAAAGTTATAGAACTGAACCAAAATATCACTATTCGATGTCGAATAATAGGCTCCGTTATAGAACGCCGGATTCTCCCAGTTCACATTTCTCTGGGAACTCATTCTTTTTGCGAAGCATTTTAAGGATTGTTTAATGGAGGAAAGCTGTCTTTTTGCATAAGCCCAATTGTATTGATTATATGTCTCCTTAACTTTATACCCTGCAGCATCGTACACCGTAACATATTTTGGCAGCCCATAGGCCCAGGGAGCATATCGTTGCTTAGCTGCCAGTGCAGGGTTGGTGCTTGACCATATACCGTAGTCGCCGGAACTCGTGAATTCTGTTACAGTTTTCGCCAATCCTATATCGCCTTCAAAAACCTCGACTCGCCCGAATTGCGATGGGAGCCCTCCAAACCCGGTTAAATCAAAATTATAGTGAATAACGTGACTTCGGGTTTTTGCCATATCTTGTGTGCAGGTCCAGATTGCGGTGCCTATCATTATTATTACTGCAATGATTATTCCGACTATCCCTGTGCCGGCCGCAATATATGTAATAATGTCAAGGGCTAACGAAGCAACACTTACTATATCTGCCACTACAGAAAAGACCTGCATGAACTCTTGCCAGTCAGATAAACTGATGCTTTGATTTTGAGAGAGTATGCCGGGATATTTATATTTATAATCGCAGGAAGCAGGAAATTTGTATTTCCTTTTCTCCGGGTTGTAGTAGCTGGACGATTCTGATTTTGTAACCGGTAGTTCAAGCCCCCACAAAGATGAGGCCGAGCCGGAACTTTTTACATATTTATAGCTGGTTGTTAGGGGGGGTGCCACATGGATTTGAGTAACCCCCATCGGTAGAAAGTGTTTTTGATACATGAACTCCGCCAACCATTCTTTCTGTTACTCCGTCGAGTTTGCCATAATTTTGTTCATACTCGTAAGTAAGCGTACCACCGGCGGGATACACGATTTGTTTGAGCAGACCGTTTTTTGCATAGCCGGATTTTGGATTATAAACAATATCCATCGTTGAATTACGCAGGAAGCAAAGCCCCCTCAGATCATCATTTGACAAAGCGGTAATGGATGTATTTAATGCTATATTGGTTGTGCCGTTAAAGGATTTGCTTTCGTTGCCATTGTAAAATCCCCATATGTCTTTAGCATAAAAAAATGGGGGAGGCACGAAATCATCCACATTATTTGACCCGGTATAGTAATCAAAAAGATAAGGAGACTCATCTTCCGCAAGATTGTATCCTATTTTTTTTACTGATCTTAAACATAACCTGGCTACGCTTTTTTGATATGCCGTAGTGGGAGTGCCATAACGATTTAAAATAAAATAGCTGGTACCAAGAACATAGCGAGAGAGAGTTGTGAAAAAATATTTTATATCAATAGAAGATATAACTCTCGCACCATTCATATCAATCCTGTTAGCGCCATAGTTCACTGTAATGGTATGTTCATCCGGCATAGTGATTGTTTTTAACTCCGGCGTTTTAGTAACGGACATTTTGGTAAGTATAGTAGAATAATTCTGTTCCTTATCGTATATAATATCAGCTCCCGCATTCTGAACCATGTCTCTCACCTCATAGGTCAATTGTATTGTAGCATGGGTGAGCGCATCTTCTATTTCGGTCAGGTACCATCCTGAAACGATCCATGGATACGCCAATTCATTGTTCACCCATGTGCCCCCGGTTGGTCCTTTATCAAATCCCTTTTGATAATACACTCTTCCTCCCTTAAATTCTTTGGGCTGTGACTGTATATTCGTTAAAGCCTGATCGCAATATTCAGTTCTAAGTACTTTTGTTAAACTGTGTTGGGTAAACTTATATATGAGCCCGTCAACATCATGGATCTGGAACGAATTTATTGTCGTTCTTTTCCCCTGGGTTCTCATGTTCGCCGTCTGAAACGTAATCTTCATTTTACTATCGCCTAAAGGCTGGCATACACCCGTCGTATCCAGTATAAACATTCCTGCCTTACCATTAAACCGGAAACTAAAATAATCTGCCTGTTTATCTTCACTAATGGCATTATGCTGTGTATATATTTGGTTTCGCGACGAGTAGATCGGGTATTTAAGCGATGCGCCCGGACAGCCCTGGAAAACAGGTATTTGGCCATATAAAAATCCGTCAGGAAATTTAGTTCTGTCCGACGGAGATGCCGCTCCGTAGGAGTGTTGATCATCTGGTTCCCCTACCTGCATACGTACTATAGAACCTCCAGCAACAAGATTCCAACCTTGGCCTACACTGGATGCAACGTCTGTAACCTTAAGTCCATTACCCGAATTGTAATTCAAAGATATGGCTGTGTATAGCCTGCTTTTATCATCTTTCCAGTTAAACATTGGCAATGTGAAAGTGGCACTTCCGGATTGCAGATTAACCTGGGCATAGGTTTTCGCAATAAATAAAATCAAAATACATACAGGGATTAGCCTTCTGGTTACCATAATGCTTTATTTTTCCGTTCAATAAATGAATATTAATTCAATGTATACCCCACTCTGAAAACCAACGGTTGCGTCCGGGGTATATGTTGCTGATATAAGAAGTCGAATAGAACTGCCATACTGCCATTGACCTTTTTTCCGGCTTTGAACTTCTTAGTTATTCCGACCAACGCGCTCTTTGTCCATAAATCATAGTTCTTAAATACAGAAAGGCTTTCAACAGGTTTCCTGTAATCCATTTCAGCTCCCGCAGTTAACCACAAGCTGCCCTCTTTGCTTCCCCATATTGGCGGTACTTTCCAATCTGAAAAAAAGCGAAATCCAACTCCCTGGTAGGTCACTTTTATATGTTTCCAGCCTTCTCCCCATCCTATTTTTCCTACAATGGCTATTCCAATCACGCTTTTTTTCATGGGTTTATAGCCCAGCGTAAACCCTACATCGCTCATAGCCGGGAAAAAATTAGTTGCCCTCTGCGACTGAAAACTTGTACCATATTCCAGATTTTTGAGAATTGATTTGGTGCGCATGTCATCAGGCTTAAAATCCGGCATTGCCAGGTCGCCGCTGCCCCCTTCCTGGTTTGCCCGGTTTCTTAACTCGTTTACCTGGCTTTGCGCTGAGCCTACGTTTTGCTGCACCGCAGATAAGTTGTTAGTATTAGACATGCCGGTTTGACCCTGGATAAACGACATTACCTGCTGGCGGCCGGATAGTCCCTGTACAACCTGCGTGGGGTCATAATTATCAGCTGTCGGAAACAACATAGCAAGCATTGAATATCTGCTCATAAACTTTTTAAAGGTCGGTATTGTCTGAAGGGTTGCCAGTACCTTCTTTAAGAGTTTATCCGGATCGTTGAGCGCATCCTTATATTCCTTAATTTGCTGCCCATAAAAATATGCCTGACGTTGGTATTTGCCAAAGTATTTGCCTACACTGCGGGGGAGGTTGGTGTAATTGGCAAGAAGACGCTTCAACTGTTCCTGGCGTTGATTTACATACGCTTTTATTTCCTCGGCTTTTTGTAATTTGTTTTGTAACTGCTTAACCTGTTCCAGCGATTTGTCTAATCTTTGCTGAATATCTTTTGATTTAGTAATGATGTTTTTCGCATTCCTTAAGAAACCAAGCGTACCCTGCAGCGAATCGAGGTATGGCAGGTAGTCGCCCGAAAAAACAGCATTTGTTTTGCCATTGATGGCATTGAATTTCTGCGAGAGCTGATCATACGTTTTTTTTGTTTCTCCAAATACCTGAGCCGCTTTTGAAGAGTCGAGCTTCAATAATTTCGCTCTTATTTTTTCTTCTTTTTTAGCTAATGCATTGAGGTATGCGTCCGTCTGTTTTGTAAGTTGTTCATCAAGATTTTGAACTTTTTTATCAACGGCAGTAAGGTATTTATCGGGAAGATAAATGGCCGGAGGCAGGCTGTCTTGTCCCAGGGATCTTGTAAAAAAAGGCAATAGTATAACACATACCAATGATATACCGCGAAACATAGCTGCAGTTGGTTAAGGTTAAGTAACTTTCTCAACTACTACATTGCCTACACGTTACCTGTAATCCACTTAGGAACGTAATAATTGAAGAATATTTGTTAAAATTATTTGTTGTATTTCAATTTTTTTACCCACATTTAAGGGTATTTTTAGCCAAAACGAAAATTTATGAATACTCCACTAAGCTTTCCTATTAAAATCGCGATTGTAGATGATCATCCCTTAGTGAGACAAGCTTTATCAAAATTGTTTTGTGAGCATGGAAAATATCAGGTTCATATTCTTGCGGGGAGCGGAGAAGAATTTATTAAGGCAGTTACTAATAACAACCCTCCCGATATTGTACTGCTTGATCTTAAAATGTCAGGTATAGACGGCTTTGAGACATTGTCTTTTATCAGGAAAAAGCTTAAAAATACTAAAGTCATTATTTTATCCTTATACGATGACGCCTCGACATTGCTCCGTATCCTCAAGCTCGGCGCTAACGCATACCTTTCAAAAGATGCCGAACCGGAAGAAATTATTTTGGCAGTTGAACAAACAATAGCACAGGGCGAATATTTTCCATTCTCTAAAAGAGATATGTTAAGGAATATGGACAAGTCAGATATTTATAGAAAAATTTCTTCAATCTCACCCAGGGAATTTGACTTCCTTAAATATACATGTACCGGAATGCCTTATAAAGACGTGGCAGCAAAAATGCATGTCAGCCGATATACTCTTGATGGTTACCGGACTTCTTTATACAAGAAATTGGATGTTTCCAGTAGGGCTGAGCTGATTTTTTTCGCACTAAGACACAAGTTGGTAAAAGTAGAAGATGTAGATCAACAGTCCGACGATTTTTATGATAAATGAGAGCGTTCAGCGATAAAATATAACTAAGTACAATTATTAGTAGTAGGGAAAATGAGCAAGGGCTTTAGTAAAATATTTTTCTGTATTTATATTCATGCCTTAATGCAAAGCCGGAATATTGGAGTATAATTGTAATACAAAACATGCACACACATATTAAACTCAATAGCTGACTTTATGCGATTACTATTTTTTCTCCTCTTATTATCAGCCTGCAAGGCAAGAACTCCTGAGCAGGAAATTGCCACCAATATAGAAGATGTTATAAAAAACACAGTGGTGGACACAGCAAAAGTATATGCGTTGCATTTGTCGCCGGCGGATGGAACTGTTTATAGGTACACCACCACAAATGAAACTACCACGCTTATCGAAATGGAAAATAATAAAGTAGAAACCGTAAATAATACGGAGGTTAAAAATTTATACACTATTAGCAAAGATTCAAACGATCATATAGTGTTTACCGTCAGGTATGATAACATAAAAGTTGCTACAAAAAAAGGTGATAAAGAAACCGAACTGAATGCAGAAACAGCAGGGCTTACCAATAATCCTGTGGAGCGAATGCTCAATGCATTAAAAGACCAGACAATTACCGTAACTGTAAGCAGCAATGGAGCTGTTAAATCCATTAACGGGTATGAAGAATTAGGCTATAGATTTCTGTCCGGGTTTTCCGATAATGACAGTTATGGAAGAGAGATCGCCAGGCAACAATGGGACCAGATTATTATTAATGGCATTGTTAAAGGTAATATCGGGCAGATGTTTAAAACGCTTCCCGATACATCCGTTTACCTGGGTTTTCGATGGATGGTCAGCGAAAAGCAGGAAGGCGAACTACCTATGGATATAGAAACGATCTTTTTGATAAAAGAAATAAATGATGACGGAAAAATTGTAGTCGCTTCCGAGTCGAAGATGAAAAGTGCAGAGGGTGCCATAACGAATATTCCAGGGCAAAAAGATGTGTCTGCAACGCTGACAGGGAAACGAACAGGAATTGCTTATGTTAATGGCAATTCAGGAATGGTAGAAAGAAGCCATTACACAACAAAAATATCGGGCTTTGTACAGGTTATGGGTATTAAAACGCCAATGACCCTTATAAGAAAACTGGATATAAAAGGAGCGCAGGTGATTAAGTAAAGTATTTCTTTTGACACATCTTCCACATAAGTAAAATAAGGTGCGATATTGTCTCTCAGCACTGGAAAAAAGGTTTGTAAACAGGAGAATTTTGTTTTCAAAACGGCGATCATGAAATGATTTTTCGTGGATGATTGCCTTTATCTTGAATTTACTGCTTTTTCTGATTGAATAACAGGGACTTCAATTATATAGGTTGATCCTCCATCTTCATTACTTTCTACAAACACCTCTGCGTTGAGTATAAAAGCCCGGGCAAGAATTAGGATTACTTGATCAGCAAAACGAAAATGGCAATCCCACAGCCGCTGCCAATGCTTTGGGTGCAGGTTGATGAACGCTACGCAGCCGCCTGAGTAATGCTGCTATTGTTCCTGTTGCCGATGAAATCGATGATTGCATTAATGCCGATTAATGTTGTTAACTGCTAAAGTTCCGGCTTTTTTGCTACCCGACGACCATTACAACTTCTTTTTCATGTTCTGTCACATGAAAATAGGGATACCGAAGAACCGGGCGGATGAAGCATTGTTTAAGCTGAAAGAGATCAGGGGGATAGAGATGGCATAAATATCTTACACCCCACAGCTTTCACCTCCACCCTAAAGCATTCAAAATTACTCTTCCATTTCTTTTTTGATCTCTTCCGAAACGGTTACCAGTATCTTGTCAATACGATGCCCGTCCATATCGGCTATTTCAAAAGAAAAGCCCCTCCATTCAAGGCTGTCGCCCGTGCGGGGAATGCGCTCCAGCTCATGCAGTATGAAGCCGGCCAACGTATCAAATTCCTGTTCTCCTTCGTTCATCCACTCTGTTTTTCCGAAGGTTCTCAGGAAATCATAAAAAGGGATCTGCCCGTCCACGAAATAAGACCCGTCCTCCCTTTCCTTTATCTCGTAATCTTCCACATCCGTTTGCGGGATGTCGCCCACAATGGCTTCCAGGATATCATTCAGCGTGATCATGCCCAACAGGCTACCGTATTCATCTACCACAAAACAGCAATGGAGCTTTGTTTCCTTGAAACGTTCCAGCACCTGGTAAGCCGTATTGTTCTCCGGCACGAACAGGGCCGGCTGCATGATTTCCTCCAGCAAAGCCGTACCTTCCTGCAGGTAAAGATCTTTTATAGATACAACGCCCAATATGTTGTCAATAGACTGGTTGCATATAGGATAAACGGAATGCGGTTCGGCTAATACTTTCTCCTTAATGATCTTTTCATTTTTTTCCAGGTCGAACCATACGATGTCATTTCTATGCGTCATCAGCGAGGTGATGTTGCGGTCGCCCAGGTGAAACACCCTTTCAATGATCTCCTGTTCGGCTTCTTCAATGGTGCCCTGTTCCGTTCCTTCGCTTATGATGGCCTTGATTTCTTCTTCCGTAACATAATTGTCTTTCTTCTGTATATTGAACAGTTTTACGGTATAATAAGTTGACTTGCTCAGCAGCCATACGAACGGGTATGTTATTTTGGTAATTACGCTCATGGGCCCCGCTACCAGCTTGGCTATGGATTCGGGGCGCGATAAACCGAGGCGTTTGGGTACCAGCTCACCCAGCACCAATGTAAAATAAGTAATGATAATAACAATGATGGCGGTTGCCGTTCCATTCACATAGGGACGCAGCCATTCAAAGCGGTAAAGTTGTTCAACCAGGTCGGTTTTTAACGATTCCCCGGAATAGATACCCGTTAAGATGCCGATGAGGGTAATGCCTATCTGAACGGTAGAAAGAAAATTATCCGGTTTTTCGGCCAGCTCAAGCGCCTCTTTCGCCCTTTTATCACCTTTGGCTGCCTGGGCTTCCAGCCTTGCTTTGCGGGAAGAAACAAGTGCGATCTCAGCCATTGAAAAAAGCCCGTTCAGTAAAATCAATCCCAATATTATCAGCATCTCGATCATAGTACATGAAGTTAAGCTAAAGCGGCTAAACCAACCCTGCTGTTAAACAGCTTCCCGGTTGCCGCGCCGACCAGGCAACCCAGTATAGCGCCGCAGGTAATATCAAGCGGGAAATGCACCCCCACATATATCTGCGAATAAGAAATGGCAAAAGCCCAGAAAAGAAAGCTCCATCGCCAGAACATGGGGGCAAACAAAAAAGTACGGAAACAAAATACTCCTAATCCGAAATGGTTGGCCGCATGAGACGATGTGAAGCTTTTGCCAGTGCCACAGCTCACCAGCGAACGTATGGTATCGGCCAGCATCGGGTTATTGCAGGGTCTCAACCTGCCCACGAATGGCTTGATTACCGAACTGCTGAACATATCCGTAATAGCAAATGTTACAAGAAAAAATAATATCCAGTACAACCCGCGGCGCCCAAAATTCATCAGCATAAAAACCACCAGGAACAGGTACAGGGGCGACCAGAAGAACTGGTTTCGCAGCAGCGGACAAAGCCAGTCTAAAAAACTGTTGTGCCAAACCCCGTTTATTTTGGTAAACAGCTCTATATCGTAACGGATAATACTATTCATGCTTTTGTGTTTTTAAAGCAAAAGCCGCCATTTACGGGTTGATATGGAATGGAAGCTGAAAGATGGAGATAATTACGATAATAATGCTGGAACCAATGGTCTCCCGACATGGATTAAAGAGATTGTTTTAACAAATGTAATTATTGTTTTGTTTCCCGGCTTAATTATTGTCTGGTTCTTAAAGAGAATCATGGCGTTATAAAATTTTCTACTAGATTTGCATCCTTAAAATTTTGTTTTGTGGCATTGATCAAGAGTATATCCGGCATAAGAGGAACAATAGGCGGGAAACCAGGCGAAACGCTCTCTCCATTAGACATAGTAAAATTTACGGCGGCTTACGGCACCTGGCTGATTGAAAAAACAGGCAGCCGCAAGGTGGTGATCGGCAGGGACGGCCGCATAAGCGGTCCCCTGGTACGGAACATTGTGGTAAGCACTTTGAACGCGCTGGGCATCGATGTAATTGACCTGGGGCTAAGCACCACACCCACAGTAGAAGTAGCGGTAGTGATGGAGCAGGCGGGGGGCGGCATTATTTTAACTGCCAGCCACAATCCCAGGGAATGGAATGCACTTAAGCTGTTGAACAGCAAGGGCGAGTTCATTTCGGGGCAGGACGGAAAAGAAGTGCTTGATATTGCCGCCAGTGAAGACTTTTCGTTTGTTGGGGTAGACAAGCTGGGCACGCTTACGGAAGACAACAGCTACCTCGAAAAGCACATTGAGGCGATCACTTCCCTGGAACTGGTGGACAAATCTGCCATTAAGGCAAGGAAATTCAAAATTGTGGTAGATGCGGTAAACAGTACAGGCGCTTTATTTGTTCCCGAATTACTGAAAGCTTTAGGGGTGGAGGCCAATGATATTACTGTGATCAATGAAGAGGTGACCGGTAAGTTCGCGCACAATCCCGAGCCCCTGCCCGAAAACCTGGTGGAATTAAGCACCAAAGTGCAAAAGCTGGGAGCCGACCTGGGCATAGCAGTAGATCCCGATGTTGACCGGCTTTGTTTTGTATGTGAAGACGGAAGCATGTTTGGGGAAGAGTATACGCTGGTTGCCGTAGCCGATTACGTGTTGAGTAAAAAGCCAGGAAATACGGTGAGCAATATGTCTTCTACCCGCGCATTAAAAGATGTAACATTAAAACACGGGGGGCAATATTCGCCCAGTGCGGTGGGTGAAGTGAACGTGGTAACGCGCATGAAAGAGGTAAACGCGGTCATAGGCGGGGAGGGCAACGGCGGCATTATTTTGCCTGAATTGCATTACGGCAGGGACGCCCTGGTTGGAATAGCGCTTTTTTTAACGCACCTGGCGCATGCTCAAAAAAGCATCAAACAATTGAGGGGCACTTACCCGGATTATTTCATCAGCAAAAATAAAATAGAGCTGGAGCGGGATGTAAATGTGAAAGATGTATTTGAGAAAATTAAAACCAAGTACAAATCCCAGCCGGTCAATACGGAAGACGGATTGAAGATTGAATTTGATACAGACTGGGTACATCTTCGTACCAGCAATACAGAACCAATCATACGCATTTATGCCGAAAGCAGCTTTGAATCTACGGCCAATAACATTGCGCTTCGCCTGATGCGGGACATCAAGGAATTAAAATAACCGGTGCCGGTATTGATCCGTACCGGCTGTTCATACTACCTGCTTCATAAACCACACGTTTGTGCAGAACAGAATTTATTTTGATAATGCCGCTACAACGCCACTTGATAGTGATGTACTGGAGGCTATGCTGCCCTATATGAGGGAAAGATTCGGCAATCCGTCCGCCATATATTCATACGGACGCGAAAGCAGGCTGGCTGTTGAAAATGCCCGTAAATCGGTAGCCAGGATACTCAATGCGCACCCCGCTGAAATTTTTTTTACCAGTGGCGGTACGGAAAGCTCCAATACCGCTATAGCCGGCGCCGTAAAAGACCTGGGATGCACGCGTATTATTACTTCGCCCATTGAACACCATGCAGTATTGCATACTGTTGAATACCTGTGTAAAGGGGGAGAGGCTGAACTGGTGTTCGTAAAGCTATTGCCGGATGGGCATGTAGACAATGCGGACCTGGAAGCCTTACTGGCAGACAGCGATAAGAAAACACTGGTTACGCTGATGCATGCCAATAATGAAATCGGCAACATGCTTGACCTGCATGCAGTGGGTGAAATCTGCCGGAAATACAATGCCATTTTTCATTCGGATACCGTACAGACTGTCGGGCATTTTCCCTTTGATTTACGGGATACGCCGGTTCACTTCATTACCGGCGGCGGACATAAATTTCATGGACCTAAAGGCGTAGGAATGTTGTACATCAATGAAAATGTAAAAATTCAGCCTTTTATTCATGGCGGATCGCAGGAGCGGAACATGCGCGCAGGTACTGAAAACCTGTATGGAATTGTTGGGTTTGCCAAAGCACTGGAGCTGGCTACTGCCGGCTTTGAAAAGGATAGCAGGGCGATAGCCGGCATTAAGAAGCACATGATGGATGAATTGAAAAAAAACATACCGGGTGTTGTGTTTAACGGCGATCCGAGGGGACGTAGCCTGTACACAGTTTTAAATGTAAGCTTTCCCAAAACAGAAAGATCGGAAATGCTGTTATTCAATCTCGATATCAATCATATTTGTGCATCGGGCGGCAGCGCCTGCACCAGCGGCGCCGACCAGGGCTCTCATGTCATTAAGGCCATTTATAACGATCCCGGTAAGGTAGCCGTGCGTTTTTCTTTCAGCAAATACAATACAAAAGAAGAAGTGGATAGGGTGGTGGAGAAATTGGTGGAGCTGGTGTAGGTTACGGGTGAGATTTCTGATTTTTGATTTGTTGATTTTTGATTTGAGATTTGAAATGGAGCTGATAGCAGGTTTCAAGTTTCAGGTTACATGTGGGCTCCGAACATTCGGAGTCTGATTTGGATAGCGGATGTCGGGTATTACATGTCAGTTTGCATCTCAAATCCCGAATTTCAAATCTCAAATTAGTTCTCAAAGCTGACGTCTGATCGCTGACAGCTTATCTCGCTCGTTCAAGCAATTGCTCATGCAGCCTGTTTACCTGCGGTATCAGTAACTGCTGTTCATCGTTGTATACAACAAAATCGCACAGCCGCATTTTTATTTCTTCATCAATCTGGTTTTCCATCCGTTTGATCACATCCTCGCGGGCAACCTGGTCGCGCTGCATGGTGCGATGGATACGCAGCGATTTGGGAGCATATACCCCTATCACATAATCCAGCTCAACCTGCGACCCGCTTTCAAAGATCAGCGCGGCTTCCTTAACAGTATAAGGAGAGTTTTGTTGTTTCATCCAGTTGTGTGCATCCCTTATGGTAGCCGGATGCACCAGGCTGTTCAGCAACGCCAGCTTTTCTTTGTTTTTAAAAACGATGTCTGCCAGGCAGGTACGGTTAAGGAGATTGTTCGTGTACGTTTCTGTGCCAAAATGATGAATGATCTGCTGTTTAAGTGCTTCATCGGTATTCATTATTTCTTTAGCTGCCTGATCGGCATAATACACCGGTATGCCATGTATTTCAAACAAACGCGCCACGGTGCTTTTGCCGGAGCCAATACCGCCTGTTAAGCCTATTTTCAACATGCAGGGTCGTCTTTATAAAAACAAAAATCCGAAATCGTACCAGATCCCGGATTGAAATATTAAAAATAAAAGTCTATTTTTTGTCAGCGGCGTTCAACTGCTTGCTCCATTCCATGCTGATGGCGCTTTTTTCGATCCGCAGGTAGCTGCCGGGGCTTACTTCCAGTTGAAGGGTACTGTCTTCGTTCACTTTTTCTATTTTTCCATGTATGCCGGCAATGGTTACTACTTTATCGCCTTTTTGCAGGCTGCTTTGAAAGTTCTTGGCTTCTTTGGCTTTTTTGGTCTGAGGGCGGATCATGAAGAAATAAAATACTGCAATGATGCCAACCATCATGATCATGGACATTGTTTGCGAATTGCCGGCTGCCTGTAATAAAACGAAAGAATTGTTCATTATTGATAATTTAAAATTGAATACTAGCTTTTTTTGTTTACGGTAACGTCAAAACTGAGATGATAAGTTTCCTGCTGGGTGTTGGCGGTTACCGTAATGGTTTTGTGGTTGGGCCCCGGTTTATTGTGACTGTCAAAAGCGGCCTTAATGGCGCCTTCCTGCCCTGGAGCAATGGGTTGCTCAGGTCTTTCGGCTACTGTACAACCACAGGAGGGCTTTACATCTTTTATGATCAATGGTTTTTCTCCCGTGTTTTTGAAGCGGTATACGATTTCCAGCTTTTCACCTTCATTAATAGAGCCCTTATTCAAGGCAGAATCTATCCATTGTATCCTGGTTAAATCAGCGCTTTGCACAGGTTCCGCAGCAGCAGTTGCAGGTGCCGGGCTGATTGTTGCTGCCTCTTCTGTCTTTTTTTCAGCTTCCTGGCAGGCTGTAAGAGAACCGGCTACCAGCAGCGATGCAAAAAAATATTTTCTTATCATAACAAACGATTGCTTAAGAGCGGCAAAGGTAACTATTTCGGGTTAACTGTAGGAAATCATTTAAAAGGCTGTCAGCCGTCAGCGATCAGCTATTAGTAATTTATAGTTTGTGGTTTTTCGTTTATAGTTTAATCAAAAATCTCAAAATCTCAAAATCAGAAATCTCCTGCAACCTGCAACTTGTAACTGCAACCCAAAACTTCAAACCGGCAATCTCCAAATCAGCAATCAAAAATCCGGCCCTATTTCCTTATCTTTTGTTTTGTCAGCACATTTCCATTGCGGTCTACGGCCTGCATCAGCACTTCGCCGGGAGTAACCGAAAAGGTCATAAAACCCTGGATAGCGGCAAAGAAATCAACCGGGCCGTGTGATTTCATCGCTTCATTGGCTTCGGAGCCGGCTCCGGATATAAAGTGATGTGTATGTTTGTCTTTGGGATGATAATATTGCAGGTGATGCTCGTGCCCGGTAATATACAGGTCAACATTGTATTTTTCAAACATGGCTTCCAGCGAATTCCTGATCTCGGAATTGTGCGAAGCCCTGCTGCCGGCAGTATACATAGGGTGATGCCCGAACACTATTTTCCATTGAATGCTGGTATCGGGATCAGATAACAGCCCTTCCAGCCATTTTTTCTGCGCGGTAGTATCCAGGTTGGGATGAAAGGCAGTATCATTTTCGTCGTGAAAGCCGGAATTAAAAGGGTTGGTATCCAAAAAAATAAAGAGCGCGTTCACGCCCTTGGTGATTTTACTTTTGAAGGAATAATAATAATCGGGCATATTCCACCTGCGGCTGATCTTTGAATAATCAATTTGCGCCTGCGGGTTGCTGCCATAGTCGTGATTGCCCAGCACCACGTACCAATCGCGCCAGAGCGGGTATTGCCAAAAAACATTTTCAAAAGCCAGGTTCCATAAGGGATCGTGCACGCTTGCCACACCGCTGGGATAAAAGTTATCGCCGGTTGAAACGATAAACTCAGCATCAATACACGTAACCGCTTTGGATAGCTGTTCCGCTACATCTTTACCAAAATACATGCCCCCCCGTCCCCAGTCGCCGATTACGGCAAACTGCAGCGACCTGTCAACAGATTCAAGGCCTTTAATGTACCCGCCGCGGTATCCCTTCGCGTATTCGGCCAGGTAGGGTTTTGTTTGGGCGTCCGCATAAGCTGTTGAAAGCGCAAACAAAAAAATCAGCCACCCTTTTTTTAGCAACATTTGTATAAGTTTAGGTTGATGGATAATATTGCTGAAAGCCGGTCATTATTCAGAGGTCATCCCGGCTTTTTATATGAAACCTTGTTCAGTTTGCCCTGCGCCAGCAGGTCTTTGTGAATATTATCCAGGATCCCATTGACAAACTGTCCGCTTTGGGGCGTACTGTATTCTTTTGCCAGGTCTATATATTCGTTAATGGTTACCTTGGTGGGAATGGTATCAAAATAAAGAAATTCGCATACGCCCATTTGCATCAATATCATATCCAGCAGGGCAATTCTCTCTGCATCCCAGTTTTTTAGCCTGGGCTTGATGAGCTCCATGCAGAGTTCTTTTTTGCTGAGCACTGTTTCCAGCAGTTCGTGGGCAAATTTTCTTTTTTCCCCGCCCAGCATATCCTGGAAATCAGCATGTGAAGGCTTTTGCAAAAAGTTCAAAACCAACTGATTCATCATTTCGGCATCATCATCCCAATGAATAAAAGTATCGTCCATGTGCGAAATGAAATCATCATTCGGGAGCATCAGGTCGGTAAAGATGAATTCCAGGATGTTTTTTTCCGCTTTTTTATTGCGTTCCTGGGCCTGTATATATTCCTTATATACCGGTGTTTCAATCAGTTGCAGGTAGGTTTTGCGTATCAGCTCGGGGTTGTCCCACTGCTGCGGTTTCACTTCGTTCACTGCCTTTATATAGGAGCCATCTTCCAGTATTTTCCATACTATTTCATTACCGGCGATCTTTATGTTTACATTCAGATCCTGTGCCGATGGAAGATGCTTGGACGACCGGATATGGGAATCGGTTTCAGCGTAGCGGGCTACCTGTGTAATAAAATGAATGAGGTATACAAATATATGTCTTGACTGCTCAAGGTGCTTTTCTAATAAATTTACTGCCTTTCCGGGTAGCAGTTGCTCATCGGCCGACTCAATGGTATAAAGGGTTTGCATTACTTTTACCCGGATATTTCTTCTGCTGATCATATTTTATAAAGAACTATTGTAAGGCGGCGAAGGTAGGAAATTTAAGTTACAAGTTGCAGGTTACAACGAGCTATCGGCTGTCGGCTATCAGCCGTCAGTGTCTTTTGTGAGATTTGAGATGGGTTGTCAGCGACCCATTTGTAGCCTAACCTGTAACAGAGGTACAGGGCATAGAGTATGGGGTGTATGTGTCTTAAAAACCTGCAACCTGTAACCCGAAACTCTACACCTCAAACTCCCAACCTGAAACTTGTGACTTGTAACCTGCAACCCCTAACCCGCAAATTTGGCATATCTGTTTCCTCCTGTTTCTGTCAAGTTTTTCATTTCAACTGCCTGATGGTAACAAAAACTGAAATTTTTTCCGGCATTGCCGCTTTGGCATATTATTCGTTTACCTTTGTCCGCCTTAAAGATTTATAAATTCAATCTTTAACCAACACAAAAAAATTTAATTATGTCCAAAAAGATTAATGTAACTCCCCTCCATGACAGGGTGATCGTGAAACCAGCTCCTGCTGAAGAAAAGACTGCCGGGGGCATTATCATTCCCGATACTGCTAAAGAAAAACCGCAGCGTGGTACAGTAGTTGCTGCTGGTCCTGGTAAAAAAGATGAGCCGGTAAGTGTAAAATCCGGAGATACCGTATTGTATGGCAAATATGCCGGTACTGAAATAACGATTGACGGCGCTGATTACCTGATCATGAGGGAATCAGACATTCTCGCGATCGTTTAATAACAGTACAATAAGCCGAAACTGTCATTGTGATGATCACCGTTTTCGGCTCTTCATTTCAAATCTCAAATTAAAAATCTCAAATCGAATAACATGGCTAAGCAATTATTTTTTGATATTGACGCCCGTAATAAAATGAAAAGAGGGGTTGACATTCTCGCGAATGCGGTAAAAGTAACCCTGGGACCTAAAGGTCGTAACGTAGTGCTTGAAAAGAAATTCGGCGCTCCTGCGGTAACCAAAGACGGTGTTACCGTTGCTAAAGAAATTGAACTGGAAGATCCCATTGAAAATATGGGCGCCCAGATGGTGAAAGAAGTTGCCAGCAAAACTGCTGATATTGCAGGTGATGGTACTACTACCGCAACCGTACTGGCTCAGGCTATCATCAGCGAAGGTTTGAAAAACGTAGCTGCCGGCGCCAATCCAATGGATCTGAAACGCGGTATTACCAAAGCTGTTGAGAAAGTTGTTGAGCACCTGAAAACCCAGTCCCAGACTGTAGGTTCCGACAGCAAAAAAATACAGCAGGTAGCTTCTATCTCTGCCAATAACGACGAAACCATTGGCAAACTGATCGCTGAAGCTTTTGGCAAAGTGGGTAAAGATGGCGTTATTACCGTGGAAGAAGCGCGCGGTACTGAAACGGGAATTGAAGTGGTGGAAGGTATGCAGTTCGACCGTGGTTATATCTCTCCTTATTTCGTTACCAACAGCGAAAAAATGGAGGCGGAGCTGGATAAGCCTTACATCCTTATCTATGATAAGAAAGTAAGCACGATGAAGGATATTCTTCACATCCTGGAAAAAGTGGCCCAGCAGGGCGCTCCTTTGCTGATCATTTCTGAAGACCTGGAAGGTGAAGCGCTGGCTACCCTGGTGGTAAACAAGTTACGCGGTACTTTAAAAGTAGCTGCTGTTAAAGCGCCGGGCTTTGGCGACAGAAGAAAGGAAATGCTGCAGGATATCGCGATCCTTACTGCAGGGTTAGTGATCAGCGAAGAGCAGGGCTACAAGCTGGAAAACGCCGATCTTACCTATTTAGGTCGTGCAGAAAGAGTAGTAATCGACAAAGACAATACTACAATCGTTGGTGGTAAAGGTAAAAAAGCTGATATCACAGCACGTGTGAACCAGATCAAAGCCCAGATTGAAGTAACGACTTCTGATTACGATAAGGAAAAATTACAGGAACGTCTGGCTAAATTAAGCGGTGGTGTAGCTGTATTACAGGTAGGCGCTGCTACAGAAGTGGAAATGAAAGAAAAGAAAGACCGTGTGGACGATGCATTGCACGCAACACGCGCCGCGGTAGAAGAAGGTATTGTGCCTGGCGGTGGTGTGGCTTACATCCGTGCGGTAGAATCTTTAGAGAAATTCAAGACTGCCAACGAAGACGAAGCAACCGGTGTTGCTATCGTTAGAAGGGCAATTGAAGAGCCCCTTCGCCAGTTGGTATACAACAGCGGTATAGAAGGCAGCATTGTTGTACAGAAAGTAAAAGAAGGTAAAGCAGATTACGGTTTCAATGCACGTACAGAAGTGTATGAAAACCTTTTCAAAGCAGGTGTAATTGACCCCACAAAAGTTACCCGCATTGCTTTGGAAAATGCAGCTTCTATTGCCGGTATGTTATTAACAACCGAATGCGTAATAGCTGATAAACCTAAAAAAGAAGAAGCAGCAGGTGGTGGTCATCACCATGGCGCTCCTGATATGGGTGGAATGGGTTACTAAACCTTTTCCCTTCTTCCTGAAGGAAATATATCATCCCGTCTCCAATATAGAGGCGGGATTTTTTTGTTCCTGCGGGGATAACCAAAAAGGCGTCATTGCGAGTAAAAAATTAGGGGCCAAATCAATGAAGATATGACATGTTGCATTTGCTTGTTACAGCTTTCTGATTTGTAAGTATCCTAAGTCGGCTTAGTTATCAGCAAACGTATCAGGGTTCTGTTGCTGAATTCACAGTAGTACTAAAGCTTCATCAGAGCGTTCCCGAAATCGGCCGTAGTCCCAGCCTGCCGGCTGGCAGGGATTTCGGCGGCTTTCGGGTTACTTTTTTCCGCAAAAAAGTAACAGAAAAAAGCGGAGGAATTGTAGTTAAAAGGAGAACTGAGTTTGTGCAACAACAAATTGAAGTTCACAACCGGTTGATAAACATCAAACTGGATAACATGTCATTGGCATCCGCCGCGGCGGAGAAGCAATTCCAAACACTTAAACCGTTATTATTAATGAGATTGCCTTCCCGACACAGTCGGGATTCCTGCCGCCAATGCCAGATTATGGCAGCTATGCTGAACAACAGAATAAGTGATGATCGATGTACCACTGCTGTCATGCCGAAGTATGAGGCATCTATCTTCGCGCCAGTCACTGCTTCTATATTTATAGCCTTTTGCTATAGATTCCTCTCCCTACCTTCGGTTGGGATCGCAATACAAACAAAAGGAACAGGAGCGATTGGGTCCACTAATTGTTTACATATCCAATATGTTCAACGACTTTTTTGGTCACTCCCTTTCAATCTGTATGGAATACTTCTTCCATCATACTCCAGGTTTCACCTTTCTCCGCTGCATCAGGGAGAGGAACCTGCAGAGGGGCTGTTTCCTTCCACCATCGTTGGGTAGTGGTATCGGCTGCCATCTTTTTCATATCGGCGGCAAAATCATCGCCGGTATATTCCCAATAGCTGAACAGGTAAGGCTTACCATCCACTTCTTTAAGGTAGATGGAGTAATTGCGGATATTGCATTCCGTTATTTTTTTCAATACAGCCGGCCATACCGCCGCATGCAGCTCTTTGTAACGCAATACCTTTTCCGTTTTTAGTTCTGTTATCATTCCATAGCGTACTGCTTTCCCTGATGCAGGATCCGTGGATCCTTCGTTGGAAACCCCCGCAGTTGCTGTAGCTTGTTCAACAGGTGGGTTACATCCTGCAATAAAAAGCAATATTGCCGTTAATGGAAAAACCGCTGAGATCTTTTTCATAAAAATCGTTTTATAATGTCTGAAGAATGCAGTTGCCGGATTTTTAAAAAGATGATTGGATCACGGGCAGATCCTCTGTATTTCCATCCATCTCCAAAACAATAACATATTGCAGCCTTCCTGCCTGGCTTTGAGGAAGCTGTAGCATGAAAGAACCATTTTCGGTTTCTACAGCAACTTTTTCGCCCGACATAGTGTAAGCTTTCATGACTTTTCTTCCGGCAATAGCGCCGAGGGCAAGTGTCGAAGTGTCGGTATTGATCACATGCACATATATTTTATTGGCTTTGCGGGTGGTTGCATAATTTTTTCCAGGTTCATAAGGTCCGCCTTTCGTACCGTATACTGCCTCACCGTTTACTTTTAGCCAGTCGCCTATTTCTTTTAACAGGCGTATCTGTCGTTGTTCTATCCTCCCGTCGGGCATTGGCCCTACATTCAGTAACAGGTTGCCGTTGCCGGCGGCTGTTTTGCTGAGAATGGAAAGACAGGTCTGGAGCGGCTTGATCTTGTCGTTGGGTTTCCAGGCCCACTGATCACCCAGGGTAAAGCAGCTTTCCCAGGGCGTGGTCATATTCAGCCTGCCAACAACCTGTTCGGGCGTATCGTAATCCCCGATTATCCTGGAAGCGTCGATGTTTTTATTTTCCATGGCCGCAAACTCTTTTCCCAGCCTGTTATTGCAGATAATACCGGGTTTGAGCGCATGTATATAATTATAAATTTCTTTACCCATTTCGTCTGTCCACGGAGCTTCCCATTGCCCGTCAAACCACAGCATATAAGGATCGTAACTGGTAATGAGCTCTTTTAACTGGTTCTTCAAATAGCCGATATACTTTGTCATATCCGATTTTGGATCAGGAGCCGGTTTGTTATGGGCAGAGTGCAACGGGTATTCGGGGTGCCACCAGTCCAGTATGGAATAATAAATACAAAATTTGATGCCCTGTTTCTTGCAGGCTTTACTCAGTGCTCCAACAATATCTGTCTTATACGGAGTGTTCATTATGTTGTAGTGTGTAAACTTTGTGGGCCACAGGCAAAACCCATCGTGATGCCGGGCTGTAATAGTAAGATACTTCATGCCCGCATCCTTTGCAACTTTGACCCACTCGTCAGCATTGAACAATACCGGGTTGAACTCCCTGTATAAGCTGTCGTAATCTTCCTTTGATATTTCCCTGTCGCGGCTCCATCCTATTTCGGTTCCACGCAGGCTGACCGGTCCCCAATGGATGAACATCCCAAACCTGTCATTCATGAAATTTTTCAACGCAATATCTTTTTGACTTTGAGCCACAGCCGTTACAACAAGCATCAGGCAAACACATGCGTACATTAATTTTTTATACATCGGTTATTATTTTTATTTTTTGCGGGGTCTCTTTGCTACTCCGCCGGCAGGGATCATCTTTCACAAAGTTTATGCTGAGTCGGCCGGAGCGTTATTCACTTCATTGTTCAGCAACCTGCCGCCCGCATGTTCTGTTGCGGCTTTTGGTATATCCTGTTACAGAAATATGCCGGGGTACAATGCTTTACCGGAATGTCCAGTACAGCACTCCCATGATCAAAAGCAGCAACACAGATAAGGCTTTATAGTTGCCGATCCCTCTCCACCCCTTTGCCTTCAATGGCTCCCAAACAGATCTCCAATACAATTTTTCGCTTTGCTCCGTATGCCGGACTGGATATGCATAAGAAAAGATCACCTGCATCAGTACACAGGTACAAAAAAGATAGAAGGCCATCATCATAAAAGGTATTTTACCTATTACTGTCTCAGGATTCAGCTTATTAATTGCATACACCGCGGCGCCTAACAGTGACCCGATCCACAGCGTGTATTGCGCCGACTGCGCCGATGCTTTTTTCCAAAAAATACCCAGTAAGAAAACACAGGTGATGGGCGGAGCAATGTGCGCTATCACATCATTGATGCCTTCAAACAAGCTTTGATATTGATTGAGCAAAGGCAACAGGCCAATGGATAAAACCAGTGCAATTCCTGCAGACCATTTCCCAACCTGTACTAGTTTTTTGTCCGTTGTTCCGGGCTTAAATCTTTTATACAGATCATAACTGCATAATGTGGCGATTGAGTTTAATGCGCCGGCTATCTGGCTCATCAACCCCGAGAGCAAAGCAGCCACCAGAATGCCGACCAAACCCGTTGGCAGCAGTTGAGTGATCATTAACGTGTAAATCCCTTTTGTGTTAAGTGTGGTTTCGCCATCGGCGCCTGTATATTGAAGGCTGCTTAAGTCCATCGCATTTGAATGATACAATGCGTAAGCGAATAAACCGGGCAACACAAAAATAAACACGGGCAATATTTTTATAAATCCGCAAAATAGTGCGCCTACCCTGGCATTGTTTTCGTCTTTAGCGCCCAATGTTCTTTGAACGATGGTTTGGTCGGCACACCAATACCAGATACCTAAAACAGGGTAGCCCAGGAATACCGCCGCCCAGCTCATACCGCCTGGATCGCCAAGCGGCCGCAGCATGTCCAGTTTATCCAGCGAATTATTTTTGCTTAACACTGCTGTCGTGTTTTCCCATCCTCCTATTTTGTCCCACGAAAAGTAAGTAATAATAATGGCCCCTGTTATCAATACCACACTCTGGATGGTTTCCGTTACCACTACCGCTTTCAGTCCTCCTACAATGGTATATAAACCTGTAAGCAGCGCTATGACGATGACACTTATGTACATGTTGATCCCAAACAATGTTTCCAGCACAATGCCGCCTGCCAAAAAAGAAAAGGCGATGTGGATAATAATTGCTGATAAAACAGAAACGAATGCAAGCCAGTCGCGGCATGCCTTGTTGTATCTTCTTTCCAAAAAATCAGGTAGCGTTGAAATACCGGATCGTATATAAAAGGGTACAAAAAACAAGGCCAACAGGATAAGCGTAAATGCCGCCATCCACTCGAAATTCCCGTTCAGCAGTCCAGAATCAAAACCACTCTGGGCCAGGCTTACCAGGTGAAGGCAGGAAATATTGGTGGCGAACAATGCCAGCCCGATCATAGGCCAGCGCAAAGTTTTGCCTGCCAGGAAATATTCTTTGCTGCCGGCGGATTCTTTCCTGCTCTTTCTCCTGCCGGTCCAAAGCCCTATGCTAACAATAAAAAGAACATACGCAATACTTATGGCAATATCAATACCTGCAATCATTACATATTTTATAAAGCAGTAAAAAAATTCGACCTGTCTTTTGGTATGTATTATTCATCCACTAAATCGCAACTGCTGCCGGCTTCCCGGGGCGTTATGTACACTCCATCCTGTATTGTAACAGGATGTACAAAATGCGCTTTCAGGTGCGGAATATGTTCAAGGAATAACACCTCGTGACCGATCGCAATATGATTGAACAGAACAAGATGCTGGTGCAACTGTCCCATGTCTCCCACATGCGGTACCACAGGTATACCAAACTTTTTGGCCAGCAGGCTCACGGTTATAAACTCACTTACTCCTCCAACGCGTACCGCGTCTACCTGTATAAATGAGGCGCAGCCTGTCTGCAAATAGTTCTTGAATACAATGCGGTTGGGAATATGTTCGCCCACTGCAAGCTTTAACGGCGCAATGGCTTTGGCAAGCGTTTGATGACCTAACACATCATCGGGATGAGTAGGTTCTTCAATCCAGTAAGGGTTCATTTTCTTTAGCTCGGTACAAACAGCGATGGCCTGTGGTAATGTCCATTGCTGGTTGGCATCTACCATTACTTTAATATCATCTCCTGCTACTTCCCTTACAATCGCCGTGCGCCGGATATCACGTTGTGCATCTGCAGAGCCCACTTTCAGCTTTAGCGCTGTAAACCCGTTATCAATGGCTTTCCGGCAATTGGAACGTATTTTTTCATCGTCATAATTAAACCACCCTACGGAAGTATCATACCCGGGGTATCCCTTTTCAATGATCATCTCCCTTTCAGCTCTTCCTTCCTGCTGTTGCTTCAGCATATCAATCACCTCTTCCCTGGTAAGTGTGTCTTCCAGGTAGGACAGGTCCAGCGTATCCGCAATTTGCTCTGGTGTAAGGTCTGTTAATAATTTCCACAAAGGCACGCCTTTTTTCTTTGCCCAAAGATCGAAGCAGGCGTTGGTTACACTCGCCAGTCCAAGGTGCACAATGCCTTTGTGAGGGCCCAGCCACCTGAATTGCTGTTCATTAGATACGTTCCTGAACCAGTAGCCAAAATCCGACATTAATTCCTCAATATCATAGCCGATCAGCTTTTCGGCATAAAATTTAGCTGCCTGGCATACCAGCTCGTTGCCTGCACCAACCGTAAAAGCCAGTCCGCTGGCAATCGTTCCGCTGCTGTCCGCCAACTGTGTTAAAGCGTATGAATATTGCGGATCTGTATGTACAGCATCGCTGCCTGCACCGGCAGCAAGTGTAAACCTTCTGTCGCTGATATGAATAGTAGTGATCACTTCTCTATAGTTTGGTTATAGTATTGTCCTGTATCCCAGTTCAGCGCCGCCGCTTACCGGTAAAATGCAGCCGGTAATAAAGCGGGCCGCATCGCTTAGTAAGAATACTGCCGCATCTGCTATTACATCTCCCTCCGGTAATTTGCCCAGGGGTTGCAGGTTGTCCAGATATTTTTCAATCAACTCTTTGCCTGGTTGCTCATCGCTCCAGGTTTTTAATGTGCTGGTTTTTACAGCAGCGGGACTTACAGCATTTACACGGATGCCATCCGGCGCATAGTCGAGCGCCATTGCCTTGGTAAGGGCATTCACCGCTCCTTTGGTGGCAACATAAGCGGCATGGTTATCCTGTCCAATACTCCCCACCACAGAACTGGTATTTAGTATGACACCCTTTGACTTTTTTAAATGTTCAATTCCATGCCGGGTAGTATACAGTATGCTTTTTAAATTTACATTCAGCAACAGGTCCCACTCCTCATCAGCGGTATCATGCAGTGGTCTCGAAGGATATGCGATGCCTGCATTGTTATGGATGATATCCAGGCGCCCGAATTTATGTATGATGGCTCCGATCGTTTCTTTAACATTTTGCTCATTGGTAACATCACAACGCATACATATATGCCCGCCCTTTAATTCAGCCAGCTTTTGAGCAGTAACAGGATTTTTATCTGCGATACAAACACGGGCCCCGTTTTTATCATATGCTTTTGCACATTCCCAGCCAATACCATCGGCACCGCCTGTGAGCAGAATGATTTTACCCTTAAGCATAGTTACCTTGTTTTTATACGAATATACACTGAATATGATCCGGCGGCTTTCCGTTTAATGACTTATATTGGTCTTATATTAGCAATAATTTAAGAATGATCATTAATAATAAGTGAAAATGAAGCCTGTTTTTGCCAAAATACTCGAGGGCCTGGAAAACGAAGTATATGCTACGAGATTTATTGATCGCCCCAGTTTTACAACGGAATTCCATTTTCATACAGAGTGCCAGATCACTTATATTGTAAAAAGCGCCGGGTATAAAATAGTGGGAGATTGTGTGGAAAATTTTGATGCAGGCGAATTAACATTTTTAGGATCCTGTATCCCTCATGTATGGCACAATGACCCGGTTCCGGATGCTGTAACATCCCTGTCTGAAGTATCTGCACGTTCGGTTGCTTTATTTTTTCACCCGGAAAAGCTGGTAGCGCTGCTTTCCAACTTCTTTAATACAAAAAAACTACAGACCGTTGTAGAAACAGCGAAACGTGGGATGAAGTTTTATGGCAAAACAAAAGAGTCGTTGAAAAATTTATTGCTAAAAATGTCCCACGAAAAGCAGAGCCCTGCCAAACTTATTTTATTACTGGAAATGTTGGAACTATTGTGTTCTGCCAGGGAATATGTATTGCTTGCAGGAGCAGGATATGTAAATACCTATTCGAACCGGGATAATGAAAAAATGGATAAAGTATTTAAATATGTATTTGCGAATTTATCTGCTAACATCAGCCTGGAAGCAGCGGCATCTTTAATACACATGAACAAACAGGCTTTTTGCCGGTATTTTAAAAGCCGTACGCAAAAAACTTTTATAGATTTTGTAAATGAAGTACGCATAACCCAGGCATGTAAACTAATGGCCGGCGATGATCATTCTATAGGAGCAATCGCATATCAATGCGGCTTCAACAGTCTTACAAATTTTAATCGCTTTTTCAAAAAAATAAAAGGAATGCCTCCCCGTGAATATCGGATAAAGCTTACAGAATAGATCATTAATGCTACGATCCGGCAGCAATAAGGATTTACTTCAAAAAAATAAAAAATCATTATCTTGGTTTTCATATCGTGAAGGAATCACATGACAGAGTTGTTTACAGATAAGGCTTTGCTTGCCGCCGCTGATGAAGGAGCGGCATTCCGTATTTTGTACGAGCGGTATTGGGAAATACTGTACAAGAAAGCGCTGGCACGCGTTGGCAATGATGCCGATGCGCAGGACGTGGTACAGCAGGCTTTTATCAGTTGCTGGCGCAATAAAGGCCACATTGAAATAAAAGATTCTCTCGCTCCTTATCTATATGCTGCTATCAAATATGCCATCATTAAGCTCGTTTACCGCCAGGCAAAAAAAGGTGTGCTGCTGCCGCTCAATGCAGAAGAACTGGAACATACGGAGCTTACCACGGAAGAATTGTTAGCGTATAAAGAATTGCAAACCGTGATTGCGAATGAAGTAAGCGAACTGCCGGAAAGAATGCAGGAGATATACCGTCTTAGCCGGATGGAGCATTTACAGGTTACCGAGATCGCCGCCCGCCTCAATATTTCTGAACAGACGGTAAAAAATACCCTCCACACCGCTCTTAAAAGATTGAGAGAAAAGCTGGGTAAATACAACTCCCTGCTTCTTTTTTTGCTTTGATGTTAGGATAGGGTAAAAAAAATACCCCGGAACCGGAGCATTTTTATCTTTAAGCTTCAATCAATTATTTTTTCTTTTTCAGTGAAGCGCGGACTTTTTTTATGAAGCTGACAGGCACTTCAGCAATGTCGGCCGCCTGCCTGTCTGAAAGTCCTAACCTGATAATCAGGTTTTCAATAACATCCTGCTTGCCTTCTTTAATACCTTTTTTTCGCCCTTTTTCAATACCCTCTTCAACGCCTTTTTTACGTCCCTGCCGTATAAATGAGCTAGGATGGCTTCTCCTGATCTAAAGCAACGCGCTCAATTTTTTTAATTCCGAATAGTACTAATCCCTCTCTCAGGGTATTTATATAAATGAGCCGGTACAAAAACCCGGCTGCCCGTCTAAAACAAAGTGTATGCGACAAAAAAAGGCACTTCGGCTGTTACGCAGGTATATGGATGGTAGTGCTACCGCTGAAGAAAAGGCGATTGTGGATAAATGGTATGCCTCGGTTGCAGAACCGGACGGGAGCTCAATAGATGATGAAACAATTAAGGAACAGTTGTACCTGCGCATTGTTGCAGCAATGAACAAAGATGCCTTGGTGGTGCCTTTTTATAAGAAAGCCTTATACAAATGGACTGTTGCCGCCTCCATTATTTTGATGGTTGGAGCCGGGTGTTATTTTTTTTCCCTTAACAAGGCTAAAGAACAAACTGAGATAGTCAGCGTACCTGTCCCCCAGGATATAGCTCCGCCTGCTGCTAACAGGGCTATGATCACCCTTGCCAATGGGCATAAAGTTTTCCTGGACAGTATGGCAAACGGATCCATTGCCGTGCAGGGCAATATTAAGATCGTGAAAGATGCCGATGGAAAGCTCAGCTACCAGGCTTCTGCTAAAGGAGAAGGACAGGAGGAGATATACAATACTTTGTATAATCCGCGGGGAAGCAAAGTGATTGATATCGCATTGGCCGACGGGTCACATGTCTGGCTGAATGCAGGAAGTTCTCTTACTTACCCGGTAGCTTTTGTTGGTAAAGAAAGAAAAGTATCCATAACAGGAGAGGCCTATTTCGAGGTTACCCGTAATGCTGCCAGGCCTTTTATTGTTGACAGGGGGAAAATGAGCGTAAGGGTTTTAGGTACTCATTTTAATGTGAATGCTTATGATGATGAAACTGATATCAGGGTTACTTTGTTGGAAGGATCAGTGAAGGTTTCCGGCACCAGGAATACAGCATCAAGTATAATAAAACCTGGTGAGCAGGCGGTTTTTTCACAGGCGAAAGGTGGAGCACAAATAAGAGTGTCAGACGACGTGGATGTAGATGAAGTAATGGCCTGGAAAAACGGGAAATTCCAATTTGGCGAAAAGACGGATATTCAAACGATCATGAGACAAATATCGAGATGGTATGATGTGGAGGTAGAGTATAAAGGAAATGTAACGGGGCTGATAGGCGGTTCCATTTCAAGAAGCGCGAACGTTTCAAGCGTGCTGGAAATGCTGGAGAAAACGGGGGAAGTAAAATTTAAAATTGAAGGGAAGAAGATCATAGGACTGAAATAGCTCCTTCAGCAAGCTTGAGATGACTAAAGAGGCTATCTGGTCTGTTAAACAAAACCGCCCCGGGTGGAGCCGGGACGGCAGATGTTTGATCTGACCCCATAAATAACAATTGAGAGACTGCTAATTATTTCATCAAACCAAACAAACAAAGTTATGAAAAAAGCGCTTTGTAGCGGCTGCTGCCCACTTCCGTCCTCCTGTTTTAAGAAAAGAGAAGCGAGGTTTCGGCTGTTAACCAAAAAACTGCTGTGTATCATGAACCTCACTGCCATCCTTTTATTTTCCGCTTGTCTTACCGTAAGTGCAAAAGGCTTTTCGCAAATTACGCTTTCAGAAAAGAATACCCCTTTGCAAAAAGTGTTTAAGCGCATACAAAAGCAAAGCGGGTACGATTTCCTGTTCAGTTATACGCTTGTTCAGAATGCAGGCAATGTAACGGTGGATCTAAAAAATGTTTCCCTGCAGGAGTCTGTGGAGGAAGTATTGAAAGGCAAGAACCTGACCTACGAGATCGTAGAGAAAACCGTTGTAATAAAACCCAAACCGGAAAGCCCCAACAAGCCGGTCATTGTCCGGCAGGATTCCCTGATCGAATTGACTGGAACTGTTTCCAATGAAAATGGCGATATCCTGCCGGGCGTTAGTGTAGCGCTAAAGGGCACGCAGTCGGGTGCCACCACGGACGCTAACGGGAATTATTCTATCAGGTTGTCCGGGCTGAAGGGAACGCTTGTGTTTTCTCATGTGAGCTATGAACAGCAGGAAGTATTGATCAGCAACAGGAAGCAAATTAATGTGGTGATGAAGTCCAAAGTTTCGGATATGGAGCAGATAGTGGTGGTGGGTTACGGAACGCAAAAAAAAGTTACGGTTACCGGCTCTGTAGTAGCTGTTCAGGGAGGTGATGTTGCAAAAAACCCTTCTACCAATGTTAGTAACTCACTCGTTGGTCGCCTGCCCGGCTTATCGTCTGTGCAACGTTCTGGAGAGCCGGGAAGAGATGGTTCTACTATTTTGATCAGGGGAATAAATACTTTAGGAGACAACAGCCCATTGATTGTAGTGGATGGAGTACCGGGCCGTTCGCTAGATAGAATTGATCCCGGTGCAGTTGAAAGTGTTACTGTGCTTAAGGATGCGTCTGCCGCAATTTACGGGGCACAAGCCGCCAATGGAGTGATCCTGGTTACTACCAAACGAGGCAAGTCCGGCAAGCCTCAGATTACCTTTAATTTAAACAGGGGATTTAATCGGCCTACTGTAATTCCCAAAATGGCCAATGCATGGGAATACGCTACAATGCTAAATGAGATTGACATTTATGCGGGAAGAGCGCCGAGAACTTCTGCTGAGGAACTTCAAAAGTTAAAGGAGAATAACAATGATCCCTGGAACTATCCAAATACAGACTGGTTTGCAACAGTGCTGAAACCCTGGTCTAACCAGAATTATATGAATGTTTCTATGACCGGAGGGAACGACAGGTTAAAGTATTATTTTTTGCTCGGATCAAAATTTGAGGATGGTTATTATCACAACAGTTCCAGCTATTTTAAACAGTATAATCTTCATAGCAATATTGATGGTAAAATATCAGATAATGTAAGTGTTACATTTGACATTGTGGGAAGAATGGAAGATCAGAACTATCCCAGCAGGCCCGCCAGCACCATATTCAGAATGCTTAAAAGAGCAGATCCCAGGATGCACGCTTCCTGGCCGGATGGAACCCCGGGAGAAGATGTGGGGGAAGGAGATAACCCTGCGATTATAAGTACAGATGCTGCCGGCTATGATAAAAACAAATGGTATGTATTTAACAGCAGCCTAAAGTTAAATGTCAATATCCCCTGGGTGAAAGGTTTATCTTTTACCGGTAATGCCAGCTTAGATAAATCATTTCTGTTAAGAAAGCTATGGCAAACTCCGTGGTATTTATATTCCTGGGACCACCAGTCTTATGATGATCAAAATAACCCGGTCTTAAAGCAGGGTATTAAAGGATTTTCTGATGCCAGGCTGACAGAAAGCATGCAGGACAATAAGACCCTGCTGTTGTATGGAACCGTGAACTATAAGAAGGTGTTTGGCGAAAATACTGTGAACCTGTTAGCGGGAATGGAAAGTCGTACAGGAGATGGAGAAGCGTTCAGCGCTTACAGAAGGTATTTTATTTCTTCTGCTATTGACGCATTATCATTAGGAGGGAATTTAGAAAAAGACAATTCAGGTTCCGCCTATGCAGACGCAAGATTGAATTATTTCGGACGATTTAATTACAATTATATGGAGAAATACCTCCTGGAGTTTGTATGGAGGTATGATGGTTCTTATATTTTTCCGGAAAAAGGTCGCTTTGGATTTTTTCCCGGGGTTTCTGTTGGTTGGAGATTGTCTGAAGAAAAATTCATGAGAGATAACCTGCCATTTATTAATGATCTTAAATTACGGGCTTCATGGGGGCAAACAGGTAATGATCGCATCGCTGCGTGGCAATATTTATCCACTTATGCCTTTGGAAGCATATATGATTTTGGAGCCGGACAACAGAACACAACACTTTATGAAGCCAGAATTCCTAATGAAGACATTACATGGGAAGTAGCAAATCAGGCCAATATAGGTTTTGATGCCCTCTTGCTGAATAACAAGCTTTCTATATCGCTGGATGTATATAGTAATAAACGTACGCACATTCTCGCATTCAGAAACGCTTCCATTCCTACCTCATCGGGTTTATCTCTGCCTCGCGAAAATATAGGGAGAGTAGGCAACAAAGGATTTGAATTTAGTATCGGATACAACAATCGTATAAATGACTTTAAGTACAATGTTTCTGTAAATGGAGGGTATGCTAAAAATAAAATCCTCTTTTGGGATGAAACCCCGGGAGTGGATGACTGGCAAAAGTCAACCGGACGTCCTGTTGGGGCAAATCTTTACTATGAGGCGATTGGAATATTTAGAGACTCGGCTTCCGTAAAAGCTTATCCCCATTGGGATAGGGCACAAGCCGGGGATATTATTTTTAAAGATGTAAATAATGATGGTGTAATTAATGGGTTGGATCGTGTTAGAAGTAATAAAACAACCACACCGGTATTTACCGGAGCACTCAATATAAGTTTAGCGTATAAACAATTCGATTTGTCTTTACTTCTGCAGGGCGCAACCGGGGCGGTAAGGTATTTTGATACTGAATCGGGAGATATAGGGAATTATGTGAAATATGATTTTATTGACAGGTGGACCCCTGATAACCCGGATGCAAAAAAGCCGAGAGCCTATAACCGTACAGATGTATACTGGAAAGGCAATGAAAGTACTCATTATCTTCTTAATGCAGACTATGTCAGGCTTAAGACTATAGAGCTTGGTTATACACTGCCCGGATCAATAAGCACTAAGATAGGTATCAATTCTTTGAGAATATATTTTAGCGCTTATAACTTGTTTACTTATAGCCCGGGATTACATGATTATGATCCGGAAACAGTGACAGAAGGCGCTTATGCAGGGCAATACCCTCCTCAGAAGGTGATAAACGGAGGTATAACGTTAACCTTTTAAAAAATTAAAAGATGAAAAAAGTAATATCTGTATTGATTGTTTTAATAGTCCTCGCACCATCTATCTCCTGTAATAAAAATATACTTGATAAGCGCCCATTGGATCAATATGATGAGGGTGCTGTGTGGAAAGACCTTGGCTTAATGGAATCTTTTGTGAACTTTATCTATATCGGGCTTCCGCAGGAAGCTACACAGCGGATGATGATGACATCTCTCACTGATGAATCAATGTTTAATTCCGGAGCGGGGCAGCCGGAAGCCACGCTGTCTCTCACTACACCCAGCGATTATACTATTTTTGATAGATTCCTTGTACAGCAGGCTTTAAGATGGGAGAATGTATACAAGCAGGTAAGGGCATGCAATCTGTTCCTTGAGCAGGTCGAAAAAAATACATACGATAATACGGCCAAGAAAGACCGTTTAACTGGAGAAGTATTGTTTTTAAGGGCGTATTATTATAACATTTTAGCCTTTATGTACGGAGGTGTTCCTATCATTACGAAACCTTATAGCCTTAAAGACGATTTTCAGGTACCCAGAAATACTTTCGAAGAATGTATAAAATTTATAGTTGATGATTGTGATAAAGCCGCTACGTTGCTGCCATTAGCTCATGAAAGCAATAACTATGGAAGAGCTACCCGCGGCGCAGCTTTAGCTTTAAAAGCCAGAGTGCTTTTATATGCCGCAAGCGACTTGTATAACTCTAATGGCGCCTGGATGGGAGGATACAGCAATCCGGAGCTTGTTGGTTATGTTGGCGGTGACAGAATAGCCCGGTGGAAGGCGGCAAAAGATGCAGCTAAAGCAGTGATTGATTTAGGTGTATATCAATTGTATAAATCCAACCCGGCCCCGGCAGACAACATTGCCAAAAACTACGCTGAAATATTTCTTTCGATGCAAACCAGTGAAGACGTTTTTGTCCGGGTTTTCGATCTGTCTATCGTAGGTAGTCAGGGTATTGAATTTACCAATAGTCCTGGTGGCTATGGGGGATGGGGAAATACCAATCCTACCAATCAGTTCGTAGATGCTTTTGAAATGAACGATGGAACAAAGTTTAGCTGGAGTAATCCTGAACAGGCTAAACATCCTTATAGCAACCGGGAGCCCCGTTTTTATGCTAACATCAACTTTGAAGGCGCTCCATGGAGGGAACGCCCTGCCAATGGGCAGGCTTTAGATCCCAAGGGTGTTATCCAGGTCGGTTTTTATCAGAAGGCAGATGGATCCTGGGTCAGTGGCCTGGATACAAGAAGTAGTCCTGTTGCTGCATTTGCAGGAACATATACAGGATATTTTATGCGCAAATTTATCGATCCTGCTGTAGTGATCCCTTATCAAAAGCAAAGTTTTCCGTGGCGTTATCTCCGATACGCGGAGGTGTTGCTTGGGTATGCAGAAGCTTGCGCAGAGCTTGGAGAAGAAGCTGAAGCTCAGAATTATATCAATATAATCCGGAAAAGAGCCGGCTTACCCGATGTTCATACAACAGGCGAAACGTTGATTGAAAGTGTAAAACATGAAAGGAGGATAGAGCTTGCTTTTGAAAGCCACCGGTATTTTGATATTCGCCGCTGGATGATCGCTCCGCAAGTGATGACTGATGTTAAAGCGATCTATATTCAAAAGTTTTATAACCAAACGGATACTACCTATAGTATTATTAATGATCAAAAAAGAGATTGGAAGGATAGGTCGTATTTTATGCCTATCAGATTAGAAGAAATGAATAAGAATAACAAATTAATTCAAAATCCTTTGTATTAGATACCGGGATGTACTCAAACCAGCCGGGCATGCACCCTGTAAAAAAGAATATGCCCAGAATGCTTTGGTGGGGAAGGGATTGTTCGTAAGTTTGAATTATCGTGAAAGCTGCAAAATTATCAATCCCTTTCCCCTCACGGCTTCTCTTGCTGCAACAGTCGTTTTCGTAATGAAGCATCCTGCAATGTGAAAAATAAAATGCACAGTAATGGCAAATAGATCAAGACGAAGCTTTATTACCGGGATGGCAATGACAGCAGGCAGCGCTGCCCTGGCAGGGGGCTTTACAACTGCTGCGGCTGCTGTGAAAAAAAATAAAGGTGCCCAGCGGTTGAGTCTTAAAAATTTAAGGCAGTGGGAAGCAATGCAATACGGGATGTTCATTCATTTTGGCATGAGCACCTTCGTAGGAAAAGAAATACCCAATGGTGCGGATGCTCCTGCTGTATATTCGCCGGATAAGCTCGATGTAGACCAATGGATATCCGTAGCAAAAGAAGCCGGTATGAAATATGCCGTCCTCACCACCAAGCATGTAGCCGGGCATTGCTTATGGCCCAGTCAACACACAGACTATACGGTAGCCAACAGTGGCAATACCACAGATGTAGTGGAAGCCTTTGTGAAAGCCTGCCGTAAATATGACATTAAACCGGGATTCTATTATTGTTCATGGGACAATCATCATCGGTTTGGAAGCCAGACCCCCAGCGTGGTATGGAACGAACTGATGAACAGTTTTCCCCGCAATCCCGGTGAAACGGGACCTTATACATCCTCTATGTACCAGACTTTTCAGACCGCCCAGGTAACGGAACTGCTGACACAGTACGGCGATATAGCGGAAATGTGGATAGACATTCCCGGGGTATTGGGCCGCGGTTACCGCACCTATTTATACCATCACATGGCAAAGCTGCAGCCCAATTGTGTGATCATGATGAACAGTGGCATAAGCAGTGGTGAAAATTATAAAGTGGATTATGCATGGCCTTCTGATATCATTGCCATTGAAAGAAACCTCCCGCAGGATGGGGGGCATAACAAATGGAGGGAAATAGAAGGAGAGACCTACTATATGCCCGGTGAAGTGTGCGACCCGATAGGGAAAGAATGGTTTTACGTGGAAGGAGATATCCCGCGTTCAGACGAAGCCCTGTTGAATCAATACCTTTCTGTAACACAAAGAGGAGCCAACCTGCTCCTGGATGTACCTCCCGACAAAAGAGGTGTGATTCCTGACATGTACATAAAAGCATTGCTTGCTCTTAAAAAGAACGCGGGTATCAGGTAAGAAAGAAGAAAAGAGCAGTGATAAAAAAAGAAGATACTTTGCTATGTGAAGGGTT
>JAHBTL010000011.1 GCA_019638615.1 Chitinophagaceae bacterium | reverse complement strand
ACAACGGTAAATGGGTAGCTGGCGGCTTCGGTATTATGAATGACCAGACAGGCTTTGGCGCCCTGTCTTGCCGCTTCTTCAAATTTATAGGTCCAGCGGCCATAGTACGTCATTGTTTTTCCCCTGAACAGGGAGGTGTCGCCCTTGTTGAAGCCCGGATCATTTACCAACACCATCACCACTTTCCCCTTCACGTCAAGACCTTCGTAATCGTTCCAGTTGTACTCCGGGGCCACCACGCCATAGCCTGCAAAAACGAGCTCGTCATTCCGGAGCGAAACAGCCGTATCTGTTTTGTCGGTCCATATTACGTATTCGTCGGGTCCTTTTAAAATGAAATTGCCTTTCCCGGATCGTACCTGCATATCAGGCGCGGCATGGGTGGTGATATTCACCATCGGCACTTCCTGGAAATAGCTGTTGCCGTTGCCCGGCTCGAGCCCTGCAGCGATGAACTGCTGCTTTAAATACTGTATCGTTTTTGCTTCTCCTTCGGTAAATGGCTTGCGACCAAGGAAGTCGTTGCCCGCAAGTACAGCAATATGCCTGCCCAGGCTATCGGCGCTGAAAGCGGAAAGCCCGTCCTCTTCTCCTATACCTGCTCCGGATGGATTACAGCCATCCAGTATAACAATAACGGATATAACGGTCAAAAAGCGGTTCATAACAGTGGCATTGGCAGCGGAAAATATAGTATTTCATTCAGACTATGAAAAAGAATTGAACGGGTCTGTATTCCGGATGATATTCCTCCGGTGACGGAATTTTACAGTTGTGCCATTATTTTTGCTTTTCAGGTTGAAGAAAATGTCTTTTATCTTTGCCCTCTTTAACCTTTTATTAACCTGTTGCAGGATACATTTGTCACTCAATTAAAATTATGAAGCGTTTATTACTGATCATTTCATTGATAGTATGTGGTAATTTTTTGTTCGCTCAAACCGAAACCGACAGCATTGTAACCGTTCCTGTAAAAAAGAAATGGAACAAAGATCAATTATCGAGGCGCGCAGCCGATCATTTTATGATCCAACTGGGCTATTATGGCTGGTCAAATATTCCCGATACAATAAGAACCGGGGGGCTCAGCCGCACCTTCAATTTTCATTTCATGTTCGACTTCCCTTTCAAATCCGATCCTCGTTTCAGCGCAGCCATAGGATTGGGGCTGGGAACGGATAACATTTTCTTTAAACAAACCACGCTTGATTTAAGAAAATACCCGTTAAATTTTGCGCATGATACCGTTACCCAATACAAACGCTACAAGTTGGCCACCACTCACCTGGAGGTACCGCTGGAAATCCGGTTTGCGTCAAATCCCGCCAACTACAACAAAACTTTTAAGGCAGCGCTGGGCGTAAAAGTAGGTACAATGATAGATGCACATACCAAAGCAAAAATTACCAGGGACCGGGAAGGATACGGAAGCTATACCGCCCGTTTAAAAGATCGCAGAAATTTCAACAGCACCAGGCTGGCGGGCACTGTAAGAGTGGGATACGGTGCATTTTCGATATTCGGCACATACCAGTTTAATGAATTTATACGAGAAGGAGCAGGCCCCGATGTAAGACCTTATACGATCGGTATTGCCCTGAGCGGTTTATAGCCTACTTCTTTTTACATTTCTATTATAATAAAACGGATGGACTCAACCATCCGTTCTTATTTTTACAAGATTTACCTTTGCCTTTTTTAAAAAGCATATATTTTGATTGATAAGAAAAGTAAATTTTCGAAAGAGGAAAAAGCGATCCTGGTAGGTTTGGTGCACAAGCAGCAAACGGAACAACAGCTTAAAGAATACCTTCATGAGCTCGCTTTTCTGGCCGAAACAGCCGGGGCAAAAGCAGTAAAAACTTTTTTTCAAAAACTCCCGCATCCCGATTCCAAAACCTTTATCGGCAAAGGAAAGCTGGAAGAAATTGCAGCCTATATTGCCGGTAAAGGAGATATTGAAGTGGCAATATTCGACGACGAGTTGACCGGCGCGCAGATCAGCAACATTGAAAAAGCATTGAATGTAAAGGTGATTGACCGCAGCGACCTGATACTGGACATTTTTGCCGGCAGGGCCAAAACCGCCCAGGCAAAAGCCCAGGTGGAGCTGGCTCAATACCAGTATATTTTACCCCGGCTAAGGGGCATGTGGAAACACCTGGAACGTTTGGGCGGAGGCATTGGTACCAGGGGACCCGGTGAAACGGAAATTGAAACCGACCGGCGTATAGTCCGCGATAAAATTGCCCTGTTGCGTAAACGGCTGGTAGAAATAGACAGGCAGGCTTATACTCAAAGAAAAGATCGTGGCGAATTTATAAGAGTGGCTTTGGTAGGCTATACCAATGTAGGCAAGTCGACCCTGATGAATGTGCTCAGCAAGAGTGAGGTATTTGCGGAAAACAAGCTGTTTGCCACCCTGGACACTACTACCCGCAAAGTGGTTTTTGAAAACACGCCCTTTTTGCTCAGCGATACGGTAGGTTTTATCCGCAAGCTTCCGCACCATCTGGTTGAAAGCTTTAAAAGCACCCTGGATGAGGTAAAGGAAAGTGATATTCTGCTGCATGTAATAGATATTTCGCATCCCCAGTACGAAGACCAGATGTCGGTTGTAAATAAAACGCTGCAGGATCTGGGCTGCCACGATAAGCCTGTTATATACGTTTTCAACAAAATGGATATGTATGTAAAGAATACATTTGATGAATGGCTGGACGAAGCTACCAAGCAACAGTTGCTGCAGGAACTGAAAGAGCGGTGGATGAACGAAACGGGGGGAAACTGCATCTTCATTTCCGCTACTGAAAAACAGAATATTGATGAGCTGAGAAATACGCTTATCAGTAAAATAAGGGAATGCTATAAAATACGATACCCGTATAAAACGGAGTTTTTGTATTGATATCAGCTTCCTTATTTTTTTCTTTGGTGCGCGAGATTAAAATCCCACGCAGTTATATAATATCGAGCCGATGGCTCTAATTCACGATCTCCAGCATTCAAGTTACCCGGACGGACATGCCCGCTACCGGTCGGTGTCCCACCATAGCCGTCAACGTAAGCCCGGAGGACTTGAACCGTGCCTGCGGCAGGCAGGTTTGAATAGCCGTGAGTGAAACTCACGGTAAAAATGTCAAAATTTTTGTTGAACCCTGCAAGGGTTCAATATCAAAACGGTTTCATTTGTCCACCGGTTGCACCGATGGCTATTCGAATTAAACTCCATTCGGGGTATTCCCTAAGTTGACGCACATGGTGTCTCACCGACCGGTAAGTTGTGTAGGGAGCGAAAATTATTTTTGTTTTACAGTGTATGTCGTCAGGAGAGATAATGTTGGGTAATACATACTATCTTACATATTCCTATGGCTAATGAGCAACACAACTGGATCAAAATAGCGGAACATATAAACGAAATTGTTTTTTCCGGTAATCACTTAGCTGTGGCAGAAGCCAAAGGCAGGAAAATTTGCCTGGGCAGGCACGAGGGGGCGTATTTTGCTTTCGCATATAAATGCCCACATGCCGGGGGTATACTGGCAGAGGGTTATATAGATGCAACGGGTAATGTTGTGTGCCCTTTGCATCGTTATAAATTCAACATGCAAAACGGACGCAATATAACCGGCGAAGGCTATTATCTCAAAACATGGCCTGTAGAAATAAGAGAAGAAGGTGTTTTTGTGAGAATGGAAGTGTCGCGCGGATTATTCGGCTGGTGATCGCTTCAGCAAACGCTGTCTTTCATCCCTCAGCCGGTTCCTTTTCTTAAAATCTTCAAAACACTCTAAAATATACATCCCCAGTTCAGCATCGTTTAACGATACGATCCAGTCGTATTCAGGACGATAGTACTTCATAAACACTTCCATTTCTTCCTCATCGTACAAAAAAGTAAGCTTGCGGATAAATGCTTTATTAAACCTGTAATCAATATACTTATCCTGTTCTTCTTTTATCAACCACCCCTGTATGAATTCCATATTCCGGTTCCGCCGGAACCGGAACACGTTGATCAGCTCATTGATATCAAGGCCCACACCGGGGCCCAGGCTGCTGCTTCCGGGCGAGAGACTGGTTATACGCAAGCCCGGCGCCCTGTAATTAAACGCCTTCGCATATTCTTTCCGGTTCTGCAATGAATCAAAACGATAACCGGGCTTACGTATTGAAATACCCGGTAGCTCAACCGCCGCAATCATAATAGAAATATCAAAAGCCGCGGGATTTTGTATCGTCGCCACCGCATATTTGGGAGTAGCCTTCCCCAGGTAAGAAAACCATATCGAATCGCCTGTCTGTACGCGTATCCTGTAAGTTCCCAGCGAATCGGTAGCGGTACCATAACCGGAAGTGGAAAGTACGCTCACGGAAGGTAGAACATACTTCTGGGTGATATCATACACCGTACCCCGCACTTCCTGGGCCCTGCCAACGTTACAGGTAATGCAAATCAGCAAAGTCAGCGTACACGATATCGGCGCATGGGTCAGCATTAATTTTGCAATGATTTATTGAGCAACGAATTCCAACGATCATAGATCTCCCCGTAAGCCGCACTGCTTTTTTGCGGTTCGGCAAAACCCACCGGCTTGTACGCGCTAAAGGCTTCCTGCGCATTTTTGTAAATGCCGGCGCCAATACCCGCGCCTATTGCCGCTCCCACCGATCCGTCATTCTGGTACAATTCAACAGGAACGCCTGTAAAATTTACAAACAGCTCTGTAAACAGGGGACTCAAAAACATATTTGCCTTGCCGGCTCTGATAACAGATGGCTTCAAATTATTCTCACGCAAGATATCAAGCCCGTAACGGAATGAACAGGCAATGCCTTCCTGAACCGCGCGGAACAGGTGCTTACCGGTATGTGTAGAAAGCTGAAGGTTACTGATAAGGGCGCCCGGCATTTTATTCCCGAGCATTCGTTCCGCTCCGTTACCAAAAGGCAGCACCAGCAGCCCTTCGCTGCCCAAAGGAACCTGTGCCGCCTGTTCATTCATGTCTGCATACGACAAACTGCTGCCGGCGGTATCTCTTACCCACCGGTTCATGATGCCGGTGCCGTTGATACAAAGCAGTATACCAACGCTTTTTTGCGCAACAGTATGGTTCACATGGGCAAAACTATTAACACGCGAAAGCGGATCGCAGATCAATTGATCGCTAACGGCATAGATCACACCCGAAGTACCCGCCGTTGCAGCTACTTCACCGGGGTTCATTACATTCAACGACAAAGCATTGTTCGGCTGATCACCTGCCTTATACGATACGGGTATCCCTTCTTTTAACCCCAGCTCTGCCGATACTGTTTTTGAAACAGTACCATGCACAGAAAATACCGGCTTAATGACAGGTATAACAGCTTCACTAAACCCATAATATTCCATCACCCTGTTGGCTAACCCATCCTTTTTAAAATCCCAGAAAATGCCTTCGGACAAAGCGGAAGGAGAGGTTGTGATCTCGCCGGTTAACCGCATGGCAATGTAATCGCCGGGCAACATTAGTTTATCGGTTGCCTCAAACGCAGCCGGCTCGTTTTGTTTTACCCAGGCAAACTTGGAAGCGGTAAAATTTCCGGGAGAATTTAAAAAATGACCCAGCGCATAATCACTGCCGATGTCTTCAAGTGCTTTATTGCCTATTTCCACAGCCCGGCTGTCGCACCAAATAATGGAAGGGCGAATCACGTTCTTATTCTTATCCACTATTACCAGTCCATGCATTTGGTAGGCAATGCCTATTGCGCTTATATCCGCCGGGTTATACTTGCCGGATCGATTCAGCTTTTGCAATGCCTGCCGGGTATAGTCCCACCAGTTTTCAGGCTTTTGTTCCGCCCATCCCGGCAGAGAAGAAATAATAGGTGCTTCTGTTTCAGGGAATTGGGCTGATGCAATTGCTTTGGCAGAAGCAGCATCTACCACCGATACCTTTACAGAAGAAGTACCTATATCTATACCCAATAATAACATATGCTGTTATAGTTGTTTTTTTGACTAAATTGGAACAAGATACTAAAAACATTTACTGAATCGGGAAATACAACCGCCCGTTTTCATTTTGCAGGCAACATTAATACATTAAGCATATCAGTAACCATTGCACAAGTGAGATGTTTACCGCTTTTAACGCAACTTTAACCGGTTTTACACTTCCAGCTGTAAGGGTCAAATGTTACATTTGTTAGCGTGATGTTTTGCAGGCATGATTGGAGGAGGTAATTAATAATGAAGCATATAGGAAAATATTTACTTCTAACTGTCTTATTTTTTTCTGTTTTTTGCCTTGCCGCACAACCCTGTGCAGCACAGGTTAAGGTTGTTGCATCCGCCAGTAAACGCATTATTAATCACGATGAATTTGTTACGCTTCAGTTCAATATAGAAAATACCCAGGACATTGAGCAGTTCATTCCGCCTTCTTTCAGCGGCTGCAAAATAATAGAAGGCCCCATGCATGTAGCCGGCTCATCAACGATCAACGGCGTTCAAAGCAACTATATTTCTTTCGTTTACATCATCCAGCCACGGTTACCGGGCAGGTATTCCTTTTCGGGAGCTTCTGCCAAGGTAAATGGCAAACGCCTGGTTTTTAATACGGTGAATATTGATGTTACAGAAGACCGGGGATCTGCCGGTTTATACAACTTTCAAAAAAACAGCAGGGAGCGTTACAGGTCGCCTGAAGAAGAGCTATACAGTGACTATATTCTCCGCAAAGGCGAAAACCTGCAGGATAAGATCAGAAAAAACCTTTTTATTAAAGTGGATGTAAATAAAACCACCTGCTACGAAGGAGAGCCCGTGGTAGCCTCCTATAAGCTATATACCCGGCTCCGCTCTGAATCAAAGGTATCCAGGCGGCCATCCTTCAACGGCTTTAGCGTGTACGACATGGTTGATCCTTCTGTTCAGCCTTCGGCTATAGAAAAGCTGAATGGAAAAGATTTCAATGTTTATCTTATCCGCAAGGCTCAATTGTTTCCCCTGCAATCCGGCACATTGGAACTGGACGCTGCAGAGGTAGAAAATGATGTTACTTTCTTAAGAGCCGAATATGCTATGAAAGACAAAGGCGAACATTTGCCTGATTTATTACGTTCGTTCGATGCAGACGATATACATCATGAAGGCATTGCAGCAGAGAAAGTACATATCAAAAGCAACCCTGTGGCAGTAACGGTAAAAGCCTTGCCTGATTTCAGCAGGCCGGCTTCTTTTGATGGAGCGGTGGGTAAGTTCAGCATAGAAGCTGCGGTAGATAAAAAAGACCTGCAGTTAAACGACGCAGCTACATTAAAAGTAATTATTAAGGGAGAAGGAAATTTCGGCATCATCAATGCCCCTGCGATCAAATGGCCGAAAGACGTTGAAGTATATGAACCCTCGGCAAAAGAAGATTTTCTGAAAAGTATGGTACCGCTAAGAGGATACAAGATATTCCAGTTTACATTTATGCCTAAGCATGCAGGTAATATTGTGATACCCGGTGTTGAATTTTCGTATTTTGATCCTAAAGCCAACAAATACGAAACAGTTGTCACAGATTCTATCAGGGTAACAACATTGCCGGGTGCCGGAAATACAACCGCTAGTATACCAGGTTATACTGCTGAAAATATTGCGGGAACCGGAGGCGTGAACCGTGGTTGGATATTTGGGGTTGCCGCAGTATTATTAGCTGTATTTGGCTTTATCCTGTTCCGTTATATACGTGCCGGCGACCATGCAAAATTTGCTATACAATCTACCCCGCCCCACCAGCAAACGCCTGCCGCACCTGTTGAAAAAGTAGCCCCCCATGAGGCTGAACCTGTGCATAAGCCGGATCCGCTGTTCAATGCCAGGATGATGCTGATACAACAAAACAGCAATGGTTTTTATGCCGAGCTGAGCAAAACCATCAAAGATTACAGCGCCGAAAAACTGGGTATCCAAACCACCAACCCGCGCAAGCACGTAATAGAACAGGCATTGAAATCCGGGGGATTCGATGATATCATGATCTCCCAGTTCCAGTTGCTGCTACAGCAATGCGAAGTGGCATTGTATACTCCTTCCCTTAACGACACAGATATGCAGTCTGCCTACGACCTGGCAGATGACTTCATTCATCATCTCAACACAAAAGAAAGCTGAAGGATCTTCTTCCTGTGCTTATTTCACGCCGGTAGTACCACCCTTGCTCATACTGATATCTACCTGGGCATTTTTCTTCCATGCACCGCGTGTAAAATCAGGAACGGTTATGGAGTTTGACCTGTTGGCAACGGACCACGCGGAGAGTGGGGAAACAGACGACCATAACGCGGCATCGTATACATCCTGATCTAGCGGTAATCCGTTTCTTAAGCAATCGATTGTGCGCCAATCCATTATAAAATCCATACCGCCATGGCCGCCAACCTGCTTGGCTGCCTTCCCTATTTTTTTTACGATCTCCGGTGTATATTTTTCCTGTAATTCTTTTATCGCTTCTTCGCCTAACCATTCATGCCCCCTTGCAATACGTGCAGGTTCAGGGTATTTCAATGCTGTGGCCTTAGTACCACTCACCAACTGGATCCTTGAATATGGGCGGGGAGAAGAGATGTCGTACTGCACCATGATCGTTTTTCCTTTGCTGGTACGTATGGTGGATGTATTCATGTTTCCATTGAAAGAGCGCCCTGCATAAGATGTATAAAAACCATCTTTTGCTGCAAGCGCTTTTACTTCATTACCCAGCGTAAAATCATTGGATGACATTGAAACCAGGTAGTCCATCTTGTCACCTCGGTTAATATTCATTACCTGGCACAGCGGGCCGAGCCCGTGCGTTGGATAGAGGTTGCCTTTCCTTGATGCAGTTTCATTCAGCTCCCACATCTGATAAAAGCGATCCTTTGCAAAAAGCAGCTCCGTAAGCGAATGAATGTATGATCCCTCACAATGAATGATCTCACCAAAAAATCCCTGCCGCACCATATTCAATGTAGTAAGCTCAAAAAAATCGTAGCAGCAATTCTCCGCCATCATGCAATGCTTCCGGGTTTTTTCCGAAGTTTCTACAAGGCTCCACAACTCCTGCAATGTTTTTCCTGCAGGAACTTCCACACAAACATGCTTATTGTGGTTCATGCTGAAAAGCGCCATAGGTGTATGCAATGCCCAGGGAGTAAGGATATAAATGAGATCAATGTCTTTTCGTGCGCACATCGTTTTCCACGCTTCCGGGCTCGTATGATACAACTCCGGCCTATGACCGGAAGCAGTGACCAGATCGCCGGCAAGCTTTACGCGTTCTGCCCGCAGATCACATAATCCTTTTATTTCAACGCCCTGTATTTTATTCATCCTTACTACCGCATCAAAGCCACGGTTGCCAATACCAGCAATGCCAACACGAACCACCTCTAATTTTGGCGCGGCATAACCGCTCATATTAAAAGTTTGCAGTGGTACGTACTCAGCTCCTTCTTCAATATGTTCTAATTCTCCAGGCGTACCTGCATAAATGCTCATCCATGCGCCGGCAACTCCCATGCCAGCCAATCCTGATCTCCTTATAAAATCTCTTCGCGAATTGCTCATAGTTTGTTGTTTGTATAGATCAATGCTGCATACTAGCCAAATCTAAAAAACTATCGTTGCCCCTACATTCATAATTTCGCTAAAGTTGTATACTTTTTAACATTCTACGGAATAGTTTTTAATGGGATGCCAGCAGCATGGGGTTCCGGATCTTCTAAAGGTTCACCCCTTGTATATGCTGGGTAATTTCTGTTTATGGTTTCGGGGAAAATACCCTCTGTGTTACCCTGTCTCCGTGATTCCACTTGCCTGCTTACAAAACAGGAGCGCTTTATTATGTCAAAAAAGTATAGATATTCAGGTGAATATTATACAGTTCAACCTTCAGTATTCGATAATTAAACAACGATCCGCATGAAAAGACTGCTTTCGTTTTTAACTGTAATTTTTATAATAAATTCCCCGTTTGCCCAGACAGGGAATTATCAAATTGCGATTGACAACTTCCAGGAGAACTATAACGATGAAAAATATGATGAGATTCTCAATCGTTTTTCGACAGAAATGAAGCAGGCTTTGCCTTATCACAGATCCGTAATCAACTTATACTTCGGCACAAGCGATTTCATAATTGACCAGGCGATCAGGTATGCGATGGCGCAAAAAGTGAACATAATGGTATATCCGGTTTCAATATGTCCCATCTCTTTATAATGATCAAACAATGCACCCCCGGTTTTAGTAATTAATACGCCCCCAAGTCCGCCGGCCATACCACCTATTCCCACCACAGAACCAACCGCTTTTTTAGGGAACATATCCGATACGGTTGTAAAAATATTAGCGCTCCACGCCTGGTGGGCCGATGCTCCTATGCCAATCAATAAAACCGGCGCCCAAAAACTGATGCCCCCCAACGGCTGCGCGGCTAAAACCACTAAGGGAATAAATGCTATGATCAGCATTGCCTTCATGCGGCCATCATAAGCAGTATATCCTTTTTTAATGAAGTAAGCGGGAAACCACCCCCCGCCGATGCTGCCCACCATTGTCATGCTGTAAAGCACTGCCAGGGGGATAGCCATATCTGTAGGCTTCATGTGATATTGATCTTTGAGGTAGGCGGGTAACCAAAATAAGAAAAACCACCATACTCCATCCGTCATGAATTTGCCGATTGCAAATGCCCATGTTTGTTTATATCCTAAGAGCTTTGTCCAGGGAACTTTCTTTTCCTGTCCGACTTCTTCAGTGATTTCTTTCTCATCTGCGTCGCTGTTAATGTACGCAAGCTCCGCTGCGCTGAGCCGTTTCTGTTTTTCAGGTTTGTCGTAATGAAGAAACCAAAAGATCAGCCATAAAAAACCGATCAGTCCTATTATAACAAATGCCGCCTGCCAACCCCATTGTTCTGCTATCCACGGCACAGTAAGCGGAGCAAGGATAGCGCCGATCGTAGTGCCTGAATTAAATATACCCACCGCCAACGATCTTTCTTTCTTCGGGAAATATTCTGCAGTGGCTTTAATCGCCGCTGGAAAGTTTCCGGCTTCTCCTATTGCCAGGAATGCCCTCGCAAAAACAAAACCTAATACAGATACAGGTATTGCTGCAATGCCAACCCAGCCGAGTATAGAAGCCATCCCTTCTCCAACGGGAATGGCCCAGGCATGAATAATTGCCCCGATTGACCATATGATAATCGCCCACGCATATCCTTTCTTGGTTCCTAACTTGTCGATAATGCGGCCTGCAAAAAGAAGCCCGATTGCATAGGTAAACTGGAACGCAGCCGCAATATTGGCATAATCAGAATCTTTCCAGTTAAAAGTTTCTTCCAGCGAAGGCTTCAGCAAGCTCAACACCTGGCGGTCGAGGTAATTAACGGTTGTGGCAAAGAATAACAAAGCGCATATATACCACCGGTAGTTTCCAACTCCTTTTGAGCCGGCTGTATTTGTCAGGGATTGCTGAAAGCCTGGAAGTTTTGTTGACATGATATGGTTTTACGATCGTTTATACTATTTGTGTTGCCGGCATTAATCACGTTTCTGTGAAAAGATAAACTGTATACAAAAGCGGCAAGCCAATATGCTCACCCTCTTCCTTTCACCCTTCGCCTCATTCCAGGTTAAAATACTGTTTCGCATTATTGTAGCAGATATCCTGCACCATTTTGCCAAGCCAGGGGATATCCCCGGGCAATTCGCCATTCTCTACATCGTTGCCGATGAGGTTGCAGAGTATCCGCCTGAAATATTCGTGCCGCGGAAATGACAGGAAACTTCTTGAATCCGTAGTCATTCCAACAAACCTGCTCAGCAAGCCCATATTGCTTAGTATGTTCATCTGCTCCTCCATGCCGTTCTTCTGATCAAGAAACCACCAGCCGGATCCGAATTGAATTTTGCCCGGTATTTTTCCATCCTGGAAATTTCCCGTCATGGTAGCATATACGGCGTTATGCGAAGGGTTGTTGTTATAAATGATGGTTTTGGCCAATTGGTTCCCCTTGTCGAGCCGGTTAAAAAAACGCGACATGGGTTGTGCAACACGCCAGTCACCTATAGAATCAACACCGGCATCAGCGCCCAATACACTTAACAGGCGGCTGTTGTTGTTGCGCAAAGCTCCTATATGAAATTGTTGTGTCCAGCCGCGCTGCGCATTCCACTGGCAAATAAAATGCAGGGTGGCAGATTTGAACCGGCTGATCTCTTTTTCTTCCAACGCTTTTCCTTTTCTTACAGCGCTGAAGCTTTTCTCTAATTCCTTCATCGTAAAATCATCGGCATGCATGGTTTCCAAACCGTGGTCGGAAATACGGCAACCTGTTTCATGAAAAAAATCGTGCCTTAGCTTTAAAGCTTCCAGCAGGTCTTCGAAGGTTTTTATCGTTTTTTTTGCCGCCTGCTCCAATTGTTTTATATAGCCGTTGTAAGCTGCAACATTTTCAACCGCCATTGCCTTATCGGGACGGAAAGCCGGAAGCACTTTAGGCGTCCCTTTCATTTTCCTTATGGCGATGTGATGCTCCAGTGAATCTGCAGGATCATCTGTTGTACATACAACTTCTGCCTTAAACTTTTTAAGTATAGTATGTACCGGCAGCTTCTTTAATTTATCGTTGCACGCTTTATAAATCTCTTTTGATGTTTTTTCGCTCAGTATTTTTTTGATGCCAAAAGCGCGTTGCAGCTCAAGGTGTGTCCAGTGATACAGCGGGTTGCGCATGGTGTAAGGCACTGTGGCAGCCCAGCGTTCAAATTTTGTGTAGTCATCGGCATTACCGGTTATGTCATTTTCGTCCACACCATTCGTGCGCATGGCTCTCCATTTATAATGGTCGCCTTTAAGCCATATTTCAGTTATGTTTTTGAATTGTTTGTTAGATGCTATCTCTGCCGGTGGTAAATGATTGTGATAATCAATGATCGGCATATTTCCAGCATAATCGTGATACAGCTTTTTAGCCGTAGAAGTCTGCAATAAAAAATCGTGGTCGAGAAATTTCTTCATATAGCCTTTTAAAGGAGATGGTTTAAAGAAATAATTATTTTTTTGCTGCCTTTTGAATGTATTCAATAATGTTTTTTACGTGTGCTGTTACTTTATCATATTGTCCGCTATTCAGCCAGTCGGGCGGGAAAAGCTGGGAGCCGATGCCTACTGCCGCCACACCGCTTTTAAACCAAGCGGCAATGTCATCCTCCGTTGGCTCAACACCGCCGGTTGCCATCAACTGCACATTGGGAAAAACAGCTTTTACAGCTTTTATAAATGCCGGTCCGCCCAGTTGTTTTGCCGGGAAGATTTTCACAATATTTATCCCCAGGTTTTCAGCCATCCCTATTTCTGATGCTGTGGCACAGCCCGGCATCCATAGCTTTTTATGCTTTGAAGCCTGTTTGTGTATTTCTTCATTGATGAGCGGTGATATTAAAAAATCTGCGCCGGCATGAATGAACTGCTCCGCCTGTTGCCCGTTTTTAATGGTGCCGATACCCAATATCATCCCTGGCAAAGACTCACTGCAAAATTTTCTCAATGCTGTAAATATATCGAACGAGTTTTCATTCCGGTTGGTAAACTCAAACAACCGAACTCCTGCATTGTATGAGGCCTGTAGTACATTTTTGCAAACCATCACATCAGTATGTGTGAACAAGGGCATGAAGCCGGTTTGTTTTACGAGTGCTGCTATTTCCTGTTGAGTCATGTTGGGTATTTGAAATTTGAGATTTGAAATGGGCGGTTACGGGTTTCAGGCTGGCTTACTATTTCTAAACAGGTTTTTAATTTAAATACCTGCAATCTGCAACTTGTAACACTTTTTGCCTCTAAACCTCCTACCGCTTCCTTACCTGATTATCTTCCCGCTCCCCCCCTGCTTAATTACGGTATTGATTTCATCGAGGGTCGCAATATTAAAATCGCCGGTAATGCTGTGCTTAATAACACCACAGGCTGTTGCAAATTCAATCGTTTCAGCCAATGTCAAATTATTCTTTAGCCCATGTATTATTCCTGCCATAAAAGCATCACCTGCGCCAATGCGTTCGGCAATTTGCTGAATATTATAAGGTTTCGACTGGTGTATTTGCCCGTCATGCCATAAATAGCCAATATACTGGTTGGCGCTGGCGCTTTCCTGCACGCGCATCGTCATGGCCATATATTGAACCCCCGGCAGCGTTTGTTTTAAAAGCTTAAAAGTACTTTGCACGAGATCGTTTTCATCCGGTTCGATGCCAAAATACAGTTTTGCCGTATCGATATCAGCCAATATCACATTGCAGTATTTCAATAGTCCCGGCATTATTTCATCCGGCTTCTTGCCATATTTCCAGAGTGTATTGCGGTAGTTGAAATCCGCAGAAATAGTTAACCCTTTTTCTTTGGCAGCGGACAGCGCTTCTTCACACACTTCAACCAGATTTTGATTCAATGCAGGTGTTATACCACTCCAGTGAAACCAGTCACAATGCTCAAATATTTTTTCCCACGCCACCTTTCTTTTTTTCAGGTAACTGAGCGCAGAATATTCACGGTCGTAAATGATTCTGCCAGGTCTTGCACCCTGTCCGCTTTCATAATAATAGGTGCCCACGCGTTTACCTTCGGTAACTATAACCTCTGTTTCAACACCATATTTATATAATTGAGAAAGCCCGGCTCTTGCCAGTTCATTATCCGGCATGGATGTAATATATACTGAGGGGTTGCCAAAAATGGATAGAGAAACCGCGATATTGGCTTCTGATCCCGCCCAATGCATTTCCAGGCTATCAGCCTGAACGATCTTTTGCTGGAAAGGAGGGGTAAGTCTGAGCAAATATTCACCAAACAAAGCCACTTTTTTATTCATAAACAATTCAACTGAATGCCGAATATAAGTAATTCAGGGGAACACAGCTATATTTACCCTGTCTGTTTTACTAAGCCGTCGCAAAGCTTTTCCATTTTTTGTATTGAAGTGGCGACATCTTCATAATTGCCTTGAACTGCCGGTTAAAGTAGGAAAGGCTGTTAAAGCCTGACTCAAAGCAGGCATCTGTTATGGAATAATTATCATTGTTCAGTAATTTACTGGCATAAGAAATTCTTACCTCATTTAGAAAATGTACAAAAGTTTTGAGTGTTCGGTTTTTGAAATAGCGGCAAAAAGAAGTTTTTGTCATATTGGCCACCTGCGCTATTTCTGAAATAGAGATCGGCTCCTTAAAATGTTTGTAAACGTATTCGTTTATGTTCAGCATCCGTTCCTCATCAAATGTATGATCATAAGAATAGTTTTTAGGGATGAGATAGTCGTAGCTTTTCTGTTCGCTTAATGTATACAGCACCTCAAGAAGTGAAAGCAGTTTCCGGGTGTCGTTCATTTTATGCATGATTGACAGTGTAGATGCCACTTTGTGAGTGGTTTTCTTTGAAAAAATAATGCCACGCCTGGCTTTGTTAAAAAGCTGCTTTAATGGCAAAAGCTCCGGAATATCGAAAAAATGCTCTCCTAAGAATGATTCTGTGAATTGAATGATCAGCCCGAAAGGCCTGGTTTCAGGATGTTCTCTTTTATACTGTGTGTGTTCCTGCAGCACATGCGGAAAATTCGCTCCAAGCAGAACGAGTTCTCCTTCATTAAACTCCACAAATCCTTCACCTATTACGCCGGTGGTTTTCCCTTTCACAAAATAAATCAATTCCAGTTCCGGATGATAATGCCAGGGAGTCGTTAAACCAAAAGGCTCCCGCTTGAATACATAACAACGGTTTGCCTGCGGATTAATGAGCCGGTAGGTTGGTATAGACATATGTGACTGGAATTTTCCTTTTATTTTAGATCTCTTGTAAGTTATGATAAAATCGTGAAAGTATATGGCAAAATCGGGGCGATGGTTTTACCATAAATAGTACAAATTTGTAGACCTAATACAGGAAAGAATGCATTTGGGACTGAGCACTTACACCTTTCCATACCATGTTGAAACATTAACAAAAGCAGCCCCTGAGGGGTTTTCTTTTGCTGATATGCTGCAGTTTGCTTATGCTAATAAAATTAAATATTTTCAGTTTGGCGATAATTATCCGCTTCACCTGCTTACCGGTACCGCATTGGATGATTTAGGCAGGCTTGCAAAGCAAAAAAATATTCATTTGCAGGTTGGCACACGCGGGCTCTTTTTTGAAAATATCTGTAGTTATATAAGCATTGCACAAAAGCTGGAATCTGAATTTTTGCGCGTAGTAATTGATGATGGAAATTATCATCCTCCTGTTGAAGAAGTAATTCGTATAATAAAAGAACTTCTGCCTGTATTAAAGCAGTCGTGTATTACATTGGCAATTGAAAACCATGACAGGTTGAAAGCTAAAACGCTTGTTCGTATCATAGAGGCAACCGATCCTGAACTGGTAGCTATCTGCCTGGACACCGCCAATTCTCTTGGCGCGGGTGAAGGCATAGCTGAAATAGCACCGGTTTTATTACCCTATACTGTTAATCTGCATGTGAAAGATTTTACTATTGCGCGTGTAAATCATAAAATGGGATTTACTGTTTCAGGAGCGCCTGCCGGAGAAGGGATGCTGGACATAGGCTGGCTGATGTCTGAATGCAGTAAATACAAACGCTGTGCTACGGTCACTCTTGAAACATGGATGAACCGGGAAAGCACGGACGAACAAACCTTAGCAAAAGAAATGGACTGGATAAATAAAAGCATTAAATATCTTAATAACTATACACAATGATCAAAATTACCTTAGTAGGCGCCGGCGGTAAAATGGGGCTTCGTTTGACTGATAATTTTTTGAAAAATCCTCAGTACGATGTACGATACCTTGAGATAAATAAGCAGGGCATTGAACGTTTGCAACAAAAAAATATCACCATCAGTACACAAAAAGAGGCTGTACCAACGGCAGATGTGGTCATTCTTGGTGTGCCCGATATTACGATTGGTGCTATTTCCGCCGAAATTATTCCGCAAATGAAGCCCGGCGCTTTAGTAATCACACTCGATCCTGCCGCACCGCTGGATGGTATTATTTATCACAGGGATGATCTCGGCTATGTAATCGCTCACCCATGTCACCCCGGTATTTTTAACTGGGAACCCACGGAAGAAGCTTTCAGAGATTTTTACGGTGGCATTTCGGCCAAACAATCTATAGTGGTAGCGTTAATGCATGGCAACGAAGATTATTATAAATTAGGCGAAAAAATATCGCAGGACATGTACGCCCCGATAAAGAATACACACCGCATTACACTGGAGCAGATGGCGATACTGGAGCCGGCAATGGTGGAGACACTGTCGCAAACAGCGATGGAAGTAATAAAGGAGGGATATGACCGGATCATTGAGCTGGGTGTGCCTGAAACTGCCGCAAGAGATTTTGTTCTAGGGCATTTACGCATCCAGATAGCGGTATTATTTAAAGAGGTGAACGGGACTTTTTCAGATGCCGCATATAAAATAAGCAAAAGGGCAAAACCTATTTTGTTTAAAGACGACTGGAAGAAGATATTTGAGATGGAAGATATAAAGCAACAGGTAAAGGATATAGTGAAATAGTATTTGTACACTGCAGAAACGATTGTTATGCTGAAAGGTGTTATTATCGGCACTGGTTTTTGGTCGAATTTTCAAATACCTGCCTGGCAGGAGCTGCCGGGGGTTGAAATAACGGGCTTGTATAACCGGACTTTTGGCAGGGCGAAAGCAATCGGGGAAAAATTCGGGATCAGTAATATTTACGATGATGTGGAAGCGTTACTTGAAAAGGAACAACCGGATTTTGTCGATATCATTACCGATGTGAATACACACGTCCATTTTACAAAACTTGCTGCAGAAAGAAACATCAACGTGATCTGCCAAAAACCGATGGCGCCATCTCAACAGTTGGCAAAAGAGATGCTTGCGGTTTGCAAAGCCAATCATGTGCGTTTATTTATCCACGAAAATTTCAGATGGCAATTGCCTGTGCGTCAACTTAAGCAGACGCTTGATTCAGGCATTATCGGCAGGGCATTCAAGGCAAGGGTAACTTTTTGCTCAGCTTTCCTGGTATTCGATAACCAGCCTTTTTTAAAGGAGCTTGATCATTTTATACTTACCGATATCGGCTCGCACGTGTTGGATATATGCAGGTTTTTGTTTGGTGAAGCAAGAAATTTATTTTGTATTACGCAACGCGTGAATCCGGGTATAAAAGGTGAAGACGTTGCCAATGTGCTGATGGAAATGCAAAGCGGGCTGCATTGCTACGCCGAGATGTCTTACGCTTCCATTATGGAAAAAGAAGCTTTTCCCCAAACGCTTGTTTTTATAGAAGGAGAAAAAGGCTCATTGCATCTGACCAATGATTTTGAATTAAAAATTATCACCAGGAAAGAAACAACATCAACAACCATTCACCCGGTCATGTACAACTGGCTTGATCCTGCATACGCGGTGGTGCATTCCAGCATTGTGGATTGCAACCGTAATATTTTGCAGGGACTGGAAGGCGGTGATGCAGAAACCACAGGAGAAGATAATTTTAAAACGGTAGAGCTGGTATGGGCATCTTATGCATCTGCCGCTGCCGGAAAAGCCATTCATTTTTAATGCTGTGTCTAAACAACATATCAAGATCTTTTCCCGGCGTAAAAGCGTTGGAAAACGTAACGCTCAAATTCCGGCAGGGTGAAGTACATGCATTGTGCGGTGAAAACGGCGCTGGTAAGTCAACATTGATGCATATCATTTCCGGTAACCTGCAACCGGATTCGGGTACAATAGTGCTGAAGGAACAACCGGTAATTATTGAAAATGTATTACAGGCAGAAAACTCAGGTATTGCGATCGTTTACCAGGAGCGCAGTCTTGTTGATGCATTAACAGTAGCTGAAAATATATTTCCGGTCAATCAGCCTAAAACATCTTTCGGGTTGATTAATTACAAAGCTTTATATGCAAACACAACAGCATTGCTGGAGGAATTGCAGCTCTCTCATCTTGCGCCCAATACTGTAGTGGGGAAATTATCGGCAGCACAAAAAAATATGATTGAAATAGCGAAGGCGCTTGCAAAAAAGCCTGCTGTTTTAATACTGGATGAGCCTACCGCGTCACTTACACATGATGAAACTGAAGTGCTGTTTTCTATAATAAAAAAACTCAAACAGGCTAATGTAGTCATCATCTATATTTCTCACCGCATGGCAGAAATAGCCACTATTGCTGATATCGTATCTGTTTTAAAAGACGGTGTGCTGCAGGGAACGGTTGCTGCCGATACACCGGTTGACACTATTGTAAAGATGATGGTAGGAAGAGCGCTGACTGCATCTGTTTTCAGCTCCAACACAACGGGTAATGTATTGTTTAGTGCTGAAGACATTTCCGGAAAAGGGTTCAGTAATGTTTCCTTCCGGGTGCATAAGGGAGAAGTGCTCGGCTTTGCCGGGCTAACCGGCTCCGGGCGTACGGCGCTTGCCAAAGCCATATTTGGAGATGCGAAATATGATTCAGGGAAAATGTTTATGAACGGCAAACCGTTTAGACCAGGGCATCCTGCTGATGCGATTGCATCGCATGTTGCATACCTGCCCGATGACAGAAAAGCCGAAGGATTGTTTTTGGAAAAATCAATTACAGAAAATATAGCTGCCGTTCACCTGGATACCACTGTATATAATAAGAAAGAAAATGAGCGGCTTGCAGACGGGTATATCAGGCAGCTTTCGATTCGTACACCGGCTTCAGCTATACATGTACGTAAGCTGAGCGGAGGCAACCAGCAAAAAACAGTTTTAGCCAAATGGTTGTCTGCTGATCCTGAGTTATTGGTGGTAAATGAACCTACGCATGGTGTAGATATGGGAGCTAAAGCAGAAATTTATCATATTCTGAAAAACCTGACAGCAAAGGGCAAGGGCATCATCATGATATCAAGTGAATTGCCTGAGCTCTTATTGCTGGCTGACAGGATTGCCGTGATGTACCAGGGCAAACTGGTAAAAATATTAGCCAAACAGGAAGCAACGGAAGAAAAGCTGGCAGCGCTGGCATCAGGCATCCTGTAACAAACTTGCTATAATGAAACTGAAAGACAGGTTCACAGACCGGGTATTTACATTGGGCGGTAGTATACTGCTGCTTTGCATTGTAATGGCAATCGTATTCCCAAATAAGTTCCCCACCATTGATAATTTCTCCCAGTTGATGCTCAATCTTTCCATTGATACGATTGTGGCTGTTGGAATGATGGTGCTGATGATCGCCGGCATGTTTGATCTTTCCGTAGGCTCTGTTGTGGCTTTTGCAGGTGGTATGGCGGGGTATTTAATGTATTACCATCACGTAAATTTTGTGCCGGCTATCATGGCCGGTGTTGCGGGCTCTGTGCTGATAGGGTTTATTAATGGCTGGCTTATTGCCCGGGTTGGCATTAACCCCATGATACAAACATTGGCCATGATGGGCATAGTACGTGGCTTTGCATTAATGCTGAGCGGCGCGGGCATACAGAACTTTCCTTATGAGTATACTGTTATTGGCCAGTCGAAATTATTTGGACTGCAAATGCCGGTCTGGTATATGCTGCTGGTGGTGATAGTGTTTGCTTATCTCACCAAAAACACGTCTTTTTTCCGGCGATACTATTTTATTGGTGGTAGCGAAAAAGCAGCGAGGCTATCAGGTATCAACGTGGAAAAAATGAAAGTATGGGCATTTGTTATTTCAGCAACCCTTGCCGGCGTAGCGGGTATTTTGCTATCATCGAGATTAGGTGCTGCACTATCAACATCAGGCAGAGGTTTGGAAATGCGGGTGATCACTGCTGTTATATTGGGCGGCGCAAGTCTTTCCGGCGGCTATGGGAAAATATGGGGTTCTTTTTTGGGCGCTTTATTTATGGCGCTTATTAATAATTTACTTATTCTGAGCCGCGTGTCGGGATACTGGCAGGAAGTAATACTCGGCGCAATACTTATCATAGCTGTTGGCATAGATCAGCTCATTCTGAAAAAAATGGAAAAATAACAACTCATGTATAAAGGCATAGTGTACATACTGGTATTGTTTCTCTTCTCCTGTGAGCTGCCTCCACGTTCCGGCAGCAGCACCGCAGGCACCACAAAGGGAGAGAAAAAATTTATTACAGCAGACGAAGTATCGCCTGATGAAGAATATGTGATGGTAACCACTGCCGTTAATTTACCCTTGTACGTAAATCATGACCAAAAAGCTTTTTTAGCATGGGGCAAAAAAACAGCCGTAAAGGTATCCATCCTTGGTCCCTCTGAATGGGATGTGCCTACGCAAATCGCAACTATTGAGCAGGTAATACCCGGTAAGCCGGCAGGGTTGCTCATCAATGGCACAGATCCCGGTATAGCGCAGGTGATCAAAAAAGCAACAGATGCCGGCATCCCAACCGTAGTATATGATTCGGATATACCTAACTCAGACAGGCATTGTTTTATCGGCAGCGACTGGTATGAAATGGGCAGGCTGCAGGGCGAGCGCATGGCAAAGATCATTGGAGGAAATGGAAAGGTTGCCTGTATGGGTATATTGGGCATGGAAAATATGGAAGCCGGCTTTAATGGGTTCCAGGATGCACTGAAAAAATTTCCCGGCATTGAGTTTATTGGTAAGTACGATGATAAAGCGAATGTGGAAACGGCTGCGAGGATTACTGCTGATTTACTAACGGCCAACCCTGACCTGGCAGGCATAGGAGGATTTGATTCCAACTCCGGGCCGGGTATAGCGCTTTCCGTAAAAGAAGCCGGCAAAGCAGGGAAGATCAGAATCACTACGGTAGATGCCGAACCCGAGCACCTGGCGCTGGTAAAAGAAGGAGTAATAGATTACCTGGTTGGGCAAAAAAGAGAATTATTCACCTGGCTTGGCGCACAATTTTTGTTTGACATGCGGCATAAAACAATGCCCTTATCTGCAGATGATGCCAGTGCCGGTGTAGTTCCAATCCCGCAAACCGTGATCACAGGATCTATAGAAATTGATAAAAATAATGTAGACCAGTTTATGCAATAATTGCAGGTATCATGCATATTCCTTTCGATATAGATCTGCCCGCTTCTGTAGCACTTTACACTAAAAATCTTACCTGCCGGTATGAAGAAGGCAGCCTGCGATATATCAAAGCCGGCAATACGGAGATCGTTCGCATGATCTATGGCGCGGTGCGGGATATAAACTGGGGAACGGTAGCTTTTACTATTACTGATGAACATATCCGGCATGACGAAGACAGCTTTACCATTACTTATACTGCACATTACCGGCAGGATGATATTGTATATGAAGCAGCATGTCGTATTGAAGGAGGCCCCGATGACACTATTGCATTTCAAATAAACGGAAAAGCGTTAACCCGTTTCAAAGCCTGCCGTATCGGGTTGTGTGTACATCTTCCGGTAAAGGAATGTACAGGTATACCTGTAACTGTCACCCATCCTTCAGGAGAAAGTACAATCACCTGTTTCCCTGAAAACATCAGCCCTAATCAGCCTTTGAGCGAGATAGAACAATTGCATTGGACAACAGAAAACAATACTGCTGTACAGCTCCACTTTTCGGGGGATGCATTTGAAGCGGAAGACCAGCGTAACTGGATGGATCATTCCTATAAAATATACAGTCGCCTGCTGGCGCTTCCCTTTCCTTTTGAGGTGAACGTTGGCGAAGCCCTGCAGCAAAGCGTACGCCTGAGCGTTGATATTAAGGAAAACGAGACTGAAACTGCAGTAGAGATACCGGATATTGAAACAAGTATAGTTTCCGCTATAGGAATTTCGGCAGCGGATGAACCAGCGTTGCTAACCGCCGGGGAAATAGAAGCGCTGCAGGCGCTTTCGTTGATGCATTACCGGGCTGAGCTGGACTTTGAAAAAGACTGGCAATCCCTGTTCAACATCCACTGCCCCAATGCAAAAGCGATCGGCGCAGCGCTGGAGCTGGTGCTGTTTTTCACGGATAATTACAGGGAGGAGATCAAAGAATTTATATCAACAATCTCTCGTGGAAAGTATGATATCAAATCTATATTACCGCAACACAAAGGCTATAAAGTAACTCCACCCTTCTTGCAGGAATATTTTTATCCTTTATTGAAAAGATCATTTCCCTCCATAATGGTCGGCTATGGTACCGATATCTATTTTACGGAATTGAACCGGCAAAGACCGCAGCATGATGAATTTGACTTTATCAGCTTCAGCCTGAACCCCCAGGTGCACAGCTTTGATGAGAAGACCATACTGGAGAATATCGAAACCATTCCTGACATTATCCAAACCATCCGGTCTTTTACTGATAAGCCCGTTTTTGTTTCACCGGTTACGTTTAAGAAAAGGAAAAATCACGATGGTGCAGGGAGTGCAAGACATGCGCTCGTAAATAATTTCGATGCCAGGCAAAATACATGGTTTGGCGCAGGCTGGTTCCTGCTGTGCCTTTTTCAGTTGCGCGATGTGCAGCAGGTAACCTTCTTCAAAACAACAGGAGATAGCGGCATTGCAGGGACAGCAGGTGAAAATTCTCCTTTATATCGCGTGTTGGCGCAGTTACAATCATTCAGAGCAGCAACCATGACGAAAAGTGTCGGAGCTTCCGGTACGCAAATCATATTCAACAACGAGGCTGGTAAAGAGCTGAAGTTTCAGCTCAGTTTATAAAAGAGAAAGTTCAATCTTATCGCCTTCTTTTCGATACCTGAAAAGGCCGCAACGGTGCTGGAAGAAGTATATGTGAATAATGTGATTTTTAAACAGCTTCCAGGACTTCCGAAATTTTGCCGGCATGGTCGGCACTATTGCCCGCGAATGGCCTTGAAGTCACTATAATAGTTGTCCTTCCATATTTCTCTACAGATTCAATGACACTGTTTTTAACAAAGGGTATATTTTCTGTTTTGAGATCTTTCTGAAACGGGAGCCACCAGCTACGATTGGTCAACACAATACAATACACCGGCTGTATCTCATCAAGTTCTTTTCTTACCAGTTCAAGTGAAATCTTTTGCTGAAGTTCTTTTTCCTGCGGAGAAGGGTTTTCTCTTTCAGAAGGAGCAATTTTGTATAAATTCGACCACACCGGTTTGCTGCTCCAATGGAATGAGTTTTTATCCAGATCGTAATGTTCACATATCAATTTGTAAATCACGTTCCAGAAGAAGGATCTGTGCACCCTGAAATCAGAAGGTTCGTAGAATTGCCTGTCTTTTTCCGTTTTTACGAAATTATTATAGCTGGCATTTGACCAGTATATATTAATCCGGTCAAGTGGATTGTGATTTTGAGATGCATGATATGCGTTAGAATATTCAATACTTTCTTCAAGCAGTTTTTGAGAAAATCCATTCCGGTTGAGTTCAGCGAAAGCATTGAAATTGAGTTTCCACCCTTTGACTGCCTGCCCGTAAACTAAAAACTTGCAATCCTTTTTTTTAACACCAAAGGAAGGATAAAAAACCGTATAATTTTTTTCAGCACGATTTGTTTTAGATTGCTTTTGCGCTTCTGCAAACGCTTCTATATTTCTCTTGAAAAGGATATCATATGCTTCGGAAAGCTTATCAAAATTTTTTTCTGAAAAAACGCGCATAAGTAAAATTGATTAAAATAGTATACCGTACAACGGGAATATTTGTATGAAAATTTTATTAAATTATTATCGTCTGTGAAAAACTGGTTGATTGTTTTGTATAACTTTTCTATAAGGTGAATAAAACAGGCAGAAATGAAATGTCTTGCCTTCACTTCATTTATAGCTTTGCAAATGCAAATGAATATAATTCCAAAACTTCTTATATCATATGATCAGCTACGAATTTGATATGATCTTATCGCGCATCAGGAATATCCAACTTGCTGATAAGCTTAATGTAACCCGGGACAATACTTTTAAAGTATTAGAAGCAGATGTACAGGGTTTTGCTAATCCCGGACTTTATATAATTGCCGGTAATCCGCAATGCGGAAAAACATCTTTTACTATTTCATTGATAAATGCATTTCGGTATATTGAAAGGCAAGAGTATATACCGGTACTTTCAACTGACCTGTCTTCTTCCGCCTGGATAGAGCGGTATATATCAAGCCTCACCGGGATATGGCTTGAAAAAATACAAAGAGGAAAATTGGAAGCCGATGAAATAGCATTGATACAAAGCCGGTGGGTAAGCAATGCATGTCATAAATTGCAACTACGTGCTATTAGATTTGAGAATGAAAATCAATTGGTCGCGTATTTCTCAAAATGGAAATCAGCATATGGATCCGGTATTTTTTTCATTGACAGTATACAATCGTTGTTTATTAAAAACCGGTATACAATTGTCGAAATGCTGAGCAGCATCAAAAAAATGTGCTTACATCTTAAAATTTCAATTGTTGCTACTTCTATGATGAAGAATATTCATTTTCAATCAAAAATTTTTCAGGGCTTTGAGTATTATTCAGATGTCCTTTTGCTGATTGACACAGTCGCTTTCAGGCATGAAAAAGTTTATATTAAGGTTCAAAAGAATAATTTCGGCGTGCTAAATACTTTTGTATTCAGGCCAATGCTGTATATTCAAAAATTTGAGGATAGAAATTTTTGACCAGTATGATCCCCTGCTGTGCTAAGTGTCCCTGACTGTCGTCAGGCAGGTTCGCTTAGCACCATTGTCTTAAATCATACGCAACTTGTATTATTTGCCTGTTATTCTAAGCGCGATATCAGTTGTGAAAGATGGTGTAAAGAAGGTATGGTTTCCATCTTTTTGTTTCCATCTCACGGGTTTTCCTATCCAGTCTCCGGTTGAAGGATCATACCACCTGGCTTCATATCTGCCGGCTTTAAAATGCAATGTTATTGTATCGCTGAACATGGTAGTATCTGCTTCATATTTCCAAACGGCCGTTCCACGTGGCGGTTCAGCAATATCGGGTGTGCTGTGATGGATATACAGCGCATACTGCCTGCCCGGTTCAGCCAGTAAACGGGTAATAGCTTTACCAGGTGTTTTGATCAGCAGCTCCGGAGAATAGTTCATTTTTGTATAGTCAAAGCCGCTGATGAATTTTTGCAGGTAGCTGAAATACTGATGTACAGTATCTGTCCCGGCTAAGCCTGCAGGCTTTTCCGGTGTATATTCCCAGCTCAGGTTATTGTAAATGCCTCCTCCGTGTAAAATAAAATCCCAGGCCTCCACACGCGCATCATTTGCGTCCACATCCTTCAGCGTACCCATGGTTTCATCCATACCGATCACTTTATTGAGAAGCAGCAGTGAATCAAAACGAGGCAGGTCGGGTATATGCACGTAATGATAATTCGCAATATCAACCAATGGGTTACTGAAGATGGCCTGGTTAGAAGCAATTAGGTGTTGTTTGGGCAGCTCTTTTTCCGTTTCCCGAATAAGGTTTGCGATATGCACATGCCACTGGTCTACCGGCAAAGGGTCTTTCACCTCGTTATAAGGCTCATTGGATATTTCATAATACAGGTTATCAAAATCATTTAGTTCTTTCACTATCTTAACGACCATCGCTTCCTGCCGGGCTACCAGCACCGGGTCTTTTAAAGACTGAAAATCCAGGAAACCGTTTTTTCTTTTGATGCCCACCTGCCGGATATTATTATCCGGGTATAGCGGTGACCAGGCATATACGCTGTCGCTGTACTGGTTGCCAAACAGGGTAAATTCCACAATAATGCTTCTCTCTGCGGCCTGCTTTAAAATATCTTTTATCCTTTCGAAATAATCTTCATTCCATTGGTCCAGGTCAAATTTATTGTCGCCATTAGCATAACCAGGCACGTTACTGCGTTTCCAGGGAGCGATCAGTTTGCTGGGCTTCGGAGCAAGCGTATTGTTATAGCGCATCCATTGAATATCTTTTTCTCCCTCTATGTAGGCGCCGGAAAAAATACGGGTATAATTCATTCCCCGTTTTTGGAGAGCATTGAGGTAAGCAACATAATCAAATTCGGTATTAACCAACGCGCCATAATGCTCCGCAGCCGTGATGAGGATAATGGGCTTGTTCTGATACAGCAGGTAATGGCGATTATCAGGATGCAGCCTGATCACGTTTTGCGAATAAAGTGCGCCTGAATAAAAAACAGCGAGGAGTAATAAAATATTTACATGTGATTTGAGCATATTCTTGATAATGACTATCCTGCCACCAGGGTTATTTTGCACCTGGCGCTCCATATTGTTTTGACAGATCATCCAATACCAGCACCCAATCATTTTTAGCGCCCAATGAAGGCGATGTAACCCAATGTGTTGCCGTTGCTTTAAAAGAGATGGTTTTTTCTACTTTTCCTGTGCCGGGGTTGAACCACCAGGCTTTTATTCGTTTTGCTTTTATCAATGCCGTATTGATCTCAATCTGTTTTCCTATGGGTAAATAGATCATGGCATAGCTGCCATCCGCATCGCGGAAAGCCTCAATATGTGATGCATTAGTGTTGCCCTGTCCGCTTATTACCAGCGATGTATCAGGTATCCTGTTCAGGTACGGTCTTGATTCAATCAGCTTTCTTAAATAACCAGCCTGGAAAGCAGCCGGCCTGTCAATAGCATCATACCAGTACATGTCGGCATAATTCAGCTTTTCGACAGAAGAATTGTAAAATTGCCATACGGAATGATGACCATAGGTAACACCGAACCCGCCGGAAAATACGGAACGGTACAACTGCTTTCTTACTTCATAATCCCTGAAATACCCATTGGCAGGATTCCAGGTGGGCCATGGATTGATCGGATGATCTTCGTAGCAGGGCTCGCCATCAAGGGTGGGCTTAGTTGGCTTAAGGTTCCAGTCTTTCAAAATATTTTTCCATACCGGCTGGTCCAGCTCAGCATGTCCCGACTGGATCATATTAAAATCCATCCAGGGCTCATTGTGCAGGTAAACAGAGCTTTCCCATACATAACCGCCGGGGTGAAAAGTTTTAAGGAAATGTTTTCCGGAGCCTTCATCAATGCCTTTGGCCACAGCGGCATATACCGGCTTCCAGTCGTCTTTATCATCCTGCGGCGGGCGGTCTCCGCCAAGTATCCATACAATATTATCAGCGTGCTTATAACGCGCTCCTAAAAACTTTCCATACCGGTATGCATTCTCAGGGTTAAAAATTACAGGGCCTTTACCACCGTATTTGAGCGTTACCTTATCGCCCCAGGCAGGCAGCAAAGCCATTACAATTCCTTTTTCAGCCGCCATAGCTACCACCGTATCTACAAGCCTGAAATATTTTTCATTGGGCTGATCGGGGTTGTTATCAGTCAGCGGATAGTCGCCGTACCTGTTGGGCGTATGCATGCCATCTAACTCTGCAAGAATAACTGCCTGTATTACATTAAAGCCTTTGCTTTTTCGGTTGTCGAGGTATTGTGTAATTTCTTCCAAAGTAAGGCGGTGAAACAACTCCCAGCCGGTATCGCCCAGCCAGAAGAAGGGAGTGTCATCTTCATATTGCAGGTAATGACCATTGGAGGTAACCTTAAGCAATCCCCTGTTTTGTTGTGCATTGCTATTAACGCAATACATTAAAGCGAATGCTATCAGTAAATATCTCTTCATATGTAATAACAATTAAGCTAAGTGTGAAACGGCAAATATGAGATGCTCACATTTGCCGTTTCACAAAAAATGAGAAAAGTTATTGTGTATGCAATTACATGGTGTATTTCATCTTTGGCACATAGGCAGTATTCTGCAGATGCCTCGTGCCTCGGCATGACAGGCGACAGAGATACATTCAGCAGTAAAGCAATCGTTCAGCATTTGTACTATTATAGTTTGTCATTCCTCTCCCGACCCTCGGTTGGGAGAGGAATCTACCGTAGCAGTAGTGCTTACATGCGAAAAGTTGAACTTTATCACCGAAGGTAAATGCACCCAGGTACACTTCTTATTTAAGATTAGGATTGATGCTTGCATCTCCCGCAGGTATCGGCAACAACCATTTAGACTGATCACCGGGATTTCCAATCAAAGAAATTTCGTTTGCATGACGATTTGCATTGGCTTCCTGAACAATTTCCGCTCTTACAATATCAAACCAACGGTGCCATTCCGCAGCAAATTCCCATGCCCTTTCCTGTATAACGGCTTTTATAAAATCGTCACTGTTAAGTCCTGCGGTTAAATTCCCCAAGCCTGCTCTTTGCCTTACGGCATTAATGGCATTATAGGCACTCGCATCAGGGTTAGCACTTCTTGCCTGCGCTTCCGCATAAATCAAAAGCACTTCTGCATAACGCATTAAAATAATAGGGTTTTTGGAGTGATAGGTATAAGCATTGCCATCCTGTATCCAGAACTTCTTGTAATAGGGATGCTTTAGCTCAAAGTTTTGCCATTGAATGGTTTGCCCGTTTTTTTCAACCGAAGTAAGAAAGGTGGCGTCTTTTCTCTCGCCTGCAGGAAAATCAATAAAGAAATTGATCTCTGACTGAAAGTCATTCCATCCGTCAATATCAACCGGCTGCCCGGATTGCCCGTAGAATAAGTTCTCTGTAACATTTCCGTCTGTTTGCAAAGCAAAAACTTCCTCGGGAGTGCCGCCTGCGAACATTTTTAAGAAGCCGCCCTGATATAAATCGAATCCGTAGGTTGCTTTATTATCCATAACCTGTTTAGCATACCCTGCTGCCTCAGCGGCTTTAGCGCTGTTCTTTACGGGCCATCCGGTTTGTGTAAGGCATACATCGGCAAGATATGCTAACACTGTTCCCTTGTTGATCCTGCCGCTGGATAATTTGGTATTGCCTATCATATCCTTCGCCTTATTCAGGTCTTCTTCAATCAGCTTATATACATCGGTAATTTCATTCCTGGCAACTGTTAAAAGATCAGGAGAATATACCTCTGTTGTAATAATGGGTATCTTACCCCAAAACCTTACCAGGTAATAATAGGAGAAGGCTCTTAAAAAATAAGCCTCACCCACGATCTGTTTTATATTATCCTCATTGCCCGCAGTTGTAGCATAGTTATTGATAATGTTGTTCGATGACTGGATGGTTTTATAACACCCGTTCCATAGAGCAACAGACCTTGCATTAAAGGAAGTTACATTGAACTGATCAAATTCCCTGAAATCTGCTTTGTTCGATTCGGGATGTGTGGTAACATCATCGCCGCCCATGGTAGAAGCTATGGCAGCGGCAGTAGCAAAGCCCTGGTCCCAGCTTCCTATCAGTGTACTGTATGCTCCGGATAACTGAGCATTAAGTCCGTCTTCATCTGCAATAGCTGCATCGCCGGAAAGCAAGCCTCTCGGATCTTCATCCAGGAATTTTTTACAGCCAAATGAGCCCGCCACCGTTGCTATCAGCATAATACTATATATAGCTTTCATTGTTATAAAGTTTGTGTGTTAAAAAGTTAATGTTATACCTCCGGTAAATGTTCTTGGAATAGGATAACCACCGTAATCAAAGCTTTGAGCCGGGTCGCTGCCTGAACCGGTATTGGCGGCTTCAGGATCCATACCACTGTATTTTGTGAAAGTGTATAAATTGGTAACACTCGCAAATAACCGGATGTCAGCAATATTTCTTATTAACTTTTTGGGAAGTGTATACGCGAGACTAACATTTTTTATTCTTGTAAAATCACCTTTGGAAATAAACCTTGATGATTGCACATAGTTTTTATTGGTAGTGCTGAATGCAGGTATATCTGATGTTTCATTAACGCCCGGTACATACCTGTTTTTAATATCTGCTAAAGTAGGTTGCCTGAAATCGCCATAGGCGGTCATTCCCATCGCATAAATAAAGTTCAGCTTATCAAAGCCGTAAACACCCTGCAGCAGTATATTTAATTCCAATCCTTTGTAAGTAAAGGTATTGTTCCATCCCATGGTATACTTGGGCAAACCATAACCTATAATGGTCAGGTCATTCGCGTCAATTACATGATCTCCATTCACATCCTGGTAACGCGAATCGCCGGGCTTTTCATTGAATTGTGCAGCCTCTGCTTCGTCTTTCGGTTTCCATGTACCTAAATAATTAAGTCCATACATGGCGCCCATAGGCTGGCCTACTTTTAATAAATACTCCGGATAAACAGTAGCGCCCCAGCCAATATCGGAATCCCATGTTTGCTCAGCTTTTCCATCGGCTAATGTCCTTATTTTATTATTCACCGCCGAGTAGTTGAATGAGCTGTTCCAACTGAAATGCTCAGTAACAACAGGTGTACCGCTTATTTCAAGCTCCCAGCCTTTGTTTTGTACATTGCCCACATTTCTCATAATAGCGCCACCGCCGGTGTATGCAGGCAATCCTACCCAAAAAAGAAGGTCTCTTGTGTCTTTGGTAAAATAATCAAACCGGGCTTTCAACCTGTTTTTCAATACGCCCATTTCCAAACCCAGGTTTTTTTGCTCCGTGGTCTCCCATTTCAAATCAGGGTTGGCAGCGCGGTCTATTAATATCGCAGGCACAGATCCGTCTGCACTTAAGGTAGTGTTAAGGCTGGCATAGGTAGACAAGGTGCTGTACGCTCCAATAGCCTGGTTGCCGGTAAGCCCCCAACTGGCGGTGAGCTTCAACAGGCTGAACAGGCCCTGATCAGCCATAAAATTCTCTTTGCTGATCACCCAGCCTGCAGCAACAGAAGGGAAATAGCTGTACCTGTTATCGCCCCTGAACCGGGATGAGCCATCCCGCCTGATGGTAGCGCTTAACAGGTATCGTTCATCATAATTATAATTAACGCGCCCGAAAAGCGAGAACAAAGATGCATTTGAATAGCCTGCACCTGCGCCTGTAAGATCAGCAAGCCTTAAATTGTCCCACTTGAAAGCCGGGTAGATCAGGTTTCTGACATCTATATTAAACCCGCTGTACTTTTCTTTTTGAAGTTCAAGTACTCCTGTCAGATCAAGGTTATGCACCCCGTTAAAAGTAGCTTTATAATTTAAGGTATTGATATTTTGCAAGGTGAGCGATGTTCCGGTACTCCTTCCGGCATATACATTTTCGGCCACGTATTTATCACCGAAACCCCTGTACTCTCCGTTTGAGTAATTAACACCATATTGCAGGTTGAACGTTAAACCATTTACAATCCTGTACAAAAAGCCGCCGGCTATGTTTGCATTATAATTGTCGTTTAACCCTTCCCTGTGCAACGCTTCCGCCACCGGGTTATAAAATTGTGCGCCAAGCGGGTCGGTTTTAACAGGGTTTCCATCCGCATCAATTACATTAACAGAAGGCGACCATGCTACAGATTCAACAACAGCATTCTGAGTGCCTGCTCTTAAAGAAGTATTGCGGTTGTTGCGGACAAAAGCATTTACGTTAATATATGCAGACAACTTATCGCTAAGCGATGTATTGATATTGGACCTTATATTGTAAAACTTATACCCTGAACCTACAATAACACCCTGCAGATCCTGGTAGCCTCCGGAGATGAAATAGGTTGTTTTATCTGTACCGCCACTCAGGTTCAGCTCGTATTGCTGCCCTGCAGCACGGCGATAAATCTCATCCTGTGCGTCTTTAACCGGATTGGTTTTGAAGTTATTGATCTGTTCGGCAGTATAATACGGGTCTGTACCGGTCAATTGTCTTCTTTGGTTTACCACCTCGGCATACTCCGCAGCCGTAAGCTTATCATATTTTTTTATTACATCAGATAACGACTGCCTGGTATTAAAGCTGATACTGGTTTTACCTTTAACACCTTTTTTTGTGGTGATGATGATAACGCCGTTAGCACCCCTGCTTCCATAAGGTGCGGTAGCTGCAGCATCTTTCAGTATCTGTATATCAGCAACATCGTCGGGGTTGATGATATTAAAATCACCGCCAACAAAACCATCTATAACATATAGCGGCCCGTTATCCCCGTTAATTGAATTGGCGCCGCGTATCCTTATTCTTACATCGCTGCCCGGTGCACCTGAGGTGTTGGTCACCTGCACACCACTGGAACGGCCCTGCAGCGCCTGGTCTATGCGGGTTACAGGCTGCCCTTCAAAATCTTTAGAAGAGATGGAGGATTGGGAACTGGTCATGGTAGTACGTCGTTGTGTACCATATGCTACCACTACCACATCTGTCAAACTTTTCCCGGCAGATGCAAGCATAACGCTTACAACGGTTTGTCCTTTTAGCTGGAACTCTGTTGTTTCATGACCAACGGAGCTGATCACTAATACGGCATTAGGTTTTACAGTGATGGTAAAATTCCCGTTTTGATCCGTTGTTGTTCCGTTGGGAGTTCCTTTTTCAACAACACTGGTGGCGGGTAACGGATTACCTTTATCATCGGTAACTGCTCCTTTAACCGTGTTGCTTTGTGCGAAAGAATGCAGGCTTACAAATAATGTAAGCGCAAGATAAAGCAAGCACTTCATAAGTAGTTTTTTAGATTTGATTTAATCAACGACAAATTTATCCCTGATCTGTAAAAGCTTCTTTCACGGTATTGGCAGGTTTTTGAACAATATTATCCGGTTCTTTGGACTGATTTAAAATAAAGGGAAGATTAAATCAAGTTATCAAGGCAGCAACTTATGCAATTGGGCGCATTTACTTTCGGTGAGCACTATTTTTATTGCTAAAGCAGGAAATACCGTTAAAGCCTGGCTCAAAGCAGGGCTGTTATTGTATCCGGTTTATTAACGAATTGTTATCGCCGTTAGCAACATTTCATCTTATTGTAAACCTGTTGTTAACGACCTTCCCAAATACAGTAATTTTTTTTTGGAGGATTATGTTTGCATCCGTAAAAGAATAACAGCCCTGGTTGAGCAAGAGCAGTATATCATTTGAATTATGTAAATAATGAAGACCCCTTCTTGTCAAACCTTTAGCCTTTAACCTTACAGATCGCTATTTTAAATTCATTTAAGATCAATGAACAGGATTTTATTGCCGGTAATCTTATGCTCCCTCGTTATCGGTGGAAGTTGTACAAATAAAAAAAATGAATCGGAAGAACGGGTAAAGTATTCCGTAACCAGCCCGCTGAAAGCAGATACCGTTTTCGCCAAAGAGTATGTTGCCCAGATCCAGTCTGTAAGGAATGTTGAAATAAGGGCTTTTGAAAAAGGCTATCTCCAGCGGATAAACGTAGACGAAGGGCGCTATGTTAAAGCCGGACAGGTTTTGTTTAATATCATGCCTGCCATGTATGAAACGGAATATCTGAAAGCGCAGGCTGCAGTAAAAGAAGCGGAGCTGGAAATGTTAAATGCGAAAACGCTGGCTGATTCAAATATTGTTTCAAAATCCGAATCGGCCATTGCCCAGGCAAAGCTTGATGAAGCAAAAGCAGACATGGCGCTTGCCAAACTCCATCTTTCTCTTACTGAAATCAAAGCGCCGTTTGACGGAGTAATTGACAGGATTCCTTTAAAGCTCGGAAGCATGATCGATGAAGGGGCACTTTTAACCACATTGTCAGACAATAAGTCCGTATTTGTGTATTACAATGTGCCTGAAAAAGAATATCTCGATTATAAAGCACAGGGCGATACCACCAGTCTTCATCATGTGGAGCTGCTGCTTGCCAACAACCAGATGCATAAGTACAAAGGCATTGTAGAAACCATTGAAGGCCAGTTCGACAACGAAACCGGCAACATAGCGTTCAGGGCAAAATTCCCCAACCCGGATATGCTGCTGAAGCATGGTGAAACGGGTAAGGTGCAAATGACCATTCCGTTAAAAAATGTTTTGATCATTCCTCAAAAAGCCACTTACGAAATGCAGGATAAAATATACGTGTATGTGGTAGATAAAAACAATGTAGTGAGATCAAGGAATATTACTATTAAAAACAGGTTGCCCGAAATATATGTTATTGATTCCGGGATTGGAGAAGAGGACAGGATACTGCTGGAAGGTTTGCAAAGCGTGAAGGAAGATCAAAAGATCGAATACGACTACCATGATCCCAGGGATGTATTACCCAACCTGCAATTGCTCAGGTAACAGCGTACTCATCATGTAAGCATCAAATCATGTTCAATAAATTTATACAAAGACCTGTTCTTTCTATTGTCATATCCCTTATCATCGTCTTTCTCGGTGTGTTATCACTGCTTAAATTACCCGTTACTCAATTTCCCTCCATTTCACCGCCCAAAGTGAATGTAACGGCAGAATACCCGGGTGCTAACGGAGAATTAATGACAAAAGCGGTTGTTATTCCCCTGGAACGCGCCATCAATGGTGTGCCCGGAATGAAGTATATGGATGCCGACGCCGGTAATGATGGGGAAGCGAGCATACAGGTGGTATTTGAGCTGGGAACAGATCCCAATATAGCAGCCGTAAATGTGCAGAACCGCATTGCGTCCGTAATCAACAAATTACCACCGTTGGTGGTGAGGGAGGGTGTAAAGATCACACGGGAAGAATCTAATATGCTCATGTATATCAACCTGTATAGCGATGATCCCGCGCTTGAGCAAAATTTCCTTTACAACTTCGCCGATCTGAATATTTTGTCTGAGCTGAAACGCGTGGATGGAGTGGGCTTTGCCGATGTATTGGGCGACAGGGAATACTCAATGAGGATATGGCTGAAGCCCGACAGGATGCTGGCATATAAAATTTCATCTGACGATGTAATGAAAGCCCTGGATGAGCAGAGCCTGGAAGCATCTCCCGGCCGGTTGGGCGAAAGTTCAGGGAAGCAATCGCAGGCATTCGAATATGTATTAAAATATGCAGGACGCTACAGCACAAAAGAAGAATATGAAAACATTGTGCTCAGGGCTTCGCCCAACGGAGAGCTGCTCCATTTAAAAGATGTGGCCGATGTTGAATTTGGAAGCACGTTTTATGACCTGTATTCCACGCTTAACGGCAAGCCGTCTGCAGCCATCGTGGTAAAGCAGTCTTACGGAAGCAATGCCCGGGAAGTGATCAAAAGCATCAAGAAAAAAATGAAGGAAATACAGGCGGGCACATTCCCTAAAAACATTCATTATGAGATCAGCTATGATGTTTCCAAGTTTCTCGACGCTTCTATAGAAAAAGTGGTACACACGCTGGTAGAAGCCTTTCTTCTCGTAAGCTTTGTGGTATTCCTTTTCCTGGGCGACTGGCGTTCAACTCTTATACCTGCACTGGCAGTTCCTGTTTCGCTGGTAGGCGCGTTCTTTTTTATGCAACTGCTTGGTATTACGGTTAACATGATCACATTGTTTGCGCTGGTGCTGGCTATAGGTATTGTGGTGGATGATGCCATTGTGGTAGTGGAAGCAGTGCATGTAAAAATGGAGAAGGAGCACTTAAAACCGCTCCCGGCAACCAAAGCGGCCATGAAAGAAATAGGAGGCGCTATTATTGCCATTACACTCGTGATGGCGGCAGTGTTCGTTCCGGTTTCATTCATGTCCGGACCGGTAGGTGTGTTTTACAGGCAGTTTTCCGTTACCATGGCTACATCGATCATATTGTCGGGTATAGTAGCGCTCACATTTACGCCTGCCCTGTGTGCCATTATCCTTAAAAATACTCACGGCGCTAAAAGAAAAAACATATTGTACAGGCTTTTAGACGGGTTTAATAACCGGTTCAATCAACTGCTGGGCAAATACAGGAATATTGTTGGAAAAATTGCGAACAGGAGGATATTGACATTTATTGTACTAATAGCTTTTTGCATAGGTACATGGTTGATGAGCGTTTCTGTTCCTTCAGGTTTTATTCCCAATGAGGACCAGGGTGTATTTTATGCTATTATACTTACGCCTCCCGGCTCAACACTCGAGCGCACCAACCAGGTTGCCATTGAATTGCAAAAGGTCGCCGAAAAGATGGAAGACGTTAAGTCTGTATCTTCCATGGCAGGTTATGAGATCCTGTCGGAAGGCACAGGCTCTAATTCGGGCAGTTGCCTGATCAACCTGAAAGACTGGGGAGAAAGAAAGCATTCGCTCGATTACATCATGAACGAGCTGGAAGAAAAAGCAGCCAACATTAAAGGAGCTGCCATCGAATTCTTTCCTCCTCCTGCTTTACCGGGCTATGGCGCTGCCGGTGGTTTTGAATTGCGTTTAATGGATAAATCGGGAAGCGGCGACTATAAAAAAATGGAAACAGTAAGTAAAGATTTCGTGAAAGAGTTGAGCAAACGCCCCGAAATAACGTCTGCCTTCACCTTTTACAGCGCAAGCTTTCCACAGTATATGCTTTCGATCGATAATGATAAAGCCCAGCAAAAAAGCATCACCATCGAAAATGCCATGGATAATCTTTCCACGCTGATAGGCAGCAACTATGAAACAGGCTTTATCAGGTACGACCGTCCGTATAAAGTAATGGTGCAGGCCTTGCCGCAATACCGCGCCCTGCCGGAAGACATCCTGAAACTGTATGTGAAGAACGACAAAGGTGAAATGGTGCCTTATTCCGCATTCATGAAAATTGAAAAAACATATGGGCTGTCTGAAATAACAAGGCATAATATGTACAATTCTTCAGAAGTCAGCGGCGGGCCGGCTCCCGGTTACAGCAGCGGTACGGCCATTGCCGCTGTTCAGGAAGTGGCTGATAAAAAATTGCCGAGGGGTTTTGGTATTGAATGGTCGGGTATTTCTTTGGATGAGGTAAGAAGGGGCAATGAAGCCCTGTATATTTTTGTCATTTCCCTTGCATTCGTTTACCTCGTGCTTTCCGCACAATACGAAAGCTTTGTATTGCCATTACCGATATTGCTTTCCCTGCCTGTAGGGATATTCGGAACCTTCTTCCTGTTAAAAGTAATGGGGCTGGAAAATAATATTTATGCGCAGATCGCCATGGTAATGCTGATCGGTATACTCGGAAAAAACGCGGTGCTCATCGTGGAATTTGCGGTGCAGCGACACCGTGCCGGGCAAACGCCTTTGCAGGCGGCGGTAGATGGCGCTGCTGCACGTTTAAGACCGATCGTCATGACATCGTTCGCTTTTATAGCAGGCCTGGTACCATTGATTTTTGCTACGGGCCCGGGGGCGCTCGGCAATAAAACCATTGGCACTGCTGCTGCGGGAGGAATGCTATTCGGCACCCTGTTCGGTGTGCTGATCATACCAGGTATCTATTACATTTTCGCCAAAATATCCGAGAAACATATTATAGTGGAAGGCGAAGAGGAAAATCCATTAACAGAAGATATAGATAACGCATAATGAAATCAGTAAAAAATATATTGATCACGGGCATTGCCTTCACCTGCATGCTGTATGCAGGTTGCAAAACACCTTCGCTCGTGCAGGCGCCACAGCCAAAAGCACCTCCTGCTGATTTTGGTGGCAGCACGGATACTGTAAACAGCGGTATCATTAGCTGGAGAACGTTTTTTGCAGACAGCCGCCTTATCAGCCTGATTGATACAGCGCTGAAAAATAACCAGGAGCTGGCTATTACTTTGCAGGAAATAGAGATAGCCCGGAATGAGATACGCGCCAGGCATGGAAAACTTTTGCCTTTTGCAGAAGGAGGATTAGGTGCGGGGATTGATAAAACAGGACGTTATACCAGCCAGGGTGCAGGGGATGCCTCCACAGATATTACTCCCGGGAAACAGGTGCCCGAATGGTTGCCTGATTACCGTTTGGGAATTACGGCATCCTGGGAGGCGGATATATGGAGAAAATTACGCAATGCAAAACAGGCAGCCTTTACGCGCTACCTGTCAACAGCAGAAGGAAGGAATTTTGTAGTGACCAGTCTTATTGCTGAAATAGTCAATTCCTATTACGAATTACTTGCGCTTGACAATCAATTGCAGATTGTACGCCAAACCATACAACTGCAGCAAAACGCTCTTACTGTTGTGCGCATTCAAAAGCAGGCGGCAGCAGCCACCGAACTGGCAGTTAAAAAATTTGAAGGCGAAGTGCTCGGCTCGCAAAGCCTTGAATTTGATATCCTGCAAAAGATACAGGAAAAAGAAAACTTCATTAATTACCTGCTGGGCCGTTATCCGCAGCACATCGACAGGGATACGACAGGTATTTTAAGCCTTGTTCCGTCGCAGGTATCCGCAGGTATTCCCTCGCAGTTATTGCAAAACCGGCCCGATATCAAACAGGCGGCGCTGGATCTTGAGGCGGCAAAGCTGGATGTTAAAATAGCAAAAGCGGAATTTTATCCTTCTTTCAACATTTCCGCCGGACTCGGTTTCCAGGCTTTCAATCCTTCCTACCTTGTAAAATTTCCCGAATCGTTGTTGTTCTCCCTCGCAGGCGATCTTGCCGGTCCGCTGATCAATAAAAGCGCTATCAAAGCAGCATACTACAATGCCAATGCAAGACAGATACAGGCAATATATAATTATGAACGCTCTGTACTCAATGCATACATTGAAGTGTCTACCGGGCTTTCCGATATTAAAAATCAACAGCAGGCATATGATCTGAAAGCCAAACAGGTGGAGACACTTACAGCTACCATCAGCATTTCCAATGCGCTCTTCAAATCGGCCCGCGCCGATTACCTGGAGGTGTTATTGTCCCAGAGAGATGCCTTGGAGTCGAAGATGGAACTGATAGAAACCAAGCTTCGCCAGTTCAACGCAGTAACCAATATTTACAGGGCGTTGGGGGGAGGATGGAATTAGCATAAAGGGGCTGACCAAAAAGGTCGTCATTGCGAGTTACTAATTAGGCGGCGCCCCCATCATTGCGCCGTGACAAGTTGCATTTGTTTGTCACAGCTTTCTGATTTGTAAGTATCCTAAGTCGGCTAAGTTATCAGCAAACGTATCAGGGCTCTGTTGCTGAATTCACAGTAGTACTAAAGCTTCATCAGAGCGTTCCGGGAAATTGCGGTAATAATTTCCCGGCGGCTTTTGGGTTACTTTTTTCCGCAAAAAAGTAACAGAAAAAAGCGGAGGGATTGTAGTTGAAAGGAAAACCGGGTTTGTGGAACAACAAATTGAAGTTCATAACCAGTTGATAAATAGCAAACCGGATGATATGTCATTGGCAGCCGCCCCCGAACGTTCGGGGGGAGAAGCAATCCCAAATACTTGATCCGTTATCGTTCAATGGGATTGCTTTCCCGACACAGTCGGGATTCCTCCCTGCCAATGACACCTTAAGCTATAGCCTGTTTTTCAACAAGTTCGAAGTTGTGCTTTTTAGCAAGATTAAATAAAGATGCCTTTTCCCTTTGTTTAATTTGTTCTTCATATCTTTTTGTTCCCTGTTCCACATAATCTATTCCTTTAGTAAGTGCATTGTAATATGCAATTGCCAGTTTCCTGGCGCCTGCTTTAATAGCGATGGCTGAGTCTTTCTTTGCTCTTAGCTTGCGCATAAAACTTCCGATAGCTATATGCTTACTATTGAGTAGTGCCTGAGCTACCTCTTTAAATATCTGACCCGCTTTATTACCTTTTGTTCCTTTTACCCGTTTTTTGACCCTGCCGCTTTGATGATCTTTGGGCGATAAGCTGCACCAGCTTGCAAAATGGTTTTTGTTTGGAAAACGGCTCATAGCTGTTCCGCTTTCTCCTATATGCCTCAAAAGGGTATAATCGTTTATACCCGAAATACTGCTCATGCTTACACCGTATAGCTGAATAAGCATTCCGTGTAGTCCTTCTATTTTGGGGGCATGATGACGGATGGGGCTGCCTTTTAATTCTGCCGCCTGTTTTCTTTGGTCATCTTTTGCAACAGGAGCTCTAAACGCTTATCTATTACTATTAGCTGATGATGATGTAGCTCCCACATATGCAGATTTTGTTCCAGCATAAATAACCAGGTATCATTATAGTTGCCTTACAGGACCTTTAACACCAGATCTGATTTCTTTTCCCTGATCCGCTTATTGCACAGGCTTAACAAATACTGACCATCCCGGTTACCGTATCCATTGACAATCTTTGACATCCGGTTTTCTTCCTTTAACCTGCTTGGTTTCTTTGGGATTTACCAGGCACACCCGCAATCCGCAGCTTTCAAGCATAGCATATAGGGCTACCCAATATACTCCGGTAGCTTCCATCGCTACAACGGTAATTCCCTTTTGATGAAGGTATTCTATACATTGGTAGTAGCCTGACGTAAACGTATCAAAACTTTCCACTTCACTACCATCTGCCGATACAAAGATCTTTTCAGCCCCTATATCAATACCCGCTGCATGTTCATAAACCGTTTCAAATACCGTAACCTTTTCCATAATTTTACTTATTAATGCCCACCAACAAGGTAATTTATGGCTCAAAGAACGCTGGTATTAAAAGGCTGGCTGCCATACGGGAATACTTCTTTCTGGTTAAAAGAAGCATCACCAAAAAGTGCTATGCTTTTCTTTGACGCAAAACTCGCAGTCTGGTACAAATCACTAACGGAGCAAACTGCTACGCTGCCATAAATTACCGCTTTTAGCAATTTTAAGACCCTGCTCTCAATGTCATCTTCAAAGCGCTTTAGTTCCTCTAATCGGTTACTCGCAATGACGTTCAGCGACCTTTTGGGTCAGCCCCCTGCCGTATATAATTTCCCCGCTGTAGCGGGTGTTAATCGTCCGGCTTTATTTTTTATCCCACCATACTTTGCTCAAATAGCTGTCGCCGTTTGACATGCGTGCAGCGGCGGCATTGTACTCATCCGGGTTGCGGAAACGCTCAGTGCCGGAGTAAACGCCCCTGCGTGGTATTGTACCATTGGTAACTCCCTGGCTGGGTCCGGGAACCAGTGTAGGATAGCCGGTGCGCCGCCATTCGGCATACGCTTCATAATGCCGCATGAACAGGCTGATCCATTTCTGATCCATGATCTGTTCGAGTTGCTCTTCTTCGGTTCCTGAAAGTGTTCCTTCGTTGCCGATGTAAGTAGCAATGTCCGCATCAGGTATGTTATAGGGATCCACTTTCATAGCAGTCCTTATCCCTTCCTGGTAAAATGTTTCAGCATCACCCGGAGTAAGTCCTGCCCAGCCCAGCAATGCTGCTTCCGCTTTATAAAAGCACAGGTCGGAATAGGCCATAAATAAATACGGGAAGGTAAACTTCCTGTCATTGTATATGGAAATGGTGCCGTATGAATAATCATCCCTGTTAATGATCACGTTTTGGCCGAGTGCCACTCCAAGTCCGCGGTAGAGAGGATTACCGGCTTTTTTCGAATTTTCGGTAGGCTCTGCAATTTTGGGAAGTCTCGGATCATTTTTAGCAAGCAGCATATCAATAAAAGGAGCTGCCAGCTGGTTCAGTTCCTTGCTCCCGTTATAGCCGCCTATTACGGGGTGATAGCCTAAAGCAAATCCGTCCTGCGGATTGGTAGGCATTTTTGCGTTGTCGGCATTGCTTTCAAATATAGGCCCGGCAAGCGCTTCTTCCACTGTTTTGCGCGACAGCGCGGGATCTGCATAGCGCAACCTGAAGCCCATCCGTAACTTTAACATATTCCCGAATTTCCTCCAGGCATTTACATTTCCTTTGTATACCAGGTCGGCGTTGCCATACGACAAATCTGAGGCGCTCAGCCGGCTCATCGCCAGGTCCAGCTCAGAAAGCATGGATTTATAGATGTCCTGCTGGGTATCGTATTTCGGCGTTAGCACGAGATCCGACTCGGGTAACCCGGTTTCGGAATAAGGAATATCTCCCCAGAAATCAGTCATCCGTTGCCATATATACAATTCATTGATCTTTGCAATAGCCAGCTTGGTTTTACCCGCTTCGGTTTCTTCCTGTCCCTTCAGCAAACGGTTCCGTATCTGCGACAGGTTGTGGATATACCCGTAATGAGCAGCCCAGTTCCGGGTTTCATATATGTCGCGGTCTTCCAGGTATTGAGATGGCGCTGAAAGGTTTCCGCTGGCCCATTGTTCTACCCACGATCCTACCTGCCACCAGTTGGCACCTTCGGTGAGGTACCCGCTCAGCTGCACATTTGAAAGAATGTATTCAGGTGGAACTGAAGCAGGTTGCGTTGGAGAAATATTTAATTCTTCAAAACCTTTTGTACAGGCGGTCAACAAGGCGACAGCGCCCAGCATAGCAGCGCTTACGCGCAGGTTTCTATATAGTTTCATATGTAATAACATTATGTTTTAGATATCGGCAAATGCCTTTTGTTATATTCCTTTCTAAAATCTTACATTCACATCAATGCCAAATGTTCTCATCATCGGGAGAGAATGTCCTTCCATTCCAAGTGTTCCGCTATTCACATTCACTGAAGCATTTTCCGGTGAAAACCCATCGGTATGACGTTCGAGGTAGCCGAGATTTCTTCCGTAAACAGCCATGGATGCTCCTGAAAGCACTTTGGTACCGGCAAACCATTTGGCAGGCAACTGGTAAGCCAGGCGTATTTCGCGGATGGCGGTATAGCTGGCATCATAGATGAATTCTTCTGCCACGGCAAATCCCTTGTCGGGGGCAACCCGGTTCCAGTAAGCCTGGGCTGTGGTTGTTACTGTATTCTTTTCACTTGTAGCTACCCAAACACCATTTTCCAGCCTGGCTTTAACACCATCCACCAGCAGTCCTCCTTCTCTTCCTTCCAATGTTCGCTTCGAAGTGCCGTAAGCCGCTTCCTGCACCCTTCCCTGAGAGAAGATCATACCTCCGCGGCGCATATCAATAAGCGTGCTGAGCGAAAATCCTTTGTAAGAAAAATTATTGGCAAAGCCGCCTGTCCATTTTGGATTTGCATTTCCTATTTCAAGGGTAGAGATTGATTTTACGACCGGTAGCCCATTGTCGTCAATCAGCTTGTTGCCTTTATCGTCACGGGCATAGGCATAGTCTGCTGCATTGAGCACGCCAAATGGTTTTCCCGGCACAGCCGTTATGCGGATATTCCTGTCTGAACCCACGGTAAATTCCGAAACCCCTTCTATAAGCTCCAGCACCTTGTTGCGGTTAGCCGCAAAATTGAAGCTCGATTCCCACTTAAATCCATTGGCGAGCTTAACAGGCGTACCGGAGATCAGCAGCTCAACTCCTTTGTTCTGGATACGCCCGGAATTGGTGAGCTTGGTGCTGTATCCTGTAGACTGTGCAATGGTGATCGGTAATATCTGGTTGCTGGTGATTGAATAATAGTAAGTGAAGTCTATCAATAATCTGTTTTTCAAAAACCTTAATTCCGCACCTACTTCGTAAGATGTTTTCAATTCATTTTTCAGGTTAGGATCCGTAATTACATCTGTATAACCGGCAAGCGGCTGGTTCTGGAATGTATTTGCATTCAACCCGAAATAACCTACAGTATTATAAGGGTCGCCGGACCGGCCTGCCTGCGCCCAGGAGCCGCGTATCTTGGCATAATCCAGGAAAGAGCTATTGATATTGAACGCGTCTGTAAGTATTACGCTTGCCCCAACCGAGGGGTAGAAGAACGAGTTGTTCTTAACAGGCAATGTAGAAGACCAGTCATTCCTTGCGGTAACATCAATGAAGTATATATTCTTGTATCCGAAGTTGGCAGCGCCATACACGGAGTTAATATCATATTCGGAAACCTCCAGACTGGGTGTGTTCAAAAGCGTTTTTCCAATAGCATATAACTTAGGAATGCTTAACTGGGTACCGGTATTACCGGTAAGGCGATAACGGTTTTTCTGATGGTTGGCCCCGAGGTTCACAAAATAGGAGAACTCCCCTATATCCCGCGAAGCAGTGATCAGCACATCAGCGTTTTCGACTTTATTATACACATTGTTTTCAAAAACCCTTCCTGTTTGCTGTATCCTTGTACCAACTGCATCCCAGCCATACTGGCGTTCGTAGTAAAAATCAGTTCCATAGCGGCCCTGTACAGAAATGCCCTTTGCCAGTTGGTAGCTCAGTTTGGCATAAGCGATCAGGCGGTCGCGCTGGTCTTCATTATGACTGTTGTTGATCGTCCAGAAAGGGTTGGATGTTACAGAATTGCTTTCAAATATTTTTTCTCCGCCTACAAAGAACGCTGCGCCCCCGATATCCCGGGTTCTTTGTATGTCTTTGGCGGTATACTCATACCTCCTGAGCCCATCCATACTTAGGCTCCTGGGGATATACAGGAAACGATATACCGGGTTCTGCCCGTCATCGCCCAGGTGCGGCCGGTTTACCACATCCTGCCGGATATAATTGGCTTTCACATCCAGGTTCAACCCTTTAGCGATGTCTGTTGAAATTTTTACGGTCGCGGAATTTCTTTTAAGTGTATTGGTTGGCTGAAAACCATCGTTGTTCAGGTTGGAGATAGAGGCATAATAAGTTGTCTTTTCTCCGCCGCCATCAACGCTCAGTGTATTCATCAGCATTTTTTCGGGTTGAAAAAACGCGGTATACGGGTTTTCTATCGGTAAATAGGCTGTGGTATCTCCCCACATATCTTCTATAAGCTGCCCATTCATTTTGGGTCCCCAACTTCCGCGACTGGTTGGGTTCCTGCCGCCACTCATCTTGGGTATACCTCCGGTTAAAGCAGGATCATACGGCACTACGGTGCCATCTGCCTGCCTGTAAAATGTAAACTGCCCATTAAAGCCTTGCCCGTATACATTTTGATAATCCGGCTGTACCAGCGCATTGCCCGAGGAATAGCTACCGTCGTAGCTGATATTAGTCTTACGGTTACGCGCGCCCGATTTGGTAGTAATGATCACTACCCCGTTGGCGCCCAACTGCCCGTAAAGCGCGGCGCCATTAGGCCCTTTCAGCACGGTTACTGATTCAATATCATTAGGATTGATGTTGGATATACCGTCCCCGCCATCTACACCGGTGGCAAAAGTCTGTGAGCCGAGGCTTCTCCTGTTTGAGTTATCAATAGGTACGCCATCAATTACATACAGGGGCTGCGAGTTGCCCGAAAGCGAAGAGTTGCCGCGTATGATAACACGGGAAGCGCCGGACATGCCGGCCGCGGAAGCCGTTACCTGAACGCCGGCCACCTTTGCGGAAAGCGCAGAACCGAGGTTGGTTTCTTTTGAATTGGCAAAATCTTCTCCTTTCAATTCGCCGGTGGCGAAAGTCAGCGCCTTTTTATCCCGTTTAATGCCCAATGCGGTCACCACTATCTCCTGCGAGCTTGTAACTGCCGGTTTTAAAACGATACGCAGGAAAGTTTCTTTTGAAACCGGTATCTCAACCGTTTCATGTCCCACATAGGAAATCGTTAATGTTCCCGCTGCATCGGGTAGCTGAAGGGTAAAGTTGCCATTGCCATCCGTTGTGGTACCTCTCTCCGTGCCCTTCAACTTTATGGAAGCTCCTGCCAGGGGATTACCCGCTTCATCTTTTACGTTTCCCTGTATGGTGATGGGGGGCGGAGGCAGCGTAACCTCACCTTGTACGGAAGGGGCAGGCTGTATTTCCTTTTCCCTGACGATAACGGTGTTGTATTTTATTTCATATACGAGCGGCTGCTCCTTAAAACAGATCTTCAATGCCTCGGTCAACTCCATATTTTGTACGTTGAGCGAAACGGGGTCGGCTTTTTGTACTATCTTTTTTTCATAGAAAAAAGCGTAGCCGGTTTGCTTTTCCATCAGCCTGAATACTTTTACCAGGGAAATGTTCTTTTCGGCAATGCTTACTTTCTGTGAAAAAGATTTTGCATTAAGATTAAGCGTGAATGCGAGGATTAAAACTGCAGTCAGTTTCATAATCAACAGCTTTTGAGTAAAAGGCTTACCATAGCATCGGAGCGCTTGGTAAAACGGTCTTGAATCCATAAATTTGGAATGTTTGGGTTAAAAAATTTAAGTCTCACAGTTTGAATTTTTTGAACAGCCCGATCAATCGCCGGGAATGTTGACCGCATTTCCGGTTTTGCTTCAGGCTTCCTGGTACATTACTTCTTTTTCATGTCAATTACAGTTTTGGTTAAGCAATGAAAGCGTTTATCATTTTTTGTAAGGCGTTACAAATACATTTTTCCCTTCTATCCTGAAGCGGACTTTATGAGTGGCTTCCAGTATCTCCAGCAACTGCTCTATATTGTTTTCCCGCTTGATTTTTCCCGAAAGCCCTATTTCAGGAACATTTTTATCGTACGTAATGCTGATATCGTACCAGCGCCCTATCTGCCTCATGATGGCTTTTACATCCGTATTGTCGAACCTGAACTCGCCGTTTTTCCAGGCCGTCACGCTTTCAATATCCACATCCGCCAATACTTCTACTTGTTGCCCTGCTTTTGTTACATGCGCCTGCTGCCCGGGCCGCAATTGCACATTTTGTCCCTGCATATTTAGTTTTACAGCTCCTTCCAGCAGGGTGGTATTGATCTCTCCTTCTTCATCGTAGGCCATTATATTGAAATGTGTGCCCAGCACTTCAACAATGCCCCCGTTGCCGGACGCCGCATTGATCGTTACATAAAACGGTTGTTTTTTCCCACCGGGTGATTTGCTCCGGGCGATCTCAAAATACCCTTCACCTGTCAGCTCCACTCTCCTGTCGGCGCCGTTAAAGGATGTAGGAAACCGAAGCGAGGATGCCGCGTTCAGCCATATTTTACTGCCGTCGGCCAATACCACGGCATATTGTCCGCCACGGGGTGTGGTAATTGTATTATATACCACCGCGCTGCTGCCGGCATCGGAAGCAGTATAATTTATTTTTCCTCCTGCTTTTATCACTTTTACATTCCCCTGAAGCGCTACATCCCCGTTCCCCGTCTCATTTAAATCAATTACAGAGCCATCCGCCAGCGTCAGTGTAGCCCTGTCTCCCCCCGGCACGATGGTGTCATTTTTTCTTTCTGACGCCGTATCGGGAGGCGCTGCCTGCCGGCCGCTGCTGACATAAAAAAATATACTTGCAGAAAGCAATAGTAAAATAACTGCCGCAGCGGCATGGAAGGTTCGTTTTTTATAAAAAGGAACTGAAGTGCCGGCACCTGCTTTTTTCAGCAGCTCGGCTCTTACCCGGTCGCTCCACCCGGTAGCTTCAGGCAAACCATCTTCCTGCAGGGAAGCTTTATAGGAGACCTGCAGCTGTTCAAGCAGCAGGCGGTTGGAATCGTCTTTGCCGATATAGTCGAGTATTTCCTCCGCTTCTTCCCGCGTGCACCTGTTATCAAGGTAGCGGAGCATCAGCTCCCGGTAATATGTACTGTCCTTTTTCATCCGTTGGGATTGCCCTGTTTACTATAATTAAAGCCCTGAAAGAGCCTGGAGGGTGGGTGGGGGAGTAAAAAAGTTTCGGGTTTATAGTTTGAAGTTTGGAGGTGCGGGGGGATTTGAAATCTGAGATTTGATGGCTGTTGCGGGTTAGGGTTGCAGGTTCCATGTTTATAGTTTCGGGTTGCAAGTTGCAGGTTTCGGGTTTGAAGTTTGAGGTCTCGGGTTGTAAAAGGATGGAGAAAGGGTAATGAAAATCACTGAAAGCCCTATTCCTTATGCCTTTCACCTTATACCCTTGTGTGGTTTCGGGTTGCAAGTTACAGGTTGCAGGTCCAGGTTTATGGTTTATTATTTGTTCATTCAACTTCAAATCTGGAACCCAAAACTAAAACCTTTTAAGGTTTCAGGTTGTGCCTACAAGCCCGAAGGGCTTACATGTGAATAGCCCCCAACAAAGTTGGGGGATAAAAGGCAACAGAGGAAACAACCCTGAAAGGGTTGAATGGCAAGTGGGGGGTGAAAAGCCTGAAAATTACAAATTTGTTTTGATTATACGTATAAATTTTATATATTTGTCCGTACTAAACAGATGTGATATGGACAATAAACTGACATTAAAGCTGAACGAAACTGTGATTGAACGTGCCAAGCGCTACGCTTCCAATAAAAAAACGAGCTTATCAAGATTAATTGAAAATTATCTTGATTCGTTAACACGCGACCCAAATGATGACTTTGAAATCTCACCTTTTGTAAAAAGTATTTCAAGTGGAAAAAGTATTCCTGCAAATATAGATGATAGAAAGGCAAGACAGGAATATCTTGACTTTCTAAACAAAAAGTATCAATGATATGGAGCGAATTTTTTTAGACACAAATATCATTATTGATTTTTTGGGAGAAAGAGAAAACGTTTATGAACCTGCAGCAAAAATTTTGACATTAGCAGACAAAAAGAAAATAAAGGTCTATACTTCTCCGACTTCGATCGCAAATGCTTATTACCTGCTCTCAAAATATGAAAATGCTAAAGTTGCCCTTGAAAAGATCCGGAAATTCAAACTGATTTGCAGCATGTCAATTATGGATGATGAAGTAATTGAGAAGGCAATCCTATCCGGTTTTAAAGACTTTGAAGATGCCATGCAGTATTTCAGCGCCATCGCTGCAAACTGTGATGTGATCATTACGCGAAATGAAAAAGATTTTAAAAATGCCCTGATCCCGGTAATGGATGCAGGAAGTTACCTCCAAACACATAAAAAGTAATGACACTGCAAAACACCATCATAAGGGTAACCTCTCCATACCTGCAAAATTGCTGCCTGATATCCTGTAACGCTTTGATCATGTGCTCCTTTACGGTGTTCCTTGAAATACCAAGCTCTTGTGCTACTTCATCGTAGGTTTTATTGTTGTGCCGGCACAGCTTAAACACTTTTTGCCTTTGAGCTGGTAACCGGTTGATCGCATTGTCCAGCAACTGCTGGTATTGCTGCCATTGAAAGCTTTTCTCGGGGTCGTTGATCTCAACAGCAGACAGGAGCAATACCCTGCTGCGCAGTTTTTCATCCCTTGAAATTTTTTTCAGCAGCTTAAGGGCCTTATTACGGCTTATGCGATACAGGTAGGCAGGAAAGGACTGCTGTGGCTGAAGGCGATGCCGTATCTCCCAAATCTTTAAAAAGGTTTCCTGGATAATATCCTCAGCCTGGTCCGGCAGCTTTACAAAGCGTATCAGCCAGTTATACATTTTTACATGATACCTGTTATACAATTCAATGAATGCCGCGGCATCATTTTGTCGCAACCGCTGCATCAGCAAAAAATCATCCTGGTTATTTTCTCCCGGCAATGACAATGTTAGTTTTGAGCAATAAAAAAATTAAAGGTCCAGTTCATCAAAGGGTTTATTTCCTCTTTAAACTATCGCAAATTTAATTTTGAAAAGGAAAAATGTATAATAATTTTTTCCATTTTTTCAGCGGTATTGTCCTGCTGTATAAACCGGCAGATTACAAAAAAATCATGAATATAAACCCGCTACAATAAAAAGAGGCTGCTTACATCAGCAGCCTCCTTGCAGTTGGTTTTGGGGCTATTATTGATTAAAACTTGATAAATTTTACAATTACGGGCGATGATAATTGCATCAATTTAATAAAATAGGTCCCCGGTAATAAGTTCAGCACATCTATCTCAACAGTAGTTTGGTATTGGGTATTCACCCGTTTGGCAACTGAACCGGATATATTGACAATAACCAAATTGGAAATGCTGCGTGAATCCGGAATTTTTATAAATATTTTTTCCCGGGCAGGGTTAGGGTAAACATGCAGAACCGGCTTATCCCGGAAGTATATGGTTGATACCGGGGAGTATACGATCTCTCCATCCTGCTTTACCAGCTTTAACCGGTATACATTTTTACCCTCAACAGGATTGCCGTCAATATAATTATACATTTGATTATCAATATTTTGAGGGTAAACTAGCGGACTGGCAGGAACAAAAATGCCGGGTGCTGATTCTCTTTCCAATATATAATATTTATATGATGTTTCATCGGGAACCGACCAGCTCAATAAAACATTTCCCCCCTGAACAGTGGCATTAAAAATTACCGGATTAGCCGGCAGCGGGTTATTGGGGTATCCCAATGCCCCGGCAAGTGTAAAGCTGCCGGAACCGGGCACAGGGGAGCTGGTTATGGAGCCGTTGGCTCCGGGCGACCCCAAATAACCACCCACTCCCTGGTCTGCCCATTGGATTCCATCAAATCTTACCACACGCAGGGCATTCATATCCGTAACACCACCGCTGTTGGGATCAAAAAAGCTCAGCTCAATGCCGGCCGTGCCGGATGCGTCGATGTTCCAATATTCCAGATGGCTGGTATGATGAATACCTGGCCCCATCGTACTTCCCAGGTCAATATATGGATCGCCGCGTATAAACTCTACGGTAAAATCACCTGTTGCATTTCTTACAGCGGCGGGTCTGAGCTTGCCATTTACACCTACCGGAAAAACAAAATCATTGCCTGATAACCCCTGTTTTTGTATGGGACCTTCCACATACGAAAGATCACAGCCGATATCAGTATAAGGAAGATGGGTATAATCGTGCATACAGCTTTGGATAGCAGCCGTAGCAGTAAGCGTAAGCAGGCAGGTGGAGGAAGTGATCATTTTGCCATTTTGAAGTGAAAGCGTGCCGGAAACAGCAACAGGTCTCAGCAATGTGGTGCTTGTATTACTAACCGTAAGATTGCCCAGCATAATCAGACCCGAACCTCCGCCCCCGCCGATAGTCTGGCTGGATCCCGGGAGCTGAACAGCGCCGGGCATATAAGCGCTTCCTATATCTATATATGAAGTCCCGGAAGCAAGAATATCTCCATAAATATTAAAATTGCCGGTATGCAAACCCAGCGAATTAGGCTTGAAAGAGAAAAATCCGGATAAGACATTCAAATCATTTTGTATGATGCAATCCCTAACCGAACCAATGCCTGCAAAGCTTACATTGGACTCAATATATACATTGCCATAAGTTCTGCCAGCCAGCGAAGGCCCGGTACCATTAACCTGATGACGGTAAATGCTGCCGCTGCTGAATATGGTAACAGCATTGGGAGCTGCAAGCCCAAAAGGATTTCCCCCACCTTTACGAATATACGTTGCGCCGCTTTGAAAGATCACCGTGTTTTCATTGGCAGCGGCATTGCCAAAAGGATTGCCGTCGAAGCCTGCATCTGCCGTAAATACAGCACCGTCGGAGAATGTAATGGCATTGGCAGTTAAAGCCGTTAAGCGATGGGCTGTTCCGCCGAAGCTGAGATTGCCATCAACCTGTGCCGAAAAGCCGGCGCCCATATTAAATGAAATAATATTGGCGCCCGTAATATTGGCGGCAGCCCCGGCAGCGATGGCGAAATGAGGAGCCGGCACAACAGCATTGCCAATACTGATGGCACTGCCGGCAGCCGAACTAAATGTAACATTTGCGTTATTATATACGCTTATTTTGCCAACGGTTTCAGATGGCGGCAAACCTGTAACAGTTGCTGTGGCATTAAATTCAAGAATATCGTCTGCCGCGGGAGTAGTTCTTTGCGGCAACCAGTTTGAAGCGGCCGACCAGGATCCGGAGGATACAGCCCATGTATAAGTTTGTTGCGGGTAAATGAACAATGGTGCAATAATAAGCAGCGTTAAAAGGTGTTTTTTCATGAGTTCCTGTTAGTGTTATTAAAAAATTATGATCGTTTCACAGGAGTCGGAAATGTTGTTAGCGATAGAAAGTTAAAGAAAAAATTACATGTAACATCAATAATTTTTAAGGGTATCGATACACAATTGTATTTTTGAGCCGGCCCGGGTGATTTTTTACCGGGCATGCGTTCCATCATCCAGAATAAACTATTACATGTTCGCGATCTGTAAAAAAGAGCTCAGGCAGTTTTTTAGTAACCTTACCGGCTATATTGCCATTGTTATTTTCCTGTTGCTAAGCGGTTTGTTCCTGTTTGTATTTCCTGACACCAATGTTTTTGACGCGGGCTATGCGACCCTTGACCAGTTTTTTGAGCTGGCTCCCTGGATATTATTGCTGTTGATCCCCGCTATTACCATGCGCAGTTTTTCCGATGAGTTTAAAGCGGGTACTTATGAAATCCTGGTCACCCTCCCGTTGAGCAAATGGAACATTATTACCGGTAAATACATCGCAAGCCTTATTATTGTTACAGTGGCATTACTGCCTACTCTTCTATATGTTTTTACGATCGACAGTCTTTCCGACGGTGGCATGGATGGAGGAGGGATAGCGGGTTCTTATGTGGGCTTGTTTTCCCTGGCTGCTGCGTTTACCGCGGTGGGCATATGCTGCAGCAGCTTTACCGGCAACGCCGTGGTTTCATTTTTAATAAGCGCTTTTATTTGTTTCATATTATACAGCGGTTTTACCGCTGTCAGTAAAACAGGCGCTTTACAGGGCGGGCCGGATTATATCATTGAAATGATCGGTATGGATTTTCACTACCGCAGCCTGAGCCGTGGCGCGCTCGACTCAAGGGATATTGTTTATTTTTTGAGCCTGGTAGCCTTCTTCCTGTTTGTTACGCATAAAAAACTATTGAACCGCTGATGCTATGCAAAAAATATTGTATTCAAAATACGGCTGGCTGTATGTTCTTGCCGGGTTGGTAATCATTAACCTGCTGGCTGCCCAATGGCACAGCCGCATTGACCTTACTGCAGAAAAAAGGTATACTATTTCCCAGGCTACCCGCAACCTGCTGCATTCGGTAAAGGAACCGGTAACGGTAACTGTTTTCCTGGAAGGGGATATGCCGGCGGGATTTAAAAAGCTGGCGGGCAACACCAGGGATATGTTGCAGGAGTTTAAAGAAATAGGAGGCAATCATATCCAGTACTATTTCAGGAAGCCCGGGGAGGGAATGAATGATTCTTCCAAAATGGTATTGATCGATTCTTTGCAACGGATGGGTATTCATCCCACAAATGTAAAGGCGCAGGTAAAACGGGGGGAAGGAGAGGAACAACGTCTGGTTTACCCCGGGGCGGTGATTGAATACCAGGACAGGGTGGTGGGCGTGAACCTGCTGAAAGGCCTGGATATGACAGGTGGACTGGAGTCGTTGAACAATGCGGAGGCTTTGCTGGAATACAAGCTGGCCGGCTCCATTGATAAAGTCATGAGAGATACGGTACCTGTGATCGGATATCTTACCGGGAACGGGCAGCCGCAAAACCTGGCAGTATACGATTTAATACAGGGCACTATTAAGCAGGAATATGGATTTGGCTGGTTGCCGATAGACAGTGTGCCTGTAATACCGGATGTCTTTGACGCGCTGCTGGTAGTAAAACCGCAAGCCGGCTTCAGCGATGCGCAGAAGCTGAAACTGGATCAGTATGTAATGAACGGCGGTAAAATGGTGTGGCTGATAGATAACCTGTATGCAAGCCTTGACAGCCTGAGACGTACCCAGGGGAATTTTATCGCTTTTGATATGGGATTGAATATAGACGACCTGCTGTTTAAATATGGCGTGCGCATTAATCCCGACCTGGTGCAGGATCTTACCTGCAGCCAGGTACCGATGGCAGTGGGGTCGTTCGGAGATCGTCCGCAACTGCAGTTGATAGACTGGACTTATTTCCCCCTGCTGACTTCGCCCAATAACAATCCCATTGCCAAAAACCTGGATTATGTACTGGCACAGTTTCCACAGTCGCTTGATACGGTTCAGTCGCCAGGCGTACAAAAAACAATATTGCTCGCCACTTCCGGCAATTCGCGTATTACCAGTACGCCTGCCAAAGTGGAGCTAAACAGCGCACAAACAGAAGATGATATAAGAACGTTCAACAGGGAAAAAATTCCTGTAGCCGTGCTGCTCGAAGGGCAATTCAGTTCCCTGTTTGCCAACCGCATTTCACTGGCACTAAAAGACAGCCTGGCGAATATTCATAAAAAACCCTTCCGGGCTTCCACAGAAGGCAGCAATAAAATGATCGTGGTATCCGATGCGGATATTGTAACCAATGAAGTATCACAAAGCCAGGGTCCTTTGGAGATGGGTGAAAATCCGTTTACCCATTACAGATATGCCAATAAGGAATTCTTTTTGAACTGTCTTGAATACCTGGTAGGAAATCCTGACATCCTTAAAACTAGGGGAAAAGACTATACCCTGCGCCTGCTGGATAAAAAGAAAACAGAGGAAAACAGGTCGTTCTGGCAAATGATTGCCATCGCAGGGCCTGTTGCACTGGTTATTTTGTTCGCGGTAATTTATATAGCGGTTATGAGAAAGAGATATCAATAGCTAGGAGCTGTCAGCTAGGAGCCATCAGCAATGGATAGTTGACAGTGGAGAATGGACAATGGGAAGAGAACCCCAAACAACAAACATCTCAAATCTCCAATCTCAAATTTCAAATCTTCCTACCTGATCAGCGCCTTATAAATAGCATCCTGTATATTGCCCCTCACGCTTAATCTCGACAATATGGGACTGTTGCCATCAGGGTTGACCCGGTTGCTGAGGAAGATATAGGTAAGATTGTATTTGGGATCTACCCAAACACAGGTGCCCGTAAATCCTGTATGTCCGAACGTTAGCTGCGAAGCGCTTTTGCATGGATACGGATCCTTGCTGGTGACATTGTCTTCTTCGGGGCGGTCGAAACCGAGCGCACGCCGGCTGATCTTACTTCGTTTAACCGTAAACGTTTTAATTGTTTCGGGAGAAAAGAAATAGTAGCCATTGTATCTTCCGCCATCCAGCATCATCTGCATCATAACCGACAGGTCGTAGGCATTGCTGAACAGCCCCGCATGCCCCGCTACGCCGCCAAACATCGCTGCTCCCGGGTCATGCACATCGCCGCGGATCAACTGTCTCCGGAATATTTTTTCATTTTCAGTAGGCGCTATGCGGTTGAGCGGAAAACGTTTCAACGGTGAAAAACCTGCGTTGGTCAGTCCCAGCTTGCGGTAAATCTCCTTTTGTATGTATTCGTCCAGCGGCATGCCTGAAACGGCTTCAACAATTTTCCCGAGAAAAATAAAATCATTGTCGCTGTAAATGTATTTGTTGTGTGGACCGACATTACTCTGTAATATCCTTTTGTAAATCGTGTCTCGCCAGGCAGTGCGCATGTACATGGTATCAGCCACACGTATATCGTATGCAGTGGTGGAAGTGTGCTCATAAAACCCGGGCAATGGAATACCGGTGGTGGTGTCAATGGTTTCTTTGTAAAAGGGAATAAAGGCTTTCAGCCCGGCCTGGTGCAGCAGGATATCTTCTATTTTTAATTTCTGCTTGTTGGTGCCCTTTACCCAGGGCAGGTAATCTCCCAGGGTTTTGTTCAAATCAATTTTGCCCTGGTCGTACAATCGCATGACCGATAAAGTAGTAGCGCATATCTTAGTAACAGAGGCCATATCGTACAAGGTCTCGATGTTCACCTTTTCCGTGCTGTCGTAAGTATAGTAACCATACGATTTGTAGAAGGCGATCCTGCCGTCTTTTACAGCCATTACCGTCATTCCGGGTGCAGCATGTTGCCGGATGGCGCTGGCGGCAATGGAATCTACCGCTTTAAACTTTTCAGCCATTACATCTGCCGGGGCGTAATAGGGCGAAGCGGCGGCAGTTGCTGTTTGTATACCGGTTCCGGAAGGAAAAGCATCGCAAACGGTAACAGGCAGCTTCCCTCTCGTGGCAAGAACGCCTTTTAATACATCTGCCGCTGCCTGTTGTGTAACCGCATCGTCTTCGTAGCAGGCAATTATGTTTTTGGCGTCGCAAAAATTTTTAATGGCATAGGGATTACCAAATACAAAAGTAACAGCCGCAGGTAACGCCTGCACCTGCTGCAGCAATTGTATTGCCGCTGAGCTGATCCCGAAGTTATTGGCGGGGAAGCGGTTGTAAGCGTGCAGGCCTATGACCACGGCATCGTACCTGGTTTGGAGCGTGGCTGCCAGGCTGGCAATGCGCCCTGCATCTTCCTTATAGCTGAAATAAAAGGCATCTGCGTTGTAATTGCTCCGCATCTGTCTCGCGAACGTATTATCGCTTTTGATACCAATGCCCAGGTAAGCTATTTTCTGTGCTTTGCCTGTGGATTTATTGAGCTGTCCGGGTATAAGCGGAAGAATGTTATCGTCATTGCGCAGACCGGTAATCGCGTTTTCCGCAATGACTTTCCGGATGGCATCGCTTTTCGCGTTCAGGTTTTCAGTAAGATTTTTTGTGTCCACCGGCTGCCAGTTGCTTAACCCGTAATTGTATTTAGCCAGCAACACTTTTTTTACGCTGGCATTTACCTGTTCCCAGCTAAGCTCTTTTTTGCGTATGGCCTTTTTTATTTCTTCTATGCTGCCGGGAATATCCCCGGGCAGGCAAAGCATATCATTGCCAGCGATCAGCGATTCTGCGGATGCTTTCCCATCCGGGAAAAATTTTTTCACACCCTGCATTTCCAGCGCGTCGGTAAAGCTGAGCCCGTTGTACCCAAGCTCATTGCGCAGCAATCCTGTAACATTGTTTTTAGAGATGGAAGTAGCGCGGTTAGCCGTGTTATCAACAGCGGGAATGAAAAGATGCGCGATCATAACGCTGCCTACGCCCGCTTTAAAAATTTCACGGAAAGGGTACAGCTCCAGGGAGTCGAGCTGTTCGCGGCTTTTGTTGATCACGGGAAGATCATAATGGGAATCTACCGACACATCCCCATGCCCCGGAAAATGCTTGGCACAGGCCATTACCCCTGCGTCTTGCATACCCTTCATATATTGTATACCCAATTCCGCCACGCGGTATTTATTTTCACCGAAAGAACGGTCGTTGATCACGGGGTTAGCCGGGTTGTTATTAATATCAACTACAGGCGCGTAATTCACCTGTATGCCTTCCCGCCTGCATTGCTCACCCACCCATTTGCCGTAGTCGTAAATGAGTTTTGGATCCTGCACCGCGCCCATCATCATTTGCCTGGGCAGGGAAGTTACACTGTCCATGCGCATGCCCAGTCCGTTTTCGCCATCTATACATACCAGCAGCGGGGTTTTGGCAACGGCCTGTATCTGGTTTATATAGTTGGCCTGCGTAACCGGTCCGCCCTGGAAAAGACATATACCGCCGATATTGTATTTATTGATCACATCCAGCACTTCGGCTTCGTAAAAAGTTACTTTCCTGGTAGTCGGGTTCACAGATGACATCCGGACTACCATCAACTGCGCTATTTTTTCATTGTCGCTCAATGTAGCAAATACGCTGTCGACCCATTGCTGGGCGGTCAGTTGACTTGAACGCTGTGCAAAAGCGCCGGCAGAAGCCGAAATACAGCAAAAAAGAAAAACAAAATACTTCATGACGCAGAATTAATCTTTGCAGATGATCCGGCGAATTTATTATCATTCGGCGGTGAAAGCAAATGAAAGTTAGAAGAGGGCTTGAGGTTTCAGGTTTATTGTTTATGGTTTGAGGTTACGGATTTGTTGCAGGTTATAAGTTTCGGGTTTATTTACCTGAAAGCTGACTGCTGATGGCTGAAAGCTCATCGCCCACAGCCGACAGCCCATAGCGATGTCTTATAAATCAACTATTTTTGCCCCAACATGATGGAATTGAGAGATAAGATCCAGCTATTGCCCGATAACATAGCCAACCAGATTGCGGCAGGGGAAGTGATACAGCGACCTGCCAGCGCGGTGAAAGAGCTGCTTGAAAACGCGGTAGATGCGGGGGCTACCGAAATAAAGCTGATCGTGGCAGACGCAGGCAAATCGCTGGTACAGGTAATTGACAATGGCAGCGGTATGAGTGAAACAGACGCGAGAATGGCTTTTGAGCGGCACGCTACTTCCAAGATCAATCACATTGAGGATCTGTTCAGGATACGTACCATGGGATTCCGCGGGGAGGCGCTGGCTTCCATTGCCGCGGTGGCGCAGGTAGAGCTGAAGACCCGCAGGGCAACAGACGAAACGGGAACTTATATTGAAATTGAAAACAGCCTGGTGAAGACACAGGAGCCGGTTGCCTTCCAGGTGGGGACCAGCATTGCCATGAAGAATGTTTTTTTCAATGTGCCTGCCCGCCGCAATTTTTTAAAGAGCAACCCGGTTGAAATGCGGCATATCGTAGACGAGTTCATCAGGGTGGCAATGGCATTTCCCGAAATATTTTTTTCGCTTACGGCAAACGGGCAGGAAGTGTTTCATTTGGAAAGAGGAACGCTGAAGCAGCGCATTGTACACCTGCTGGGTAATCATTATATGTCTAAGCTGGTAACCGTACAGGAAAAAACCGATTACCTGAATATATACGGTTTTGCAGGCAAGCCTGAAACGGCCAAGAAAACACGCGGCGATCAATACTTTTTTGTAAACAACCGTTTTATACGCAGCGCATATCTTAACCACGCTGTGATGAGCGCTTACCAGGAAATGATCCCGGGCGACAGCTTCCCGATGTATGTGCTGTTCATAGACCTTGATCCGGCGCAAATAGACATCAATGTTCATCCTACCAAGCAGGAAATAAAATTTGAGGATGAAAAGATCATTTATGCTTTTGTGCAGGCTGCCGTAAAGCATGCGCTGGCGCAATTCAGCATTACCCCCACGCTGAACTTTGACCTGGATCCCTCTATACAAAAATTAGATGCGGTGGAAAACCCCTTTACGGAAGAAAAAAAGGCCAATGCTTCGGCTTCGGGTTTGTATAGCAGTTTTACACAAAAAAACCAGGCGCATTTTATTGAAAGCAAAAGTGAATTAAAGCACTGGAAAGATTTTTACCCCGAGCCGAAAGAGCATGCCTTCAAAAGCTTATTGTCCGCGCACCAGGAAGAAAGTTCCGGCAGGCTTGAATATGAGGCGCCTGTTTCCGGCGGTATTGCGCGTTCCGCGGAAGCAAAGCTTCAATTGCTGGAAGATGCGCCTTTATTGCAGTTGCTGAATACATACATCGTTGTGTCCACCAACAACGGTTTTATACTTATTCATCAGCAGTCTGCCCACGAAAGGGTTCTGTACGAAAGATATATCACTGCTGCCAAGGGAAAGCCCATCGCATCGCAGCGAAGCCTTTTCCCGCTTACTGTACCGCTTTCTACGCCCGATGCGGTTTTGTTGCAGGAACTGCTGCCCGATTTAAAGCAACTGGGTTATGAGATAGAACTGTTTGGTAAAGATACATTTGCTATACAGGGCACTCCCGCCGATGTTGACAGCGGAAATGAAAAAACAGCCATAGAGCAAATGCTGGAACAGTTCAAGCATTTTAACAGCGATGTAAAATTTTCGAGGCGTGAAAAGCTGGTGCGGAGCCTGGCATGGCAGCATGCCGTAAAGCCGGGGAAAATACTCACCCAAAAGGAAATGAAAACCCTGGCAGACGACCTGTTCGCGTGCAGCCAGAGCAATATTACACCGTCAGGCAATCCCACATACATTTCGTTCAAGGCAGATTACCTGGAGAAGATGTTTGGAAAAGGGTAGAAAATTTCAGATTTGAAATGGTTTATGGTTTGATGTTTATGGTTTACAGTCCCAAACACGAAACTGAAAACTACAAACAATAAACCTTGCAACCTGCAACTTGTAACCTGCAACCCTTAATAATACCTTCCCAGCAGCCTGTTCTCCACGATCGTTTTTTTCATGAGGCGCGGGTCAATGGTTCCCTGCCTGGCATATACAATTTTGCCACCCGGCTCTACCAGTATGGTGTAGGGTAACGCACCCCGCCATTCGGGATCCACCGCTTCTATCAGCTTGTATTTATCGTCCTCGCTGAAAATATAATTTTTATTAGAGGCTTGCTGCTCTTTTAAAAATTCCAGCGCTTTTTCTTTCTTACCCGGCGAATCGGCGCTGATGCTAATGAATTCAAAATCGCGTTTGCGATACATACGGTATATGGTAATAAAATCGGGGAACTCACTTACACAGGGGCCACACCAGGTAGCCCATACATTGATCAGCCGTAATTTTTTTGAGTCGTTCTTCAAAAGCGCTCTCACCCCTTTTTCGTCAATCGGCTCCAACTGAACCGGCTCTTTTGCCCATTGTTCTTTTGCTTTTACAATCCATTCGCTTTTTTCTACCCATTTTACAGAACAGCCGAATACTTTTGTCGTTTCCGGGCTTACCATTTTATTATTCAACAATGCCTCTATGGCATTGCGGGCATCGAAGTTCCGGGGTGTTTTCGTGGGATCTTCCACATCGTCTATACGTCCCTGGTAGCGCAGCTTGCGTTCGTTATCGAATATAAAGACATGGGGCGTGGCAACAGGGCCGTAAGCCCTTGCCGCTACTTCGTGGTCGCCATCATACAGATAAGGAAAATTGAAGCGCTTTTCTTTTGCCCTTATTTTCATTTCTTCAAACGAATCGCTCAAATCTGTATAATCCAGCTCGCTCAATGTAATAGAATTGGGATCGTTGGGCGATATAGCTACCACGCCCACCCCTTTGGATGCATAATCGTTTGTCATTTGAATGATCCGGTCTTCATACGCCTGCGCGGTAGGGCAGTGATTGCAGGTAAATACAACAACCAGTATTTTTTTATCGCTGAACGAAGCCAGGGTATAGGTTTTATCATCTACTCCCTTCAGGCTGAAATCGGGAGCCTGTGCGCCAATCGGCAGTGTGGGATGGTCTTCTCTCCCCGTATTTGCAAAACAATAGTTCAGTGCAACAGCGATAAAAACCACCAGATGTAAAAGAAAAACCGGCTTTTTCAAGACTGAATATTTTGCAAAAGTTACAATTTTAATAGCAGCCGGCGTTAAATAAAAATAGGGGTATGGGGACAAACGCATCCACCTTCAGCAGACAGGTCTACATTTTAAAACCTGCGAAACTTATTGCGCTACTACACACAGATTGATTTATTTCCTTCATACAATATTTTGTGCGCCATAGCAACAACCCACTTTTGCATGAAAAGGGTAGCACCTATGGTGCATAAACCCTTATCGTAATTACTCTCTACCAACGGGTAGCCTCTATGAGGCATAACAACAAGCTTCTTCTTGTCCTCCTCAGCGGACAATCCGTTTGTAACCATTAGTAGATCTCACTTGCCTTCTGCGCCGTAGGTGCAGCCCTTTTTATCTGGCTTAGAGAACATCTGCCAGACACCTGCAAAATCAGTTTTTCACCGGAAGTAAAATACCCTTTCAAAGCCTCCCGTATCACGATTCAGCATCCAACCCTTCTTTCACTTTTTTCTTTGCCTGCCTTAACCGGTAATTGAAAGTAAGATTGGCCTGCCGCAGTCTTCCCTGCGAGGTTCCCGAAGCGTAAAAATTAGCGCCCTCCGTAATAGAACGGTATTTACGCGAATTAAAAACATCCAGCACGTTCAGGGTAATGGTCGCTTTATTTTTAAGGATGTCTTTACTGACAGACAGATCAAGCGTTGCCAAAGACTTGCGCCTGCCCTGTGGTGTTTGCTGGGGCGCTTCGTAGTTACCGCGTAATTGTATATCGGTATTTTTCCAAACAGTGGTTCTCGACAACAGGCGTACCAGCCAACTGTAGGTATCGCTTTCTAATTCATCGCTTAAATTACTGCCGTCGGTGATGGCGCGGAAGAAGTTAAAACTGCCATCCATCTTCCACCAGGGGCGGGGAGAATACGAACCTGTTAATTCCGCACCAAATGAATTTTCAGTGGCCAGGTTTTCGGGTACGGTTACTGAATTGCCTTCTTCATCCACCCTTCTTACAGACATTATTTTCCCTTTTGTATAGCGGTAGTATAAGGACGAGCTTACAGAGGCTTTGTCAAAGTATTTGATATGGCCTATTTCAAAAGCGTCGGTAAATTCCGGGTTCAGATCGGGATTGCCGCTCCAGTAATTCCGGTTATCGCTGTAGGTCATAAAAGGACTGAGATCGTTGTATTGCGGGCGACGTACTCTTTTGCTGTAACTCAACTGTATGGCATGTCCTTCGGGCAGGTCGTATGTTACATGCACACTGGGAAACAGGTTGGTATACCTCCTCGGGTTTACTTCGTTGGTTTGCTTAAGCGTGGTGGTTACATCCGTAATTTCCCCGCGCAAACCTGCCTGGTAAGTAAATTTTTTGATCTTATTACTCAATATAGCGTAAACCGCATGTATATTCTCGTTGTATATAAAGTTATTGGTCAATCCTGTCAGTTCAAACCAACTGTCGTCTTCATCGCGCTGCGTAACCGTGTAATTATTCGTCATATCCCGGAAGCTGCTGCGCAACCCTGCTTCAAATTTCCCGTTCTCACGGAAAGGTTGAACATAATCAATTTGTATAAGGTATTGCTTTTCTGTTTCGTAATTAACAGCGCGCTGCAGCAGGTAAGGAACAACGGTATGGGTTCCGTCTGGATTGTATTCATCCTGCCCGAAATACTGATCCGAGTTCTCCCAATTATCCAAAAATCTCACATCCGCTGTAAGCTCATGCCCCTGCCGTTTGAAATTCCGCTTAAAGCTCAATGCATACTCCGAATTGGGTTCTGTTTCCGTTTCATCCTGTGTGCGGCGGGTAATCCCTGTAAGATTTTTGATGTCGTTCAAAAAATCGTGGTATACAATATCTGAAAATCTTTTGCCTTTGCTCATCCGGTAAGTATAGGCAGCAGTCAGTATATTCTTCTCATCGAAAAAGTAATCCAATCCTGCTCTCGCCGTATTATACATGCCTTTCAACCGGTGTTCCATTTCCTTGGTGCTGATGAATGTACTGTCGTTGCGGTAAAACTCCTGGTACAAATTATTTTTTCCCGGAGCATTTCTGTAAGAAGTAGAATAATTCACGAAGAAATTAAAATCTTTTTTCCTGTAGTTCACATTGGCTGCCACACCAAAATTTTCAGGATACCCCGCCACTACATCAAACGATCCGTTAAAGCCTTCTTTCCTTTCTTTTTTTAATACAATATTGATGATGCCTCCCATGCCTTCCGCTTCGTAACGGGCGGAGGGATTGGTGATGATCTCCACGCGTTCTATCATACTGCCCTGTAATTGTTGCAGCCCGCTACCGCCACGCAGACTTACAAGCCCCGATGGCTTTCCGTCAATCAGGATCCTTACACTGTTGCTTCCGCGTAAGCTGACATTCCCTTCCACATCCACCGCAACGGAAGGGATATTGCTTAATATATCCACCGCAGTGCCACCGGCATTGGCAAGGTCTTTTCCTACGTTGAATATTTTTTTATCAAGCGCCAGTTGCATGGAGCTCTTTTCACCCTGCACAACGATCTCTTCCAGCGTTTTGGTCAAAGAAACAAGTTTGATCGTACCCAGGTCAAAGAGTGCATTTTCCCTGTTTAATTTAAATACGGGCGACCTATACGTTTCATATCCTACAAATGCGACGATCGCATAATAAGTGCCGGCAGGAGCTTCCAGCATAAAATTGCCTTCTTCCAGCGTTATAGCAGAAGCAACCGCTACAGAATCTCCCGGTTTGAAGAGCTGCACTGTAGCATATCCTAATGCAGTAGCCGCCTGCGACTCGATCACTTTTCCCGAGACCTTTAATACATTTTGCTGCTGGGCTGCACCATTCAAATGCATAAGCTGCATCATACAATACAAAAAGCCCGTTCTTACAAAAAGCCAACTCTTAACCGGGAACAATCCCTTTAATAACATCCTGTTCAAAATGAATAGTTTAAAGATGACACACCTATGCAAAAAGGATAAAATTAGGTAAAAAACGCGGATCAGGGACTGAGCAGGAAAGGAGATGTATTTCTCACCGAAGGTAAATGCGCTTGGGAAGGGTAGCACCTACGGTGCATAAGGCCTTATTGTTATGATTTTTATAAATGAGTAACCTCTACGAGGCATGGTAACAGCTTGCTTTTGGGGACTGACCAAAAAGGTCGCCCAATGATTCATTTATTCGGTAGAGGTGATGGAGACTAATAGTCGTTTATGCAATGATGCAATACGCTTAACTTCCCATAGCTCCTGCAGGTTTGAGCTGTTCTTTTGGAGAATTCATTTTCAGGTCAATAAATTTAGCCACCGGCCCTACCATGCAGAGCGCATAAAACGGCGCATATATGGAATGATTAAGCCGTAAAACAAACTCTACAACCGCTACCAGTATCACCACGATGATCCTTCCTTTTTTTGTAGATACAGATGTCGGGGGGTCGGTAATCATAAAGAAGATGAACAATTGATACATGGGGCCCGTCAACGGAGATAACTCTGCAAGAAAAGCATCGCCTGTGATAAGGCATCGTATATAAGCCAGGATAACAAAGCTGGCTACATAAGTTACCGTTACATGCAACCGTTTAGCCCTGTTCACAATGATCAATCCTAAAATCCATATTACAGACATAGCAGCCAGGTTGCTCCCCCATTGCATACTAAGTCCTGCTACATTCATGGTACTCAGCGCAAGCATCCACGACACTCCAAAGTTGGAAGGATTCCATAAATGCCTGCCTTTGTAACGGAGTACATATTTAGACATAATGGAAAGCAATGCGGTAACGAAATAAGGCCATATTACATTGGAGCGGATCAATATGCCAACGCTTATGCCGGTTATATAGGCGCTGGCAAGGTTTTTACGTGTGCCCAATACCAGCCGCGCCAATACTACTTCCCCCACAACAGAGGTTACAATGGCAACGATCAGGTTAACATAACTATCCAGGATACCAAACGTAACCTGCCCTGTCAACAATATCAATGTGATAAAAGCAGGCGGTATGTATTGAAAATTTTTCCTGGTCCATTCCGAAATAAAATTACGCGGGGATCCGTATTCCTGTTGCTGCATGGGTATTAGTGTTGGCTTTCTTTTATAATGTGCAGTTTGTCAATCGTGGGGGTTTGTATTTTATCAACACGGCCGGAAGGCCAGTAAATAGTCACCTGGTCTATTTGATTACCTGCCCCTAATCCAAAATGTAACCTGTGCTGGTTCTGGGAAGCAAATCCCATTCCGCCTGTAACAACCTGCACCTGTTTTTTCCCTTCCCATTCTATCTGCACCCTGGCGCCTACCGCATCGGCGTTGGATACGGTTCCCTGCAGGTCAAAAGCTACCCAGTGGTGATTACCTGCCAAAGTGTTTTTATAAATGGTAGGAATATTATTTTGATTGGCTACAATAATATCCAATACTCCCCTGTTCCACAGATCTGCCATAGCAACGGCACGTCCGTCGTAAGTAACCGGTGGGCAAACTTTGCCTGATACATCTTCGAACATGGCATCGCTGTTGTTCAACCATATTTTGTCTTCTTTGTAGCCCGACTGGCTTTTGCCTTCCATATCCGGCCAGTTTTTTGCATCGCCTATGATATTGCTGTTGCCACCTGTAACTTTTGAATAATCGTACCAGTAAGAAGTATTTTCTTTGGCGGAGATAAATCCATTCGCAACATACAGGTCCATAAATCCGTCGTTGTTCAGGTCACCAAACTGCGCACCGTAGCTCCAGCCAGCATTTTCAATACCGGAAAGCTGGGCAAGGTTTACGAATGAAGGAGTTTGTGTGCCTCCGTTTTTAGGTTGCCAGTAATTGTTGCCCTGAATGAGGATGCCTTTTTCGGTAATATTGGTGGTGTATACGCCCATATTCCCATCATTGTTTATATCGCCGAACGTAGCGTTCATTCCACTCTTGGGAATGTGCCCAACACCAGCTTCGGTGCCAATCTCTTCAAACGTTTCTCCATTTTTATTCAAATAAAATTCGTCTACACTGTAGTCATTGGCTACGTATAATTCCGGAAAGTTATCTCCGTTAAAATCGGCCGCGGCGGCGGCAAGCGTCCATTTGTTAGTGGTAAGTCCATATTGTTTCGTTACATCCCCGAACCTGCCGTTGCCCATATTTTTCAAAAGAAAGTTCCTTCCGCCGTTATTGGCATATTTAAAGCTTTCGGGCATTATTTTGGTTGTATTCAGACTGTCGAGGTGAAAAATTTCTTTAAAATATCCGCCCAAAAAAATATCAAGCAATCCATCGTTGTTAAAATCAAACCAAATGGCGGAATTAATATTGGCCCAGTCAGGCAACCCGCTCCCTTCTGTAATCCGTTCAAAATGTTTTCCCCCGTTGTTTTTAAACAGTTCCGCTTTTCCCCATTTGTATAAGAGCAGGTCTTTAAAACCGTCATTATCGTAATCGCCCCACACTGCACCCATCGATGCCCCGGTTCCTTTGATGTTCACGTTCGCCACTCCTGTTTCAGCGGCAACATCTTCAAATTTTCCATTGCCCAGGTTGCGATACAAAGCGTTCATGCTGCCATTGCCGCTATTGGTAAAATATATATCACTCCAGCCGTCGTTATCAAAATCGCACACCGAAGCGGATGCTCCCACCGAAGCTATCTGCATTTTTATGTTACTTACTTTCGGATCAACATCCGGGCAAATATGGCGGAATGTTATGCCTGCTTCTTCATTCACCGGCTGCAGGTAAAACCCGTATTGCTGTAATGCTGTTTCTTTTGCTATATCGGATGTTTCATTGTTTAACGCGCCCGGGTTCTTGCGTGATGCAACAAATGTAATAGCAAGCAATGCTATGAAAATAATGACTGTTATGGTTAAAGCAGTTTTTTGGGACATTTTCATAACTAAAAATTTTTAGTTTAAAAATGAGGGCAGTAAAATATATAAAAGTAAACAATAAACCTCGCTTGTTAATAATCAAAGCGATTATTATTATCTTCAACAGCAGTAACTCATTTTTTTACTTATGTCCCGGAAAAATATCTGTATTAATTACTATATAATAGCCTTAGCAGTGTTACTGCAGATTTTTACGGCCTGTAAAACAAAAGCGGATAAGGAGGATGGAAACAGTTCGCCAAGAGTGACCGCACTTTCTTATTTGTGGGATGGTAAATTTGACGAAGCGGAAGTGGCATTTAAAAAGGCGATTAAAACGGATAAGGACAATCTTTTAAACTATATCGACTTATCGCTTCTTTATCTGGCAAAAGATGACTTCAATGCCGTTGAAAAGCAGGTGCAGGATGGCTTGAAGATACACCCGGGCAATACTGAACTTAAGCTGATCCTGGCGGAGGCCTATGTGCAGCAAAACAACACCCAAAATGCTGAAAAGGAATTAAACGAAGTATTATCTGCCGATCCTAAAAACCTGGTTGCTCTTTACATGCTTTCCAGTATGATGAAAACGGGCAGGGATGCAAATGGACAAGGTCGCAATTTGTTGAAGATTTTAGATATCAGTCCCGCCAATATTCCCGTCCGGCTACACCTGGCAGCGCTGTATGCAGCAGAAAACAAAACGGACTCTTCTCTTTTTTACCTGCAAAGCATACAAAAAATAGCTCCTGCATTTTCTTTAGTAGCAGATACGGTTTATCAGAAAGCAATGGCTTTGCTCCAAAAAAACCAGCCGTCGGGCGCGCTATACTTTATCCGGCGTTTCCATCAGTTAATGGAAGCCACCAGGCCGTATGCCAACGATTTTGCGGAAATAGAACCTCCCGTATTCCCGGGTGTTAAATCAGAATTTAACGACAGCCGGTTTGGACAAACAGACAACAGGGATCGGGTGATTACCTTGAACGATATCCAATTCACGGAGATTGCTGAAAAAACGGGGTTAACAATACCGTTAAACATTCATGCAACCCAATCGGTATTGGCGCTTGCCGATGATGATGGCACAGGGAATACTTATATATACGCTGGTTTTGCTGCAAACGGATCATCCCCCATACATTATCTTTTTAAAAGAGATTTCGGAACATTCAATGAAGTTTCGTCTGCTGCAGGGTTGGATCACACCGCGGATGAATTAGATGCCGTATTTGCCGATTATGACAACGACGGATACCAGGATCTTATCATTTCAACCACGAAAGGAATCGTTATATATAAAAATAAAGGAGACGGGAACTTTACCAGGATAAAAAAGAATACCGGGCTGAATGATATTACCGATGGCAATAAGCTTTTGATTGCCGATTTTGACCAGGATGGCGACCTTGATATATACATCGGTTGTACAGGTGTAAACAAATTTTTCAGGAACAACGGCGATGGTACCTTTACGGAGCAGGCCAAAGCAATGAATCTTTCAGCCGCTTCGGGAATAAAAGACATGGATTTTGGAGATTGGGATTCGGATGGCGACCTGGATATCGCGGTCGTATTATCGAATGGCGCTATTCAATTATTTAACAATGACAGGTATTCAAAATTTTCTGACTTTACAGATTCACTGCACCTTAAAAATCCTTTATTCAAAGGAAGCGCTGTCAGTTTTGGCGATTACAATAATGACGGCATGCCCGACCTGTTTATTGCAGGAACAAAAAACGGTCCCTCCTTCCTGCTTAAGAATACCGGCAACAATGGATATATTGCCGATCCGGCTTCTGAAGTGTTTTCAGACGCTCTTAAAAATGTAACCGTATCCAAAACAGCATTCATTGATTTTGATAACGACGGTCGTGAAGACATCCTGGTATCGGGAGTGAGCGCTGACGGGACTTCTCGTGGTATACAATTATTTCACAACGACAGTACAAAAGGTTTCAGCAATGTGTCGCATTTATTGCCGGAAGCTCCCGCACAGGGCCTGCAGATAGCCATAGCCGACTTTAACCTTGACGGCGATGACGATGTTTTTTTAACAGCACCTGACGGTATAAAACTGGTAAGAAATGACGGCGGTAATTTAAACCATTACCTGCAGGTACAGTTAACCGGGCTTTCTTACGGCAATAATAAAAACAACCGGCTGGGCATTGGAGCCCAGGTAGAGCTGAAAACAGGAGAACTCTATCAATTGAAAACCATTAAAAGAGCGTTGACCAATTTTGGCGTTGGAGGCCGCGATTCGCTGGAAGCCGTACGCATCATTTGGCCGAACGGGGCGCCCCAGTTCATCAGCGATCCTTCACGCAAACAAAAATTAATCGAAGAAGAAAAGCTAAAAGGCTCCTGCCCGTTTTTATTTGTGTGGAATGGTAAAGAATATGAGTTCCTGAAAGACATGATGTGGCGCAGCGCTCTGGGCATGCCGCTTGCCGTAAACGGTAAGGATACCACCTATGCCTTCTCCGATCCCTCTAAAGAATACCTGCTTATACCGGGAGAAAAGCTGCAACCAAAAGACAATCACTATTCCATTAAAATAACAGAGGAGCTCTGGGAAGCGGTTTACTTTGATAAGGCAGGGCTTGTGGCGGTAGATCATCCTGATTCCGTGGATGTGTTTGCAGATGAGCGTTTCGTTGCTCCGCCCTTCCCCGGAAAACAGGTGTACAGTGTAGCTGCTAAACACTATCCGCTTTCCGCTACTGATCACAACGGCAATGATGTGCTTTCAAAAATCACCGCTTACGACTTTCAGTATATCTCTAATTTTGAATTAGGCAAATTCCAGGGACTGACCGAAGCGCATGACCTGGTACTGGATTTAGGTGACAAAGCAAACCATGATGCGCTTTTCCTGTTCCTGCGGGGATGGATCTTTCCTACAGATGCCAGCATCAATGCTTCTCTTACTCAATCACCAGAATATAAAGTGGCTCCACCCAGCCTGCAGGTGATCAATAAAAAAGGAGAATGGCAAACCGTAATACCCAATATCGGCTTCCCGATGGGAAAAGACAAAATGGTGATCGTTGATCTTTCGGGTAAATTCCTTACGCCTGATAACAGGAAAATAAGGATACGAACCAATATGCAGCTATACTGGGACGAGATATTCTATTCAAACAGGTTATCGAAAGCCCCTGTACAAATGCAGGACCTGCCAATGGTAAAAGCAGCGCTGTCGTTCAGGGGATATTCCGCATCCTATCGAAAGGGCGGGCCTTTTGGTCCTCACTGGTTTGATTATTATCAAACAGCCGGCGGGCAAAAATGGAGGGATCTTACGGGATACTATACCCGCTATGGAGATGTATTGCCTTTATTACTGGAAGGAGATGATGAATACATCATCTGCAATTCGGGAGATGAGGTCAGCATTGAGTTCGATGCAGGCAGCCTGCCTGTGCTACCCAAAGGATGGAAGCGGGATTTTTTAATTTACAGCGAAGGATGGGTAAAGGATGGAGATTTGAATACGGCGCATGGACAAACAGTGGGACCTCTCCCATTCCACAGCATGCCTTCCTATCCCTACAAAGGCAATGTATCTTATCCCTTCGAAAAGCACAAAACATACATGCAGCAATACAATACCAGGGAAGTATCGACCGATGAATTTAAAAATGCTTTAAAGCTGAAGAAAGAAGCTACAGGTGGAGATTAAAATGTTTTCGTGGCGATCCGGCTGACCTCCTTTCAAATGGTTTTATTTTTGCCTGCAGGGTATGCTAAAACTGAAGCTGCTGATGGATAAAACAGTCAGGTTGATTTTTTTAGTGCTCCGTGTAACGCTATACGATTTGCGGAGACAAAAGCTGATGGGTATTGCCATGCTTGTTCTGGTACCCTATATCATGATGTCGCAGGACAACCGGGTATCTCTCAGGGTACTTGCCTACCAGTATTTGCAAAAGAACCAGGTCAACGAAGCGGAAGCCGCGTTTGTAAAAGCGATTAAAATATCGCCGGATGAAATTTTAAATTACAGGGACCTGGCCATATTGTATTTAACGGAAAAGAACTACGGCAAGGCGGAAAACATTGCCCGGGCAGGAGTAAAGCTGAAGCCAGGCAACGATGAGATGCGAGCGGTGCTGGCTAAAATATATGCCGGGAAAGGAGAAAAGCAGAATGCGGTCAACGAGCTGAATACGATCATCCAAAACAATAGAAAAAACATTTTTGCCTGCTATGCTTTGGCCAATCTATATGCACCGGGGCAAAAAAATTATTTGCTGAAAGCCCTTTCCCTTGCTCCCGCCAACGTGGTAATACGCGCAGACCTGGCAGCAATACTTACCCGGAACAATAAGGCAGATTCCGCCATTTATTACCTGCAGGAAATAAAAAAAATCGCCACCGATTTTTCACCGGCGATCAACAGCTTTTATAACCAGGCTATACAGGCACTTCGTAGCAATCAGTTCTCCCGGGCGCTTGTGCATATAAACAGGTTTCACGATCTATTGCGGGTAACGGGCGCCTATATTGAAGCCCTGTCGGTTTTGGAAGGCCCTAAATTATCTTCCGGGTATGCTGATTTTGCATCGGGCCAGGTTCAGAATAAGAAAGCAAATGCGCGGCGGGCTACCGTCAGCAATACCCGGTTCACAGATGCTACAGACGCGATCGGGCTGGACAACAAAAATCAAAATACATCGGGCAACGCCGTTGTAGCGGTAACCGACTATTCAGAGTCCGGGGAAATGTATTTGTACAGCAGCAGCATCATAGCAGGGAAGCAAAAATGTTACCTGCTGGTAAGCAGTATCGGCAATTTCCAGGAGGCAAGAACAGAAGGCGGCACCATTGACCATGCTTACCGCGACCTGGACGCCGCTTTTATTGACTACGACAATGATGGATACCCCGATCTTTTCATCGCTACCACACAGGGTATCTTACTGTTTAAAAACCGTGCGGGAGGAGCATTCATTCCTGTAAGGCAAAATATTGGTCTGAATAATACAGCTCATACAGAGAGAATGTTGTTTGCCGATTTCGACCAGGACGGCGACATTGATCTGTATACGGCAACGAAAGGAGTAAACAGGTTTTTTCGCAACAATGGCAACGGCAGTTTTACAGAACAGGCGAATGCAATGGGGCTTGCCATACCCGGCGGCACCAATGCTATGGATTTTGCTGATTATGATGTGGATGGCGACCTGGATATAATCACCATCAGCGATGCCGCCGGCACGCGCCTGTTAAATAATAACCGGCATGCTGCTTTTAAGGATGTTACTGGTCTGGCCGGACTTAAAAATGAAAAGCTGAAAGGAAGCGTTGTTGTTTCGGCAGATTACAATAATGACGGCATGCCTGACCTGTTTATCGCAGGAGCATCGCAAAGCCTGTTGCTCAAAAACGTGGATGGAGCCAGGTTTGTCGCTGATCCTGCCAGTAAAATATTGAATGAAACCGTGCGGAATACCAAAATAATGGATGCCGCCTTTACAGACTTTGACAACGACGGACACCTGGATTTAATAGTAACCGGTATTGCAAACAACGCTTCATCCCGCGGCATACAATTATTTCACAACGACAGTACAAAGGGTTTCAGCAATGTGTCTCATCTATTGCCAGCAACGCCCCTGCAGGCTACCCGCATTTCCATCGCCGATTTTAATCTTGACGGCGATGACGATGTTTTTTTAGCTACGCCCGGTGGTGTAAAGCTGCTAAGAAATGACGGCGGTAATTTAAATCATTATATGCAGGTGCAGCTAACCGGGCTTTCTTACGGTAACAATAAAAACAACCGGTTGGGGATCGGAGCGCAGGTGGAGCTCAAAGCCGGAGATTTGTATCAACTCAGAACAATTAAAAGAGGGATTACAAATTTCGGACTGGGTGCACGCAATGCTGTTGATGCTGTCCGGATTATTTGGCCCAACGGTACTCCCCAGGTGATCAAAGATCCTTCAGCAAAAGAACGGATAATAGAAGAGCAGATGTTGAAAGGCTCCTGCCCGTTTTTATTTGTGTGGAATGGTAAAGAATATGAGTTCCTGAAAGACATGATGTGGCGCAGCGCTCTGGGCATGCCGCTTACTGTAAATGGCAGAGATACCACCTATGCCTTCTCCGATCCTTCTAAAGAATACCTGCTTATACCGGGAGAAAAGCTGCAACCAAAAGACAATCACTATTCCATTAAAATAACAGAGGAGCTCTGGGAAGCGGTTTACTTTGATAAGGCAGGGCTCGTCGCGGTAGATCATCCTGATTCCGTGGATGTGTTTGCCGATGAACGTTTCGTTGCTCCACCCTTCCCCGGAAAACAGGTGTACAGTGTAGCTGCTAAACACTATCCGCTTTCCGCTACTGATCACAACGGCAATGATCTGCTCTCTAAAATTACGGCTTACGACTTTCAGTATATAGCTAATTTTGAGTTGGGTAAATACCAGGGATTGACCGAAGATCATGATTTAATACTGGATCTGGGCGACAGGGCGACCAGCGATGCGCTTTTCCTGTTTCTAAGGGGATGGATCTTTCCTACAGATGCCAGCATCAATGCTTCGCTTACCCAATCAGCACAATATAAAGTGACTCCGCCCGCGCTGCAGGTAATCAATAAAAAAGGAGAATGGCAAACCGTAATACCCAACATAGGCTTTCCTATGGGAAAAGACAAAATGGTGATCGTTGATCTTTCGGGTAAATTCCTTACGCCTGATAACAGGAAAATAAGGATACGAACCAATATGCAGCTATACTGGGATGAGATATTTTATTCAAATGGATTGTCGAAAGCCCCGGTACAAATGCATGACCTGGCAATGGTAAAAGCAGCGCTGTCCTTCAGGGGATATTCCGCATCCTATCGAAAGGGCGGGCCTTTTGGTCCTCACTGGTTTGATTATTATCAAACAGGCGCCGGTCAAAAATGGCGGGACCTTACGGGATACTATACCCGCTATGGAGATGTATTGCCCTTATTGCTGGAGGGAGATGATGAATACATCATCTGCAATTCGGGAGATGAGGTCAGCATTGAGTTCGATGCAGGCAATCTGCCTGTATTACCCAAAGGATGGAAGCGGGATTTTTTGATTTACAGCGAAGGATGGGTAAAAGACGGTGATTTGAATACAGCGCATGGGCAAACCGTAGAACCATTGCCTTTTCACAGCATGCCTTCCTATCCTTATAAAGGCAATGTCTCTTACCCCTTCGAAAAGCACAAAGCATACATGCAGCAATACAATACACGGGAAGTATCGACCGATGAATTTAAAAATGCTTTAAAGCTGAAGAAAGAAGCTACAGGTGGAGATTAAATGTTTTCGTGACAGGATCGATACAATTATAAATATAAAAGTAGTTTCTTATGCACAGGCAGCGTTGTGATACCGGACCCACTCTGCCATACGAATTCAATGGACTTCAAATTAACCGGGCAGGCAAGCCTGCAAAACATGGGATATACCTGGGCTTTTTAGCCGCAGATGCGCTGATTAAATCTGCGAATCTGTGGCTTGTGTCGGACGAACCGCCAGGCATAATAACGATTTTCCATGATCCCTTTTCCATCAGTAAGTGGCCCGCCCGCCAGATATATCGTAAATAAATCCTGTTGAAAAGCTATTTTCAGGCGATACAATAAACGCTGCCATGGCCGCTACTTCTTCTACGGTACCCAAACGTCCCATTGGGATTTTGGCGGTCATATAGGCCAGTTGCTCAGGGGCCGTATCTTCATTCATTGCCGTTTTAATAACAGCGGGCGCCAGCCCATTAACGGTAATGCCTTTGGTGGCAAACTCTTTTCCCAACCCCTTTACCAATCCTATCACGCCTGCTTTTGTTGCCGAATAGCCTGCCATAAAAGGATTCCCTTCTTTTCCTGCGATAGAAGCTATCAGCAACACCCTGCCATAGTCACGCTTTGTCATCGCTTGCAAAGCATATTTCGACATCAGGAAAGCGCCGCGCAGGTTTACCCTGTATATTTTGTCGAAATCATCCACGAAATAGTCAAGAACAGAAGTATTGGTCGGCCCTACGATTCCTGCGGAATTTACCATGATATCAATGCGCCCGAAATGACTTTCTGCCTCTTTAAATGCATGGGTAATATCCTGTTCCCGGGATATGTCTACAGCAAAGCCCCTGGCTTCGTAACCGGCTTCCTGCAGTTCAGCAACGGCTGACCTGAGCTTATCCGCATTGTTATCGTATATCGCCAATTTTGCCCCTTCGGCGCCTAACCGCCTGGCGATGGCTTTGCCTAAACCATCCGCTCCTCCTGAAATAACAGCGACCTGGTTGTAAAATTTTCCTGTCATAGTATATGTTTATTTTTTCTGCCGGTATGATCAAGAGCAACTCATTAGAACTGTACCATTATTTTTGCCTCGCCTGTAAACTCGTTCACTATAATTGCTTCGGTGTTTTTATCGTACATCCCTCCTGTCACTTTCACCGGTGCTTTTCCTTCGGGATGAGGCAGCCGAACCGTTACCGTGCGTGGTTTGGTACTGAACTCCCCGCTGACAGTTGCTTCTATAAGCCCCTTAGTTATATGCGAAGTGGCTTCCACATTCAGCTTTCCAAAATAACTGCGTACGCCATTCAGCGAAATAGCCTTCCCGTCTTCGAGCCATTTTCTGGGAATGGTTCTGAACAAGCTCAGGGTATCTCCATGCTCCATATAGAGCATCCAGCGGGTTTCCATCAAAAACCAGGCTTCCTCATGGGTTTTGTGCGGACTGGCCCTAAACATGTGTTCCCAAAAAGTGTAGGTTTCCCTGTCTGCATGTGCGGATACTGTATGATAATAGGTATTCAGAAAAGGCTTCACCATCCCCAATCGCGCCTGCAGCCAGTTATGTCGGCTATAATAAGGCTGACTGAAAGCCGTATTGCCCAGGTAAAAGAGTTCGCTGTAATAGCTGAGCAGGTTTCCGGATGCAGGTTCAGCAGGATCCAGCACTTCGCAGAAAACCAGGTACAGGGGCCCCAGCAAAGCGTCTGGCGCTGTGAACGTTCCGTGCGACCAGAAAATTTCCTTCTTCTGATAAAAGGCCCTCAGCCCTTCCGCTTCCGTCCATGGCGGCACCGTAGGACACCATGTGCCATCACCCAAAGGAACCACCGGTGATATCGCCATTGCAGTAAAGAAAGATTGCCGGATATCCTCTTTCCACGCATCTGCTTCAACCCGTAATCGCTTAGCTTCTGCTGCGTCTGCATCTTTCAAAATCTCGGCAACACGGCTAAGCCCCAGGCATGCATAACCGTTTAACATAAACTGATGAAAATGATCTTCGGGATCGGCAACCTTTCCATCAATCATACCATATCCTCTTCCTCTGAGCTCGGGCTTTTTATTTTTATTGCGCCATTCAATTAAGTAGTTACAGGATTTAATCAGCTTATCTTTTATCGACCGCACCCAATCCACATCCCTTGTATACCTGAAATACTCGCCCATTGTCCACAACGCTGCACCGGTTTCTACCATGTAGCCGCCAAAGTTTTGTATAAACCCATCGTCATGTTGCTTATCCAAAAAGTAATTAAGACAACGCTTTGCCAGGTCCAACTTTCCAATGGATGCGTAAAATTGAATAATAGGGGAGCTCTCTGTGCCGATGGGCGAATACACACCAATATTAGGCGCCAGTGTACCATCAGGCTCATTGCCAAAAGTGATCAGGTCGAGATGTAATAAGCCGGCCTGTATCATTTCATTGATCCTTTTCTCAGGGACTTCGATCCGTGCAGCGCGCTGCAGCTTTTCCAGCCAAAAGCTTTTTGTTTCCTGAAATTTCTGGTCATAGTTCAAAGCGGCCAGCGCTGCAGCCCGGTCATGGGAAACAGGACTATGTGGCAGAAAAAATTCGATCACCGCTTTTTCATCCGGCAGCAGTAAAAGCGCCATCTCTTCATTGGGCAATGGTTTACCGTTCAACCTGGAAACACAAAACACCCTACCTGAATCGTATACAGAAAAGCCATTTTTACCGTCAAAAGTATATTTCGATTTCATCCACCATGCAGTGCCGGGACGCGGGATTTTAAACCAGGCATAGCGCGGTACGGAACCTTTGTTGATAATGGTAGATCTGAAAATCAATACGGTTTCTTCTGTTGTGTTAAGTGCCGCCGGTGTCCTGGTTTTTAACTGTTCCAGTTGTTTTTCGGTGAACATATGACCTGCGCTGTGCTGGTCAGCCACCAGGAAATCCGTTCCCTTTTGGTTCCGGATAGGAGATTTTTCCAACGTCACAAAGGCGGTTGAGTTATACTGCATGTCGTCATCCTCCAGGGTTGAATGGAAAATCGGCAGCACGCCCTCCTCCAAACGCCGATGCACCTGATTGCGTACTCCAACACCCCGGCCTAATATATAGAGATAATTTACATTCCCATTTTTAACAGCCCCCAACTGAAGGGGAGAAGATGACAATTTGGGAGAAATGATATTCGCCTCCCCAAGCGGGGCATCCGGCATATTTTCAGTCAGCTCAAATACCCGCATATCCCTGCTGACGCCCAGCCAGATGGGAGCACTCATATTACGGGTAAGCTTAGCAGCCGATTCAAAAGAGGTTTCTTTTTCGTTATTAATGTGTTGAACTTTTGTTTCTGTTTTCCGTAGCAGGATTTCCAGTTCAACATCTCTATAGCTTCTGTTATCGGCTCCCGGTAAAACCACTACCTTATACCCTGGTATATAAACAGGATAATTCTTGTTTACATCCCTTGCAAAAAAGGAAAAGGGATTTTCGGCGGTTTTTATTGAAACCACCGTGGGTTCCGGGCCCGGATCAAGATGAGCGTTTTCCAGCTTCACCCGTATTCTTAGCCCCTTGTGGGCTGCAATTTCAAAAGTATTTCCTTTCACTTTTCCTTTTCCCTTCACGATATGAAGTTCTTTGATAGCCCCGTGTGTTACCGCAATGCTCCCCTTTAAAACAGGCTGGTTCCATTCTATATCCACGGTCATAGCATTGCTTTGAGCGAAACTGTGTTGTACGCCAATCAAAATCAGCAGCAACAATGAAAAACGAAAAGACCTGAGCATCGCGTTTGTTTTAATCAGAAAGGCATTCAATGGCAAAATGAAAATCTTATCGTGGATAGCCGGGACGATTGAGAAGTCCGCCGGTTATCGCATATCAACAGTTCCTGCAGCGTCTCCCTCATATCTCTATTTAGCGTTTTATAAAAACTTCTGCGGCATTGGTCACGCTATTTAAACCTTGCTTCTTCCGTAATACCCTTCCAGTCATCTGTACGGAAAGGTGCAGCAGGCAATCCTTCTTTATTGAACAGGTTCGCCTCCATATTGTCATCAGCCCAGCCATAATGCACTGCAACAGGATCCTTCACCGCATCACTCCAAACAATTATTTTTCCATCCCTGATCTCTGCTTTTGCCCAATGAAATACTTTATTGGCACCCGCTATTTCAAACCCATTGAGATATCCATATTTATTATTGGCTACCAACCCGGTCCCGGTATTACTGAAACTGAGCGTTATTTTGTTGCCTTCTTTTTGCATGGACGCATAGCGCGGCCCCTGGGCGATCACATCCTGCCCATATACCATTTTTAATGCATGGAGCGCCAGTCTTTTTCCTACATCCTGCTTATTAGAAGGATGAATATTCCCGGGATTACCAATATCGTGTATAACAGCCATGCCTGTTTTGGGTGAGGCCTGCAGGGTTAGATCCTGCGCTTCCCGGAGCTCGGCCCAACTGCTTCCTTTGGTGCTGTTGCCGCCGGCAGCATTAAAGCTGGCTAACTGTACAAACAGGAAAGGAAAGGTCTCTTTCCAGCGGTCACGCCAGTCTTTGATCATCAATGGAAAGGATTTCCTGTACTGATAAGCACGCCCTGCATTGGATTCTCCCTGGTACCAGATGGCGCCCTGCATAGCGTAGGGGATCAGTGGAGCGATCATGGTATTATACAATAAAGTGCCCGCATCGTTGGGGCCGGTAAACTGGTTATTATCCACAGAAGCGGCTATCCTGAACTTCCAGATTCCGGCAAGCGATTGCTCATAGGCATTCCTACTGATCTTCATATCCTCCGGCCCACCGGTAAAACCGCCCTGGCCACCCAGGTCTTCAACGCGTATGGCTATAGTATTTTTTCCCGCACGCAATTGAGAAGGCTCAAGTATATAGGTACGACCCGTTGAAGTTTTGGCAGAAGTGCCGCCTATCTTCACTCCATTTACATAGGTATCATCCATATCATCAATGCTGCCGAGCGAAAGTACCAGTCTTTGCCCTGCCAGGGAATCGGGCAGATCAAACTCGCGGCGAAACCATATCACACCATCCAGAGCCCCGAGGTTCCCACGATCGAAATTCCGGGGAAGTTCAATTGTTTTCCAGTTACCGTCATCGAAAGAAGCGGCTGACCAGGATCGCGACTCGGCGGGCGTTGGGAGCCCTCCCTGCAGCTCATGAATGGCATCGTCAAGCTTTGCCTTACGTTTGGCGCCCAGCTCTTCCATGGAGGCAGGCATCGCATCCACCACCTCCGAAAACTCGCTGAAGCTTTTCATGGCTTCTTTACTGACCCAGGTTTCCACCATAGTACCACCCCATGCGCTATGGATCAATCCCACAGGAATACCCAATTGCTGATGTAAGGCCCTTCCGAAAAAATAACCCACGGCGGTAAACTGGCCCACATTTTCAGGTGTTGTTATCTTCCATTCTCCTCCCGGCAAATCCTCTTCGGGAGTTAAACTGATCTTGCGCGGCACTTCAAAGTGGCGGATCATCGGGTAATTGGCCGCAGCTATTTCTTTTTCCGCACTATCAGATAGCCGGACAGGCCATTGCATATTGGATTGTCCGGAACAAATCCACACTTCACCGATCAGTACATCGTCCAGGGTGATGATATTTCTTTTTCCTTTTACTACCAATTTATAAGGGCCTCCTTCTTTTTCCGCATCCAGCCGAAGCATCCACTTGCCGTCTTTACCCGCTTTTGTTGTTTTGATCCTGCCGGTAATTCCACTACCAGTCAGCTCAACGGTTACTTTTTCACCGGCATCCGCCCAGCCCCATACAGGAACAGGTTGATGTCGCTGAAGAACCATGTGTGAATCAAAAATCGCAGGCAGGCGAACATCTGCATGAGCAGGAAAAGTAAAAAGCAGGCATGTAAAAAAAAGAAAAATTCTGAATGGCATAACAAATAATTAAGGCTAAAAAATTAAATGTACCGATAAAAATGTAAAAAAACAGAGAGAGGAAGATGGCAAAACAATACCGGCCTGGTTATCACTTGCGAAAGAATTTGATTGGAGGGTGGGGCTGACCAAAAGGTCACTGAACGTCATTGCGAGTTACTAATTAGGCGGCGCCTCCATCATTGCGCCGTGACAAGTTGCATTTGTTTGTCACAGCTTTCTGATTTGTAAGTATCCTAAGTCGGCTAAGTTATCAGCAAACGTATCAGGGCTCTGTTGCTGAATTCACAGTAGTACTAAAGCTTCATCAGAGCGTTCCGGGAAATTGCGGTAATCATTTCCCGGCGGCTTTTGGGTTACTTTTTTCCGCAAAAAAGTAACAGAAAAAAGCGGAGGGATTGTAGTTGAAAGGAAAACCGGGTTTGTGGAACAACAAATTGAAGTTCATAACCAGTTGATAAATAGCAAACTGGATGATATGTCATTGGCAGGGAGGAATCCCGACTGTGTCGGGAAAGCAATCCCATTGAACGATAACGGATCAAGTATTTGGGATTGCTTCTCCGCCGCGGCGGATCGCAATGACGACCTTTTTGGTCAGCCCCACCGTTTTGCACGCATTCAGCCTGTTTATTTATTTCAGCTTTTTTGCATTCGTTATTTTATAAATTTTACCATCCGCTTTGGTAAGCACATACAGTTCTCCTTTTGCATTCTCTCCTAATCTTACCTCTACCCTTTCATTTCCACATGCTTTTGCCAGGGTTTGAGGTTTACCATTGACTGTTAAGCTCAGTTCCTGTATAGAGGCCAACGCTCCCTGTTTGATGGACTTCCCTTCAATGTAAAATATCCTGCCTTTGGCTATATCGCCAAAAATAATTTTTCCTTTCAGCAATGGAATGGACCCGGTATATTCATAGCCGCCCGATATGGCTTTTCCTTCATCGTGATCGTAGGCCGCAACCGGGTATGTAATATGATCGGCGCTGTCATCAGCGGGAAGCGCATATATCTTATTGATATCACTATACGGGTTAATCAAAAAGTTTCCCTCGCGCAACGGCCATCCATTGTCATTTCCAGGTTTTACATCGTATATCGATTCAATATCATGCTGCCCGATATTAAACACAAGCATTTTTCTATCCCTGGTCCAGGTGATCCTGTGGGGGTTCCTGAACCCGTAACTGTATATTTCCCTGAGCGTCGCTGTATCAGCGGCATGCACAAAAGGATTGTCAGCAGGAATGCCATATTGCCCGTTCTTGCTGTTGTTTCCCCGTGGGTCAATACGGATTACCGTTCCCCAGATATTCCTGGTATTATGTGGAAACATCGGGAACCCGTGCTCCACACTTCCCCCATCACCAATGCCAACATACAGCAACCCATAATCAGGATCATGGGGTTTTGCATATGGGTTAAACGTCGCCTCCTGCACGCCATGAATATCGCTCACCATATTCACCCGCAATAATTCCCGCCCGGTTCCTGAAAAAGCATTGGCTTTTGGATCAGTTACTTTCCATTCCGTCAGCACCCCTTGCGAAGCAATTTTTATAGAGTCGTGATACCTGAAATCTGCAATCGCAGCACCAGCGGTTTCTGTATGTATGGTATACAGCAATCCGTTTTTCTGAAACTCCGGATGAAAGGCAAAGCTTCCGAATCCTACACCCAATCCGGGCTCCCGCATAAAATGAGGCTTCAGCTTTGCCATATCCATGTAAACCTCCGGCTTATTATTTACGATCTTATATAATATACCGCGCAGGTCTACAACAAACAGATCATTTGTACCCGGCTGAAAGGTAAGCTTGGTTATCCTTGCCTTTGGCGCAGCGGGCGCAGATGCAGGTACCTGAACAAAAGATTGAAGACCGATCTCAATACCTGAAAGCGGTATTTTTTCGGGGAAAGGATCTTTAATTACAGCGCTGTCTGAGCCTGCTGATACAGCCGTTGATTTTTCAGTAGCCAGGAAAGCAATAATGGCATCTATTTCTCCGTCTTCCATTGCGGTGAACGGAGGCATCATGGCTTTATATTTCTGATGCAATTGAACGGCATACTGATCACCGGAAGCAATCATCTCCGCCGGATCTTTAATGAATGCATGAAGCCATTTTGCAGATACTTTGCCTGTGATACCGCTCAATTGGGGTCCTATTCCATCCTGCCGGAAGTTGTGACAGGTAACACAATTTTTCTCAAAAGAGATTTTTCCTTTTGCGATCAATGCGGTATCGACGCTACCTGCTTTATCATCGGCACTGTTTCCCGACGGCGCATTGCATGCATATAGCGCACCTATCAGCAACGCTATACATACAGCCGCAATACTTTTAAAAGAAATCAAGAGGTTTCTCATCGTATAACTAATTTCGTGGACCAACTCCTTTCATATCAATGGGCTTAAACCCAAGCGAAAATACCGGCGAATTGGGTTGTAAAGAAAAATTATTATGAACAGGGTCTGTAAATAACGGATCCGCATAAACGGAATGATTATCATTCCCCTTTTTTTGCCAGTCTTGCCATGAGTGCCTGTAAAAAACAATGCTATCTGCGGGCAAGCCCGGGTTGTAAAACAGGTTATAATCCATCGTAAAAGTGGCCGTCATTTCCTGAGTACCCTTCTCAGGCAGATTAGGGTTTACATAGTAACGGTAGCCGAGTGTATCCCAGTTCCCGTCTAACAATACCCCTTCTTTCCAGTAAATGATATTGTTTTGAAAAAAAACGCTCTGGTGCGGCTCAATCCTTGTTCTGTTTAACTGCTGCAATTTGCCTAAAGCAAAAATGTTATTACGCACTACTATCTCTTTGGCATAATGAATATTATACGCTGCGAATTTTGTATTGTACACTATATTATTCTCTACCAGGATATGTGATGAGCCTTCATCGTTATAAATGCCCCAGCCGCCATAGCTATGCGCATCCACATCGTGTATAAGGTTATTACGGATAACCGTGCCGGGCGAAATGCCCAATGTATAAACAGCGCCCATATCCGATAACAGCCCTTTACCGATATTATAAATGTGATTGAACGCTATCGTATTGTTCCTGCTTATGCTGGGCTGGTATCCCCACTCCCATCCAACTGAAACACCGGTATAAAAGCCATCGTGTATGCTGTTATGCTCAATGGTGGTATTATAGGCATGCCGCAGCAATATGCCTACCGCCGATGGGTAATGAACGCCATAATGAGAAATCTCGTTATCAGCAATAATATTATCGTGCGTATGAAGCAAAGGATGATCTCTGAATGTGCCCCCGTTTATTTTGAAACCTCCTCCTGAAATATGGGAAATGATGTTATGATGAAAAGTATTATGGATGCAGCCATCCTGCACATCAAAAGCATAACCGCTCAAATTGCTGACAGTGCAATGATTAAAAGAGCAATTTTTCACCCCCTTCAATGTAATGGCAGCGGGCAGATCCAAAGCGCCTTGCGCGTTATTAACGCTTCCCTCCGGCAGGGGACTGTTGGCATATTGAAAATGGAGGCGTTCAAAACTAATATTGCTTACGTAATTTCCTGACAAAGCATCGCCTTTGCATTCGAGGAAAGATTTTGCCACAGGAACTACAGCTTCAACCTCCTGCATATTTTCACCGGGAAAAGGGATATAATATAGTTTCCCGTTTTTCCTGTCGGCATACCATTGGCCGGGGCTTCGTAAGCCTTCCCACACATTTTCTACGATATAGCGGGCGCCTTCTGTATTAAAATCGTCTGTAAAGGCCTTGCCGGAGGGATATTTGAACGATACAATACGATCCTTATCATCTACCGACTCAATCGATAAATGTGTGTCCGTCCAGAAATGATATACCACCACTTCAACATCCTGCAGGTTCTTCCAGTCGGGCCGTATATCATTTGCATGATATTCAAAACGTTTGCTGTGCTTATTATAAGGCGTGCTTCCGTCAGGGACTCCTTTCACCCTGTAATAGCCATCCCGGGGCAACCTCGATTTTTGCCTTCTTTCACCATTCATGAAAAGATCCTTGAAATCCCTGTTCTGTTGATCGATATTTGCCAGGTCAGCAACCCATATATCTTTTTTAAATTTTCTCCATCCTGTAATTTTCTTTCCGCCGCAGATAACAACTTTCTTTCCGGGCAAAGCGCTGTAGACAATGCCGGTACTTTCCTTTCCGCCATCAGCAGGTTCAAAAACAAGCGGCTCCTGCAATTCATACTCGCCGGAAGCAATCAGCACTTTTATGGTATCAGGTGAATGCCGGCCCATATATTCCCGCACAGCATTCTTCGCCCGCTGAATGGTAGCGAAAGCAGTCTTCGCACTTGTGCCCCCCGCATTATCATTTCCATTTTTTGAAACATACAATGTTATGGTCTGCGCCGACAGCAAAAGACTGATGCAGCATAATGAAACAGTACAGGCAGCTTTGATACAATGATACACAAGCTTATGTATTTTAGAGATTTAAGGCAAAGACGCAAAAGTGTAATTCCTTACAGAAGAGCTTCGTGTCCTGCAAAAAACGGGTACGTACCCGTTTTTTACCAAATTTATGCGTAAGCGGTTATTTCACAAAATAAACATTCAATTTTAATTGTAGTTTTGGGTACGTTACCATTTTTTATTCAACCGTTATTCATTCATGAAAAATAATGACTCCCGGAGAAACTTTATAAAGAAAGCTTCGCTTGCAGGGTTGGGTGTAAGCATAACTTTCCCCTCTGTTTTATCAGCACAGTCAATGCCATTCAGGCAAAACAATAAACGCATTGGCATCATTGGTTTAGATACTTCGCACAGCACTAATATTATGCAACAACTAAACGGCGCCCATCCATTTGCAGCGGCAAACGGGTATACGATTGCGGCGGCATATCCTTATGGCAGCAGGGATATACAATCGAGCTATGAGCGAATTCCCTCTTATATTGAAGAAGCAAAAAAACACAATGTGGAGATCGTTGACTCGATTGACGCGCTTTTGCAAAAAACAGATTTCATCTTATTAGAAACCAATGATGGGAAACCGAGAGTAGAGCAGGCGATGCAGGTGATCAAAGCCGGCAAAACCATGTTCATAGACAAACCCATTGCTGCCAATTTTAAAGACGTAGTTGCCATTTATAAAGCAGCAGAAAAATATAAGGTACCGCTTTTTTCATCTTCAACACTGAGGTATACAAAGCAGATAGCGCAGCTTGCATCAGGGGAAAAAATAGGCAGGATCACCGGTGCCGATACCTATAGTCCCGCTCCCCTGCAAGACAAACATGTTGACTTATGCTGGTACGGCATTCACGGCGTTGAGCCATTATATACGCTGCTGGGCACAGGATGCACAACAGTTACAAGAACCTATACCGCAGGCACTGACCTGGTTACAGGCATATGGGCAGATGGGCGTATAGGAAGTTTCAGGGGTATACGAACAGGCGCCGACGACTATGGCGGAACCGCGTTTGGCGAAAAAGGCATCGCACCAGTCGGTACTTTCCAGGGATATGAAGGATTGCTTGAAAAAATTATTGAGTTTTTCAACACCGGCATTCCTCCCGTACCCCCAAAAGAAACACTTGAAATATATGCCTTCATGCAGGCGGCAGATATAAGCAAACAACGTGGTGGTGTACCGGTAAAAATGAAGGAGGTACTAAACATCTATCAGAGATAAAATATGTATAGTTTCAAAAACGATGCTTTTATCAGCGATCTGAAGCAGCTCAGCTAGAAGATTGCATTAAAGCAGAAGTCCGCTTTTTTAAACATCTTAACCCTGTCTTTGCGGCATTTCTTTTCGACAAAATGGTTTTCTTTGCAAGACATCAACATTAGGACTTTCACGTGTTTTATAATTAGTTAGTAGTTTAGTAACATTGGATATTGTTAAAGCGATACGAGCAGGCAACGATGCAGCATATAAAGCGGTATTTGATGAGTATTACCGTAAGTTGTATTTTTATATCTTTTCCAAAACCCGGTCGGCCTGGCTGTCGGAGGAAACTGTTCAGCTTACTTTTATCAAGCTTTGGGATTACCGCGATAAGCTAAGCCTGGAACATAGCATTTCTACACAATTATTTCGCATAGCCAGCACCACGCTTATTGATCTGCTACGCAAACAACATAATCTGCAACAGGTAATGCATAATATTTCTGGTGAGCAGGAGCATAATAACCATGTATATCATCATCTTGACGCAGCCGATGTCAGTAAAAAGCTTTTTTACGCACTGGAATCTATGCCTCCGGCCCGGCGAAAAGTGTTTGAGCTCAGCCGCTTTGAAGGATTATCCTACAAGCAAATTGCAAAACAATTATCTATTTCACCAAAAACAGTAGAAAACCATATGGTGCTAGCCATAAAGCATCTGAAAAGGATGATGTTGCCGCTGCTTTTTTGGGGAGGAGCCTTTGTACTATGTTATGAAAATATTTTTACGGTTTTAGGGCAGGATATGTTTCGAAACGTATTCTTTATATTGTATAATTGTTAAGTTTTTGAGTTGATAGACCATGCCACCATAGAACGTTTTTTTCTGAGGAAATGCTCACACGAAGAGCACCAGGAAGTGCTGCAATATTTTGAAAAGCATCCGGAAGCATTATTTGAGTATATGAACGAAACGGAATGGCAGTCCTTCCCTGGTGATAGCGCTGCTGCTGCCCCGGATGCACAGGCTTTATGGAAAAGTATCCTGGAAAAAAGGCAGAAGGCACATATCATCCCTTTATATGCCCGCAAATGGATCGTAGCAGCCACCCTGATCCTGGCTGTAGGTACTTTGTTTTATTTTCTTCAAAAACAACAAACCGGCGCTAAACCAGGTAACGATATCCGGGTAGCGGATGCTCTCACCAGGAGCATTAGCAATAATAGCAACATGGCGAAAACTTTTTACCTGCCTGATAGCTCATTTGTAGAGCTGATGCCTAATAGCACGTTAAGCTATCCGGATGCATTTACAGGAGCAAAACGCGAAGTAAACCTTCGGGGAGAAGCCTATTTCAGCATAACCCCAAATATAAATATGCCATTCACAGTGTTCAGCGATGCATTGGCGACAACAGTTTTAGGCACCCGTTTTAAGGTTACGGCTTTTGATGATAAAGCCGATCTGTTTGTTGCCTTGTATGAAGGCAAGGTGGTTGTGCGCAGTTCGGTAAAGGAAATGACAGAATTTAAGGATATTTACCTTACTTCAGGCAGGTTGCTGGTCTATAATAAAAGTACAGGAAAGGCTGAGGTTTCTTCCATTATTTCCGCCCCCGATTACCTGCCTGCTGAGCCACAGGAAACGATAACCACAGGTAAAGGAAATGTAGCATCTGGTACTTTTATGTTTAGCAATCAATCCCTTTCTGATGTATTAGATCAGCTACAAAAGATCTATGATCAAAAGATCATTTATGACAAAGCTGATATACAGAACCTTAGTTTTATTGGTAAGATAGATAAGACGGATGCCCTGGAAGATGTCCTGAAATCTATTGCTTTGCTAAATAAACTGCAACTGAGCAAACAGTCTAACGGTGTATTTCGTATCTACAAATAAAGTACCTCCTTTCTCTTCCTCCTGCGGCTATCAACGTTACCATAAAAATATTTTTAACATTCTTTTAGGGGAGTAGCAAATTTGAAACGTATTGTTTGCTAACGTATCTATTTTTTTACTTCATAACACTTGTTATATGAAACGCAAATTGCGTATACTAACTGCTTTTTCAAGGCTTGCTATGTGCCTGATCTTATCAGGAATAGCACTCAGGCTCTATGCTCAGCAATCTCCTGTTGTAAAAGGCCAGGTAAAAGACGAAGATAATCATCCTTTATATAGGGCTACAGTAGTTGCAAGACAATTAAATTCTTCTGATTCGGTTACTGTACAAACCGACCGGATAGGAGTTTTTACTTTCAACTCCCTTAAGCAGGGAGTGCCTTATTCTTTTACTGTAACTTATATTGGTTACGATCCTCAAACATTATCAGGGTATACTTTTAAGCCAGGCGATGATGTATCCCTTCTCGTAAAGCTTACCAAGATAAGCAGCATTTTGGACGAGGTGGTAGTTGGCTATGGCAAGCTGCGTAAAAGAGATCTTACCGGTTCAGTGGCTACACTCAAATTAAAAGAAGTTAATCAATTACCGATAACATCGGTAGAACAGATGGTGCAGGGGCGGGTGTCCGGAGTGCAGGTAACCCAGAATACCGGAGCACCGGGCGGAGGTATCTCTTTTTTGATTCGTGGCGCAAACTCCCTGCTCGGTACTAACGGCCCGTTGATCGTAATAGATGGATACCCGGTAGAATCCGGGAACAGTACCCCCAGCATAGGCTTCAGCGATACTTTTTCTGATGCACCAGGCGGTAATGCGCTTTCGAACATTAATCCAAGCGATATAGAATCCATAGAAATTTTAAAAGATGCTTCAGCAACTGCGATCTATGGCTCCCGGGGTGCCAACGGTGTTGTTTTGATCACCACAAAACGTGGCGTATCCGGAAAAGAGCAATTGGAATACAGTTTCAGGTTCGACCGCTCGGCAGCTACAAAGCAGATTGAGATGTTAGAAGCCCGCGACTATATGAACTATATCAATGAGGGTTCGGCAAACGCCGGCTTGTCGCCGGTATATACCAACGAAGACATTGAGAAATTCAGCACCGTTAACTATAACTGGCAGAACCTGGTATACAGAACGGCTGCAACACAAAACCACCAGCTAAATATTTCAGGTGGAACAGAGAAGTTGAGATATGCCATTTCAGGAAACTATTTAAACCAGGAGGGCATTATTAAAGGTGCTGCATTTGACAGAGGCACTATCCGGGCCAACCTCGACAGGCAATTTAACGATCGTTTGAAATTTGGATTGAATTTCAGCGCTTCAAGAAGCACGCTGCATGCAGTACCTCAATCGAGCTCCAACGGTAATATTTCGGGATCTGTCGTACTGGGGGCGCAACTCTCACGCCCGATCGATCAACCCTATACGGAAGAGGAAAGTCCTGATCTGGCTATGATCGGTAACCCGGCAACATTGATTGACCTCCAAAAGGATGTTACCAGGGAACAAAATGTACTTACCAATATCTTTGGAGAATATACCCTGCTACCGGGCCTTCGCTTCCGGATCAATGCCGGAGTTAATGACCGGCGCAACACCCGGCAAACTTATGCTCCCAGGGGAACTTTCCAGGGAAATGGAGCAGGCGGACAGGCATACCAGGGCGAAACCTCATTATTTAATTATCTCGCGGAGTACACGCTTAATTATGATAAAACAATAGCTGAAAAGCATAGGATAAATGCTGTTGGCGGGTATACCTGGCAGTCCTGGAATGCCACAGGCATGGGGGTAACTGTTCGTTCTTTCCCAAACGATCAGTTGTCTTATTACAGTCTTCAGAATGGTAATGCAGCTCAAAAGCCCAGTTCCAGCACGCAGAACTGGGCCCTTGCATCCTGGCTGGCCAGGGTCAACTACAGTTTTGACAGCCGTTACCTGGTGACGTTCACGGGAAGAACAGACGGGTCAACCAGGCTGGCTGAAGGCAAAAAATGGAAATTCTTTCCTTCCGTTGCGGTTGGATGGAATATTAAGAATGAAAAATTTCTTTCGGGTTCAAACGTTCTGTCGGAACTTAAGCTAAGAGCAAGCTATGGCTTGTCGGGCAATCAATCCATCGCGGTGGGGTCCACAAGAGCCCGGTTGGCGACCATATCAGCGGTTGTGGGTCAGAGTATTGTTACAGGATTTACTCAAAGCAGTATGGCCAATGATGCGCTAACCTGGGACATAACAAGCCAGTTCGATATGGGAGCAGATATCGCTTTTCTTGCCAATAAGTTTTTTCTGTCTGTAGACTACTACCGGAAAGTGACTGCAGACCTGCTTTTGAATATCCAGATACCTCCCTCTACCGGGTTCAGCAGCTATGCAACCAATATTGGCAAGGTGGAAAATAAAGGTTTTGAGATAGAGATAGGTGCGCGGCCTTCAGTTGGTAAACTGCGATGGGAAATATCAGGAAATCTTTCCGTTAATAAAAACAAGGTACTGAGCCTTGGCGCATTGTCAAGAACACTGGGTCCGACCTTCTTTGCAAGCGGGCTTAACCAGCCATTACATGTCGCACTTCCCGGGAGCCAGATTGGCGCATTCTATGGCTATCGCATTGTTGGCATTTATCAAAATACAGACGAAATTGCTGCCGGACCTTCTGATCCGGCGCGACCAACACCGGGTGATTTTAAATATGCCGATATCAGCGGTCCCCAGGGCAAACCCGATGGAATTATTACGCCCGATGACCGCACCATCATCGGCAATCCTTTCCCGGATTTTATTTTCGGATTATCCAATAATTTCTCATGGAAAGGACTAACCCTGTCGGTTTTGTTCCAGGGTGCGATAGGCCAGGATATGATCAACCTCAATCGCCTGGCGACCGATGCACTGAATACCAGTTCTCCATCCAACGTAAGAAAAGAAGCCTTTGCTAACCGATGGACCGGAGAGGGTACCAGTGATACTTATCCCAAAGCTACTAAAACAGGGCTTTTGTTCCAGGGAAGATTTAGTGATTTTATTGTTGAAGATGGCTCTTTCGCCCGGCTTAAAAATGTTGTGATAGGATACGCGATACCGCTTGCCGGCTCACGCTTTCTCCACACCCTTAAAATATTTGCAGCGGGTACAAACCTGATCACCCTTTCAGGCTACAAGGGGTATGATCCTGAAATCAACAGCAAGGGTACAAATGCCCTTACACCCAATGTAGACTACGGCAGCATCCCTCAAATGAGAACCTATTCGGTTGGCCTCACCGCCGGTTTTTGATCGCGCACAGAATAAACTTTTAAAAATGAAACAGAAGCTTGTAATTATAACATTTCTTTCATCTCTGCTATTTAGCTGTGATCTCAATGAAAAGATCCTTGATACGCCAACTTCAGAAACCTTTCTCCGGAGTCAGAACGATGTTCAATTCCTGGTGAACGGTATCTATGGTACCATCGCCAGTAACAACATGTTCAGAATCGGAGGTATCTACCCCTATCTTTATGCAGCCGATGACCTTAGCGCTTACGGCGATACCCGTGCGGCATTTTCTCAGAAATTTTACACATCGGCCACGGCAGAACTGAACAATCTTTGGAGAGGATATTACCAGGTAATCAATAGTGCGAATACACTGATGGAATCAATACCGAATGTGCAAATGGACGAGGCTTACCGGAACCGGATCCTGGGAGAGCTGCATTTTTTGCGAGGATGGATGTATCTCGACATGGTAAGATTTTTTGGCGGGATTCCTGTCAGGACTCAGGGAACGTCGGGAGGCAAAGGCCAGTTCGAGATGGCCCGCAGCTCTGTATCGGAAACCTATACACTCATCTTTGCCGACCTGGAGAATGCTGCCCAAGCGTGCCTGCCGGCAAGCCAGATGCCGGCTACCGAAAGCGGTCACGCCACAAAAGGCGCTGCCCAGGGATTGCTGGCCCTGGCACATCTTACCTACGGCAATTACCTCGACCTCACCAATCAAAATGGTGCAGCAGAACACTATGAGCTGGCCTCCTCCTGGGCAAACAGCGTTATTCTGTCGGGAGAATACAGCCTGTTAAATAACTATGCCGACCTTTGGGATGTAGACAAAGAGAACGCAGCATATCGCGAGGTGATCTTTTCGATCAGGGAAAGCCGTGACGCAGCCGTTGGTGCGGGAGCCGGTGGCTCAGGCTATGCTTCGCTGGCAATGCCAAATACATTCTATAACACAACCGGCAAGGTATCTGTAAACCGCACAGGTGAGGGCAGCTTCAAGGTGCAGCCCTGGTTTTGTGAGAAATATCGCACAGGAGAGTATACAGGTGATTTTCGCGGCGAATTTTCTTTTCTGACAAGGTGGGTGGAAAACGGGGTGAATGGAAAATACAGGATTGCCTTCCCGGATGTAAGAATACTTCCCGGCACAGATGAGACTCCTGAAGATCAACCCTATATCAACAAATATCGCGACCCCAAAGGACTGGGAACATTCAATTGCGAAAATGACTTTTTCTATCTTCGCCTGGCCGAAGTGTACCTGATCAAAGCGGAAGCGGAAAACGAACTGAACGGACCTACCGCGGAAGCCTACGCGGCTTTTAATAAGCTGAGAGAGCGGGCCAGGCTGGCGGATGGTACTGTGAGGGCTACACCGGCCGATCTCACTCCAGGGCTCAGCAAAGAACAATTCAGGCTAAAGATATTTGACGAACGGGGTTTGGAGCTTGTAGCGGAAGGGCACAGATGGTTTGATTTGGTACGGATGCGCTATATAGATAATAGTCGCACGATGATGGAATATATCTTCGATGAATTTATCAAAACTATTCCACAGGGAGCACCAGTGTTCAACACAGCTGCCAATAACTGGGGCGGAGGTCGAACCACCCAGGCCTCTATCTACCCGGCATGGAATGCAAAGTTCCTGCTGTTTCCCGTTCCTGACGCTGAACTGAATACCAATACGCTGGTCGCAGGCAATCAAAATCCCGGATGGTAATACCCACACTATGAATCGAAGAATGTTCCTGACCCGCAGCACACTTTCCGTCGCTTTGCTGGCAATTGGTGAAGAGCGGGGTATTGCGGGAAAAAACAGTGAAGAATTCCGCGATCTCGTGACCAGCTACCTGGAGTCGCTTGCCAAAAGCGATGGTGGCTACGGGTACGCGGAGCAGCCGGACTCTTTTCTGCCGGTGACCTACGCAGTCGTTGGCGCATACCGGATGATTGACAGGGAAGTTCCAAATTCTAAAAATGTAGCGGAGTTTATAAGACAGCATCATCCTTTTTATGGCGACAAGCCTGAAACGGCCAGGCATCATGCAGAGATAAAAGAATATTTTTTTCAACAGATCCAGGCGCTGCTTTGGCTGGGCTATGCAGTTGATGATTTCAGAGAAACGGTGATGAAATGGAAAACGGTGTCAGGCTACGTCATCGGGTATGAGAGAGGTGGCAACCCGATCCTTCGCCAGGAAGCGCAGCCTATTCTTTGCAGGGAGCTGATGAAATTACCGGTTGATGACCTTAAAGCATCGTTCGGCGCCTATTTTGCCGCCCGCCGCCGTGTAAATGGGACTTTCAATAATACGCCTGCTTCGGATGGGAGTGAAGGTCACCTGGTAAACACCCTTTTCGGACTGGAGGTAGAAAGTGCGCTGGGTTTGAAAGCAGATGCATCTGTTGTGCGCTGGATTAAAAAATGCCAGCGGGCCGATGGCGGATTCGGCTGGTGCCCGCAACCCGACCTTGGAGACATCAGCGATGTCAGCTACACTGTTGCAGGCCTCGAAGCACTCAACCTCCTAAATGAAAAACCGGCGCGAGCAAATGCCTGCCGGCGATGGCTCCAGACTCTTTGGAATAACGATGGAGGATTTGCAGATCGCCCGGGTGCGTATTCAACGGCAATGGCTACCTTCCAGGCTCTGAAATGTTTTCGGCTGTTAGGAGTAAGCCCTGTGCCAGCTCAGCGGAGTCAACGACCAAAAGGCAATCCACTTCCCGCTGATCTGAAAGCTTTCACCATTCAAATCGAGGCTCCGGGCTATGGCTCTCCGCTCGAAACAGTCGCAATCGCCAAATCATTGGGCATCCACCTTTGGGGAGCAAAAAATGCCGATCCTGCATGGGTCAGCCATACCCAGGCCCTCGCCCAACAGCAAAAGGTACCGGTTACTTTTTTTCAATCCAACGAAGATTATGACGCTGTGATCAATATTCCCGGTATCGGAAGCTATACGCACATGAGCGATACAATTGCTCCATCCGGTAAACCTCTGCAAAACTGGCCCAGGAAAACAGGTCGCTGGCAGGAGTTTTTTGAAGAGAACGTAATGCCTCTGCACAAGCAGAACGGGAGGCTGGCCTGGCAGATATGCGACAATGAAGAATTTTCACGCATTCTCCTGGATGAATCTATACAGCACGGAGGCTATGATATGATCAGCACGTTTCATTTTCACGCACCAAATCTCGCCTCGGCGGTACCCTTCACCGCAAGATACCAGCACGATATTCCCTTTGTAGCCCTTCAGGACGCTCATTCGGAAGCATGGTGGTGGCGGCCATTTCTGACCGGCTTCCGAACCGTGTTCCTTGGAAAGGAGCCGAGCTGGGAAGGATGGCTTGAGGCGCTTGAGAAAAAAAGGGTTGTTGCAGTGCGCAGAGATAAGCTTACATATGGTAAAACACGCATGCTGGGTGGTTCTCCCGAAGTGCGTCGGCGCATAGCTGAGCTGGAACACCAATGGCAGTGGTGGTCTGAACAAACTGCTGCGCAATATGCCCGGGCATCTGTTGTAGCGCTAGATCCTTCCAGCTTGTTTGAGCCTGGCAAGCCAGACAATGGAAGGCAGTTGCGCATTCGTATCGCACGTGAGTGGTTTGCGTTAACCCAACTTTCTCAACAAGCTCGTTGGCAGTTGAGCACATTGAAATACAACGGAGATCCTTTATCTTTCGAGGAGAGCTTACTGCGTGATGGAAAAGGAAATATCATTGATGCAAGTTACCTGGCTAAAATGGATCAGCATTTAAAGAATGATGCACTGCTGTACCTGGAATTTTACGATTCCGTCAAGCACGTTTCATTCACTCGCCATATCCGATTATCGGCTGAGCCAGCCTTTCTTAGTGCGGAGTGAACTGTGCTTACCGCAAAACAGGAAAAGGCATTATATACAAACCGGGAGGATGAACATGCAACGTAATGGAATACACCAAAACTGAATGATATACTGGTCAAAAAGTTTATATCCTGTAAATACAAGGCTTAATGTACGCCGCGAAATTCTCCCAGCAAATAACCTGTAACTGATTCGGTAAGCTCCTTTGCCGCAGCAGGCGTAAAAGGTGAAACAGATGGTTCATACCCCCCCTCCTTCCATGCCGCTTCGGTAGGTAAATAATTGAGCGAGCCATTGGTATAGCCGAAATAAAAAGTATAAGGGAAGGGGGAGCGGTCACGTACTTCATTAGACACTTCACAAAACAGCTCAACAGGTGCGCTCCAGATGGCGATTTCTTCGTTGATCTTTAAAAAATGAACCGGGAGCCGGATCATATTAACGCCTGCCTTTGTAGTTTTTGTATACCTGCCAAGATCCGGCGACCATTCCAGTCCCGGTCTCCTGGGCGTTTCTACCGTAAGCGCACCCACGCTCAGCTTTACAGCTCCTGCAGCAGGAGTGATCTTTTTAGAGGCTTCCAGTATCCTGTCGCCCAGCAGCACGCGGAACTGATCCAGGTGGCCGGATTTAGGATCGGAATAAACACTGTAAATCGGCGCCAGGTTACCGGCGGCTCCGTTAACGTACAACATGGGCGCTCCGATCTTTTGCTCAACATATTCCGCAACAACGCCCGGCGCATCCCCGCTGATCACCAAACTGGCAGTCGTCAGGTCTGATCCATGCATGCCCAATACGGTTCCATGCATGGCATAGTTTGCGATCAGGGCAAGCGGAGTTCCGTCTTCTTTGTCAATCCGCAACAGCCCTATTCTCCGGTCAACCGGCCCATCGGGGTTCAGTCCAAGACTGGCTTTTCCATTTTCGTCTATAGCGCGCCGGTTGATGTTCGCCTGCGAAAAGCCCCAGCCTGCACCAAGGCGTGCAGGAGCAAGCTTACTGCGGGCTTCTACAACGCCTTCGATCAATTTCTGTTCCAGCATAGCAGTATACACCGTATCTATTTCATGCTGTTCACTCAATTTTCTTCGGCCGGCCATGGAAGCATAAGGAATTCCTTTGAATTGAGGACCCACTACCGGTGCAGAATGATTATGCGTTGCCGACCACCATATATTCAGCGGGCTGATGTTGTATTTGCGCTGAAGCAATGCAACTGTCCGGTTATATACAGGCATAGGGATATTTACAAGGTCTGATGAAATCAAAAAGAATTGTGATTTACCGTCATCAAGAGCGATGATCCGGTGGTAGATGCGGTCATGGATACCGGTGGATTTACGGGGGCTGAACCCCGCAAGCCATTGTGCGTCTGACGGGGTAATATCTTTTTTTACCACTGCCGCCCTGAACTGCTGGGCGGATGTGTTACCGCAAATAGCTGAACAGGAAAAGACTATTACCAACAGCTTTTTATTCCTTAAAACATTATTGCGAATGAATGAGATAGTTTTCATACAATTAAATAGTTTAATAGAATATGTATATAGTTGATCGTATTTCAAATGATGATGAGTACCCCGTCATTTCGACTGAGCCGACCCGAGCATTATAATTAAATCACTCTTTCGCGAAGGAGAAATCTGCCTGGCTTTTGTACTAATGCTCAACATTTGCACATTACCCAACAGATTTCTCTCCCGCCGTAACATACATTTAACTAAATACAACCTAATGGCGGGATCGAAATGACGATGAAAGTTGGCTTCTGGTAAATACATACTACAAATTCAACGTCATATCACTCATCCTGCACGCTCCACATCCCAAATTTAAAATCTCAAATCCCCCCATCAATTCTGCCGCAAAAAAGCCAGCAGGTCCGTCATCGCCTGCTTATCAATATTTTGTTCCAGGCCTGAAGGCATGGCCGAAATATTGAGCGACTTCAATGACTTTATCTCCTGTCGGTTGATCGTTATATCCGGTTTTCCATTGTTTTTAAGTGTAATGGCTGTGGGCGTTTCGCTGGCGATGATCCCCTGCACAAATTCCCCGTTGTTGAGCTCTGCTTCCCAAAGCTCATAACCGGCGGATATGGATAAGCCGGGATCAATCACATTCGCCATGATGTCTTCTTTTTTCCAGTTGTGGATCGTTCCGAGATCAGGACCAAAGGTTGACACTCCGAATTTTCCTCTTACCTGGTGACAAATAACACAGTTTTGTAAATATACCTGTTTGCCTTTTTCCGGGTCGCCTTTCATCTCCAGCGACACCTGGTAGGCTTTATTGATCTCTTTTGCCTGTTGCTGGTTTTTTGTGAAAAAGGTTCGTGCCCGCTTACGCAGGCTGTCATCGTTCACCTGCATCAGCCGCACACTCCTGGTAAAGCTTACGCTGCTGCCAGGTATTTTACCTGCTTCAAGTGCATCTATCAAAAGCTTCATCCGCTCCGGGTTGGTAAGGAATACGCCGACGGCTTCTTCCCTTACATCATTGGTCAGCGCAGGCCATTGCTGCACCAGGTATTCACATACTCCGTTTGAAGGAACCAGGCTCAGCGTTTGTAAAGCTGCTACCTGGACCATTAATTTTTCCTGTGGAACCAGCAATTTTTTTAAGCGGTCAATATAAGGAGCAGGATCGCCAAGCGCTATAAAATTGATGGCATCGGCTCTTTGCTTATCCGGTAAGCTGGTATCGGATACCATTGCAACAGCTTTCCTGATGGCATCGGCCTTCAATGATCCGTTTGATATGCCGGTAGTTTTCAATAATGATAAAGCAGCACGCCGGAGCGCTTCAGAAGCGCTTTCAAAAAACGCTTTAATCAGCATCTTCTGATCGCTTTCTGCAACCGCAACTGCTGATTTGCTGTTCTTTATTCCCTGCGCCAACCCTTCCAGCACCGGCGCCTGCCAGGAGTGCTTTTCCGGTTGATGAGCAACGGCTTGTTGAATAAGGTGCTGTATGTTTTTGGCATCAGCGCCTGCACCGATCATGGCAGTTAACCGCTCTACCAATGAGGCATACCCGCGATGATCAGCCTGGAATTTTTCGAGCACAACATTTAATAAGGAAGCTGCCTGCGCGGGTGGGGCAGATAAAGCGGCGATCTGAACCCATTTGTCGTTAATATCCCTGAACAGCAGTCTGTTCCTGGCTTGTACGGATTCCGGTGTATGTATAAATCCCAGTGTAAGCAGCAATTGAAGCCTGACTTTTGTATCAGGGTCATCCTGCATAGCCAGCAATGCTTTGGCCAGACCAGGCGTGGCAGATAAATGAAATTCCGCCAGCCTGACCGCATTTTCACGGATGCCGGCAACACTGTCTTTTAAGGCACGCTCAATAAGTTCAGGGTTGAGTGCCCCCATGCCTTCTAAAGTCCAGAGGGCATGCAACCTGCCCATCGGGGAGCCTGCATTTTCAGCCATTTTGTTCAGGTGGGGTATGGCTGCCTTATCCATACGGTCAACCAGCAGGCGTTGTGCATTGATCCGCCACCATATATTCGGGTTGGCAAGTTGTTCTGCCAGCTCTTCAACGCCTGCCTTTCCCAACGTCAATCCCTTAGTCCATTCTGCGCTTGCTGCATTAGAAGGAGTAATCCTGTAAATGCGACCTTTATCTAAACCATCATACAGTCCACCCTCTGCTATGGCCTGCTCCGACATCCATTCCGGGGATTCGATCACCCTGCGGTAGTAATCCAATACATAGAGGGCGCCATCGGGACCAACATACATATTTACAGGGCGCGACCAGGCATCGGTAGAAGTTAAAAATTCTTTGTTCGGAAAGATCCTGCTGGCAACAAAGCTTGTCCCGCTGTCTTTCAATACATCTGCATGCACAAGATTGCTTACACATTCTGTAATGAACATCACCCGGCCGTTAAAAGGCGCCGGGAATGCATTGCCCAGGTAAGCCGTAAGCCCGCCGCCGGAAGTCATCACTCCTACGTTGGTCAGCAATTGCCTGTCGGGGTTTGTGGTGGTAGGAAAAACCTCCGGGGCATTCAAATGATCCGACATGGATTGAACAGCGTCTGAAATAAGTAAATAAGGATTGCGCTCAAAATAACGGTTGGGTATTACTTCTTCATACCCCTGGTTAGAATTGTTGCAGCCAAACCAATGCCCCCATTCATCAAACGTATGGCCGAACTGGCACTGGCTGGACGTCATTTCAAGCTGGTTATGATCGGGGTTGAAGCGTATGGAACGCCCGTTGGCATTTTTCGGTAAACGCACGCCATTGGGTTGTTTCGGAAAATAGATCTCTGTTCCCTGGTCTCCGAATTCCTCGGCATAATTCCTGGTTTTTACCGTGCCTTCATGCGCCACATATATCCAGTTATCCAATGCATACTCGGGATTATTTAAATTATGCTGGGGATTGGTGAGGGCAAAACCTGTAATCACCGTGTCCTTTATATCTGCACGGTTATCGCCGTCAGTGTCTTCCAGGTAAAGAATATTGGGAGAATCCGTTACCAGTATTCCTTTTTTCCATCGCATAATGCCATTGGGCAATATCAACCCTTCCGCAAAAACAGTACTGCTGTCCATCTTTCCGTCACCGTTCGTATCGGTGAGCAGCATGATTTTGCCGCTGCCTTTTACGTCCAGCGGGTAGCCGGGCATAACTACCACGTACATATGCCCGTTCTCATCTATCATCATATCCACCGGGTCGGTTATGAGCGGCTCGGAAGCAATCAGCTCAATCTTAAATCCCTCCGGTACCGTAAATGTAGAAAGCGCCATTTCTGCGGACTTGCTGAAAGGCGATGCAGGTGAGTTGTTACAGCCTGTGCTTATTACGAGTAAGATAAAAAGCAGGTAAAAAAAATCAGAGCGATATAGTTGTTTGTGTTTCATGTGTGTGATGGATTGGCGAAGAGCAATAGTGAATAAGGAGTTCGATATTGCCTATTACCCATTTATTATTTAATGTCGTTTCCTTAAAGGCATAGCGTTTTTTAAGGTTAAGTTGTTGATTGCCTCAAGCCGGTCCCGCCACTTGGCGGGATATCCGAAACGCCCCTGCTTTTTGCTTTGAGGAGATCTGTCAGCTTTGTATCATTGTTCATCTATCTCTTTGATCGGCGGCAGTACAAATCTCACGCAAAAAAAGGTGGCTTATTCGGATACTGGTAATAGTGCGATAAATTTCTGTATTGCTGACAATTTAAAAGTTTTAAGATGATTCTTACACTAAAGGAAATGACATTGATTCACTATTGCTTATTCACCGTTCCGCTGCAGCGCAGCTCTCCCTGCAGATAGCTGACAACAGGTTCTGTAAGATCCCGTTCTGCTGAGGGGGTATACGGAGAAGCGGTATTCACTTCGTATCCTCCGTATTTCCACTGATCTTCTGAAGGCAGATACCCAAGCCAGCCGTTGCTATACCCGAAGTAAAAAGTAAAGGAAAAAGGGGAGCGATCGCGTATCTTGCTGCCAACTTCACAAAACAGCTCGATTGGAGCGCTCCAGATGGTAATATCATCCGTCAGCTTTAAAAAATAAACAGGCAGCTTCACCATATGAACACCTGCTTTGGTAGTAGTATACTTACCAAGCTCATCCGTCCATCCGAGGCCCGGTTTCCTGGGTGTTTCTATCAGCAGGGAGCGGGTAATGATCTTTACCTTATTGTTTGCAGATGCAATCTTTTTATTGGCTTCTATTATTTTATCGCCTAATAACACTTTGAACTGATTTAAATGCCCGGATACAGGATCAGGGTATACACTATAAATGGGAGCCAGATCACCAGCGGCACCATTGATAAAAAGCATGGGTACTCCAATTTTCTGCTCTACATACTCTGAAACAATTCCAGGGACATCCCCGCTTATTTCCAGGCTCTTTTTCCCCAATACCGTACCGTGCACCGGGTAATTGGCGATCAGGACGAGGGGGCTTCCGTCTGCTTTATCCAATCGCAACAGGCCGATGCGCCTGTCAACCGGCCCATCGGGGTTAAGACCAAGAGACGCTTTGCCATCTGTATCAATTGCCCGGCGGTTGATATTGGCCTGCGAAAATCCCCAGCCAACACCAAGGCGGGCCGGCACAAGCTTTTCACGAGCCTCCGCAATGCCTTCCACCAGCTTTTGCACTACCAGGGCGGTGTAGTTTGAATCAATGGTATGCTCATAACGATCCCCGAGGAAAACAAGCTCCAACCCCGGGGAACCTACTTCAGGGGCAGAATGGGTATGCGTTACCGTCCACCAGAAGTTCAACGGGCTGATCTTAAAACGGGTATACAACATTGCCGCTACCTCATCATACAGGGAAGGAGATATCTCGCAAATATCTGATGAAACCAGGAAGAACTGGCTGTTGCCATCATCAAGCGCTACAATGCGATGAAAGATAGGATCATGTACACCAGTGGATCTCCTGGCATCATAACCCAGCAGCATTTGCGCATCGGTTGGTGTAATATCTTTCTTTACTACTGATGCCCTGAGTTGTGCTATTGACACCTGGGCGTACAAAAGTATTGTACACAAAATCGGGAGACGCCTGATAAAAATAAAGCGGAACCGCCTGTTCATGATTATTTTTCAATTTTAGTGATCTCTCTTTCCCATCCCAACGGTTTATCAATGGAAATATTCCTTGCATTCTTACCCTTAAAAAAGGAATCTGCCCCGGAATTATGTATCCTCATAATATTTTTAATCTGCAGCCCATCTACATCATCGGCTATAACAGGCACACGCGGATCAGTTTTTTGAGCACCGAGCATTAATCCGTTTACCTGGATGTTTTTTACATGCCGGATAAACAACCCGGATGATGGCAGGCCTTTTCCCCATACTTTGGGCTGGGGATAGCCTTTTTCGTCTTCTGCAACATCTTCTGCCTTCATGAAATAACTTTCAGGTGCAAGTCCGCCTGCATTATACAACTGAATGTTGGATAGCGACAAATCCTCAATATAATATCCCGGGATAGCCGTTATGGAAGAACAATAATTGCCGGTGCCGTAAGCGACCAGGTTATTGATCGAGATGTTCCGCATTGCACCCATGGGTGGTTCAGGCGCGGTTGCCACATGCTTTCTTGCCCTGTTTGCCAGCCGGATATACAACGGGCAGGCTGTGCCTTCAATAGTGATATTACTGATCGTAACGCCCTGCATTACGCCGCCATCCACTATTTCGAGCGAAATGCCTGTAATGCCGCCGGCAGCGCCATAAATGCGCTTCAATGTATTGCTGACTGGTTTTATTACGCAGTTGGAAACAGCAATATTTTTAAACCCGCCCGTGGATTCTGTTCCGGCTTTAATAGCGTTGCAAAAGCTTGAGATCACACAGTTGGTTATCACAACATCTTCTGTAGCGGCAACCCCGGTGCTTTTTAATGTAATGGCATCATCATCTGTATCGAATATGGAGTTGGATAATACAAACCTGCGGCAGCCGTCAATATCAATGCCGTCATTATTCCGGTTTGCATGATTGTACACCTTTATCCTGTCAATAATCACATCCTCACAATCCAGGTAATGCTGGTTCCACATAGCAGAATTGATCATCCTGACATCTTTTACCAGTATATTATTACACGAAATAAAAAGGATATTGCGCGGGCGCCCACCCTTCTTGCCAACGGTGGAGACAGAATCCGGGTTATATTGCGCGCCATTTCCATCAATAACCCCCAGACCGGTAATAGCGATATCAGAAACGCCATTAGCATAAATAAGCGCCATCCCGGCTCCGGAACCTGAGCGATATGCCGCCGGGGGTTGTACGGGAAAATCTTTGATATCTGCACTTGCCAGCAGGGTTGAGCCATTTTCAAAATGCAGCTCTACATGGCTCTTCATTAGTATTGTCCCTGACCTGAAAATACCTTTAGGAATAACCACTCTTCCGCCGCCATTTCCGGAGCAGGCTTCAATGGCGTTGTTGATTGCCGCTGTATTTATATAGGATGGTTCAGGCTTGGCGCCAAAATCGGTTATCCGGTAGTCTTGCGCAAGCACTGGCAAACCGCTCATGAGCAAAAAAGTACTTAATATAATATTTCGGATAATATTCATTTCAATTGGTGAATGCTGTTACAGGGTATAAGCTACCCAATTCGGGTGTATTTCAAATTAGCCCCGCGGGCGAGCCCGCAAAACATAGGATATACCTCGGATTTTTTAGCTGGGGCTGACCAAAAGGTCGTCATTGCGAACGAAGTGAAGCAATCTCAAATACTTAAACCGTTATCGTTCAATGAGATTGCTTCAGTCGTTCCTCCCTCGCAAAGACGTTCAACGACCTTTTTGGTCAGCCCCGGCAATTTCTATATGGGGGTATATATAATACACTCTCCTATTCTTTATATCTTAATAAATATTTTCTTTTTATATAAAATGTACAGCAATATCCAAACGAGCAGCGCTCCTCCCAGCGCATCAAAAACAGGATCCCATTCCTGTGGCAAGGGGCGGTATATACCGCTGAAAAGCTCAGATGCGGTTTGTTTAAAACCAATAAACCTCCACGCCAAATATATAGTAAGGGAGTTCAGCCCGATCACCTCGAAAAAGAAGGTCCATTTCCGGTATCCCTTTACATCAATGATCCAATAGAAAAGCGCCAGCGCTAAAAATGCCAGCCCGCTGGTCAACATGATAAAAGAACTGCTCCACAGCTTTTTGTTGATGGGGAAATGCATATTCCACAACAACCCGATCGCTACAGCCGCAACGCCAAAGAGCACAAGCATTGCCGTTTTCCTGTTTTCATTGTATTCTTTCCGGAGGATATCGCCCGCAATGCTTCCAAAAACGGTAATGCAAAGTGCGGGGAACCGGGTCAGGATGCCCAACTCATCATAGGTGCCATCCGCTAACCGTCCCGGCAGCATAGTCCTGTCAACCCATCCAACAATATTGCCTTCAAAAGACAGGTCTCCTGCGCCATATCCTGGTACTGGTATTAAAAATAATACAGCATAATATATCAGCAGTATGGCTGCTATCCAGTACAGCCTTGCCACCGTTGAAAAATTCAGGAACAGCAAGGCTGTAATGAAGCAGCAAAAGCCGATACGCCCCAAAACACTGACAAGGCGTATTTGCGAAGGCTCAAAAAAAGGGATCGGACTGTTTTTATCAAGAATGCCAAGCCCGATCAATATCAGCATCCGTACAAACACCTTTTTGTAAAGCGCAACTTTTGTCATGCCCAGCGCTATTCCTTTTGTGAGTGAAAAGGAAAGGGATACACCCGCTATAAACAGGAAAAGCGGGAAAATAAAATCAAAGAAGGTGAAGCCGTTCCAGGATGCATGTTGCATCTGCCCGGAAATGGCATCTACCCACGCGATTCCTGTCTTTCCTTTCAGCAATACCAAAAAGGTTCCTCCCCCGGAAATGAAAAACATGTCGAACCCTCTTAAGGTATCAATGGATAATAGCCGGCCGCTTTTATATTGCTGGTTGTTGTACGATGACCCGGAATTAGACATACCCTGAAACTATTTCAATGCGGGATTGCTCTGTAATTCGCTGTTCGGGATTTCAAATGTCAATTTTTGCGGGGCGGTTTTCCCGGCGGCAGGAATAATGGTGGCCCATCTTCCCGTGCGCACCAGGTCAAACCATCTTTTTCCTTCTACCATAAATTCATAACCCCGTTCCCGGAACACCATATCGTCAAATGCAGCCTGGCTTAACCCGGCGGGCAGATCCGCTGATGCATCCGGCATATTGATGGGAACACCGTATCCCCTTCTTCTTACCTGGTTAATGGCGTCATAGGCTTCAGAGGTAGGACCATTCATTTTATTTTCAGCTTCTGCAAAAATCAACAATACATCAGCATACCTGTAAAAATAGAAATCATTGCCGGCAGCCGTTTCTTCAAGAGCGCCCGGGTCTCTGTATTTGCCGTAATAGTAGTTTGTTTCTACAGGAAATGACTGAAGCTGAACCACCTGACCGTCAATGGTTACTTTATTGTAGACATTCCATGATTTACGAAGATCGTTATCATCCCAATTGGCAATCAGGGGTGCATTCCCGTTTGCAGCACATTGAGCCAGCCCCCTGGCTGCAATACCGGCAGCTTTAGCCAGTGTATTGGGGATTGCCGGTGCAAAATAGACCGGGATAAAATTGCCCAGTCCGACTACCTGTGAAAACTTCAGTGAAAAAACATCTTCCGCATGGGTTGGCGCAGTAGGAGAGAAAACATCGGGGTAGGATGCCAAAAGCGCATAACCGTATGTACCCGCGTTGGTCATTACTTCCGATGCTTTAGCCTTTGCCTCAGCATACTTTTCCCTGGTTAAATAAACATCCGCAAGCGCTACTTTGGCGGCACCGGAAGTTGCCCTGCCGGCTTTTGTAGTAGTGGGTGGCAGGTTGGCTTCCGCTACCTGGAAATCACTGATGATCTGGGCATAAATATTATCTACAGGCTCTAAGGGCTGCCCGGTATTATTTGAACCTGTAACAGGAACCAACCGCATTGGAACGGATCCCCAGGCCCGAACCAAAGTATAATATACCAGTGCCCTTACAAAAGAAACTTCGCCAATGGCCTCCTTCTTTTTTGCTTCAGGTATCTTCGCGTTATCGGTCAGTGCTGCCAGCAGGATATTGGCCCTCCCTATGGCATTGTACAGGGTAGGCCATGCGTTCTGATAAGTAGCGTCACCTGTAAGAAAATCATAATTGTCAAGCCCGTTGCTGGGTCCCCTGGAAGTTTCTTCGAGCAGGGAAAGGGAATTAAGAAAATGACTTTCCCAAACACGCCCCCTGCTGCGGGTTAAAGGCTCATACACACCAATGATCGCACCATCTAAATTTTCTTCGTTTATTACAGTAAGGCTTATCTGGCTTGGCGGATCCTCGGTTAAAAATTTTTTGCAGCCTGCAGCAATCCCTAAAACAAACAGGAATAAAGCTGCTTTACAGAATATCGTTTTCATCAGTAATATTTTTTGTTTTTAACTTAAAAAGACACATTAACACCTAATGTAAATCTTTTGAATGTTGGGTAAGCAGCCTGGTCAACGCCCTGGCGTTGGTCATTACCATTAAAACTATTTACCTCCGGATCAAAACCCGAATACTTTGTGATGGTAATTAAATTTTGCGCGCTGAGGTACAGGTTGACATTATTAAGCCCCAGGAACTTTGATCCGACATCGTAGCTTAACCTGACATTCGCAAGCCGTAAATAACTTGCCTCTTCAATAAACCTGTCTGACTGTTGTCTTTTGATCGCTGTGCTTGGATTGGGATAATATTCCCTCAGGTTAGCCACACGGTTCAAATTGGGGTTTGGGTTCGTGAGCTCATACTGACCCACATTATTAACATATACACCCGCCACACCCTGCCAGTTAGCCACAAAACTCAGTTGTTTATATTGGAGATTTAAAGTAAGACCATATACAAGATCCGGCAGGGAAGTACCTACTATCTGGTAATCGCTCCCATTGATTTTGCCATCCTCATTTACATCTTCGTAAATCTCGCCGGCGTCACCCATCCCTGTATATTTAGGCAAATAGAACGAAAATAAAGACTCCCCTTCCCTCACTATATTAGAGGTTCGTGAAGTCTGGCTCTGAGTAATAAGATCCTTCCCATCTTTTGTATGCAGCACTACGTTGGTATTCTTTGACGCCTGGGCATCAACGGAAAACAGCCAGTTGTCGTTGTTGATAATATCAACACCCAAAAGCACTTCAATACCTCTGTTTCTCACACTGCCCACATTGTCAACAATAGTTGAAAAACCGGACGACTGGGGCAGGTTCACTGTTGCCAGAAGATCTTTTGTATTTTTTATATAATAGTCAAAAGAAAACCGGTATTTATCGTTTTGGATACCCATGTCCAGACCCAGGTTGGTTTGAACCGTAGTTTCCCATGTGAGATTCGGGTTGGGAATATTCGGCGCCAGCCCAACGCTGATCCCTGTTCCGGCCCCCTGGCCGGTAAGCGCGGTTGACCCAAGGTAAAGAGACTGGTAGGGCGCTATAGCCTGGTTACCTGTAGACCCGGTGCTGGCTCTTACTTTAAGGTTATTGAAAATTCCGTTCCTCATAAAGTTTTCTTCCGATATCCTCCAGGCCCCACCGATCGCTCCAAAATTTGCGTATTTATTATTTTCCGAGAATACCGATGATCCATCCCTCCTAGCATTGAAAGACAGCAAATATTTTTTGGCATAGTTTAACTGGACTCTCCCAAAAAAAGATGCGAGGGATTGCTTTAAAGTGTTTGTTTGAGGAATTGCCGCAACGCTTGCTGCCTGGATAGCATTATCTCTCAGTTGGTCGGTTGGGAAGCCTGTACCCCTGAGCAAGATGGTATTTCTTGTTTCCGATTGAGCTGATGCTCCTAACATAACATCTACATCCACACTTCCAAAAGTCTTCTTGTAATTAAGATAATCCTCGATCAGAACATTGGTAGACTTGCTTGTAGTAAGTGAAGCAACCTGGCTGCCCAGTTGAACCAGGGCCCGTGGTGAATAAAAGTCGCTTTTCCTGTCAACATAGTCTATTGCGGTTCTTAATACATTCGTGATATTGTCAGTGATCCTGTAGGTTAATCCGGTAACCGCCTGTACCCTGTTGAGCACGTGATGGTCGGTAGCCGTTAAAAAAGCTACGGGATTTTCAACATCCGGATCTGTATAAGAATAAGGAGAGACGCTGTTGAACTTACCCTCTGCATTATAAACAGGTACCGTAGGTATTGCCATAAGTGTTGATCCTACACCTGATTTGCCGAAGTTCCTCGTATTAGTGCCCTCAGAAGGCATAAAGCCGTTTTGTTTGGATTGAGACAGGGAAATCCGGGTATCAAGCCTGAACTTTTCCGATAGCTTGTTGCTTAGATTCACCCTTAGTGCCACTCTCTCAAAATCAGTTTTCTTAATTACACCGTCCTGGTTGGAGTAATTTGCGGAAACATAGTAGATATTATCGGCATTTCCGCCTGAAAAGCTGAGGTTATGGCTGTGCTGAATACCCGTTCTGTATACCTGGTCCTGCCAGTCTGTATTGGCATTGCCGACTGTTGCCAGCTCCTGCAGTATGGAGGCGCGGGCATTATCAGATATGTTCGTGGAATTATTATAGTAGTCTGTCGCAAAAGCTATATACTCGCTTCCCGACATCAGCTTTAACCTGTTCCTCACTGTTTGCGCGCTGACATACCCGCTATATGTTATATTTGTTTTGCCCGATCTACTGCCTTCTTTGGTTGTGATCTGAACCACCCCGTTCGCCGCCCTGGAGCCGTATATGGCTGTGGAAGCAGCGTCTTTCAACACTACTACGGAGGCGATATCATTGGGATTAAGAGAAGAAATTCCGTTCAGCCCTCTCACATCATCGTTAAAAACGGGGATGCCGTCTATCACATATAAAGGTTCATTGCCACCTGCAATGGAAGTCATTCCTCTTATCCGCATACTTATACCGGCACCCGGTGCGCCTGAGCTCTGCACTACCTGCACACCCGGTAACCTGCCCATAAATCCCTGCTCGAGAGTAGTCATGGGCGTTTGCTGCAATTGTTCCGATGTGATAACAGAAGACGATCCTACAAATTCATTTCTCTTTACCCTGCCATATCCTGTAATGACCACTTCACCCAGGCCCGCTTCTTTTTGCTCCAAACGTACATGAATGCTGGTTTGCCCGGCAACGGATATCTCCCGGCTCAGGTAGCCAACCAGGGAAAAAACCAGTATGCCGTCCGTTTTACCATCGGGTAACGTAAGGGTATAGGCGCCGCCCTGATCGGTAGTAGTTCCTACCGGCGTATTTTTCAGCACCACACTCACGCCCACAAGAGGGTCCCCGCTTACCGCATCCTTTACAGTGCCGCTGATCTTTAATATCAATTCAGGAGCAGGAGGCACAACTCTTCTTTCCAGGAAAATGGTATTGTTGATCACCCTGTAATCGAAGGGCTGTCCTTTGAGGCATTCGTCCAGTACCTGCCTGAAAGGAGCGTTCTTAACATCAATGCTCACGGGAAAACTATATTTCAACAGTTCCTCACTGTAGAGAACGGAGATGCCGGTTTGCCGTGAAATTTCTTTAAAAACTTTTTTCAGCGGGACGTTCTTTACAGAAAGGGAAACTTCCTGGGAATGTCCTTTTGCACTGATGTGCAGGCAGGTAACGAGCAGAAAAAAAACGGTTATTTTCATAACCCGTAGAATTTTGTTCCAAACAAAAGGAGATGGCATACATTTGCATTTTAGGGTAATACTTAAATATTGACTGTCCAGGTTAATTTTCAGGATGCCCTGTATGGCCGGAGGCGCTTCCAACACTTCCGGCTTTTTTACAATTTTCTTGTTTATTTTTTCATACTTTTTGTTTTACTGTTTTATAACGTTATATTTTGGTTTGATTGATCCGGTAATTTTACAAAACGGTTATCTCTTTATCCTCCACCCTGAACCGGGCCCCATTGGCCTCCAATAGCTCCAGTACCTGGGATAACGGCAAATTTCTGCTGATGCGGCCGCCAAATGTTTTATCGCCCGGAGGCCTGTTGTAACGGATATCCACGTTGTACCACCTCCCGATCTGGCGCATAATGGTAGCAAGATCTGCATTGTCAAACTCAAAAAAACCGGTCTTCCAGGCAGTTGCCTGTTGAATATCCGCAGCACGTACAGATAATGCGCCGGCAACTCCATCGTTCCAGAAAGCCTGTTCTCCGGGCGCAATGATCTTCTCTAACTTTCCACGGACCACCCTTACCGATCCGGAAACCAGAGTGGTTTGCACTTCCTTTTCTTCAGGATAGGACATAATATCAAAATGAGTTCCCAATACCTTTACGGTTGCGTCTTTTACCTTTACAATAAAAGGCTGATCCGGGTTCCTGGCTACTTCAAAATATGCCTGCCCTTCTATTTCCACCCTCCTTTCTTTGCCGGAGAACCTGGTGGGATAAGTAAACGATGAGGCTGCATTCAGCCATACCCGTGTACCATCAGGCAGTGTGAGCATGTACTGGCCTCCCCGGGATGTGGTCAGCGTATTGTTACCCACCGGTGCTGAAGCATCTTCAACTGTATATTGCAACTGCCCTTCCTGTTGTCTTACAGACGTACCCTCCTGTTGGATCAGGCGGCTCTCCGCTCCATCCAAAACCATTGTAGTGCCATCAGCCAGCGTTAGAACAGCCTGGTCGGTTCCGGGCGCAATATCTTTATCTTTCGCAACAGTTGTTTGTTGCGCTGCGGGCTGTTCGGCTTCCCTCTCCCTGTAGCCTTTAAATACAGCAAAACCAACACCTATTACCAGTATAACTGAAGCTGCCACGCGGATAACAGGGCGAAGCCGGTACAACAGGCTCTTCGATGTTCCTGTTAGTGCAGAAGCGATCCGCATGTTGAGCTCTTTTCCTGTGGCTTCTTTATCTCCCGTCTCAGCATTCCAGCTAAATTCCTTTTGAGCGAAGGACGTGCAATACCGCTTATACAACACGACCTCTTCATCGGTTGCAGTACCGTCTGCTATTTTTTCCGCCAGGCGAATAAATTCTTTTTCTTCCATCTTAATACAATGGGGTGATCCTTGCCGGGTACACTTCACCGGGATTCCATAGATAAGGCACTTCCCAAAGGGGGTTACCCCCAAAGCGGATAAAAAAATTTTTAATTATAGAATGATATGATAAGCAGTATTGGCGCTTTGATTAGCGGATAAAAATTTATAATTTCAAGCAGTCCTTATATTCAAGTATATTAAATCAACACCATGCTATGTCAAACACTTATTCTCAAATCTCTATCCATGCCGTATTTGCCGTAAAGGGCAGAGAAAATTTAATTGCGACCGGATGGTGTGACGATCTGCACAAGTATATATCTGGTATTATTACTGGCAATGATGCAAAGTCTCTTGCTGTAGGAGGCTGGAAAGACCATGTACATGCATTTTTCGGGTTGCAGGTTACAATATGCGTTGCAGATATAGTAGGCATTATTAAAGCAAACAGCAGCAAATAGATCAATGAAAAAAGTTTGTAAAAGGCAGATTTCAATGGCAATCGGGCTATAGCGCTTTTTCTCATTCACGCAGTCAGCGAAACCAGGTAATCCAATACATTATGAAGCAGGAAGAGCATCACAGGGTAAAAACGTTTAAAGAGGAATATCTGAAAATATTATCTGATTTTGAAATAGCCTACGAAGAAAAATATCTTTTTGAATTTTATGACGATTAATAAACAAGGAAAATATCGCCTCTACGAGGCTCTGTTTAAACTAATAACGATCGACTACCATAATATCGGTCGTACCGACCTGGTCCATATAGTCCTGTATTTTGAGGCTTTTTACCTTTTCTTAACTTGACGCGAATGTGACCTGGGTGAAACTTGTAAAGTATTTTGAAATATCACTATTGAATGAATGCTACCGCTTTAGCGTGAGGTTTGGAATACAGCCCTGTAAGGGCGGCATTTTGGTAGAACCGGTATTTCCCTTTATCAAAGCCCCAGGGGGGGCGACATTATTTTTAGTGTCCGGCAACAAGGTTTAAGTTGTAGTAGTGTTATGGCGGGAGAAGCAATCCTCGCAGAAAAAAGTAACCAAAAAGCCGCCGGGAAATGATTACCGCAATTTCCCGCAACGCTCTGATGAAGCTTTAGTACTACTGTGAATTCAGCAACAGAGCCCTGATACGTTTGCTGATAACTTAGCCGACTTAGGATACTTACAAATCAGAAAGCTGTGACAAACAAATGCAACTTGTCACGGCGCAATGATGGAGGCGCCGCCTAATTAGTAACTCGCAGGGACAAAAAAAAGTATCGTCATTGCGAGCCGTAGATCAATTCAAAAGCATTACCAATGATGGGAGGAAAAGCAATCTCAACGATGAATTTAGGTTGGGACTGCTTCTCCCAACCTTCGGTCGGGATCGCAGTGACCTAAAAGTATTTTGATTTTACAGGAAGCATACAAGCCACAAAACAATTTTTTTCAGGGATGCGCGTAACCTGCGAAGCGCGATCGTCATCTGGTTCTCTACGGTTTTTACCGATATACCCATTTTTTCCGCGATCTCTTTGTTACTGAGGTGCTCGTTGCGGCTGAGGTAATATACCTGCCGGCATTTTTCGGGCAACTGGCTGGTGTGCTGTTTGATGATGGATTTCAGCTCCTTGATCTCCATCTGGTCTTCTTCGGTTTGTTCTATGTATATTGTTTTGAGCTCCTCAAAAAAAGTCTGGCGTATCTTCCCCTGCCGAATGTAATTGGCCGCCTTATAGTATACGGATGAGGACAAATAAGTTTTAAGGGAAGATACGATCTGTATATGATCCCGGTGCTGCCATAACCAGATAAAAACTTCCTGAAGAATGTCCATTGCCGCGTCACGATCTTTCAGCAGGGCATACGCCGAACGGAACATTCCATCCCAATGACGCTGATAAATTTCGTCAAAAGCAGCCGCATTCCCTTCACATAAAGCATCAAGCAGCTCCGCTTCGGAATAATGGTCACAAGCAGACATGCAGTTTGGTTTATTTATACAAGTTAGTAAAAAATCAATATACTTTGGTTCAATATGGTGTATTTCAGGCTTTCGCTTCTGCCCGGGGCTGGCCGAAAAGGTCATTGCGATCCGCCGCGGCGGAAGCAATCCCCAATGCTTAAACCTATATCATTCAATAAGATTGCTTTGTTCGTTCCTCCCTCGCAATACGTTCAACGACCTTTTTGGTCAGCCCCGCGAAAAATTGACATGCGTCCCTCCTACTTACTATTCAATATTTCCATAAAAAGTTTTGGGTTTTCACTTAAATGCCCGGAGTAAGCCGCTGCTTTGTAAAAAGACGACATGCAACTCTTCAAAGCCTCATCGGGTTTATATTGCCTGCCACGTTTCCACGCCGCACATATAGATGATAACTGAGCCTGGTCTTCCGCGGCTACTTTTTTCAGGTAAGCCTTCACAGAAGCCCTGTCATTTTTACGGGATCGAACAAAGTCCAGTAATGCATTCTGCCGGTTGTAGTTATAATGCATGTACCTGATCGCCAACATGAAATCTTCAAAGTCATCCCTGTTACTGGTAACATTACCGCGGTAAGCCGTCAACAGCCTGATCACCTCATCCAGCTTTTTTTGTATCCGCCTGTTTTTTGTGATAACATTCCGGATATCTTCCGCCGATGACCAGGGAGAAAATTTAAGACTGTCCACTTTCCCGCATGCCGGCGTTTGGAAGGTTCCTTCATACACTGTTTTGAAAATGGTTTCCCAGTTGGCATCATAAGCGGCGCCAAAGTGATCTTTCACAAAGGCCGGGATAGCATCCATATAGTGGTAGTTCCCGTTATTATTGACGATCGCGGCAGCAATGGCATAGGTATCCCATTCGCTATTTTGCAGATAACGGGTGGGAACCCAGTTTGTCAGGATGATGCCCAGGCTATTGGGATTGTTTAATGCAGCATATACTTCAGCATAGGCATTGATATTTTTGAACTGGGATGCGCCAACCCGGGCGCTCCATTCGCACCAGTGCACAGCGGGACATGCGATCAATTTAAACCCATGATCCAGTACCCTGTCGGCAATACTTTTTATTTTTGCTTTATCCGATTGCCTGTAATTCCAGTCCAGTATCACCATATCTTTATCCAGCAATCCAAGTATATCTTCTTCATGGTATATCGGAACATCGCCCCAGATCATCGTTGTTTTGTCAATTGTTTTCAGAAAACGATTGAGCTTATTAACATAGCCAGCCCATATCTTTGACTTTGATGCTGATGCAAGGGCTTTCTTTGACAGCTCGCCGGCTCCCCAGTTCACTTCATCGCAACCGATGTGAACATATTGCCCGGGGAAGATTGATGCTACTTCCATATAAAGGTCTTTCAGCAGGCTATAAGCGTCTTCGCTTACCGGGGAAATGGCATTAAAATCTTCGCCCGGTGGTCCATCGTTCAGATATTGATACTGCGCTGTTTCGGTGATATAACGGGAATGCCCAAACGATTCAATTTCCGGGATCAGCTCTATTCCCCTGTCTGCCGCATAGCGTACCATTTTTTTTAATTCCTCTGAAGTAAAAGCCCCCTCGCACATTTTCAGTTCAGGATGGGATTTGAACAGGTAAGCAGAGCCCTGGTCATCCGTCAGCCGGAAAATGATGGTATTAAAATCCTTCTTATGCAAAAAATCAATGAGCCGGAAATAATAATCGATCGTTTCAACGCCACGTGGCGCATCAATCATAAATCCACGGATCTTATAGGGATCCCAACCTGAAGCATACGTGTTGCCGTTTAAGGACAATAACAGGGTAAGGATGCTTATGAACGCTTGTTTTATTTTCATCAGATGACCATCTTTAAAGATCGTGTACGTTACCGATCCTTTCAAAATTATAAATTTATTATTTATGAAAAATGAAAAAAATAGGGCTGACCCTTAATAACAGTCAATCACTGGCATGACATCCGGGACAGATATATGCAGCAACAACCAGGCGGGCTTATTACATTATTTACCCCGGCATTAGGTAATAAGGCAGGTATATATCTGGTACGGGCTTGTTACTAAGGTCTAATAAGGTGGGGATCATTAAAACCAAACCTTCTTACCTCAGTAACTTGCAATCAATACTATACCCCACCTTCTTACCTTATACAAGCAAACCATAAAAAGCAGAAGAGGGTAATCTATATTTGTATTCCTGTTTTGAAGCGAAAAATTGAACTTTATTGCGGTATGTGTTTATTCCTGATTTTGCCGCAATGAAAATAGTTATCACCGAAGGTAAATGTGCCCTTTATTGCCGGAGGATTAAACCCGTAAAAATATTTTCTTTTTATAGAGCAAAAACAAAAAAAGGAATTTTACCAGAATCATGCATATTGCATACGCAAGCGCGGTATATGGTTCACGGGAAAGCTGCAGCACCCAATTGAAAAAAGCTTTGGTAGTGTATTCCCAGTTAATAAAAATGCCTGAGATATAAATGAGGATGGAGTTCATGCCGATAACCTTGAAAAAAAATGCCCACTGCTTATAACCAAGCACATCTATAATATAGTAAAACATGGATAATAAAATCAGGCTGAAGCCGCCTGCATACAATACAAAGCTGCTGCTCCACAAATTTTTATTAATGGGGAAGTCAAGATTCCATAGCTGTGCCAGCAACAGGAACACAATGCCGCAAATAAACATACCCAATGATTTTGCATTTCCCGGCAGTTGTGGTTTTTTCAGGTAGGTTCCTGTAATAATACCTAATAGTCCCGTGCTTATTGATGGTATGGTGCTTACCAATCCTTCAGGATCGTGTATTTTGAGGTACAGCTCTCCGGGCATTACAGACCGGTCAATATAGGATGCAAAATTTCCTTCCATGCTTAAATCTCCGATAGGATATCCTGATGCGGAAGTAAATTTCAACAATAACCAGTAACCAATGATCAAAGCTCCAAACCAGACCACCTGCGCTTTTTCTTTTGTGTAGAGATAGATAATATTCGCAAACATATAAGCAAGCCCTATTCTTCCCAACACGCTCCCATACCTGTACTCACTCAATGGCTTTAGCATGAAATGTCCCTCGGGGCGGTTCGCAGTAATCAACCCGATCAGTACCAGGATCAGGCTACGTTTTATAATGCGGCGCAACAATTCGCTTTTTGTTTTTCCTTTTTCCAGCTCTTTACCGATGGAATAAGGGGTTGCTACTCCGGCTATAAATAAAAAAAGCGGAAAGATCAGGTCAAAGAAATGAAATCCGTTCCAATCCGGATGATCCATTTGTTCAGCCGCGGCAGTCCAGAAACCGGTTCCGGCTATCAAAGCAATGCCTTTTACAATTGCATCGCCTCCAATGATCCAGAACATATCAAAGCCTCTTAAAGCATCCAGGGATTCAAGCCGGGGTTTATTTATTTCAAGCTTTTTTTCCATGAAAAATTTTTATATCCTGATAAAAACATTCTTCCTGTACATGGCGTACAATACAAGCCACTCAGTGAAGGTCACAAAAAGAAGGATCATTGCAGGTTGATATACCCCAAATAAACCGGCAAACCATCCGAACAAACCTTCTGCGAAATATCCATAGTGAATGATCTTCGGCGATACATATATGAAAATGGAATTCATGCCTATCACTTTGAAAAAGAAAGCCCATTTGGTATGACCGCTCACATCCATTACGTAGTAAAACAGCGCAAACAGCAAAAGGCTTAAACCCGTTGTAAGCAATACGAAAGAGCTTGACCAAAGATTTTTATTAATAGGAAAAACGCTGTTCCATAGCAGTGCAAGCAATATACCTGCCATACCTGCTATAGCCAACCAGCCAGCTTTTTTTGCAGGAGACTGTCTTTCTTTTTTTAAGTAGTTGCCTGTTAAAATACCGGATAATGTGGTTGCTACGCCGGTAACCGTGCACAGCAATCCGCAGGTATCGTGTATGCCCCGTGAAAGTTTTCCGGGTAAAAATGTACGATCGAAATAAGACATAAAATTGCCAGGCTCCGTCAGATCACCCATCGGGAAACCCGGCGCAGAGGTAAACTTCAGCAACAACCAGTAACCGGTCAATAATGACCCGAACCAGATGAACTGCGTTTTTTCTTTAGTGTACAAATAAATGATACTGGCAAAAATATAAGACAAACCGATTTTACCCAGTACGCTGGGAAACCGTATGTCTGCCAACGGTTTTATATTGAGTCCGTTATTATAAAAAATACCCAGCAGCATAAGTATTACACCACGCTTTACAATTCTCGCTAAAATTTGTTTATGGCTATTCCCTTTCTTTAACTGAGCATCAATAGAAAAAACAGAAGAAATACCGGATAAGAACATAAACAACGGGAAGATCAGGTCCCAAAAAGCGAACCCATTCCAATACGGATGCTCAAATTGTGCTGCAAGTGTAGTCAGGAAAGGCGTTTTTTGTATGCCCGCCATTGTTGTAATACAATCTCCGGCTCCCATTATCCAAAACATATCGAAGCCTCTCAAGGCATCCAGCGATGCAAGCCTGGGCGGTCTGTAACCGGGTATCTTATTCAATTGGTTTTTTTTGAATGCCGATAGTTAAAAACAGTCGCCCGCATCATGCAGGCGACTGTAAAAACATAAAGTTAGCGATATAGGGATTCAGAGGGAGGCCTTACCCAAATAAATTTATTGCTGGTATAGGGTTCAACAGCAACATTTCTATCGCCCGGACCTATATCTACTTTTAAACCGCGCAAATAAGCAATGCGGTCCGGTTCATTGAACATTTCAATCAACCTGTCATCATCAATCATCTGCTGTGTGATCTGATCGGCAGTTACCGGAACGAATGCTCCGCCTACAGATGCGTCCCAGGCTCGTTTTTTAACCACATTCAGATCGGAAGCCGCACCTTCTGCATTATTTCCTTTAAAGCGGCAGGCGGCTCTTGTAAGATACATTTCCGCAAGGCGGATAACAGGCAGGTTTGAATTAAACCCTTTATCGCCCCGATAGTATTTGTTATTCCAAATGGTAGTCTTATCCTTTATTTCAGGGCGGCTATCGTGCTCATGGTCGGGATTGGTATCAGATTCAGGATACCTCACAGACATTAATTGCGTAAATCTTTTATCGCTTAATGCCGCAGGTTTTATGCCCGTGTTTGTTGCCGGGTCATCCATCCAACCCAATCGCTTAATGGTAACATTTGCCATGCGCGGTTCCACCCAGCCACACTGCCCCCAGTCTGCTGCACTGCTGTTGAGCACAGTAAGATTATAGGGAACTATATTTCCAAGCGGATCATAAAACGGAACATAAAAAATAACTTCTTTGCCCCTGTCAAGCGAGCTCTTGTTCCAGGCTTCAATAGGGTCCTGCGAAAGATCATAATCGCCGCCGTTTTGCTCAATTACAAAGGTTGCCTGTTCTGCCGCCTTCGGATAATCGCCCACGGCAAAATAGGTGCGGGCCAGCATAGCCGTCGCCGCAAACCTGTTTGCCCTGCCCAACTGATACGATTTATTCATGCCGCTTTCGTAATGCGCAGGCAACAGCTCCTTCGCTTTGGTGAAATCAGCGATCATCTGATCAAACAATTCCTGAACGGTTCCGATCTTGGAGTCTTTGGCATCTGCTGTTCCTTTGGCAAAAGAAGTTATCAACGGTATAGATTGCTTGCTATTGTCGCCGCCGGGCTGATAAGGTATGCCAAATACATTCATCAGCATATAATAGGAAAATCCTCTCAGGAAGTAGAACTCTCCCACTAAACGATTGAAATTTTTTGTTCTGTCTTCATCCGACATTTGCGGAAACGGATCACCATTCTTATTTGCAACAAAATCAAGCGCATCATTGCAGGCGGCTATCGCCTGGTAATTCCATACCCATATACCTTCAGCCAATGGAAAAGAAGAGCCCGGATTACGGTTATATCCCCACTCCGGCCAATTCACCCAGTCAACATCATCTGCAGAACTTACAGTAAGCACACTATAATCTATATAGCCCGTGCTCCAGCTCCGGTTGCTGAAAATCCTCGAATATATACCAATGGCAGCCCGCTCAAATTCCGTAACATTTGACCAGGGGCTTTGAGGCGGATTGTCCAGCTCAAAAAATTTTTTACATCCCGCCAGTGATAAAATCAAGATCGGGAAAAGTAATATTCTATATGCTTTTTTCATTGTAATCGTTTTAGAATTTCACATTTAATCCAACTGTCCAGCTTTTTAATTGAGGTACCTGGTCTATCGTAGTCATAACGGCTCCTTCAGGATCCCAGCCGGGAAACTTTGTTTTAGTATACAGGTTGGTGCCTGATACATATAAGCGAACACCCTGCAGCTTTAATTTTTGCAGGAGATTTTTACTGAAATTATAGCCCAGTTGTACATTCTTCAGCCTGATAAAATCTCCCTTATACATGTATTTATCAAAATTGATGTATTCAAATTCACGTATAAAATCGTTCACCAGCACACCGTCAATTTCCTGGGCATTGGTATAAGAAAGCCGCATGTATTTTGCTACATCGCCGGGCTTTTTCCACGACTGATCAAGAATAGCTGCTTTAAGATTGTATTTTGTGCTCGGGTAAGAAGCGATCTGCTCATTAAAGTCATAAATATAATTGCCCCCGGAGAAAGTAACCAGGAAGCTAAAATCAAATCCCCTGTATTCAAATGTATTGGTAATGCCACCGTAATATTTGGGATCAGGAGACCTTCCTTTCAGTTCGAAGATATTAGCTGCCAGGTTCGTATTGGTGGCATATGCAAGACTGTCTTCTCCTCTTGCATTTTTCATTCTTACGGTTTCACCGGTTTCATTATACACATCCTTATCTACTACATAAATCATTTCAATTCCCGTAGCAGGATCTATCATTGCGAAATCCGGTATATACCATTCATTGCGCATATGACCTGTCCTGGAAATAAATTTTCCATTGATCATCCCTTTTCCCGTAGCATCCGCCTCAGGAGTAAGTCTTTTAATAATGTTTTTGTTGAAAGCAATATTAAAATCGGTTGTCCACCTGAAATTTTTAGACTGAACATTTACCGACCTGACCTGGAATTCAAATCCCCTGTTCACCATATCTCCTACATTTCCCCATATATTGCTGGCATAATATTCATAATATCCGCCATCCACACCTGCCGATGAAGGTACCGGTCCCTGCAACAGCATGTCCTTAACAAATTTGTTGTAATACTCTATAGTACCTGATATCCTGCCGTTCATGAAATGATAATCCAGCCCTATATCTGTGGTATTGGTTTTTTCCCATGTAATATCCAGCGATGGAATATTCCTGGGAAGAGTGCCATTCACACCCAGCATATCCGGGGCTCCGTAGGAATAGCTGTTGTTATAGTTGATCACATTCAGCCCCGACTGAACGTTTTTATTACCTGTTTCCCCATAGCTGGCGCGCAGCTTCAGGAAGGTTCCGCTGCCCACAAAAGACATAAATGCTTCGTCCGATAAAACCCAGCCCACTCCGAGAGAAGCAAAATTGCCCCAGCGGTTTTTTTCCGTAAAGTTGGAGCTACCATCTCTTCTGAAGCTTGCACCGATCAGGTATTTATCTTTAAAGCTGTAATTGGCGCGCCCGAATAATCCCATCAGGTATTCTTCCCCAAGAAAACCGCCATTCATCGCAAGCATAGTGGTAGGTCTTCCCAACTCCTGGTAAATGCCTGTTAATCCTTCGCCTGAGGCCTGGCGCAGGTAGCCGCGGTTTCTTTGCGCCTCGGCGCCGGCAACTATCGAAAACGAATGATCGTCATTGAATTTCCGTGCATAGGTAGCGTAGCCGTTATAGTTGATATTATATATGTTGGATGCCTGCTCCAGCCCGTAAGAAGAAGCTACTCCGGCTCCATTCAAACGAATGGCTTTGTTTACCCAAAGCGTAGTGGTGGCCTGCATCAGGTCAAACGAAAATTCACTTCTCAGCGAGAGCCCTTTAACAGCAGGGATGGTATACTCACCATACAAGCCACCCAGCATTCTCATGGTCCTCAATTCATTTTTAACATTATTGGGATCGGCATATGCCCTTATATTAAACCCTGCATAAGGATTGTAATAAGTCTTCACGTTATTGTTAGGATCATATACGGGCAGCCAGGGGAGCGATAATTTTGTGAGATTGTTGATACCGCCTGAATTGCCATCGCGGTTGCCGTTATCAGATCCCGCATTATCGTTTTGCGCCCTGTTATTAACGGAATAGGAAAAATTAAGCTTTGCACCTAATACAAGGTTATTTAAAGGGTGAAATTCAAGATTGCTTCTTAAGGTATAACGTTTCATCCGGTTATTGATCATCATACCTTTATCATCCCTGTAATTACCGGAAAAATAAAAGTTGCCGCCATCAAAGGATTTTGCGCTGGAAAAATTAGCTTCCACAAAAGATCCTTTTCTGAATGCCTGGTCGAACCAGTCTGTATTAATATTCATGGCCTGCGCTCTTGTCATCTTGGAAGTAGCCAAAGGAACTGTCCTGAAATAATCGTCAATCGGGTCGGCTGTTCTTCCTGAATTGGCATAAGTGGCATCCAAAATAGAAAACCAGGTTTTTGTGTCTGCAAATCCGAGATCACTAAAATCCCGCGCCATTTGCATAGTGCCGGCATTAACTGATATATTATTAACAGGCATTTTACCGCGGGCAGATTTGGTAGTGATGAGTATAACGCCATTTGACCCGCGTGAGCCATAAATAGCAGTGGATGCCGCATCTTTCAGCACCTGTATGCTTTCAATATCATTAGGGTTAATTAATGACATGGGGTTCTGTCCAACAGTAGCGGTATTGTATCCCAATTGGCCTGTGCTTACCGGCATACCGTCAATGATCCATAATGGATCGGTGCTGGAGTTAATGGAATTAGCGCCACGGATAAGAATTTTGGTTGCAGCCCCCGGCACACCTGTTGAAGACTGGATGGAAACGCCGGGGATCTGCCCCTGCAATGCAGCGTCAAAGGTAGGCGCAGCATTTAAGCCGCCGATTTTATCGGGTCTGACTTCTGCAACGGAGCCGATAATATCCCTCCTCTTCTGTGTTCCATACCCTACCACTACAATTTCTTCGGTTTGTGATTCAGACAGCTTCAATTTGATTTGCAGCGAAGTTGATTTTGAAACCTGTACCTCCATTGTTTGATATCCTATATAAGAAATTACAAGCGTTCCGCCATCCGGTATTTGCAATGTAAAGCTCCCCTGTGCATCTGTAACCGTTCCTTTATCTGTTCCCTTCAATTTCACGGAGGCGCCATCCAATGGACTGCCGTTTTCCCCGGTAACGGTTCCTTTTATTTCCAGGGGCGGTAAAGCAATAACTTCCCTGGCGGAGATATCACCGGCGGGTTTTGGTTTTACTACCACGGTTTTTTCGATGATGGCATAAGTAAGGGGCTGATTTTGAAAGCAGATATCCAGCACCTGCTCCAGCGGGGCATTTATTGCCTGTATATCCACTTTTTTTGCCTGTTTTATCAGCTTACCCTCATACCAGAAATCATAGTTGGTTTGCTTTTTGATTTCTTTGAACACTTGTTCCAGGGAAATGTTTTTTCCCGACAATGAAACTGTCTGCGAATATCCTCCGGCGCTAGCCTGCATGCAGACCGAGAGAAGAATAAATGCTGTAAACTTCATAACTAACAGCGCCTCGCGTAACCTTGCGGGGCAGGTTTTGGTTAATCCCGTTTTGGGCGGGACAAAGAGTGCCATCAAATGCATAACTTTGTTTTGTTTGGGTTAAAAAATAAGCAGTTCTCCAAAATTGTATTTATTGCATTGACCCTTACAGTATACCGTTCCGGCCTCGACCCCGGAGCGGTTTTTATTAGCGGTCAATCGTCATTTTATTAAATCATAATGCTTTACTCCCGTATTGTTTTACAATTCATCCCACCATCAGGACATAACCGTAAGTATTCTTCCTTCCAGCTTAAAGCGAATATTACTCTGTTCCAATATTTTTAAAACGCCTGATAAGGTTTTATTTCTTGAGATATCGGCAGTGAAATAGCGGTTGGGGATATTCTCATTCTCGTATTTCACTTCCACATCATACCAGCGCATGATCTGGCGCATGATGGTTTTCAGGTCGGCATCCCTGAAAATAAAATACCCGTCTTTCCATGCCACCACATCGGTTATGTTTATATCAGGGTTCATTTTTATCTTCCCTCCCTCAGTTACCTGTACCTGTTGACCCGGCTTAACTACAGTGCTGCCTGCTGCAGCGGTTACTTTCACGCTCCCTTCCAGCAATGTAGTACTCGCCAAGGGTTCATCGTTATATGAATTGATGTTAAAATGCGTGCCCAGCACTTCTACCTGCATGCTCTCTTTTCCTGAAGCGGAATGAACCGAAACTTTGAACGGATGTAACTGGTCTTTCGCCACTTCAAAATAAGCTTCGCCGGTTATTTCCACATTTCTTTCACCGCCCTTAAAAGCTGTAGGATAACGGATAGATGAAACAGCATTTAACCATACCTTGCTGCCATCGGGCAAAATCAGGCTGTATTGTCCGCCACGGGGTGTACTCATGGTATTGTATAACACCTCGTCTTTGCCGTCTCCTGTGCCTCTGTATACCAGTTGCCCGTTGGATAGTTTGATCACTTCCGAATTTCCCTGGGTAGCCAACCTGCCATTGGCTGTACTGTCCAGCACAATTTGCGAGCCGTCCGCCAGCGTTAACACGGCCTTGTCGCCACCAGGCTGAATATCCTTTGAAAGTTCCTGCACCGTGCCGGATTGTACGATCTCTTTAGACGTTTCTGCACGATCATTAAACCAGAAATATGAGCCAACTCCCAGTATAATAACAGCAGCGGCAGCCACCCGCCACCAATGCATCTTTTTAACCGGGGCCGGCGGACGGACAGACTCCCACATTCCTTCCCAATCCACCAACATATTCAGCGTTTCATTCCTTGTTTCCTGCCGTAATTCCTGGATGAATGATTCCAGTTCTTTATCCTCTGTATCCTGCCGTAAAAGAAAAAGCATTTCCTTTATGTCTTCCTCTGTAGCGGCATTATCGGCGAAAAGCCTTAATAAATGCTTTATCCTCTCTTTTGATGTCATAAATCGTTCAGTTTAATTATACCGATGCAAACTAATACCAGCGACTCTTCAGGCTATAGAGTAGTATTAAAGAAAAACTGATGAGTGGAAAAGAAAAAAAAGTTGAGGTCAGTTAGGTCTGAACAAATCTGCAACCAAAACAAGCGCCATTGCCATATCCCCTAAATAGGTTCGGATAAATCCCATAGCTTTTGCCAGGTGGCTTCTTACGGTATGAGGGGAAATATGCAGTTGTTCGGCAATTTCGTCATTACTTAACCCCTGTTGCCGGCTTAATTTGTAAACAATTCTTTGCTGTGGCGGTAATTGGTCCAGGGCTTTTTCAATCCATTGCAAACATTCTTTGGCTTCAACCGAAAGTTCGGTAGTACTATTGTCCTGCGGCTTGTATTGCCGGCTGGCCGCCCTGATAATACGCTCCTGGTTTACTTCTTTTTTCAGGTAAGCGGCCGTTTTATTCAGCAGGATCCGGTAGAGGTAGGCAGCGGGGTCATCCACCTTGCTCAAATGCCGGCGGCTTACCCATAAACCTATAAAAATTTCCTGTATGATTTCTTCCGTAATGGCTTGTGATTTTGTCAGCCGGATGATTACTTTAAACAATTCAACTTTATGCAGATCAAAATATTCCCTGAACGCCGGTTCGTCCCCGGCGCTGATCCGCCGGAAAAGCGCTGCATCATTATTTGAATCGCGGGCAGTCATATCTGTTGCTAAAGTAATTTTTTTTTGCGATTGTGAAAATACAGGAGTGCATTTGGCTGATTAATAACATGGAGCGCAGGGTGTGATAGCCCCGGAGGGAATGTGAATAGCCCTCCATTATAGTTACATTACTCCCTTGCAAAAATTGAGATGCGCCCGAAAGCGTTAGTATTAATATTTTTGTTATAAAAAATCATTTCAATGAACTATCAGCCCCTGCCAAACCGGTACGACTTAATGAGATACAACAGAACAGGAAATAGTGGCCTGAAACTTCCTGCCATTTCATTAGGGTTATGGCAAAACTTTGGTACATGCGATATAGCTGATAACTATAAGCGGATCCTGCTGACTGCCTTTGACAGTGGAATCACTCATTTTGATCTTGCCAATAATTATGGCCCCCCGCCGGGCTCGGCTGAAGAGGACTTCGGAAATATCTTGCACAGGGAATTGAAATATTACCGCGATGAAATTATAATATCTACCAAGGCCGGCTACAAGATGTGGGACGGACCCTATGGTGATTGGGGCAGTAAAAAGTACCTCACGGCAAGCCTTGATCAAAGCCTGCGAAGAATGAAATTGGATTATGTAGATATTTTCTATCACCATCGCCCCGACCCGGAAACCCCGCTGGAAGAAACCATGGCTGCGCTTAATCTGATGGTAAAACAGGGAAAAGCCTTGTACATTGGCATTTCAAACTATAAGCCGGCGGAAGCAAAAAAAGCCTTCCGGATATTGAAGGAACTGGGAACGCCCTGCCTCATACACCAGCCTAAGTATTCCATGCTTGAAAGATGGGTGGAAGACGGGTTGCTTGACCTGCTGGAAACAGAAGGCGTTGGCTGTATTCCTTTTTCACCGCTGGCACAGGGCATGCTCACCGATAAATACCTCAATGGCATACCCGATGACTCAAGGGTAAAAAAAGGACTGGGATTTTTAAGTACAAAACATATTACACAAGATAAAATTGAACTTGCGGGGAAATTAAATGAGATGGCTATGCGCCGTTCACAATCTCTGGCACAAATGGCCCTGGCATGGATACTGAAAGATAAACGCATCACATCCGTATTAATCGGCGCAAGCAAACCCGAACAGGTCACAGCCTCTGTTCAATGCCTGCAAAACCTCAATTTTACACAGGAAGAGCTCACTGATATAGAAAACCTGTTAAGCCTCCGGGCAAAAATGTAAGCTGATTTTAGCCGCAGATGCGCTGATTAAATCTGTGCATCTGCCTGCGGCGGACAGGTCTGCGACCATTTCTTTCCTGAACAAACCTATCTTTATAGCCTGTTTCATGTGTTAAATTCATTGCGGCTATTGTGAAACAGGTTGCATTAATCTGTTGTAATATGAAAGCACACTGTTTAAAGATAGTAACACTTGTTTTTTCATTTGTGTTTGTATTTTCTTCCGGCCAGGCGCAGGAATCTCCTTTATTTAAATTATTGTCTCCCAAAGAAACAGGGGTACGTTTCAGTAATGATATTGTTGAAACAGAACAGTTGAACGTACTGGTGTACGACTATTTGTACAACGGCGCAGGAGTAGCCGTTGGGGATATTAATAATGACGGTTTGCAGGATATTTTTTTTACGGCCAACATGCAGCCAAACAAACTATTCTTAAACCTCGGCAATATGAAGTTCAGGGATATCACAAAATCTGCATGCGATGAATTATCAGGAAAACCAGGCAGTTGGACAACAGGCGTAACAATGGCTGATGTAAATAGTGATGGGCTACTGGATATTTATGTTTGCCGTTCAGGCAGGGTTCCGGATGAGCTGCGGAAAAACCAGCTTTTTATTAATAAAGGCGACCTGACGTTTGAGGAAAAAGCCGGCGAATTTGGGCTCAATGATAAAAGCTACAGCACACAGGCGGCTTTTTTTGATTATGACAATGACGGCGACCTGGATCTGTTTTTATTGAATCACAGCACTACGCCGGTTGACAATAGGGAGCTGGCCGCATACAGGAAAGGAACGGATGAACTGGCCGGTAATAAATTGTACGAAAACCGCGGCAATCATTTCACGGATGTTTCGCAAAAGGCAGGGATTATACAAAACGCCCTCACTTTTGGACTGGGTATTGTTATAACAGATATCGATAAAGACGGGTGGCAGGATATATATGTAACCAATGATTACAATGAGCCGGATTATTTATACATCAATAATCACAATGGCAGTTTCAGGGAAAGCTCCAGGCAATACTTCAGGCATTTGGCCCAGTTCTCTATGGGGGTTGATATTGCAGACTTTAACAACGATGGCCTGCCCGACATCATATCGCTTGATATGCTTCCGGAAGACAACCAGCGGCAAAAGCTGCTGCAAATACAGGAAAGCTACGAATCGTTTCAACTGATGACAGAACAGGGTCTGAACAAACAGTATATGCGCAACATGCTGCAATTGAACAATGGCGATAGCTCTTTTAGTGAAATCGGGCAGTTTGCCGGTGTTTCCAATACAGACTGGAGCTGGTGCCCCTTACTGGCTGATTTCGATAACGATGGTTATAAAGACCTGTTCATTACCAATGGCTTTTTACAGGATTACACCAATAAAGATTTTTTACGCTACTACGGAGATTATAAAATAAAACAGACCATGGACGGTAAGCCGGTAGAGCTGATGGATCTTATTACCGCCATGCCTTCTACAAAGCTGAACAATTACATCTATAAAAACAACCGCGACCTGACCTTTACAAACAGGGTGAAAGAATGGGGGATGGATCAGCCGGGACTATCCAATGGCGCCGTATATGCAGACCTTGACAATGACGGAGACCTGGATATTATTGTAAACCAGATAAACAGTCCTGCATTGATCTATAAAAATATGAGCAGGGAGCAGCACAACTCCCATTATATTTCAATGCAGCTTGTATTTAAAACCCCCAATATACACGCTATAGGCGCCAAAATATATGTATTCTCCGGCAATACCATGCAGTACCAGGAATTGAATCCCGTGCGTGGATTTGTTTCCTGTGTTACAACCACTTTACATTTTGGTTTAGACCAAAAGACCTCTGTTGATTCTGTCAGGATCATATGGCCGGACAACAGTGCTCAATGGCTGAAAAATATTTCAGCCGATCAAAAAATGATGATCCATTATGCTCCCGGCACGCAATCCTATGCAGCCGTTCCGCCGGCAGGCGCTCCCTTATTTAAAAAGGCGCCCGACTATATTAAGTACAGCAACAGCGATATGGATGAAAATGATTTTAAGCGCCAGTCATTGCTGCTGTTCATGTATTCAAAAACAGCGCCGGTAACAGCGAAAGCCGATATCAATAAAGACGGACTGGAGGATATTTTTATCAGCGGAGATCAAACTAAACCGGGTAAGATATATGTTCAAAAAGCTGATGGCAGCTTTCTCCCTTCGGCAGGTATCAGCATTGATGAAAGCAATACCACTACCGGCGCGGCAGCTTTTTTAGACGCGGATGGCGATGGGTACGAAGACCTTTATATAGCCAAGGGCGGCTATTCCATATATGAACCCGGTACCTGGATGCTGCAGGATGAATTATATATGAATGACGGCAGCGGAAATTTTAGACTCGCAGAAGGTTTGCCTCCTGTGCTCAACGAGTCCGCTAAATCGTGCGTACTTCCCTGCGATTTTGACAACGATGGTGATATAGACCTATTTGTGGGAGGAAGGGTTATTCCCGGTAAATATCCTGCGCCACCCAGAAGTTATTTACTGGTAAACGACGGGAATGGAAAATTTTCACTGGCAGAAATTCCTTTTTCATTTGCAGGAATGGTTACCGATGCCCGGTGGATGGATGCAGACAACGACGGAAGAAAAGATTTGATCTTGTGCGGGGAATTTATGCCTGTGAAATTGTACCTGAATAAACCGGAAGGATTTACCGACCATACCGAAAAATATTTTGGGAAGCCTGAAAACGGTATATGGTTCAGCCTGCAGGTTGCAGATATAGACGGGGACGGAGCAGAGGATATTATTGCCGGTAATACAGGACAAAACACGCAAATTCAAATTTCGGAAAAGGAACCGGCTACTTTGTATTACGCCGACTTCGACAACAATGGCACCATGGATCCGTTCCTGAATTTCTATATCCGGGGAGTAAATTATCCATTTGTAAGCCGGGATGAATTGAATGAGCAGATAAGCCCGATGAAGCGGAAATTCACTTCCTATAAAGCTTACGCCAATGCAACAATGAAAGATATTTTCAGTAAAGAAGAACTGGCAAAAGCTTCGGTATATGCTGCTACAGAAAACCGGTCGGTTTGCTTTTTAAATAAAAAAGGAAGCTTTGAAAAAAGGATTTTACCGCAACAGGCGCAATTTTCCGTTGTAACCAATATTATTGCCGAAGACTTTAATAAAGACGGGACCACGGATCTCCTATTGCTCGGGAACCGCTCGGATAACCGGTTGAAGATTGGAAGCATTGATGCCAATTATGGTTGTGTATTGATAAATGACGGCAAAGGCAATTTCAGCTATATGCCGCAGTATCAATCCGGCATAAGCATAAAAGGAGATGTAAAAAGCGCATTGAAATTAAACATCAGCCAAAAGCCGGTGATTGCGATAGGTATCAGCAATGAAAAAATGTTGTTTTACGGATATTGAATGTTGCAACAACTTCAATCGGTTGCATAAAATTTCAATACATACGCCTGAAACAAATTTACATTTAGCTAACTTTACCCTACTAACTATCAGGATCAGGTTTCGCCGGACCCCGAACACCACATTCATAGATGGGAAATTGCATTGAGAATTGCGGTACCGGTTTTAAGTAATTATTGTACGATTAATTTCCTGAACAGGCATGAACGCGGTGAGTACAAAAGTGAACATTGATGAAGGCTTTTTGGCAGCTTTGTCAAAAGGTAATGTAACTGCCTTCCGGGCATTTTATGATGCCTGTAAAAATAATATTTTCAATACTGTAATGGTTTATCTCCAGGATGAACAGGAAGCGACTGAAATAACACAACAGGTCTTTGTAAGGTTATGGGAAAAAAGGAGCTTATTGGTTGAAGTTGAAAAATGGCAGGATTACATATTCACGATCACCAAAAACCTGGTGTTTGATCATTTAAAGCAACTGGGACGGCAGGCGGAACTTTTAGTCAGGTACAGGAAACAAATAATCAATAGTGCTGATAACAACGCGGAGGAAACCGTGAACGAAAAAAGCATCATGCAACTTTGGTTAAGCATTGTTCACAAGCTTCCGGCGCAACAGCAGCAGGTGTATACCATGGTTGAACAAAGAGGGTTAAGCCTGGACGAAGCTTCCGGGAAATTATCTATAGAAAAAGCAACCGTAAAAAAACACCTGGAATTAGCGCGCCGTTTTGTACGGGCAGCCTTAAAAAAAGCTTTACTTGAGCAACCGGTCAGCTCCGGCATTAATCAAAGCTTCTTACAGATTTTTTTTTAATTCATTACGCCTTTTCCCCGCGATAAAAGTCTTTAGTAGTATAAGGCTATTACATGACATTTCAAAGGTTGCACGAACTGATTACGGCTTACAGAGAAGGGAACGTTACCAGTGAAGAGCTGGAAGAGCTGGCTTCTGTTCTCCAGGAACCCAACCTTCCCGCAGAGTGGGAAGACCAGGTAAGACATTTGCTCAAACAACATCCTCCTTTACATGTTATCCATCCGGAAGTTGACCAGGAAATTTACGGGTATATAGAAGCATACGGTCAGGCACAAACGCCCGGCAAGTACAAAATACTTGCATCATGGAAAAAGCTGCGCTGGGCTGCTGCCGTAATAGTATTGTGCATATCCGCTTACTTTTTGTGGCAACCCGTTTCCCAAAGAAAAATATACGCCAGGTCGCAGCAACTGATCAATACGATTGAGCCTGCCACCAGCGGCGCCGTACTTACGCTTGAAGACGGAACCAGGATCGTGCTTGACAGTATGGGCAACGGTGTTATCGCCAACCAAAAAGGAGTGGAGCTGGTTTTTAAAAATGGCTCTTTGATCTATAACAAAGCCCATGCAAAAGGTGCGGTGGCTTACAATACCCTGCAAACTCCCAAAGGCAGACAAATGAATATCATGCTGCCGGATGGCACCCATGTTTGGCTGAATGCCGAAAGCTCTATCAGGTATCCCGTAGCATTCATTGAGAATGAACGCCGGGTGCAAATTGAGGGAGAAGCCTATTTTGAGGTGGCGCACGATAAAAGTAAGCCCTTTTTTGTGAACGTTCGGCACACTATGGAAGTGAAAGTAACAGGCACTCACTTTAATGTGAACTCATACGAAGATGAAAGCGCGGATGCCACTACGCTTTTGTCGGGGGCTGTTGAATTGATCTTACCGGATTCTCCGGCAAAACAATCAGTAAAGCTTAGCCCCGGGCAACAGGGCAGGCTCGAAAAGGAGGGAAGCAATACAATAAAGCTGCTTTCATCCGTGGATACCGCCCGGGTAATGGCCTGGAAAAACGGAGTTTTTGATTTCAATGACGCATCGCTGCAGCAGGTAATGAAACAACTGGCACGCTGGTACAATTTAACGATCGAATACGAGGACGGGGTGCCCGATATGAAATTTGGCGGAAAAATGGGCCGCGACTTGAAGCTGGCGGATGTACTCCATTTTTTGGAGGATGCAAGAGTAAAATTCAGGATGGAGGAAGACAGGAAATTAATTGTGCTGTCAACCCGTTGATCAAAACTGAAATTCAACACATTCTTTAATATAAAAAATGGAAATATGAAATAACAAACGCACATTCCAATCATTCAATATCAACCCTGAAAGTTGTTGTTGAAAACGGGTTATTGGTTCAATAATAAACCGGAAGTGTTAGCTCCACTTCCGGCTGTTTGATTGGCCAATACCAAAACATCGGCAAGGATATTTTATTACTTAACCAAATCACTGCAATTTATGCAAAAAACTGTTAAGGGAACCTGCTATAGTATCTCTTCAGGTATCAATTTTAGGCAAGCTGCCAAAATGCTGAAAAGCAAGAGGTTCAGGTTCTCATCCCAAACACTGCTTGTTATGAGAATGATTACATGTTTTATTTTTTTAGCCTGCATGCATGTTTCGGCACGTACCTCTTCTCAAACCGTAACGATATCAGGCAAAAACACAGACATCAAAAGAGTCCTGTCCTCGGTAGAAAAACAAACCGGCTATGTTTTTTTCTACAATCAGGAAGACATAAAGCTGGCCCATAAGGTTACTGTTTCGGTAACGGATATGCCGCTGAACGACTTCATGGAGCTCCTGCTTAAAGGTCAGCCATTAACCTACAGGATAGCCGGCAACACAATCGCGCTATCTCAAAAGAATGCAGCACCGGTAATAAAGCCTTTGTTGGCAGATCCTTTGCTGCTTGTACAAATTACGGGAAAAGTGACCGATGAAAATGGCAATCCTGTAGCCGGAGCAACCGTACAGGTGAAAGGCAGGTCTCAAACGGCTGCCGTTACCGACAATGACGGGAGCTTCAGCATAGATGTTGACAATGATGCAACACTCATCATCAGCTCTGTAGGGTATGTAAGCAAAGAAATACCGGTTGCCGGAAAATCCGTGCTGGATATTACGCTGCAGACAGACAAGAAAAATCTCTCGGAAGTGATCGTTACGGCGCTGGGCATTGAAAGAAATACCAAGGTCTTGCAGTTCTCTGCCACAAAAGTGGATGGTGATAATTTTACACAGGCACGCGAAAACAATACAGCGAATGCACTGGCCGGAAGAGTTGCCGGTGTAAATGTTACTAAAATAGCTTCGGGACCCGGCGGCTCCTCCCGCGTGGTAATCAGGGGCGCCAAAACACTGGGTTCATCCAACAACCAGCCATTGTATGTGATTGATGGTATACCGATGGACAATACGAATTATGGACAGGCAGGTACCTGGGGCGGTGCAGATGCCGGAGATGGTATGAGCTCTATTAATCCCGATGATATTGAATCAATGACAGTGTTGAAAGGGGCAAGCGCCGCCGCACTATATGGATCACGGGCCGCGCAGGGCGTTATCCTTATCACTACACGAACCGGCAGAGGATCGAAAGGTATAGGAGTGGAGCTAAACTCTAACTATGTTATGGAGTCGGTGAACAATATTACCGATATGCAAAAAACATATGGAGTAGGCGGTTATGTGGGTAATACGCTGGAAACGCAAAAAGCTGAAAAAGCAACAACCCTTGACCAACTGTGGAATAATAACTGGACGTATAACGGATGGGGACCAAAGCTGGATGGAAGTCCGACTGTTTGGTTTGACGGCACAACCCACCCCTACTCCTATACAGGCGACAACTGGAAAAAGTTTTACGATGTAGGTCATTCTTATACCAATTCTATTTCTTTAACAGGCGGAAGCGCTACGCAGAACTTCAGGGCCTCTCTTTCTAACCTCAACAGCAATGGCGTTGTTCCGAACTCAAGATACGACAGGATAAATGGCACTCTTTCCGCCAACAGCAAGTTCGGGAAAAAGCTTAGAATGGATGCGAAGGTGATGTACACCAACGAAAGGGTAAAAAACCGCCCGGGTCTGTCCGATGCTCCGGGCAATGGCATCAACACCATGTATTTTATTCCCAATAACGTGGATGTACGCTCCATGATCGGCGATCCCGATAAGCCGGGAGCAGTACCCTCACTGGCATTGCAGGACGAAATGGGCATTATAATCGCTGATGGAAAAGACCCCGGAGAAGAATATGCATTTACACCTGATATTTATACAAATAACCCTTATTGGGTAGCCTACCAGTACATCAATTCAGATGTAAGGAACAGGATTATTTCTTCGGGGTTGTTGAGATATGATTTTACGAACTACCTGTATGCACAAGTCAGAATAGGTTATGATTTCTCCACCAAAAGAGGAGCCTTGTCTACTCCGGAGGGTACCGGCTACAGGCGTGCCGGTGAATTGTTTGAATCCGAAACCCGGGTAAGCGAGTTAAACATGGAAGGCATTGTAGGCTTTGAGAAAACATTTAATAAAATAGGAGTGAAGGCATTTGTCGGCGGTAACCAAATGAGAGGCGTGTGGGAGAATCTAACCCTCGCAGGCAGGGGCTTCAATACCCGGTTCCTTTCCAACATCTCTAACGCAACACAAAAAACATACGGGTACGATTACGGAAAGTCTGGTATTAATTCACTGTTCGGTTCTGCTGAGCTTTCGTTCAACGACTATCTCTTCTTAACTGCCACGGCACGACAGGATTGGTTTTCGGTGCTGAACCCCGAAACCAATTCAATATTCTACCCTTCTGTAGGCGCCAGCTTTGTATTCAGCGATGCGTTTAAAGGTTTACCTGAATGGTTAAGCTTCGGTAAGCTAAGGGCATCCTGGGCGCAGGTAGGCAATGCAAGCTCAGTAGGGTCTTATTCTACTATTGTCAGCTATCTTGCAGATCAAACCCATGTTAACTCAAATGGGCAAATTGTGCCTATTGGCAGGCTGAACTCTCAATCCAATCTGCCTAACTCCGCGTTGGTTCCCTATACTTCTACCGAAACAGAATTCGGAATAGATATTCGCTTTTTAAATAACAGGTTAGGGTTGGATTTTACGTATTATGCCCAAAAAACCACTAATGACATTCTGAACGCAGGCATTTCAGATGCATCCGGGTTTTTAAGCACTACTGTTAATTTAGGACAAATCAGGAACAGAGGTATCGAGTTTTTACTATCGGTAACCCCGTATAAAAGCAGGAATCTTACCTGGGATATGTCGCTCAATTTTGCCAAAAACAACAGCAAAGTGATCAGTCTGATTGAAGGACAAACCCAGTTAGGTGTTGATGACCCCCGAACCTATACCGCTGCTATTTATCATATAGTTGGACAACCCTACGGTATGATAACAGGACTTACCCAGAAAAAAGACCCCGCTACCGGCTTGCTGATGTTTGATCAATATGGCTCACCATTGGCGTCTGACGAATTTAGTATTATCGGCAGGGGAGTTCCTGATTTTACCGGGGGATTCACCAACTCGCTCACCTGGAAAGGATTTAACCTGAGTTTCCTGATTGATTTCAAATCCGGCTCCGATGTTTTTTCAGGAACCAATGTAATGATCACCAAAGCCGGGTTTCACAAACAAACCCTGTTGGGCAGGGAAGGCGAAGCCCCGTTAGTGGTTTCAGGTTTGTTTGAAGATAAAGATAATCCGGGCACGTATAAACAAGAAACAAGAACGCTGATCAAAGGAGAGGCGTCAAGTTATTGGAATAACCTTGGCGACAGAACCGCGGACAGGTTTACGTATGACGCTTCTTTTGTAAAGCTGAGGCAAATTACTTTGGGCTATTCACTCCCTTCAAAACTGTTAAATAACACACCATTTAAAGGCGTGATGTTCTCTGTGGTTGCCCGCAACCTGGCCATACTGTATAAGAATACGGAAAATATTGACCCGGAATCAAGTTACACAAATCTCAACGGGCAGGGCCTTGATTATTTCGGGTTTCCCGCAACACGCACGTATGGATGTAACCTGAGATTAACTTTCTAACAACTTAATTCAAACAATATGAAAAATATATTCTATCGATATATCATTCACGCGGCGGTCATCATTATACTGGGAGGATGTAATACCAAAGAATTACAGGATATCAATAATAATCCCCAGGCAAAACCTACTATCAATCTCAATTTTTTATTTACCAATGCGCAACTAAGCGCTGCATCCGGAGGGATTGATGATTATGCCCGCCAGTTTAACTGGAAAACCAATGTTGGTTTATGCTCCTATGCTATTCAGCATTTGGCCTATCTTGACGGGCCGGGCATAGGCCCCGGGGATAAGTATACAGAAGATTTTGAAGCTTCTTTCGTTCCCTTTCAATACATGTATACCGGAACGCTTAAAAATGTAAATGAAATTTTATACCAGGTAGATTCAGGATTTGCAAAAGGCCTGGATTATAATAATCTGAAACAGGCGTCCAGGGTTTTAAGAGCCTTCACATTTCAGCGCCTTACAGATTATTATGGAAGCATCCCATACTTTAATGCTTTAAAGAGCCATGATGGCGTCTTCTTCCCCAGTTATGATAAACAAAAAGACATTTACCTGGATTTACTGAAAGAGCTGGATGAAGCTGGCTCGGCATTTACCGCAGCCGCGCCGGACGGATTTGCTGAAGGAGATCTTTTTTATAATGGTGATATCGACAAATGGAGGCGATGGGGTTATTCCTTAATGCTGAGATTGGCCATGCGCATATCCAATGTGGATGCCGCCACTGCAAATACCTATGTTGCAAAAGCAGTAGCAGGGGGTGTTTTTACAAGCAACGATGATAATGTATATGTACCAATGGCTATAGGCCCCATCAGGGAAAATAATCAGAATGGCTTATCAAGAACTTTTATACCGGGCGATGGTGGTCAAACATCCATTATGAGTAAAACATTGATTGATTTTCTGAAAGGCGCCAATCCTTCTTCGGCGGCAGACGATGACCCGAGGCTGATGATACTCTGCGGTGGCATAGGTCCATGGAACAACGAAGACGCCTGGAACCCCATTAATACCAATCCGGTTGATCAAAAGGGAATGCCCAATGGTAAGGACGAAACAATGCTGAGAGAAATCGAAGGGATTCCAACAGGCGGAGATTTCAACCCGAATTTAATATACTCTAAAATCAATCCGAAATTACTCAACCGCGATGAACCTTACCAGATCATGAACTATGGAGAAGTAGAGTTCCTGCTGGCAGAAGCAGCAGAAAGAAGCATTGGCGGGCTTTCACCCACGGATGCAAAATCTCATTATGAAAAAGGTGTGAAAGCCTCCATGCAGATGCTGGTTAAATACGATCCTTCATTTGCAGTAACGGATGGGCAGGTGTCCACGTACCTGACAACCTATCCCTATGGAGTAACCAAGCCTGCCCTGGAAATGATTGGGGATCAATTATGGGTATGCCAGTTTTTAAACTGGTGGGAAGCCTGGAGCAATTACAGGAGAACAGGATTTCCTGCTTTGACACCCACCAACTATCCGGGTAATGTTACCGGTGGTGTAATCCCCACGCGCCTCAATTACCCTACCGGTGAAGTATCCGGCAATCCCAATTACGCAAACGGTGCTACCAAGCCCAATACATGGACTACTAAAGTTTGGTGGGCAGGCGGACCGGAATGATGAAGATAGTAGCAGTGCTGCGTCAAACGTGAGATGTGAAATGAGTTTTCTCGTTTCACATCTTACGATAACATACTGACATCATTTGTTTGGCGCAGATGCGGAATGTACATAACCTCTTGCAGAAAGATTATGAGCAATTCCTTCATCAAAAATTTCAACTATGAAAAAAAGTCTAATTGCAGTTGCTGTAGCCGGTATAACACTATTTGCCTGTAAAAAAAACCCTCACCATGGTAATGGTAAGGACTATAAGCCCGGCATACCTCCCGGCAAGGTAGTACAGTGGATTCGTACGTCAGATGCCAGGCCTTCTGTTGTACCATCAGATTTTGTAGGCATGCACCTTCACCGGTGGCCGAACCTTCCTGAATGGGAAAAAGAATATGGTGAAGTGCCAAGCCCTACCCCGCCATTTAAGTACGGCGCCAGGCGCTTATGGAATTATGCTGAAGCAACTGCCTGGTGTGCGGTGGATATTGGGTATATGCAGGACGAAAATACAGAGGAGCGCTCCTGGGACATGCTGGATGAGGTGGTGGATGCCGAAGCTGCCGCCAACCACAAGCTGATGATGACGATCAACGGGACACCTAAAATGCTTTCAAGCCATCCCGAACGCCCCGGTGCTTACCCGGGTTGGCCCGGGCACCAGTATGCGCCAAAGGATGCAGCCGCTTTTGACAAATTGCGCAAATATGTAGCCGACCTGGTTGGCCGCTATGGAAGCAAGCTTTCTTATATCGACACCAATAATGAACCGGACCCTGAAAACCCGATACCGGAAGAGCTGAATTATTGGGTGGGCACAAAAGAAGAGCATGCCGAATGGCATCGAATGCAACGCCTGGCTGTTCCCCGTGGAGATAATGCACCGCTGCTTATCGGCCCATCAATGGTTGTTTGGGATTGGGAGCAGAATAAAGTTCATGAGTATTCATTATCCGTACTGACAGCCAGGGATACAAAAGGTACAAGATTGATTGATCACCTGGACGCATACGGCTTTCATTACTATACCTGGCCGGATGCAGACCCCATTGAATACTGGCAAACCCTCACCGCTGTAAAAGCAACATTGAAAGCCGCCGGAATGGAAGATATGGCGATATATGACACCGAACATGGGGCACTTGATGGTATGGAATGGGATGATGAATCGCGCCAACAACAGGCGATTCAGGTACTGCGCCATAGTATCATTGCGGCAGGTGTTGGCGTAAAGATGATCGCCTGGTACTCCGGCGACGGCAGCAACCTGGGGCAGCCTTCAAATGGCGGCCCGGTATCTGACGCGCTTACAAAAGTATACAATGATCTTACCGGTCTTGAAGTGCACGAAGCCGCTGTTATTGAAGATGGACGGTACTGGATAAGAGGTATAAAAGACGGACAGGTAGCAGAATTTATTTATTGAGCAGTTGTTTACCGGAAGCTGATCAAAACCCGGGCTCTTACGCATTTATGCAGCCGCTGCTATCCAACCCTGAAAAATGAACCGCTAAGCTTATCGGCCGGTGGTTTAGGGGTTAGTGCTAATTTACAAAAACACATTTTCATCATCAGGGGAGGTGAACTTTGTTTTGTCTTCCCTTTTTATCTTACTTTTCAAAAAAACGGCAATGAAGATTCCTGCTTTCTTTTTAATATCTCTTGTGTGTGCAGCATCGTGCAAACAAGGTAGCAAATTTGATCCTGCAACAACATACAAAATAGAAGCTAAACATAGTGGAAAACATCTTACATTAAGCTATAACCGGCCGTTACAAACCATTAGTGATACTACAAATGCCGCTTTCAGGTGGCAGCTGAAATATTACCCTGATTCCACAGCGCAAATTATTTCCCTCCCTACAGAACAGGCTATTGAGCTGGCAGCCGTAAAGGACCAGGTGCTGCCCTATATAACAGGTGCGGATAGTAACAATGTGAGGCAAAGATTCAGGATAACAAAAAACAGCGACAGTTCTGCTTACCTGGAATCTGTTTACAATACCAATTACTGTATTGATATTTCAGAGTCTGACACTTCCGACTTTCCCGTGATCACCACATGGCCAAAAGAGAATAACCCTAATCAAAAATGGAAATTGCAGGCAACGGGTAACTCAGTTGCTTTTGTTAGTTTGTTAAACGGAAAATACCTGGCAGTTACCCCGCCTGTTAATGAAGCCGGCGCAAATATAGGGCAATGGCCCTTTGCAGACAGAAAGGAACAGATATGGATGCTGCAGGAACAGGCAAATGGTACGTATTTAATACGCAATGCAGCTTCAGGAATGTTCCTGCAGGAAGCAGATGGAAAACTATCACTGAAGTACAATGTACATCAATCGCGCGATGCTGAGGCTAACAATTCATTATGGCATCTTGATGATGCTAAAGATGGCTTTGTAAAGTTTCGCAATATGGCTTCGGGATATTGCATGGATGTAAGGGATGGCGTTCCTTACGATGGCGCCAATGTAATGACATACGATTGCAAAGATAATTTTGGCGGCGGCGATAACCAGCTTTGGAAAATCGTAGAAGTAAACAATAGCAAATAAAACGTGCAAAAATGCCGAAGACCTGTACGCGCAGATTGAATTTGCGAATCTGCGGCTAAAAAAACAATACTGTAATAGTTTACAATTATCATTATGAATAAGCAAATTCTGATCGCACTGTTAATCTTTAGTCCCTTTGCGCTTATTGCGCAAAACCCTGTACAGCTATCACCCGCTATCAATGGGCCGTTAAAACACCTTGATTCAAACCCTAATTATTTTACCGATAACACCGGTAAGGCAATTTTTTTAACCGGGTCACATACCTGGGAAAATTTCCAGGATATATATTCAGAAGAAAATGCGCCCCCACTCAACTGGAAAGAATATTTGGATATGATGGAAAGCAAGCATCACAACTTTATGCGCTTCTGGGTTTGGGAACACCCTTATGGTGCTTCATGGAGCAGCATGCCTATTACCATTGAACCTATGCCCTACCAGCGCACAGGTAAAGAAAAAGCGTTTGACGGTAAGCCAAAGTTCGATTTAGATAAGTGGAATGAGGATTATTTTAAAAGAATGAGAGAACGTGTAATAGATGCCGGCAAAAGGGGGATATATGTTTCCGTGATGTTGTTCCAGGGATGGAGCTTAAACAAGATGAGCATTAAAGGGATGGATACGTTCGACTCTCATCCTTACAATATAAAAAACAATATCAACGGCGTAGATGTAAAAGATAAGGGCATAGATAAAGACGGCTCGCCTACCCTGCACAGCCTGTCCAATAAAGAGGCACTTGCCCGGCAGGAAGCGTATGTTAAGAAAGTAATTGAAACAGTGAATGATCTTGATAATGTATTGTATGAAATCATTAACGAAGGCGGAACAACGGAATGGTGCTACCATATCATCAACTATATAAAAGAGGTGGAAAAGAAAATGCCCAAACAGCATATGGTTGGGCTTGGTGCAAGGATCGGACCACCTATGTTAAATAAATTACTATGGGACAGCCCGGCCGATTATGTTTCACCCGGATGGGAGCCACAGGGTTGGGCCGTGCCAGGCTCGTCTGCGGTTGATGATTATGCTAAAGATCCGCCGCTTCCTAAATCAAACAAGGTTTGTATTATTGATACAGATCATCTGTGGGGTTATGGCGGGCATTATGTATGGGCATGGAAAAGCTTTATGCGTGGATTGAATCCCATCTTTATGGATTCCTGGAAACCCATTCCCGGCAAAATGACGACAAAGGAAATGGACTGGGCCTTTGTTACCGGCGAAATTATCCGGCTCGACAAAGATTTTCCTGACTATGGGCCGCTAAGAGATAATATGGGTTATATCAATGACCTGGCGAAACGTGTTGATCTTAAGAATATGAAGCCCAGGGGCGACTTAACCACTACACGGTTCTGTCTTGCAAACCCGGGAAAGGAATATCTGATATACTATCCGCATTTTACCATTATGGCAACTGTAGATCTGTCGGCGGTTGATGGCGAGCTGAGCGTTGAATGGTTCATCCCCTCTGTAAACCGTACCATTAAAGCGCCTGCTACTATAAAAGGCGGCTATTTTAATGCAATAGAAGCGCCAACGTCCATGGATGCTGTATTGTATCTGAAGAAAAAATAATGATTTTGAAACAATACATATAATATAATTGAAGAGTTGATTGCGGTACCCTGTGAAACTAATGAATTGAATAAAACACAGCATTAGCTGATTATAAACCCTTCATCCGTTAAGCTGTATTAAAAAGAAAAAGAAATGCCTTACTTGAAAAATTGTTTTACAGGGTTAATCTTCGTTGTTTTTCTTAACAACAGTGTTGCCCAAACATCCGGTAATATATTTACGCTGAACAATAGTCAAAAGATGCAGGTTGATATTTTTACGAACGGCATCTTTCGTGTGCAAATAAATAAGAATGGTGTGTTTAATAATTCGCTGATGGAACGATATGAGCTTATTAATAACCACCCGGGCAGTGAAAAAGTAAATGCAGGGCAAAATGACACTTCCTATACGCTTGAAACACCGGTATATACTTTACTGGTGAATAAGCAGAACGGCAGCATAACGATATTTAAAAAGAATGAAAACAAAATATTGAAGCATGTCAAATTCAACAGCCTTACAAACGACCAGGTTCAGCAATTTACTGAATCAATAAAAAATGAATTTGGCGATCTGGTGAAACGAGATGCTATTATTGGAGACACTACAAAAGATCTGACAGTAAAAACTACAGATGAAACACAGCTTCAGCACGAAAAAAGTGTGATTGACATCAGCCTGCAGCCCGGTGAAAGATTTTATGGCGCCGGGGCGGCCAGCAGAAGGAATATACAACACCGGGGTGAACTGCTCCGTATATGGGCAACATACCAGAAAAGCGATATGGTAACGCCTTTTATCATGAGCACCAATGGCTGGGGCATTTACAATAACACCACACGCATCAACTATTTTGATGTAGGCAAGTTTTCACCAAATGATCTTTTGGTGTATAACACTGAGGATAAAATTGATTTTTTCCTGTTTCTTGGAAATAACATGTACGATATAATTGATAAATATACGTTCATAACCGGGCGCCCGTATTTGTTACCCACCTGGGCTTATGGGCTGGCATTCGGTGGCAACACAATGGAGAACCAGATAGATATGATGAATGATGCCGTTCGCTTTCGCGAAGAAAAGGTTCCATGTGATATTTTCTGGATAGAGCCGCAATGGATGGCAAAGTATTACGATACTTCCACCAGCAAAAGCTGGAACCAGGAAAAGTTCCCGGGTGAGGTTTTCTGGGAAGAAAAAAACAATAAAAAGAAATATGAGCAGCCGTATTTGTTTATCGGCAGGCTGCATAAGCTGGGATTTAAGCTGGCGCTCTGGCTGTGTATTGATCATGATTTAAGTGTTGAAGCAGAAGATGAAATCGCAAAAAAACAAAGCAGGCCTTTATCCGGCAAAGAGCACTGGTTCCCGCATTTAATGAAATTTGTTGACCAGGGTGTTGACGGATTTAAGCTGGATCCCGGAAGAACATTGGATGAACATCCCGACAGACAATATTACAACGGGCTTACCGATAAAGAAATGCACAATGTGAACCAGGTATTGATGCCCAAACAAATGTATACCACGTTCAGAGATCATACGGGCAAAAGAAGCTTTCACCACTATTGCGGCGCTTATGCCGGCACACAGCGTTGGGCAGCAAGCACCAGCGGCGATAATGGAGGCGGGCGCGATGCATTATACGATCAGCTCAATCTGGGTATCAGTGGGTTTGTAAATACTTCTGCTGATGTGCTGGAAGTAACAAACAGAACTTTTGACCCGGAAAAAAACTTAAAGCTATCTCTTAACGGAATGCATTTGGGTTTCTTTTTGCCCTGGGTACAGATAAACAGCTGGTACGCGTTGCATCATCCCTGGTATCTTAGCCCGGCGGAAAAAGAAGCGATCACTTTTTACGCACAGCTCCGCAACATACTGCACCCCTATATATACTCTGCCGCCATAGAAGGAAGCCGCACCGGCAAACCTGTGCTAAGAGCCATGCCTCTGGAATATCCAAACGATACTACTGTGCAGAACATGGTATATCAATTCATGTTTGGAGAGAATTTGCTGGTAGGTGTATTCAACGATTCTGTTTATCTTCCCAAAGGGAACTGGATCAATTACTGGACAGGCAAAACAACAGCAGGCGGCAAAACGGTACATGCAGAAGTGCCCGAAAACAGGGGCGGCGCGTTATTCATAAAAGCTGGCGCGATCATACCCTTTAAAAAGCTGTCTCAATACGTTGAAGAATTTCCGGTTGATACACTTACCATAAAAGTATACCCGGAGGGAGCAAGCAGCTATACATTGTTGCAGGATGATGGTATTAGCTTTGATTATGAAAAAGGCAGTATAGCATCTACAACATTTGCATGTGCTCAAAAAGGCAACAGTATTAATTTTTCTGCAAGCCCAACGAAAGGCACTTATAAGAATATGCCCGGAAATATTGTGTATAAAATAGAGATGGCGGTTAAGCAGAAACCAAAGCAGGTGAAGCTGAATAACAAGCTTTTTTCGCAATGGAAGTGGAACAACGGGATAATGATATTGAATACAGGCGGCAATGCAACAGAATCATCAAAGCTGGAGGTTTTGCAGTGAGTATGGCGCAGGGTTCGGAACTGCGGTTCGGTATTCAGGTTTGATGTAAATGTGCAATATTTGTACTAATGAAATGCAGTGCTGGTCGTAAAACCAAAACACTTTTACCGTCACTGCGAACCCGCCCGCGTGTTGCTTTGCATTAAAGGTATATTTCGGCGGGTGAAGCAGTCCTCCGCGGTTTGAAAGATGCATACGCACGAGGATTGCTTCTCCCGCCTTAACATTGCTCCAACTCAGGTTTTGATGCGGGCGGGCTCGCAATGACGGCGAGTGGTTGAGTAATTGGATATCTTGTTTTAATGCTGATTACAAAACCAAATACGTCATTAGCAGGCACGAAGAATCTCTTACAACGTGATGGCAGACTGTGATTGTAGCGAAGACAGATGCTTCTCCCGACCCTCGGTTGGGATCATGACAAATTGCGGTGTGGTGTTCAGCTTTGGTATATTATCAAACATATTAATAATGATAACAAATTTTACTACCGCATGGAAAAAAGCCTGCTGCATAACCTGCATCAGCTTTTCCCTTGCCTGCAGCAATACCACTCAACCCGTCACTGTTCCGCAATGGACAAGCCATGAGATTACCCTTCAATCAGAAAAAGAATATACCAATCCCTATACCGATGTGGATGTATGGGCATCGTTTATGAACGATAAAGGCGACAGCCTGGTAAGACCCGCTTTTTGGGACGGAGGCAATATCTGGAAAATACGTTTTGCGCCACCCGATGCGGAGCACAAATGGAAATGGAATATTTATGCATCGGTTGATGATAAAGGGCTGCAAAAATCCGGGGAATTATTATCAGTACCATATGCCGGCACAAATAAGCTGGTAAAGCATGGTTTGCTGTGCATGTCTCCCGGAAAAAGAAATGTTGTTTATGCTGATGGCACCTCCTTCCTGCTTGTAGGCGATACGCCGTGGTCACTGCCCTACCGCGCTACAACAGAACAGGTCACCCTGTATGCCGAAGACAGACAAAGGAAAGGCTTCAACACGGCATTGCTGATAGCTGTACAACCCGATAAAAAAGCCGAAGGCCCGGAAACACGGAATACGGTAGAAGGTTTTGCTCGCGGCTTTTATGATATACCTGATGGACATTTGAACAAGCTCAATCCGGCTTATTTTCAAACGCTTGATTCATTAACTGCCATCCTGCACGATCACGAAATACTGCCTGTTTTTGCGCCGCTGGCACATGGTTACGGATGGAAAGGAAAAAACGCGCTCGGACCTTCAGCACCAGGCGATGAATATGCCCGTTTTGTAAAATATCTTTTAGCGAGGTACGGAAGCCGTGCGGCCTGCTGGCTGCTGAGCCTGGATGGGCATGGAGATGCCCCGGGCGTTGTGCCTGCAGGAGAAACATTAGAAAAATGGGATGCATACAAGCAACCTACAGGCCTGCATTATAATCCCTGCGATGATTTTCTGGCTACCTGGGCGGTGAATGACAGCAGCCATTGCTATCATTACAACCGCAAGCACCAGGATGCTGCCTGGCTCGATTTTCAATGGGCGCAAACCGGTCACGACGGAAAACATTTGTATCATAAAGTGGAGAGGATGTATGATAACAAGCCCACCAAAGCCGTTATGAACGGCGAGCCTACTTATGAAAAAATGAGTGAAGGCAAACATGGATTGGGCTGGTGGCAGGGAGAAGACGCCTGGAACGAGCTGATGCACGGCGGAACAATGGGTGTAATCTACGGCGCCGTTAGCTTATGGCAATGGAAGATCACGCCTGATGAACCGGGTTGGGAAGAATGGACCAATGCGCCATATTCATGGAAAGAGGCATTGAATTTTGAAGGCGCTCAATATGTAGGCGCCATTTCCCGCGCTTTTGAAGGATTTGATTGCAAGGACATGGAAAGAAGGTGGGATCTTACCGAAAACAACCGGCCCCTGCTGGCGAAAGAAGGTATTTTTTATGTATCGTACCTGCCCGCCGGCGGCTCAATCACTGTAAAAAACATTCCTGAAAATTTTCCCTTTTACTGGTTTGATCCCGTAAAAGGGCAATTCCATTCAGACAGCACAACAGGAGCAGTTAAATCATTCATGGCGCCCAACAGCGCTCAACCCTGGGTGTTCATGGCAGGGAACAGGGGAAAAACAGAATAAAAAAATAAATTTCCTGAAAGGGCAACCAATTTTCCCGGAAACGTAACATTAGGGTAATCTGCCCCCATTATATTGCACCGGTATAAAGATATTAAGTCCGGGCATGAGGCAATTTCGCAGTTGGTTACTTCAGGCTATGCCCGGCACTAATTTTCCGGAACGAAGCAGCAGTGGTGATTCGTCCTCTGAAATTGACTGCTGTTGCTTTGTTTTAACAGTTACAAAAAAAATATTCTTGGTCACTGCGATACCGCTATAGGGTTGTGTTCAATTAAAAGAATGTCGGCGCAGGAGAAGCAGTCCCAACCTAATGTCAATTCTTGAGATTGCTTCTCCTCCCATCATCCGTAATGCTTTTGAATTGATCTAGCGGATGCCAATGACATATCATCCAGTTTGCTATTTATCAACTGGTTATGAACTTCAATTTGTTGTTCCACAAACCCGGTTTTCCTTTCAACTACAATCCCTCCGCTTTTTTCTGTTACTTTTTTGCGGAAAAAAGTAACCAAAAAGCCGCCGGGAAATGATTACCGCAATTTCCCGCAACGCTCTGATGAAGCTTTAGTACTACTGTGAATTCAGCAACAGAGCCCTGATACGTTTGCTGATAACTTAGCCGACTTAGGATACTTACAAATCAGAAAGCTGTGACAAACAAATGCAACTTGTCACGGCGCAATGATGGAGGCGCCGCCTAATTAGTAACTCGCAATGACGGTAATTTTTTTCACTGCGAACCCGACCTTCGGTTGGGTGAAGCAGCCCTCGCAGCAGGACAACTGCCTTTTTTTCTGTGAGGATGGCTTCTCCACCAAAATGTTTATTCTTCGGAAAAGGGTTTCCAACCTTTTGAAGGTTGGAAACCCTGCGGCTGAAAAGCAAGGGCATGTCCCATGCATTGCATATCATACCTGCTCCAACAATTTTAAATACGCTCTTTACGCTGCACTAATTGATGAATGATCCATACATTTGTTATTCCGACAAAATGAAATATCATGAATCAGTATGTGAGCGATTTTGTAAGCCTCCTCGACAATAGTAACAATATTCTTTTCAACATGACCCCGGAGGAAGCCTCGGCAGCCATTACTTCGGGTGATCCCTCCGCAGTACGTAAAATAGACGGGCAGTTCGCCATCGTGGAAAAAGTGGGCAACCAGGTATTTATGGCCCGCTCTATCGGCAGACCTATGCGGTATTTCCTCGCCAAACAAACGTCCGGCCCATTGCTCATTGTTGCTGAACGGATGGACGAAATTTACGAATACCTCCGTCAAAAGGGACTGCATAAGCAATTCCACCCCTCTTATACAAGAATGGTGCCCGCGCATCATATCGTTAGGTTAGAAGTAATCGGGTGCCCGGATCCCAACCCCGTTTATACCCGGTTCTTTACCCCGGAAAGAAATGTGCTTCCAACCGACCCGGATGCCATCGGAAAAAAATACATTGAAACGCTGGCCGGCGAATGCAGGAAATGGCTGCTGTCAATTCCCGCGGAAGAACCGGTAGGCGTATTGTTTTCGGGAGGAATTGACAGCGGGTCCGTGTTTTTGGTATTGTATGACCTGATGCTGAAACTTGGAATGTCTCCGCAACGGCTGAAAGCCTTTACCCTTTCGGTTAATGGAGGCGCCGACGCAGAACAGGCACACCAGTTCCTTGATAAATTGGGGCTGTCACTTTTTCTTGAGGTGGTAGACGTTCCGTTAGCTGATGTCAATTACAAAGAAGCCATCCGGGTGATCGAAGATTATAAATCACTCGATCTTGAGGCGGCAACAATGGTATTAGCCCTGTGTAAAAAAATCAGGGAGCTTTATCCCGGCTGGAAATACCTGGCAGACGGCGATGGCGGCGATGAAAACCTGAAAGATTATCCCATTGAAGCAAATCCTGAACTTACCATAAGAAGCGTTCTGAATAATATGATGCTTTACCAGGAAGGATGGGGTGTCGATAAAATCAAACACTCGCTTACTTATTCAGGTGGTCAAAGCCGCGGACATGTTCGCTCTTATGCGCCTCCCAGGAAATATGGTTTCAGCGGATTTAGCCCTTATGCGCTGCCGAATGTAATTGAAGTAGCAGAGGGTATTCCTTTCATAGCCCTGACCAACTGGAAAGAAGAAGCCTTGTATGCATTAAAGGGCGAGGTGGTGAGCCGGGGTATAAAAGCGGTAACAGGTTTTGATATGCCGGTATTTGAAAAGCGCAGGCTGCAATCCGGCGCTATAGCAGCCGATGCATTTGATACGGTATTTGCCAAAAACGAAGCTGAATACAGGAACTATTTTCACTCGCTGTATGCATGAGGGATACAGCAATCATACCATTACTGCATACCGTTCTGCAAAGAACAGGGTAGATCCTTATATCCCTTACCATTTCTTGCACGAAACAGAGCCGGGTTTACAGGGAGGCATTGAAACTGTTAATACGGTTTTTCTTACCGGCAAAGAATGTGCTTTTAAATGTTTAATGTGCGATCTATGGAAGAATACGCTCGATGAGGCCATACCTGGCGCCATTCTCCGGCAGATCGATTATGCATTAGAGAGATTGCCGCCCGCCGAAAATATCAAGCTGTACAACAACGGCAATTTTTTTGATACAAAGGCCATTTCTCCCGTGGAATATCCGGCAATAGCGGAACGCATCAGCGGTTACAAAAGAGTAACCGTGGAAAATCATCCTAAGCTGGTCAATCAGCATTGCAGCACATTCAACGACCTGCTGGCCGGGAAACTGGAGATCGCAATGGGGCTGGAAACCATTCACCCCGCGGTATTGCCGGCACTCAACAAACAAATTACACCGGAAGACTTCAGAAGCGCTGCGCGATACCTGGCTCAACAGCAGGTAGACGTACGGGCTTTTGTACTTTTAAACCCTCCATACATTACCAATCCGTACGAGAACATCGAATGGACCCTCCGATCTGTACAATTTGCGTTTGAGAGCGGGGCGAAGCGCTGCTCAGTTATTCCTGTAAGACCCGGCAACGGTATAATGGATGTGCTGCTAAAAGAAAAGGATTACGTGCCTCCTTCGCTGGATATGCTGGAAGAAGTTGTTGACAAAGCGTTGGCATTAAAGCAGGGACAGGTATTGGCAGACACCTGGGATATTGGCTTTTTATCGCGATGCGCCATTTGTTTTGATAAGAGAAAAGAGCGGTTGGCAGCGATGAACCTGAGCCAGCAAACAGCACCGAACATACAATGTACCTGTAAAAAAGATCATGGCTGAACATCCCCGTCATTATGATATCCTTATTGCCGGCGCCGGGTTTGCCGGGTCCATCACAGCGCTCGTTCTGAACAATTGCGGGTTTAAAGTTTGTGTGATGGAAAAAGGAAAGCATCCCCGGTTTGCCATCGGTGAGTCTTCTACCCCTATTGCCGATATGATATTGCGTTCCCTCTCTTCTCAATATAATTTGCCCTGGCTGTACGATTTTTCGCGATACGGAAGCTGGCAGCAATCGCATCCTGAAATTGCCTGTGGTATCAAAAGGGGCTTCAGCTATTTCAAGCATTATCCCGGGAAGCCTTTTTATACAGACACCCGCCATTCAAATGAATTGCTCGTGGCAGCCAGCGTGAGCGATAGCATGTCTGATACCAACTGGTTCCGTTCCGATTTTGACGCCTTTCTTGCAGCCAAACTGAAAGCGTACGGAATTGATTACTATGATACAACCGAAATAGAAGCGGCAGTACGATCAAACGGGCAATGGACATTCAGTACAAACCGGAAGGACGACAAAATGACGATCCGGGCTTCGTTCCTGATCGATGCAACAGGCAGCGGGTTGCTGGCGAAAAAGCTGTTCTCCGTAAAATCATCTGCAGCAGATTTTCTTACGGACTCCTTCGCGGTATTTTCCCATTTTGATGATCTCCCGACATGGATGGAAATCCTGCAGCAGAAAAACATTCCAACAGCAGACTATCCTTACAATGCAGATCGTTCCGCCCTCCACCATATATTAGATGAAGGATGGATATGGGCGCTCCGGTTTAACAACGATCGCACCAGTTGGGGTTTTGCATTGAATGGCAATAACGCATCATTACAAAAAATGTCAACCGATGAAATATGGAATACGCTGCAGGCAAAATATCCTGACATCCATCGTATACTCAGCAAAAGCGCTTTGTCTGCTGAACCGGGCCGTATTATACAATCGCCGAGGCTGCAGGGAAAGCTTGAAAAATGCTTTGGCGATGGTTGGCTGGCAATGCCGCATACCATCGGGTTTATAGATCCTCTTTTCAGCACAGGCATCGCGTATTCACTGGCTGGTATAGAAAGAATTGTACAAATGCTTTATGAAAACCGGGATTTTGATCGGCCCTTATATGCACGGTTGAAAGCGTATGAAGCTACTGTTTTTGAAGAGCTGAAGCTGATCGATCTGCTGGTGGCAGGATGTTATAATACTATGCAACATTTTCAGCTTTTCAATGCGTGGAGCATGTTGTATTTCGCTTTCACTATTGTATACGAACAGCGTCGCTTAAACAATCTGCCCGTTCAATATTTTCTTGAAGCCGGCAATCCACGGGTACAGGAAATTGCTCAAACCACTTATAAAGACTTACTGAAGCTAACCGGTCAAACAAGCATATCTCAGCAGGAAATAGAAGTATTTACCGATACCGTCCGGGAAAGAATAAAGCCATACAATACCGCAGGATTGCTGAACCCCGCGGCAAAAAACATGTATCATCATACCGTAGCTGAATTATAAAGGTTGCGGCGCTTTATTTCAGTTGCGTTGCATCCACCCTTGAAGGCGTATCCTCCCCACTGATGATGGTGCGCGAACTGAGCGCTATCGCTTTAATGATCTCTGTCATGTTCTTCAGGTCCAATGTTTCAATTTCATCACCCTGTGTATGATAAAAAGGTTCATTGTCCATTTTAGAAGTGGAGATGGTATGTGCAGGAACTCCCAGCCTCGCAAGCGTGGCATTATCGGAGCGGTAGAACAATTGCTGGTCGGGATATGGATCAGGATAAAATGTAAAACCCGTTCCTGCCAGGTTTTTTTCCAGTATCTTTCCCATATCCGTTTTTTCATAGCCGGTTATATAGGCTGAATTTTTCCCCCATTTGCTGTCGGTACCTATCATTTCAATATTGAACATCGCCATTACTTTTCCGGGATCATACTGTTTGCTGAAATACTGCGATCCGTAACCGCCGATTTCTTCAGCCGTAAAAGCGGCAAATACAAGAGTGCGTTCGTTGTTTTTGATTTTTGAAAAATATTTAGAGAGCATTATTACGGCGGTAGTGCCGGCAGCATCGTCATTGGCGCCGTTAAAAATACGATCCCCGTTTTTATCCGCTTCGCCAATACCCAGGTGATCATAATGTGCCGAAAAAATTACATATTCCTCTTTTCCGTTCGATTGTCCGGCAGGCTGGCTCTTTCCAGGAATAATACCCACTACATTCTTCAGTTTTTTTTCTGAAATGGTATGCTGAACAGAAACAGTATAGGCAGCAGGTGCTTTTTCCGCAAGTATAAACAGGACGCTTATATCGGATTGAAAGGTTTCCCGCTTAAACCGGAGCAGGTTGCTAAAGCTTTTTGAATGGGCTGTATCCACCCATACAATATAATTTTTGCCTGAGCTGATATACGCATAGGCTTTATTGAACAGGCGGTCGTCTGCATTAATTACCCCGGTTTCGTACCCCGATTGCTCGTTTACAGTTAATGTTGCTTTTGTGGTAAGGGCCACAATATCAGAAGGATTGATTTCATTTCCGTCTGTGTTACCGCTTGCCGCTGTTTGTGTTGCTTCCACCAGGGCAAACTCCTGGAAATAACCATTGTCTCCTTCAGCAGGTATAAGCCCCGCTTTTTTAAACTCCGCTGCAATGAAATCGGCGGCTTTGTCTATGCCAGGGGTAAAAGTAGCCCTCCCCTCCATATCATCTGCCGATAATTTTTTTTCAATTTTTTTTACTGCCTTTTCTTTGATAACCCTGTTGATCTTTTGAGCCTCTGCTGTCAGAACGAGCAGCCATGCCAGCGCCGGCAGCATTATTTTTTTCATATATCCAGTTAAAATAGTCATGTCAGCTATCAGCATTCAATTTATTGTTTATTGGGTCGCAGGTTACAGGTTACAAGTTGCAGGTTACGGGTTTATAGTTTGAAGTTTATAGTTGACACACTGCTGATGGTCGGCAACCATCGGGCAGATTCTTCGCTCACGAAAATATTCACTTTTATACAATAGTTATTTTGTTCGCTCTGAATGACAAGAAACCATAAACTATAAACTCAAAACCCACAGCGGATCGCTCATCTCAAATTTCAAATCTTACATTTCAAATCATCACAGGCTCATCATCTCCTTAAATTTCACAGCCTGCCTTCTGCTCACTTCAATTTTTTCCCCGCCTTTAATTTCAAGCAATAGCCCTCCGTTAAAATAAGGTTCCACTCTTTCTATCATACGTAAATTCACAATGTGTTTCCTGTTGGCCCTGAAAAACACCCTGTCATCCAGGCGTTCTTCCAAAGCATTGAGCGATTTTAATATGAGTGGTTTGTACGTGCTGAAAAATACTCTCGCATAATTGCCCACGCTTTCAAAAAGTCTTATTTCACTCAGCTTTACAAACCAGCACCGTTCGCCATCTTTTACAAAAACCTGGTCGTTCTCGCCCAGTATGCTCCGGTTGGCGGGTGGCGCCCCTGTGAGCGATGTTGCAGCAGCGCTTTCTTTTTCTTCTATATATTCCAGCTTTTGCAGGGCATCTGCCAGCCTTTTAGGTTCCACCGGCTTAAGCAGGTAATCCAGGGCATTGAATTCAAATGCCTTCAATGCATATTCATCGTACGCAGTGGTAAATATCACCTGGGGAAGCCTGTCGAGCTCAGTTAAAAGATCAAAACCTGTTTTGCCCGGCATCTGTATATCCAGGAAAACAAGATCGGGTGCCATGTGTTCTATCTTTTCTATTCCTTCATTCGCGTTAGCGGCTTCCGCTATAATTTCTATTTCAGGATGGTCCTGCAGGAGTTTTTTTAATTCGCTCCGCGCCAGTCTTTCGTCGTCAATAATAATTGCTTTTTTAGTCATACTTGTACAGTTTATCTGATCACGTTGTTTACCGGCATTACCACTTTCGCCTCTACCATATTACCGGGTATGTCTTTAATTTCAAAGGTAGCCTTTTCGCCGAACAGCAGGTTCAGCCTGTCCTGGGTACTTTGTAAACCAAATCCGATGCGATTGGTGTGCCCGTTTAAAATACCGCTGTTACGGATAACGATCTCGTGGTGACCGTCTACAAAGTCGGATGAAATAGAAACAGTGCCGCCATGTACCTGCTTGCTTATGCCGTGTTTAATGGCATTCTCTGCAAGTGTTTGCAGCATCATAGGCGGAATGGGCTGGTTAAGCGTATCCTCATCAATATCAAAATCCACTTTTAACCTTTCTTCAAACCGCATTTGTTCCAGCGCCAGGTAATCTCTCACAATGCTCAATTCCTGTTTCAAAGGAACCGTTTCCAGCTTTTCGGTTTGCATACTGCTACGCAAAATATTACTCAGTTCGGTAATGGCCCTGCGCGCGCGTTCAGGATTTTCATCCACCAAAGCCCGTATGCTGTTAAGTGAATTAAAAATAAAATGAGGATTGATATGAGATTTAATGGTTTTAAGTTCCAGCTCTTTCACCAGCGACTGCAGGCGAAAAGTATCCACTTCCTGCTTTTTGTTCTTCTGAAAATAGTGATACATGTAATAGATCAGCACCCAAACCATCAGGAATATGCTGCTGTCAAAAGTCCGTATTACCATCCGGTCAATGAAGGGCGCTTTTTCGTCGGGATTTACTTCGGAGAGGTTAAGCCACTCAAACAGGCTGATGGAACAAACCGAATAAACAACGCTTGCAAGTACAATGCTTAAAAAAAGATGTATGATAATTTTTTCTATAGGAACCACCAGCCATTTTTGCCTGATAATTAAGTTTCGCAGCAGGTGTGTAATAGGGATGCCCAACGCAAGTCCGATCAGTAGACGCGCGACCATTTTGCCGGTAATTTCCTGTCCATAAGTGTACGCGAAAAAAATACTTGCCAGGCCAAAAAGGCCCCATCCGCAGATCTGGCAAAGCCAGTATTTTGACAGGTTGATTCGCATGCCCCAAATCTAAATAATTCCGGCTGGCGCTGAAAATTATAGTGTTACTAATGGCTGTATAATGTGGCTGGCGGCGGCTGTTTTACATTTCCCTCCCGCTTTTTTACTGATAATCAATACATAACAATCAGAACCCCTTTGGCCAATAACTTTGAATGACATGCGTTTTATGTATTAAATTTGCCACTATTTAACAAGGTTACATGGAAATAACACCGGGGCCGCTGCTGCGGCAGATCAACCATCCTGATGATCTCAAAAAATTAAGTAAAGAACAGTTACTGCAGGTTTGTGATGAGCTCAGGCATTACATCATTGATGTAGTAAGTGTGTATGGCGGCCATTTTGGAGCCAGCCTGGGAGTGGTGGAACTTTCCGTGGCGCTTCACTATGTATTCAACACGCCTTACGATCAGTTGGTGTGGGATGTGGGGCACCAGGCATACGGGCATAAAATTCTTACCGGCCGGCGCGATCATTTTCATACCAACCGCAAATACAATGGAATAAGCGGCTTTCCGCGCAGGGCAGAAAGTGAATTTGACAGCTTTGGTGTAGGACATTCTTCCACATCTATTTCAGCCGCATTGGGCATGGCAATGGCTGCAAAGTATAAAGGCGAAGACCGGAAATCGGTAGCTATCATTGGCGATGGTGCCATGACGGCAGGACTTGCTTTTGAAGGAATGAACCATGCAGGGGTGGCAGATGCAGATATGCTGATCGTGTTAAACGATAACTGCATGAGCATCGACCAGAATGTGGGCGCACTGAAGGAATATCTTACTGATATCACTACTTCTCAAACCTATAACAGGTTAAAAGACGATATATGGAACGCGCTGGGAAAGCTTCCGGTGGGGAAAAGGTTTACCCGCGAAATGGCAAGCAAACTGGAGCACAGCATCAAAGGATTTATCAGCAAAAGCAGCAACCTCTTCGAAGCATTGAAGCTTCGCTATTTCGGTCCCATTGACGGACATAATATTACCAAGCTGGTGGATGTACTGCAGGATCTTAAAAAAATTCCCGGCCCCAAACTCCTGCACATACTCACGGTAAAAGGCAAGGGTTATTCGCTGGCGGAGCAGGATCAAACCAAATGGCATGCACCCGGTTTGTTTGATAAGATAACCGGCGAGATTTACAAGAAAAAATTTGAGCTGCCCCAGCCGCCTAAATACCAGGATGTGTTCGGGCACACGATCATTGAGCTGGCAGAGAAAAATAAAAATATCATAGGCATTACGCCGGCCATGCCGTCGGGCTCCTCGCTCAAATTTATGATGGATCAAATGCCCGACCGGGCTTTTGACGTGGGCATTTGCGAACAGCATGCAGTAACGCTGAGTGCCGGTATGGCTACACAGGGCATGAAGGTGTTCTGTAATATTTATTCTTCATTCATGCAGCGTGCCTACGACCAGGTAGTGCACGATGTAGCGATCCAGAATCTCCCGGTGATTTTTTGCTTAGACCGGGCAGGACTGGTAGGCGAAGACGGCGCTACACATCACGGCGCATATGATATTGCTTATATGCGTTGTATTCCCAACATGATCGTAAGTGCTCCAATGAATGAGGCTGAGCTCCGAAACCTGATGTATACTGCGCAGCTTGATTCAACGGAAAATCCTTTTGTGATCCGTTACCCCCGTGGCGAAGGAACAATGCCTGAGTGGCGCACAGAGATGAAAGAAATTCAAATCGGTACGGGAAGAAAATTAAAGGACGGGCAGGAAATAGCGATCCTGTCTCTGGGGCATCCCGGTAATTTTGCAGCGGCAGCCATACGCGAGCTAAGAGCAGAGGGTATTCAGCCAGCGCATTACGACATGCGTTTTGCCAAGCCGCTCGATGAAGCCATGTTGCATGAGGTATTTGGCAAATTCAGCAAAATAATTACGGTGGAAGATGGCACAGTAACAGGTGGTTTTGGCAGCGCAGTGCTTGAATTTATGGCACGTAACGGGTACAATGCCCGGGTAAAAATATTAGGGATCCCAGACCATGTAATTGAGCATGGCACTCCTAAAGAACTGCAGAAAGAGGCCGGGTATGATACAGCCGCAATAGTAGAAGCGGTAAGAATGTTGTCGGATGAGCATGTTACGCATACTGTAAATGCATAGCGACAGGGGCTCCATCAAAATTCAATTTCTCCTGGAAACGAATGATCCGTCTATTGATCACAGTGAATGAAGGTACCTACCAAATTGTCGCACCACTTTTCCCTCGCTCCCGCTGATGCAGGATGCGGAGAGGGAATAAAAAGCCCGCCTGTCGGCAGCTAAATATGCGGCGACAATTTGGAATACCCCGGCTTTACGCATTTACCTTACCGTTTTAAATAATCTTGTATGAAATCCTGTTTATTTGTGATGATTGTTTGCTCATGCTTTTCTATTATTGCATGTAATACAAAAACAAAAGAAGAAATGTCAAGCTTTGAATGGCCCAAAGGCATCCAACCGCCCATAGCCCCGGTAAAAGAACATATCCGCGTTGTTCATAATGATACTGTTACAGACAATTACTACTGGATGATAGATTATTTTAAAAAGGGACCAGACAACGCTGAAGTGGTAAAATACCTGGAAGAAGAGAATACATACCTTGATACGATGATGAGCGGCACGAAAGTATTGAGAGAAAAATTATACGATGAAATGAGGGGGAGGATAAAAGAGAAAGATGAATCCGTGCCTGTTTTCAAAAATGGCTATTACTATTACACACGTACAGAAGAAGGAAAAGAATATTTTAAATATTGCAGGAAAAAAGGAACCCTTGATGCACCCGAAGAGATATTGCTGGATGTGGATGAAATGGCCAAGGGACATCCATACTATTCAGCGGCGGGATTTAATATAAGTGAAGATAACAAGCTGATGGCTTTTGGAATAGATACGATTTCACGCCGCCAGTATACTATTCATATAAAAAATCTTGAAACAGGCGAACTATATGAAGATATGATCAGAGGAACCGGTGGCCGATCGGAATGGGCGAACGACAACAAAACCCTGTTCTATACTGAAAACAACCCGGTAACGCTTTTATCGGAAAAAATCAAACGGCACAGGCTCGGCACCAACGCGGCTGCCGATGTTACGGTGTATGAAGAAAAAGATCCATCCAACTATATAAGCGTTGGCAAATCAAAATCCGGGAAATCCATTTTCATTGTTTCACAGGCAACCCTGTCTTCAGAATGGCGTTTTATCAGTGCCGATGAGCCGGATGCTGCATTCAGGATCTTTCAGCCGCGAATGACGGAGGTATTGTATGATATTGCAGACCTGGGCGACAGGTTTTATATCATTACTAACCTCCATGCGAAAAACTTCAGGCTGATGGAATGCAGCCTCAATAAAACAGATAGTGCCGGATGGAAAGAAGTAATTGCGCACAGACCCGATGTACTGCTGCAGGAGATCTCGGTATTTAAAAACCACCTTGTTATCAATGAAAGAAAAAACGGGCTTGTGCAATTAAGGATAAAAAATATATCATCGGGAGAAGATCATTACATCGATTTTGGCGAGCCCGCCTATTATGCGGGGTTGGACGATAATCCTGAATTTAACTCAGGTACAGTCCGCTATACTTATACTTCTCTTACCACGCCCGGTTCTGTATACGATTATAATATGCAGACAAAAGAAAGGAAGCTGATGAAGCAGCAGGAAGTGGTAGGCGGTTATGATCCGAAGGACTATGTATCTGAAAGATTGTATGCCACCGCGCAGGACGGAACAAAAGTCCCCATCTCCCTTGTTTATAAGAAAGGATATGTAAAAAACGGTTCTGCTCCGCTTCTTTTATATGCGTACGGATCTTACGGGCATAGTACAGATGCTGCATTCAGCGCCAACCGGCTAAGCTTATTGAACCGGGGTTTTGTATTTGCCATAGCGCATATACGTGGCGGTCAGGAAATGGGCAGGCAGTGGTACGAAGATGGTAAAATGATGAAGAAGAAAAACACGTTTACCGACTTTATAGATTGCGGGCAATATCTGATCGATCAAAAATATACTTCAAAAGAGCACCTGTACGCGCAGGGAGGAAGCGCCGGCGGCTTGTTAATGGGAGCGGTAACCAACATGGCGCCCGGTATGTGGAACGGCGTGATAGCGCAGGTTCCGTTTGTAGATGTGGTGAATACGATGCTGGACACCAGTATCCCTCTTACAACGAACGAATTTGATCAATGGGGAAATCCACAGGATAAAGAGGCATACGAGTATATGAAATCGTATTCGCCGTATGAGAATATTGAAAAGAAAAATTATCCGAATATACTGGTTACAACAGGCTTACACGATAGCCAGGTACAGTACTTTGAACCGGCTAAATGGGTAGCGAAACTGCGCACCATGAAAACCAACAATAATATTTTATTGCTGCACACCAATATGAACTTCGGACACGGAGGGGCTTCGGGCAGGTTCGATTATTTAAAAGACATGGCGCTGATGTACGCTTTTGTATTTTCATTAGAAAATATTACAGAGTAGATTGTTTTTATTTTTAATATTAATTATTTGTTACTAAATCCTGGTTTTTCTCAATCAATAGTCAAAATTTTTATAAAACGCCCGGGATATGCCGGGCTTTTTTTATTTTCAACAATATTATTGCCTATATTTGCGTTACCAATTTAAAATTGTGAACACCGCGCTACAATTTAACTTGCCCTTGTAATACGCGTCATATTCTGTTCACACTTGCCACTCAACTTTGTAAGCCATTTAAATCCTGCTTTGCCAACGCAATTTACGCCTGGCCACCAGTCTTAACATTGCCTTTACTCAGATTAACTGATGCCATATTTATTAATGGTTGCTTCCACAAAAAAGAAGTAAACAAAAACAAATACATATGGAATCACGTACATTTTTATCAGCAGTCCGTAAACTTTTAATGGCTATCGCTATCACGGTTATTGTTGTGCCTGCCGTTGCTAATACAAGTGCTGACCCTGTTGAAAAAGTTGCAGAAGTAAAATACCTGGGTGCGGAAAACCAGTCGCTTGTATTCAATGTAAAGTATAAAAACACCAAAGCCAGCAGGTTTATTATTACCATTAAAGACGGGGAGGGTGTCACTATTTTCCAGAATGTTTATGCGGATACTCATTTCGACAAGAAATTTGCATTGCCTAAACAGGAAGCGGGAAAAGTCGTTTTTATCATTAGTGACAGAAAGAACAATTACAGCGAATCTTTTGAGATCAGTACTCAAACACGCCTGATCGAAGACCTGGTTGTAGATGTAAAAAGACTGAATTAAGCTATACGGAAAGGCTGTTACTACCGGGGGCTGACCAAAAAGGTCGCTGAACGTCATTGCGAGGGAGGGACGACCGAAGCAATCCCATTGAACGATAACGGATTAAGTATTTGGGATTACTTCACTTCGTTCGCAATGACGACCTTTTTAGTCAGCCCCCGAAAATCTGAAATGCACCCAAACAGATCCGGGATTTTATGCCTGACAGATAGGCACACTCCCGACAGACAGCACCAGGAGATACTGATCATACCAGCTTCCCTATGATGGATTTTGAGGCAGGCAAAATGATAATTGGGCAGAAAAATGCAGGCGCCTGATTGTACAATCCCTTTTAGAGGCTGATTTCTACATCTTTACACTGCTATATCTCAAAAAAAGTTCACTTTTTGTGAACTTTTCAAAAAAATTATATCTTTGCTATGAAAATTCACCTGATAAGAAAAGAAACCATCGAATCCTTTGTCATTCAAAATGCTCAAAGCAGAAATGCATTCAATGGGTGGTTGACTAAACTAAAATATGCTGATTGGAAAATGCCCACAGATATGCAGGTTACATTTCCCGGTACCGATTTATAAGAGGTTCCAACCGGGCTGTATTTGATATCGGTGGTAACAAGTACAGGATGATCGCAAAATACGCATTTGGAGATAGACATGTACATCTTTTTATTTGCTGGATTGGCACTCATGCAGCGTATGACAAACTTTGCAATGCAGGCGAACAATACAATATAAGCAATTATTGAAATGCAAGAATATGACAACGCTTACATACAAAGTAATTGCTAGTAAAAAGCAGTATAAGGAATATTGCAGCATACTGGAGCAACTGGTGTTCTCCTATGCCAAAAACCGGAATACCAAAGATGAAATAGCCCTGCTTACGCTGCTTATTGAAAAATGGGATGCTGATCACATTTCATCTGCCAGCTTAGACCCTGTGCAGTTGTTACATTCGTTTATGAACGATCATAACCTGAAAGCCAAAGACCTGGTGGATATATTGGGTATAAGCAAAGGCTATGTTTCCGATATTCTGCATTACAAAAAGGGGCTTTCTAAAGAAGTGATCAGGAAGCTGGCCAATTATTTTAAAGTTTCGCAGGAAGCATTTAACCGGCAATATCAATTGATCGTGCCTGAAAATCCGGGACTAAGAAATGCAAAGGCAGTGAATACAAAAAAGAAACTGGCGGCCGCTTAGGTTTTTCCCTGGGGACAGACCAAAAAGGTCGTCATTGCGATCCGCCGCGGCGGAGAAGCAATCT
>JAHBTL010000010.1 GCA_019638615.1 Chitinophagaceae bacterium | reverse complement strand
TCCAACATCACTTCCGGAGGTTGTTGTATTTTCCGTGCTATACAGCGGATAAACGATGACACGAGATCAGTTAAGCCCGAAATCAGACCTGGAAGAACAATGATTTTCGTTGCCGGAGAACTCCTTTCACTTGTTAAACAGGAGTTAAATAAGCAAGGCTGACCTATATTCCATCACAGTGTGATAAACCTCATGTATTCTCACAAAAATTATACTTTACATTTGGCGGTTAATTTTAAATCAGAAATTATGAAGCTAAAAGCTGTGGTACTGGTATTGATCAGTATTTTGATTTACCAGGCAATGTCAGCACAGGTACAATGGGGCGTAAAAGCAGGAGGAAATTTGTCTGCAATGTTGTTAAAAGACGAAAGCGGTTATACGAATGTAAAATTGCGCCCGGGATTTCATCTCGGAGGAACCGCGGATCTGGCGCTTTCGGAAAAGTTCGCTTTACAACCTTCGTTGCTGCTTACCAGCAAAGGATTTACGATAGATAAAAACGGGGGCGCTCAATACCTGTATGGCGTTGACAGGATTAAATTCACCAGCTATTACATAGAGTTGCCCGTGAATTTTATTTTTAAGCCACAGGTTGGGAACGGCAAAATGCTGCTGGGTGCAGGACCGTATATTGCTTACGGAGTTGGCGGCCGCTGGAAGGCTGAAGCCAATGGTATGAGTGTAACAGGAAAGCTGAAGTTTTTAAACAACTTTTCCAGTGCCGACTCTTCTATGGGCGGGAATAGCAAAACAGTGCCATATACCAAGCCCTTTGATTTTGGGGCTAATATTCTTATCGGGTACGAATTTTCAAAGAATTTGTATTTCCATATTAATGGGCAACTGGGTTTTTTAGATGTTGATCCGGCATATAACGGTGTAAGCGATGAAACAAGCTCCTTAAAAACAGTGCAGGGTGGGCTTTCGATCGGGTATAGGTTTTAAGTTGGCGAACATAGGTTGCGCCAAACTTTGCCACGGCAAAAAAGCACCTCTCACATGGCGAGCCTGCCGCTGTTTTTGCTTCAGCTCAAAACAAATGTAACGGCGTGAGGAAGCCACCCCGAATGTATGACATTTCCGAACTGCCTGTATTGCGGATCGTTGTTGGTGAAGCCAAAGCTCATATCTGCACTCAACACCAACAACGGCGGTCAACCTCTTAAACGTCATCTCGATCCCAACCGAAGGTCGGGAGAGAGATCTGCCAGGCTTTTGTACTATTGCTCAATATTAGTACTGTCGCCCAACCGTGCGACATTTTCGAATAAATTGTTGTTGGTGAGCCAAAGCTCATATCTGTGCTCAACACCAACAACAATGGTCAAGAAATTATTTTATACGCTCCTTCTGTAACCACCCATCAATATCCCTCCTGGTCAAATCCTTCTTCATCTTCCATTGAGGAGGTTTCTTTTCCCATGTTCAGCATGGAACCCATCAGGTCTTTAAATTCTATTTTACCGTCCAGCACTTTTTTGCTGATCAGCGAATAGGAAGACAACCCGTGTAAGATCAGCTCCATCAGCAGGGCGTTCTCCTTTTCATTGGCATGGGGATAGCTTTTCTTTACCAGTCCGTACAATCCGTCTACTTTATAAAGAAGCTGAACCTTGTCTTTATCCTTCAGGTTGAATAGCACATTCAGCGAGTTTCCGCTGTCGAACCAGTTGATGATGGAGCGGTAAGGATTTTCATTTTCTTTTTGTTGCGCCTTTCTTTTTTTGAGCGAGTCGGGATTGGGAAAATACTGGATGAACTGAGTGCGGATGGCTTTGTTCAGCAGGTTGAAAGCAACCTGGTAGGGTCCTTCCTGCTCACCTTCGTATACCAGCTCCACTTTGCCGGTTACAGACGGAATGATGCCGGTAAGATCAGACACCCATACCTGTGTATCTTTCTCTTTGTTCAATATCGCTCTTCTTTCGGCGGCGCTCACCGCATTTTCAAAAGCCGATATGGTAAGCCTCGCGCTCACACCGCTTTTCTTATCTACCAGCTCGCTGTTCCTCGCTTCAAATGCTACCTGCTCAATCAGGCGTTTTACCAGGTCGCTCACTTTTACAGTTTCTTCCTGAGCTTTGTCTATATCGGCTTCCTGCTCTGTTATTTCCAACGCCTGCTCCAGCGATTTGGGATAGTGAGTAAGGATCTGGCTTTCAATACGGTCTTTCAGCGGGGTAACGATCGATCCGCGGTTCGTGTAGTCTTCGGGGTTAGCTGTAAAAACGAATAGGATATCCAATGGCAACCGCAGCTTGAAGCCTCTTATCTGCACATCTCCTTCTTCCAGTATATTGAACAGCGCCACCTGTATCCTTGCCTGCAGGTCAGGTAATTCATTGATCACGAAAATACCCCGGTTGCTCCTGGGAATGATGCCATAGTGAATGACCCTTTCATCCGCGAAATTGAGCTTAAGATTAGCGGCTTTAATGGGGTCAATATCGCCTATCAGGTCGGCTACGCTTACATCGGGCGTAGCCAGCTTTTCGCCGTATCGCTCGCTGCGGTGTATCCAGTGTACAGGTGTATTGTCGCCCTGTTCGGCAATGAGGTCTTTGGCAAATTTGGATATGGGATTCAACGGGTCGTCGTTGATATCGCTGCCCGGAATAACAGGAATGTATTCATCCAGCAGCTCGGTCATTTGCCTGGCCATTCTTGTTTTCGCCTGTCCACGCAAGCCCAGGAAAAGAATATTGTGTTTGCTTAATAAAGCACGTTCCACATCGGGTATAACAGTATCTTCGTATCCTACAATCCCTGAAAATGTATTTTCTTTTTTCTGAAGCTTGCGAATAAGGTTCTGTCTTATTTCTTCTTTAATGCTTTTAGGCTGATATCCTGAAGCCTTTAATTCACCCAGCGTTTTTATCGTAGTCATATTTAATTTGGCTCTTCTTTTTGTAATTGATTTTCTTTCTCTTTCAGCGATCAGCTTATGGCCGCATCTGTATCCTAATACACTGTTTTCCTTTTACCGCTTTCAAAGTCTTTAAAGATAAAAGCGCCCAGCTTGTCGAGCGAGGCAAAAAATGCCTTGCCATTGTTGGTTTCGGTAAATTCCTGTACAAAGCGTTGCAGGTACGGATCGGTGGCTATCATAAAAGTGGTGATAGGTATTTTCAACTTTTTACATTGTGCTGCCAGGTTCATGCAGCGGTTTATTACTTTTCTGTCGAGCCCAAAGCTGTTTTTATAATACCGTTTGCCTGTTTTTAAACAGGTAGGTTTTCCATCGGTGATCATAAATATCTGTTTGTTTGGATTTTTTCTGCGGCGCAGTATATCCATTGCCAGTTCCAGTCCTGCTACTGTATTGGTATGATAAGGCCCTACCTGCAGGTAAGGAAGGTCTTTTACTTCTATCGGCCACGCGTCATTGCCAAATACAACAATATCAAGTGTATCCTTCGGGTACTTGGTCTGGATCAGCTCACTCAAAGCCATGGCTACTTTTTTAGCAGGGGTGATCCTGTCTTCGCCATATAAGATCATCGAATGAGAGATGTCGATCATTAGTACGGTAGATGTCTGCGCTTTGAAGTCGGTTTCCCGGATGCTTAAATCATCTTCCTGCATGCGGAAGCTGTCTATACCGTGGTTGATCTGAGCATTGCGAATGGATTCGGTAAAATCTATCTGCTCCAGCATATCGCCAAACTGGAATTGACGGGTTTCGGGATTTAGTTCATCGCCCTGTCCCGGCTTAAAGCTGTGATGATCTCCCTGTTTTGTTTTTTTGAGCTTGCCAAAAATTTCTTCCAGGCTTCTTTTCCGGATGCTCTGTTCTGTTTTGGGAGTGATTTTTATTTCTCCCTGCTGATTATCGTCGGTTATATAACCTTTTTCTTTTAATTCATCAATAAAATCGCCCATGCCATACTCATCATCCGTAAGCTCATAATTTTTATCCAGTTCGTTCAGCCACTGCAATGCTTCTCCCACATCGCCGCTGGTATAGGTAAGCAACTGCATAAAAAGATCCAGCAATTGCTCAAATTTTGATTTGCCCTGCTCACGAGGGTCAAACAGCGAAAATTGAAAGCCTAACATAACTTTGTTCTCCTTCTTCTTAACAATGTAGCGTTGGAGGCAATAATTGATTCGTAGCAGGTAGTGGAAGGCTGATAACAACCGTTGAAGCAGATCAATCACTCATTCCTTCGTTACATCTCACTGCAATTTACGGCATTCGCAATTAAATCCGGTTGGTAATACAGACAAACGTATTCTCCTTCGGTCGACAGGTCTTATAAATGTGATTTATATAGCAATTATAAAACTCCGGCGAAAACATTTTTTACAGGTGCCTGGCAGATGATCTCCAGGGTTAAAGAGGGCTGCACCTACGGCGCAGTAGGTAAGTGAGGCTGCTTGGTTACAAACGGGTAGCCCGCCACGACGGGCAAAAAGTAAACTGTTTATGCCTCAGTGAATACTGCTCGTTTGTAAAGGAAAGTATCTGTCTATCTATTGAGGTAAGAAAATGGGTAAAAGAGGACTGTACCTATGGCACAGTAAGTAAGAGAGGCTGCCAATGGTTACAAACGGGTTGTCCGCCGCGGCAGACAAAGATAAAGCTGTTATAATGCCTCATAGAGGCTACCCGCCGGTAGAAATCATCACAATAAGGCTTCATGCACCGTAGGTGCTACCTTTTGCGCAAAAGCTTGCTGTTGCTATGGTGCAAAAAGCTTTTAAATTGCAGCGTGGGTTCCGAACCTTCAAAAGGTTCGGAACCCCTGGAGTACTATTTATTAAATCATTCATACATTATGAGGTCATTGCAGTGTGTGCAGCCCGGATCATTTGAGTATACTTTAACGCCTGATCCAACGCCGCGTGAAGGATATTCCATTATAAAAATTCAGCGCATAGGCGTGTGCGGTACCGATCTGCATGCTTTTGAAGGAACGCAGCCGTATTTTGAATACCCCCGGGTGCTGGGGCATGAGCTTGCGGCAACGTTTGTGAGCGGCGATGCTCCTGGTTTTGATCCAGGCGAAGCGGTTACTGTTATTCCTTATTTGTATTGCGGCAAATGTATCGCATGCAGGAATGGCAAGACCAATTGCTGTGTAAGCATACGGGTTTGCGGGGTGCATTGCGATGGAGGCATGACGGAATATTATTCAGTTCCTTCGTATGCATTGCTGCATGGCGAGGGCTTGAGCTTTGAGGAGCTGGCTTTGGTGGAACCTTTGTCTATAGGTGCGCATGCTATCAGGCGGGCACGGGTAAAGGAAGGTGAATTTGTGCTGGTAATTGGAGCGGGGCCTATTGGACTGGGCATCATGGAATTTGCAAGGATAACCGGCGCGCGCGTGATAGCGATGGACATTAACCCGGCGCGACTGTCGTTTTGCAAAACCCATCTCCACGTGGAGCATGCTATCAATGGACGAGAGGAGCACGTTATGGAAAAACTGCACGATATTACCTGCACTGATATGCCCACTGTAGTGATAGATGCTACCGGCAGTCAGCGGGCCATCAACAATGCATTTCAGTATATGGCGCATGGAGCGAGGTATGTGTTGGTTGGATTGCAGAAAGAAATGATCTCATTTTCGCACCCTGAGTTCCACAAACGGGAGGCCACCCTCATGAGCAGCCGGAACGCGGCCAGGGAAGATTTCGCGCATGTAATGGATGCAATGAAAAAAGGCTTTGTAAAACCTGCTACCTATATTACGCACCGGCTTTCATTCGCGGAAGCAAAAACCGGTTTTCCTGCACTGCTGAAGCCTGAAACAGGAGTTATTAAAGCGATGATTGAAATGGACTGAGTCATCCCTCACCCCAGGGTCTCATGGCTGCCCACAGTAGCTTTAGATGAAGACCCCGGTGCGACTTAAGGTTTGCTGCGCGGCTATTCCCCTTTAGGAGGCAGGGGGTGTGCTGCCCCCTAAGCTTTTTTCAGCCACTGATATAAAAAGTGTAAAAAAGATTGTAGATTTAGTAAACTTCCTTGCATAACACCATGCTATACTCTGAAACCTCGTTGTTAAATAGCGGATTCCGTTGAACGATATATGCTGTGTTTTGTTAACGGCATACGTAACCTGCGTTGAAGGTCATACACAACTTTATATAGCATGAAAAAGACGATCTTTTTTTTACTCGCGGTAATTGCAATTCCTGTTTTTTTTATCAGGAGCAAAACCGACAAACAAACGGCGGATACATCTTACAATACAACCCGCATTTACTGTGCGCCTTCTTTTGATCCTGCAAAGCTCAACAACGATGCTCCCTTGCTGAAAGGATTGGGTAACTTTCATTATAAAGTATCTACCCGTTCAAAAAAAGCGCAACAGTATTTCAACCAGGGATTTGCATTGATGTACGGATTCAATCATGGGGAGGCTGCCCGCTCATTTCTTACAGCTATCAGGTACGATTCTACCCTGGCGATGGCTTACTGGGGACTTGCGATGGTGCTGGGGCCTAACTATAATGCCCCGCTTGACCCTGCCGGGCTGGACGAAATTAATAAGGCGGTAGACAAAGCGGTAATGTACGCAGATAAAGCTACCACGGTAGAAAAAGCGCTTATCAACGCAGTTACCAAAAAATTCCCTCGTGAAAAAGTAGGAGACATGACAGTATTTTACGAGGCATACGCGGAAGCCATGCGGCAGGCATACAACAATTTTTCAAACGATGCTGATGTAGGTACTTTGTATGCGGAATCGCTGATGAACCTGCATCCATGGGATCTGTGGTTAAAAGATGGTTCGCCTCAGCCCTGGACGCCTCCCATCGTGGAAACGCTTGAAAGTGTTTTGAGCAGGTTTCCGGAACATCCCGGCGCGATACATTACTATATACATGCTACAGAAGCCTCCAAACAACCTGGCAAAGCAGCAGTTTATGCAGACAGGTTGCGTGATCAAATGCCCGATGCGGGACATCTTGTACATATGCCATCTCATACCTATATACGAACAGGAGCATATCACAAAGGGGTAATAGCCAATGAAAAAGCAAGTGAGGCAGACAGTACGTATATAGCGCAATGTAAAATCCAGGGCACCTATCCCCTGTTGTATTACCCGCATAACCTGCATTTCCTGGCGGCGTGTGCTTTTTTGGAAGGAAACAGCACTAAAGCACTGGATGCTGCCGAAGCGGTTTCGCGCAAGGCGGATAAGAAATTCCTGGCAGACAATGCCACTGTCCAGCATTTTTATATCATACCGCTTTATGTAATGATCCATACCGGCAAGTGGGATGAAATTTTGCAGAGAGAAAACCCCGGCGAAGGATTGTTGTATCCTGAAGCCATCTGGCACTATGCACGCGGGATGGCATATGCGGCAAAGGGAAAAACGGAGCTTGCTGAAAAAGAGCTGGCGGCGATTGTAAAGATCAGCGAAAATGACCAACTGAAAACGCACATGATCTGGGATATGAACAGCGCTGCCGACCTGGTAAATATTGCCAGGTATGTACTGGAGGGAGAGCTGCTTGCGCACAATAAAAGGTATGACGAAGCGATATCGCTTTTTAACAAAGCTATTACTGTGGAAGATAAGCTGAACTACAATGAGCCGCCCGACTGGTTTTTTTCCGTAAGACTTACCGCCGGGCACTGGATGTTACAGGCTGGAGAATTTGCAGCGGCTGAAAAAATATTCAGGGAAGATCTTGAAACATTTAAAGAAAACGGCTGGGCATTAATGGGGCTGTACAAAAGCCTGCAGGGGCAGGCAAGGGCAGAAGAAGCAAACCAGGCAAAGGAACGGTTTGACAAAGCATGGCAGTGGGCGGACATAAACATTGAGTCGTCAAGGAAAATGTAACAATACGCATTGGAGTAGAGATGAAAAGCAGTTGAATGGTCGTTTTTTAAACAAAATAGGCCGCATTCCAAATGAGTCCGGCAGGCGCGCGCCTGCAAAACACGGGATATACCTTTGCTGGCTAAAGAATGGATGAATTGTAAACCTGAATTATAGTGAAGCTTACGGAGTTATCAACCTCTTCTCCGTCATGGCGATACTGCCGCCAATTTTGCATTGGTTCAGAATAAACATTATGACGGGAGAAGCCATCCTCGTGGGGCTGCATTTTCCTGCTGCGGACTGCTTCACCCAACCGAAGGCCGGGTTGCCAATGACATATCATCCAGTTTGCTATTTATCAACTGGTTATGAACTTCAATTTGTTGTTCCACAAACTCGGTTTTCCTTTCAACTACAATCCCTCCGCTTTTTTCTGTTACTTTTTTGCGGAAAAAAGTAACCAAAAAGCCGCCGGGAAATGATTACCGCAATTTCCCGGAACGCTCTGATGAAGCTTTAGTACTACTGTGAATTCAGCAACAGAGCCCTGATACGTTTGCTGATAACTTAGCCGACTTAGGATACTTACAAATCAGAAAGCTGTGACAAACAAATGCAACTTGTCACGGCGCAATGATGGAGGCGCCGCCTAATTAGTAACTCGCAGTGACCGTAAAAGTTTTATTTTTTACTGACAGCACTTAGGAAAAGTATGGGTTTTGCTGGTGCTTTCTTCATGCAGAGGTATATATAATTAGCCCCGCGGGTGGCCCGCAAAACAAGGGATATACCGTGGGTCTTTAGCCACAGATTCGCAGATTTAATCTGTGCATCTGCGGCAATTTCTACAGGGGTATGTATAATTTTCACTTCATGTTGAGTTTACCCTCACCCCTTTGTCCCCTCTGTGGCGAGGGGAATAATGGTGCGAAAATTTAGAATACATTTTTAACAACATTCCTTCTTATTGAAGCCCGGGTTTTACTTAACTTAGGGCAGTAATGACTATGACTACTGCTTATATGAGGAGTGCGATCATCTTTATTCTTCTTTGTGCATGTATAAACGGCTTTGCACAACATCACTCCCTCACTATAAAAGTAAGCGACAGTCTTAACATACCGCTGGGCAATGCTACATTGCGGATCAATCAAAATGAAAATAAGGTGGATGGAACCGGGAAATTGCTGTTGCAGCTTCCTGCCGGAAAGTATACCATAACAGCCAGCGCCGTAGGATATCAGCCTTCCACATTTACCCTACTGCTTATGGCAGATACAGTAACGCATGCAGTGTTGAAACGGAGTGAAAATTTATTACAGCATGTTACCATCGTTGCGGGCCGCAATGTGAGCCGCAACCAGATGAGCACACAATCAATCGGTATAGGGCAGTTGAAAAAGCTGCCGGTATTGCTCGGAGAAATTGATCCTTTAAAAACGATCACACTGTTGCCGGGCATTAAAAGCGGGGGAGAAGCCAGCGCGGGCATTTATGTGAGAGGCGGTGGTCCGGACCAGAACCTGGTGTTATTAGATGGCATTCCTGTATACAATCCCAATCACCTGCTCGGCTTTTTCAGTGTGTTTAATGGTGAGGTGGTACAAAACGTGGATGTAATTAAGGGGGGTATGCCGGCAGAATATGGCGGCAGGCTGAGCAGCGTAATAGCTGTTGAAACCCGTGAAGGAAATAAAGACTCATTAAAAGCAAGCGGAGGCATAGGGCTGATCTCTTCCCGTTTGTCGGCCGAGGGGCCTGTTGTGAAAGGGAGATCTTCCTTTATTGTAAGCGCCCGCAGAACGTATATTGACCAGGTAGGCAGGTTGGTAGCAAAAAAAAGAATAGGAGACAACGGGTATTATTTTTATGATGTGAATGCCAGGCTCAGCTTCGACATCAACCAAAAAAATAAGCTGGCTTTTACTTTTTATACCGGTAAAGACGATTTTTCATTTGTTGATATGGACAATGACGGGAGAGACCGGATATTCAATGCTGTCTGGGGCAACAATATTGCAGGGTTGTCGTGGAAGCAGGAGATCAGCTCCAGCTTAAAACAGGAGCTATCGGCAGTATACAATGGCTTTACGCTCGACAGCCGGTTCGGCTTCAATACCACCAGCATTTTGTTTACTTCCGGTTTGCGCGACTACCAGCTAAAGAATGACTGGTTGTATACGGCTGGAAATAAGCTGAGTATAAAATGGGGACTGCAATATACATGGCACAGGTTTAAGCCGGGTGCAGGCGGGGTAACATCCGGCATACAGGAGTTCAAATCACAAATCAGCGATCAATACGCGCGCGAAGCCGCTGCTTACGTAAGCGGAGACTGGAACATTGCCCCGAAATGGAACGTAATTGCGGGTATGCGTTACAGTTATTTTACACAGGTAGGCCCTACAGAGCGGGTATTATACGATGAGGAAGGCTTTCCCACGGGTGAAAAAGAACGCTTCGGGAAAGGAGAACGTATTGCAACCTATCATTATCCTGAACCACGGGTGAGCATATTGCGTTTGCTGCCTCATAACAGCAGCATCAAGCTTTCATATACCCGTACCATACAATACCTTCACCTTGCTACTACCAGCGGCGCTACTTTTCCGAGCGACCTGTGGATACCCGGAAGCAAGCTGATACAACCTGGCAGGGCGCAACAGGTAGCGGCGGGATATTTCAGGGATTTTAATAACGGCATGTATGAAATGAGTGTTGAAACCTATTATAAAACCCTGACGAACCAGATAGAATTTAAGCCCGGCGCTCAACTGCTACTGAACCAGAACCTCGAAGGGCAAATGATATTTGGCAGCGGCAGGGCATATGGAATAGAGTTGTTTTTACAAAAGAAAAGAGGAAAGCTTACAGGCTGGATAGGATATACGCTGAGCCGGGCGGAACGTACTTTTCCGGAGCTGAACAATGGCAAAGCTTTCCCCTATCGTTACGACAGAACGCACGATCTGAGCATTGTTGCCAATTATTCTTTAAGCGCCAGGTGGGAACTAAGCGGGGTGTTTGTATATGGAACAGGCAACGCATTGACCATGCCTTCCGGCAGGTTCACCTATAACCTGGGATATCATGTCATAGAACAAAGACCCCTGTTCAGCAACATTAACCAGTACGATAAGGTCAACGATTATCGTATGCCGGCGTATCACAGGCTGGATGTTTCTTTTACGTATACACCGCGTCCACTCAGTACCAAACGGTTTAAAAGCAGTTGGAATTTTGGAATATACAACGTTTACAACCGGTACAATCCTTATTTTATTTACCTGGATGTTGACAATGATGAGCAAATGATCAAAGGAAAAAAAGTCTTCCTGTTCCCTGTAATGCCTTCGGTAACCTGGAACTTTAAATTCTGACGGATGAAAAGAAATTGTATAACGCGAAAATTACCGGTTGCTTTTGTAATGATATTGGTTGCGTGCGAACGTGATTTTAATATTGATATAAGATCCGCTGCACCTCAACTGGTGGTTGAAGGCTATATCAATAATGAAATGCAGGCTTATAATTACGTGGTGCTGAGCAAAAGCCTGGACTATTATGCCCCGGATTTTCAGAGCGCGGCAGTGAGTGATGCAGTGGTTACTGTAACCGAAGGAGAGCTGAAAGCAGATGATGAGTATGAATGGAATGCGGCATCGAAAGTACGGCTCATGGAATCGGATCTTCCTCAAATACCCGAAAACTTCCGGAAGGGCGTTTATTTCGACCCCCGCCTGATAAGCGATCCTGCTCATGCGCTGAAAGGAGTGCCTGGAAAATATTATTTGCTTGAAATTGAAACGGATGATAAAAAATATTCAGCAGTCGCTCCATTGTTGCCCGTGGTCCCTATCGACAGTGTTACCAGCGGGTATTATTTTACCGATGAAGAAGGCAAAGAAAAAGCCAGGGTGACCATTCATTACAAGGATCCTGACACATTGGGGAACGTTCAACTGTTTTATTGGCGGTTTAAAGACAACCGGTACAATTTTGGATGGGGAAGTTTAGGGGCCAGCCGCCGCGGAAATGGTACTGATGATCTTACCAACGGAGAATATATACAGCTTACGCAATCGCATGGCTTTGAAATAGGCGATACGGTTAATTATTATATGGCCAGCGTTACCCGGGATGTATATAATTTCTGGGACAGCTTTAATAAAGCCCGTAACAATGATGGTCCCTTTTCAACTCCTGTAACGGTGGTTAATAAAATAGAAGGTGAAAATGTAACAGGTTGTTTCAGCGGGTTTAGCATGAGCCGCCGCGATATCATCATGCGATAGCAGGCCTTTGTTTATGATTTTCCGGCTACTTTATTTTTCCACATTGTTCGCAGGAATGGTTTTATTGAATGAAATCTTTTAATTTACAGCTATGATGGATTTGACCAGAGAAGATATTGAGCAAAGGATTGTATCTGTTGAAGCATCTTTTCAGCGCCTGCTGAACCTCACAGGCAAACCAGGATTTGACCATTCGTTGGTACTGGCGCTCAAAAAAGACCTCGATTGGCTGAAAGCACAACGTGACCGGCTACCTGCTGAAGCAGGCAATATATCGACTGACAGCATTTAAACAAAAAACCTCTTATGTCTCTCTTTTCCGGATTACTTTATATCCTTATGTGCAGCTACCCATCACCGGTAGTGATTTTTTGTGTGTAAAAAGTCATATGTATTTTAACCACCATTGGCTATGACTCATTTTGTACCGGTGAAACCACCGGCAGGGCAAATACAATATTATTACTATAACCAGCCAGGTAATGTACAGTACTGGCAGCCCGTAGCCAAAATTGGCAGGGCGGAATAAAAATGGAGTGCCGGTATCTGCAATTTGTTCAGTTGTATGCCCTGTGGCGAAAAAAACGATTACCGTGAGGAAATGGATGAGGTAAAAATGTACAACGTAATAAAAGAATGGTACTTTACCATATACTGTGGCGAAACGGCTCCAGCTTGTTTTCACTCCTTCTGTAAATGACAAAAAAAGTATAGATGGCCCAAGCGTCATGGCCATATATTGCAGGGACGGAGGATATTTGGTAGTGTTCAAAAACGACAGAAAGTTTTTAACAGGCGATTGATAATTCTGCCAGGGGGTAAGATCTCCGAAATCATTCAGCGCCCGTAAGCACACAAACACAATAATCAAAATACTGCCGGTAATCCTTAATAGTTTTTTCCTCTTCCGGGTGCTAAAATCTTTTTTATACCATACGCCTGCGCAATATCCCAGCAGCATTACCGAAGTCCATGGTAAGATGGTATAAAGTACTGCCGCAAAATGGCCGGAAGTCAATTGCAATACAGCGCTTCTTGAAGTAAATAATACTTTCCATAAGGCTCCGGCTACGCCTTCAGTTGGCAAGGGTAAGTATTTTAAAAAATTGTGACCAATCAACAGTATAAGCCCGGTTATTAAAATGGCTTTATAGGAAGTTCTTACCAGCAGCCCCAGCAGGATCATACTCCACCCGATAGCCCATATTACCTGCCATATAACAAACCTGAAGAATGGATCGAAAGTAATACCAAACGTAATAATGGTTATTTCTGCCAGAACCAGCCATATACCCCGCCTGATCAGAAAATCGCTGGCTTGTTTTGTTGTTTTATACTGCCCTGAAAGATACGCGGAGATGCCGGAAAGAAAAATAAATACAGGCGCACAAAAATGCGTGATCCACCTGGTAAAGAACAAGGGTACCGTTGTGGTGGCAGGATCCAGCGGGTCGGCCGTCATGGCTGTTTCGTGAAGGAAATCCCTTGTATGATCAAGGGCCATGAGGATCATCACCAGCCCCCTGAGTATATCTATAGAAGCTATTCGTGTAGCGTTTCGGATCGGCATACTACTTAAAGGTATGCAATAGTGTCCGACTGTTCGCTTGTTGGGTATATTTACCTTCGGTGAGAACTATTGTCGTTGCGGCAAAATCAGAAATAAACACATACCGCAATAAAGTTCAATTTTTGCAGGTGGGTGCCCCCATAGCCGTATTCTTATGCGGGGTAGGTCTGAACCGCGCCTGCGGTAAGCAGGTTTGAATAGTTGTTTTAGGCTTAGCAAAGGGTCGGTAATGCTGGCATTGGGATGAAATATTTATCTGTATTTCGCTGATCGCTTTACCGTTAAGGGTAGCCCGCCGCGGCGGACAAATAAACCCGTTGATATTTTTTTACAAACAGCTAGCCGCTATGCGGCATGTTTCAAATGCATATTCCTCGTGAATGCAATACTTTTAGCTCAGTTGTCTCACGATACAAAATGCTGTTGGATATACCGGATTTTCTGTGCCGTCGGCACAACCGGTTGGTAGGCAAAGAGGGTAATTTTCAATGATGCGCCATCGGCGCTACCCTGGTTATATAAAAAGAAAACCGCACCCGGAGGAGTCTTTGAATGACCAATCAAAGTACCCAACCTGCTTAACATGTATATTCCTTAACTAAAGGTATTGCTCTTTCGGTGTATTTTATTGCGCTTATTTCTTAAGTTGGCTATGGTGTCACCCCGCCCGGAAAATCTGTATAGCGCGAAGATCTCAACTTTATCACCGCAGGTAAATACGTCGGTATTTTTTAAGTAAGCCTATAATAAAATATTCACACAAAACGTTTTAAGCACCTGATATCATCGTTCACCTTTTGCCTTAACCCCATGTCAAAATACATTTTGTCTTTCCTGGCTGGCTTATCCATAAGTTTTTTGGTGCTTTTTTTTATAAAGCTGTTCAAAAACACAATACAGCGGCATGACCTGGTAATAGTGATTACCTGCTTTGCCTTTTTGCTGCTGTTTTTTGCTTATTATGTTTTCCAGAGAACAGGTTCCGGGCAAAAAAATAAACGGACAACCCATTGATAACTTTGGTTGTCCGCTGCTATTTTACATCCTGTTTTATTGGCTATACGATATGGGCTGCTAACCATTCAGCCTGGGAGCATTGCTATAGCTTTCGTACCTGCCGGTTTTGGTATCCAGCACTATCCTGAATACAACTCCTTCAATTTTATCGAGATCTTCAGTGGAAAAGGGCCATTCCTTTCCCAGGTGTGTTGTGCTGCTGGAAGGTACGGGCAGCTTACGCTGTAACAAAAGCTGTATGGCCGCGCTCCTGTCTGCAGGGTCGGTGATCTCCTCAAATTTACCCCAGGCTATAACACTTTGCCAGTTGGCCATGTCTGTATGGTCATCTGTTTCAAAGCATACGTTCGGGTTGGAGCGCATCGCCTCTATCTTCAGACCTTCGTGGGTATGGGCATAAATGCTGTTGCCGTTATAAGCGTAACTGATGGGTACTACATATACCATGTTGTCAATGCTGCAGCCAATGCGTCCTACTAACAGCCTCGACAGCAGCTCGTCTATTTGTATATCTGTTAAATTTCCTACCATGATCCAAAATTATGGTTAAATATGATGAATTGCTATGATCACTGTCAACATCATTGCTGAGCAATATCAAGCGCCGTAAGAATTTTATCGGCTTGTGTGAAACCTCGTATGCATGGCTTTTTCAAGCGTTTCGCGGTGATCAGGATGCGCTATGCTGATGAGCGCCTGCGCTCTCTGCCTGAGGTTTTTTCCAAACAGGTTGACAATGCCATATTCCGTTACCACCCAATGTATATGTCCGCGGGTAGTCACCACCCCGGCGCCTTCTTTTAAGAACGGGACAATGCGCGATAATCCCTTTGACGTAACAGAAGGCATGGCGATAATGGGGTTACCTCCTTCCGACAGGGAAGCGCCATGCATAAAGTCCATTTGCCCGCCAATGCCTGAATATTGATAAGTGCCTATGGAATCTGCGCATACCTGCCCGGTTAAATCAATTTCAATAGCGCTGTTGATAGCGGTAGCTTTTGCATTTTGCCTGATGATACGTGTGTCGTTCACATAATCTATGCCCATTACCAGGATAGACGGATTATTGTCTACAAAATCATACAGCCTGCGGGTGCCCACCAGGAAGCTGGTAACAGAAAGCCCCGGGTTTAATTTTTTGCAACTGTTGTTTATCACTCCTTTTTCAAGCAGGGGAATGACACCGTCGGAAAACATTTCCGTATGCAGTCCCAGGTTTTTGTGATTGCCAAGATTTTTCAGCACCTGGTCGGGAATGGTACCGATGCCCATCTGCAATGTAGCGCCATCTTCAATCAGCGACGCTACATTGTATCCTATCTTTTCACTGATCTCCGTAGCGCCGGATGAGTAATTCATTTCGGGCAGCTCCGCCTGGTGTTCCACCAGCGTGTGTATTTTGCTTATATGCACAATACCATCGCCCAGGGTGCGCGGCATGGCCGGATTTACCTGCGCTATTATATGCCCGGCTGTTTCTACGGCGGCCGCAGCTATATCTACCGATGTTCCCAGGGAACAATAGCCATGCTTGTCAGGAGGCGATACCTGTATCAGCGCTACATCAATCGGCAGTATGGATCTCCTGAACAATTGCGGTATCTGGCTCAGGAAGATAGGCACATAATCCCCCGCCTCGCTGTTGGCGACCGCGCGTGTATTGGCTGATACGAACAGGGAGTTAAAGAAAAAGCTTTTCCTGTAATCAGGATTGTTAAAATCAAGAGGACCAAGATTGGTAATGCTTACCAGTTCCACATCGTGCAATTCGGCATGCCTGTTTTGCAAGGCTTTTACCAGGTGCACGGGCGTAGCGGCGCTGCCATGCAGGAATACACGATCGCCCGGCTTTATAACTTTCACTGCTTCTTCAGCAGAAAGATAATGGTTGCTCACGGATGAATTTTTATTTTGAAAGGTAACCCCCGTCTACTGCATAGTAGCTGCCGTTCACAAACGATGCTTTGTCCGAGCTCAGCCATACCACCAGTTCCGCTACTTCCGCTGCTTCGCCCAACCGCCCTGCGGGATGTAAGGAAACGAGCATTTGTTTGGTGGCCGCATCCATCTGGTCCAGTAAAGGAGTATTAATAAAAGCAGGGCCCACCGCATTCACGCGGATATTTTTTGCTGCGTATTCTATTGCTGCGTTCTGCGTTACGCCCACCACGCCATGCTTGGCAGCTACATATGCCGCGGCTGTAGCAAACCCAACCTGCCCCAGTATGGAAGACATGTTTACAATGGCCCCTTTGCCCTGCCTGAGCATTTGCTGCAGTTCATATTTCATGCAGTAAAAAACGCTGTTCAGGTTCACTGCAATCACTTTGTTCCATCCTTCAATGCTCATATCGGCGATCAAATTGGCTTCTCCGCCAATGCCTGCGTTGTTAAAGGCGATATCAATGCTGCCGTATTGTTTTACGGTGCCTGTCACCAACGCTTCGCATGCGGTCGCATCGCTTACATCTGCTCTTATAAATATGGCTTCTCCGCCTTTGGCTTTTATAAGAGCAACAGTTTCATTGCCATTTGCTTCATTTACATCGCTTACTACTACTTTGGCTCCATACTGCGCATACAATTCAGCGGTAGCTCTGCCGATGCCCGAACCGGCGCCTGTAACCAATGCTGTTTTGTTTTTAATAGCTTCCATCATTAACTTGTTTAATTGGCCGCAAGCTAGCTCCATTTGTCTGACTATAGGATTAACCCTGTCAGCCCCGGTGCTGATTTTAATCAGTATAAAAGATTTTTCAATCTTTCCAGGTCGGTAATATTAATTTTTCCTTCTTTGATCTCAATCAGCTTTTCCGATTTAAAATCGCTGATGGTGCGTATTAAGGATTCGGTAGCAGTACCTATGTAGTGGGCCATATCTTCCCTGGAAATCTCGAGCGGGGCAGCGGTCTTGCCCGGGTTGAATTTATCGTGAATTTCGACCAGCGCTTTGGCGACCCGCTTCCGGAGCGAGCTGTAAGCCAGGCTCAATAATCTTGTTTCTTTTTCTTTAATATTTTGCGCGATGATCTTTATGAACTGGGCAGCAATAGACATATCGGCATAGATCATTTCCATAAAATCTTCTGCAGGAATTTGTAATACTTCGGCATCTTCCAGCACCACGGCAGATTCGTCGTAGTTTTTTCCTTCCAGCAAAGCCATATATCCTATAAAGTCGCCCGAACTGAAGAGATCGGTTATATATTCCTTGCCGTCTTCATGCACCCTGGTTCCTTTTACCTTGCCGCTTACAAGATAATAGAGGTAGCGGGGACGTTTTCCTTCCGTATAGATGGTTTGTTTTTTCTGGTAAGATTCTGTGGCATACTGGCTCATGTCTAAAGACAGCATCCCGTTGTTGCGCAGGTCGGTTGCCAGTTCGTTCATACCTTTTGCCGAGGAAGCATATTTTTTATTGAGCAACTCGTGCTTACGCAGCCGGCTTTCTATAGCGTTCATCAGCTCATGCTCTTCAAAAGGTTTGGTAAGATAATCATCGGCACCCATTTCCATTCCCTTCCTGAAATCGCCTCTCTCGGTTTTAGCGGTAAGAAAAATAAACGGAATATTTTCCATTTCCGGGTTTTTACGTACCAGGTGCAATACCCCGTATCCATCCAGCTCGGGCATCATAATATCGCACACAACCAGGTCGGGCTTTTCGTTCAGGATCATCGAAACTCCTTTTTTGCCATTTTCTGCCGTAATGGTTTTATAACCGCCTAAAGACAATAATTCCGCTGTATTTTCCCGTAATTCATTGTTGTCATCTATAATTAGTATGGTATGCTGTGGCATAAGCTTCTTTTAATATATAACAATAATGCTCAAAGTTAAAGAAGGAAGCATCTTCTGGTGATTTTAATCAGTTTTTCTGTTGATGTCACTCATAAACCAGTTATCACAACCGCTTTACTTTAGCCGATTATGGCAATAAAAATTGCAGATCAGATACAGTGCGCTCATTGTGGCGAGCCCTGTACTACCGGAAAAATTGACTTCAATAATAAGACTTTTTGTTGTGAAGGATGCAGGATGGTATATGAAATTATCAATGAAAACGGGCTTTGCAACTATTACGACCTTAATGCCAACCCCGGGATCACGCAGCGTATTCGTGTACGTGAAGATAAATTTGCCTTCCTGGCGGATGAAAATATAGCATCCAGGCTTATTTCTTTTAAGAATGATCAGCAAACACATGTTATTTTCTCAATACCGCAGATGCATTGCAGCTCCTGCCTTTATTTACTGGAAAACCTGCACAGGATTAACAAGGGGGTAATTTCATCAAGGGTCAATTTTCCTGAAAAAACCATAGAAATCTTTTTCGACCATTCCGTTCTTTCGCTGCAGTCGCTGGCAGCGCTGCTCACCAGCGTGGGATACGAGCCCTATATCAGTTTAAAAGACATTTCATCTGAAAAGAAAAAAGGAGATCAAAATCTGATCTATCAACTGGGAGTAGCAGGTTTTTGCTTCAGCAATATCATGCTCATGAGCTTTCCTGAATACCTGGGTGTGGACGCAGGAGAAGAGCAGATCAGAAGCGTTTTCAGATGGGCAAATCTATTGCTGTCGCTGCCTGTATTTTTCTATGCTGCCTGGCCGTTTTATGAATCGTCGTGGAAAAGCCTGCGGCACCGGTTTCTTAACATAGATGCTCCTATTGCGCTGGCTGTGATCATTACTTTCGTAAGAAGTGTCTGGGAAGTCGTTTCAGGAACAGGCGGCGGCTATTTTGATTCGATGAGCGGTATTGTTTTTTTTATGCTGGTGGGGCGGGTTTTACAAAACAGAACATTCCGACAGCTTTCATTTGAGCGGGATTATCGTTCCTATTTCCCGGTAGCGGTAACTGTTATTGAAGACGGAAAGCAGCAATCCTGTCTGTTGCCCGATTTAAAAGTGCAGGATACGATACTGATCCATAATGAGGAACTGATACCTGTTGACGGATGGATCATAAAAGGAAATGCGTTGATCGATTACAGCTTTGTTACAGGTGAATCGTTGCCCGTGGAAAAAAGACCCGGGGAAATGGTATACGCCGGGGGCAGGCAAACCGGCGGCAATATCCAGCTAAAAGTAATGAAAGAAGTGAACCAGGGCTATCTTACCAGCCTGTGGAACAGGGAGCATACGGCGGAGGAAGAAAAGAACAGATCGTTTGTACATGCAGTAAGCAGGTATTTTACCATGGTGGTTTTTGGCATAGCGCTGGCAGCGGGTGTGTACTGGCAGTTCAACGACCCGTCAAAGATATGGATATCGGTAACGGCTGTATTTATTGTGGCCTGCCCCTGTGCATTATTGTTGTCAAATAGTTTTACGAACGGACATATTTTGCGTATCCTGGGACGTAACGGGTTATACCTGCGCAGCTCACAGGTAATAGAAGATATAGCGTCGGTCAACCATATTGTGCTTGATAAAACAGGCACCCTCACTTCTTCGGGTCAGCAGAACGTTTCTTATGAAGGAGAGCCATTGTCGCGGCAAACCATGCGGAACATCGCGGCTTTGGCAGCCTGTTCAAACCACCCGCTGAGTAAAAGCATTGTACAGTACCTGGGCCAAGCGGGAGATGTACAGGCAGATGGCTTTAAGGAAGTTGCGGGGAAAGGCATTGAAGGATACGTAAATGATACATGGATCCGGCTGGATGCAGGCAGCGCGGAAGAAAGAGAAACAAACAAAACAACCACCGTATTCCTGTACATAGAGAACAGGAAGCTGGGATGCTTTTATTTTACGAATCAATATCGCAGGTTCATTCCCCGTCTTTTAAAACAACTGATCAGCCGGAATAAAGTTTCCGTTATATCGGGCGATACCGCGGCCGAAAAGGAGAGGCTTCATTCGATGACCGGCGGTAAGGCTGCTCTTTTTTTTAAGCAAATGCCCGATGATAAGTTAAGCTATATACAACAGCAGCAGGAAAAGGGAGATCATGTAATGATGATAGGCGATGGACTGAACGATGGTGCTGCGTTGCTGCAAAGCAGTGTAGGGCTGGCGGTGAGCGATCAATCGAATAACTTTACGCCGGCCAGCGACGGTATTATTGAAGCCGCCCAACTGGAACGCCTGCCGGATTTTATACAATTGTGCCGCAACAACAGGAAGATTGTAACAGCAAGTTTTATAATGTCTGTAATATACAATGTTGCAGGACTGTATTTTGCAGTGCAGGGGGTGCTTTCTCCACTTATTGCCGCTATTTTAATGCCATCCAGTTCATTAAGTATTATTCTTCTTACTTATTTATCCAGTTATATTTCCGCCAGGCGCATGAGGCTTGCGTTCTGACAATTGTATGACAAAGATCATCCCGCAGCTTGATGCCGCTTATAAATAACAGTTTTCTGCGCCAATACTTTTACAAAATCATTCTAATCATACAATATGAGTGTAATAATCATTCTCCTTTTCGCCAGCATTACTGTAGCAGGACTGTTCCTGGCGGCTTTTTTATGGAGCGCAAAAAGCGGGCAGTTCGATGACGATTATGCCCCCCCTTCGCGTATTTTATTCGATGATAATACTAACCTCAAACCAAAACAATAACCCTAATAAATTTTCACGGATTATGCAGATGGAAAAGTTTTATTACGACAATAAAATTGTAAAAGCCTTCGGTTATGCTACAGTTATTTTCGCGGTGGTGGGTATGCTGGCCGGCTTGTGGGCCGCTATACAAATATACGCGCCCTCCACAAGCCTAGGATTAGCTCCTACCACTTTTGGTCGTATACGGCCTTTGCATACCAATGCTATCATTTTCGCTTTTGTAGGCAACTCCATTTTTACAGGGGTATACTACTCGCTGCAACGGCTTTGTAAAACAAGGATGTTCAGCGATAAGCTTAGCTGGATCCATTTCTGGGGATGGCAACTGATCATAGCATCCGCGGCCATTACCCTGCTGATGGGCTATACTACCGGTAAAGAATATGCGGAGCTTGAATGGCCGATTGATATTGCCATTACCCTCGTTTGGGTGGTATTTGGTATCAATATGTTTGGCACCATCCTTAAAAGAAGGGAACGCCACCTGTATGTTGCCATATGGTTTTACATTGCTACCTGGGTTACCATCGCCATGCTGCACATCGTAAACTCGTTCGAAATTCCTGTTTCGTTCATGAAAAGCTATAGCTGGTATGCAGGCGTGCAGGACGCCCTGGTGCAGTGGTGGTACGGGCACAACGCGGTAGCCTTCTTTCTTACGACGCCCATCCTGGGATTGATGTATTACTTTCTTCCCAAAGCAGCCAACCGCCCTGTATATTCCTACAGGCTTTCCATCATACATTTCTGGGCGCTTATATTCCTTTATATCTGGGCAGGCCCGCATCACCTGTTGTATACTTCGCTGCCCGACTGGGCCCAGTCGCTGGGTACCGTGTTCTCGCTGATGCTGATCTTCCCTTCGTGGGGCGGTATGCTCAACGGGTTGTTTACGCTGCGTGGCGTATGGGATAAAGTACGCGAAGAGCCTATCCTGAAATTTATGGTAGTGGCTATTACCTGCTATGGTATGGCTACGCTGGAAGGACCATTGCTGAGCCTCAAAAACGTAAACGCCATCGCGCATTTCAGCGATTGGATCATTGCACACGTTCACATAGGCGGACTTGGCTGGAATGGCTTTATGGCTTTTGCTATCATGTATTACCTGATTCCTAAAATGTGGGGTACTACATTGTATTCAAAGAAGCTGGCCAACAATCATTTCTGGCTGGGGACCATTGGTATCATATTGTATGCTGTGCCGTTGTACTGGGCAGGATTCTCTCAAAGTCTTATGTGGAAGACTTTTACTCCCGAAGGGCAGCTGAAGTTCCAGTTCCTGGAAACTGTAACCAATATAATCCCTATGTATGTTACCCGCAGCGTGGGCGGCCTGGTATACCTGATTGGCGCTTTGCTGATGGTTTACAACCTGTATAAAACAATTGTGCAAGGCAAATTCATTCCTAATGAAGAAGCCGAGGCCGCTCCTTTGCAAAAGCTCGAGCGTCATGGAAAGGAACACTGGCACAGGTGGATAGAGCGCAGACCTGTTACGCTGCTGGTAGCGAGTTTGATAGTGGTTGCAATAGGCGGTATACTGGAGTTCGTTCCTGCGTTTTTGGTAAAGTCGAATGTGCCTACCATTGCCAGTGTAAAGCCCTATACCCCACTCGAATTACAGGGCAGGGATATATATGTTCGCGAAGGATGTTATACCTGTCATTCGCAAATGATCCGCCCCTTCCGCGATGAAGTGGTACGTTACGGAGAATATTCAAAAGCCGGTGAGTTTGTATATGATCATCCGTTCCAGTGGGGCAGCAAACGCACCGGCCCCGACCTGGCCCGCATAGGCGGAAAATATTCGGATAGCTGGCATTACAATCACATGGATGATCCTGCATCTATGTCGCCGGGATCCGTGATGCCATCTTATTCATGGTTGCTTGATAATAAGCTGGATACTTCGTCCACTCCTGCCAAAATAAGGGCCATGCAAAAGTTGGGCGTTCCTTATCCTGAAGGATACGACAGGAAGGCGAATACCGATGTAAAGGCACAGTCCGAATCCATAGCAGCCAGCCTGAAAAAGGATAAAATTGAAACGCCGGCAGACAGGGAGATCATCGCATTGATCGCTTACCTGCAGCGCGTAGGAAAAGACATTAAGCAGGAAAAAAAGAACGAACAAACAGCACTTAAATAAACTATTTCAAAAATATTTTTCTTATGAAATTTATCAATTACCTGGAAAAAATAAGTGGTGTAGACATTTACGGACTTGCATCACTCAGCATTTTTTTCCTCTTCTTTTTAGCTGTTCTTGTCTGGGTATTGAAGTCAGATAAAAAGAAAATAGAAGAAATCAGTCGTATTCCTTTAGACAATCAGAACCAATAATAAAATAACTGTTATGTTATCAGCTATTACCCGGAAAAATCGTATCAGCAGCAGGTTAAAAGGTGTACTAATGTCAATCGTTTTGCTAACGGTTACCAGCAGCCGCGTTTTTGCGGCCGAACCTCCTGCTCCCACTTCCCTGAACAATCCGCTGGCTCTTACACTTGTAACATTGATGATCATACTTTTAATAGTGATCATTATGCTGGGAAGGTTGTTGCTGGGCCTGGCGGAAATAAAGCTGCAGAAAGAAAAAGAGGAAAAAAGCAATAAGGGTACCACTGCGGCCATGCTGCTGGTGCTGCTGTTGAGCAGTGTGTCAGCTTTTGCACAGGATGCGGTAAGTGAGGTCCCCGCTACAATTGGAGGATTAAGCGCATTTGCCTTTTATTCAATGATGGCTGTTTTATTTGTTGAGCTGCTGATTATACTGGCATTGCTTATTAATATGAAGTTTCTGCTGCAAAAAGATAAGGAAACGGTATTCGAGCCTGCTTTTGCCAGGCCCCCGGCCATTGTCGCCTGGTGGGGGCGTTTAAATAAATTTAAGCCAATAGAGCAGGAAGCCGCTATAGAACTTGATCATGAATATGACGGAATAAGGGAACTGGATAACAGGCTGCCGCCATGGTGGTTGTATGGTTTTTATGTAACCATCATCCTTAGTGTTGTTTATTTATGGCGTTACCATGTGGCGTACAGCGCCCCTTTAAGCAAAGAAGAGTTTGAAATTTCAATGAAAGAAGCCGATGAAAAAGTAAAGGCTTACCTCGAAGCCAAAGGAGAATCGGTAGACGAAAACACTGTAACGTTGCTTACCGATGCAGGCGATCTGGCTGCCGGAAAAGCTATCTTTAACACGGCGTGCGTAGCCTGTCATAAAGCAGATGGCGGGGGCCTGGTAGGACCTAACCTTACCGATGAGTACTGGATGCATGGCGGCGATGTAAAAAATATATTTAAAACCATCAAATACGGCATCAATGCGATGCCGCAGTGGCAAACAAGCTATTCCAATAAGCAGATAGCGCAAATAACCGGCTATGTAAAGTCTCTGCATGGCACGAATCCTCCTGACGCGAAAGCAGCAGAAGGGGAATTGTATAAAGAAGATGCCGCTGCTGCAGGCGACACGGCTGTTGATTCTGTAAAAAATTAGTGTATTGTGAAAGAAGAAGGCAATATAAAAGAAAAGGCAGCTATTTCCAGGGACGAAAGTTTCCGGGACAGGATAGCAACGGTGGATGAAAAAGGAAAACGCAAATGGGTATATGCCCACAAAACAAAAGGACGTCTTTTTAACATCAGGACCTGGGTGAGCTGGGGTTTCTTTGCCTTGTTTTTTGCATTGCCGTTTATCCAGTATAAGGGAAGGCCCCTTTTTCTTTTTAATATCCCGGAAGCAAAATTTATTTTGTTCGGGCAGGTGTTTTGGCCACAAGACTTTTTCATTTTCGGACTTACGATGATAACGGGTATAATATTTATCATCCTGTTTACCGCTGCATTTGGCAGGCTGTTTTGTGGCTGGGTGTGTCCGCAAACCATTTTTATGGAAATGCTTTTCCGTAAAATAGAATTCTGGATCGAGGGTGATGCGCCGGCTCAGAAAATGCTGAATAAAGCTCCCTGGTCCAGGTCCAAGATCATAAAGAAGTCTTCCAAGCATATCGTATTTTTTCTGCTTGCTTTCATTATTTCCAACTTTTTCCTGGCATATATTATCGGCATGAAAGAGTTGTTGCTGATCATAACAGAGCCCGCCTCTGAACATATAGGCGGATTGATCTCTATCATTTTGTTTGCTGCTGTTTTTTATGGAGTATATGCCTACTTCAGGGAACAGGCCTGTACGGTAGTTTGCCCTTACGGAAGATTGCAGGGGGTTCTTCTTGACCGTAATTCGATGATCGTGGCGTATGATTATAAACGTGGTGAGCCTCGTGGAAAATTCAAAAAGCAAAAGGCGGAAGTTGCTCCTGTTTCAAGCCTGGGAGATTGCATTGATTGCTTTCAGTGCGTAAAAGTATGTCCTACCGGAATTGACATACGAAATGGTACGCAAATGGAATGTGTGGGTTGTACTTCGTGTATTGATGCCTGTAATAAAATGATGGATGGAGTTGGCCGGGAGCGGGGATTGATAAGGTATGCATCGGAAAATGGCATTGCAGAAGGCAAAAAGTTAAGCTACACCGGCAGGATGAAATTTTATACCGTATTGCTGGTATTATTAACCGGTGTTTTGGTAACGTTGCTGTTGTCGAGAAAAGAGGTGGACGGTACCATTTTGAGGGCGGGGGGGATGTTATACCAGGAACGGGGTAAGGACAGCGTATCTAACCTGTATAATATTAAAGTGATCAATAAATCCGTAAAAGACATTTCACTTTCGCTGAAGCTGGAGGATGTTGAGGGCAGGATCATTGAAGCGGAAGGACATAATATTGAAGTGCAGAGGGAAGGGCAGGGGAAAGGCTCTTTTTTCATAGTGCTGCCTCGCAACGCCATCAGCCAAAGAAAAACAAAGTTGCGTGTTGGCTTATACGATGACAAAGGCAATAAGATCACTACCCTTACAACAAACTTTATGGGGCCGGCGGGGAGGTAGGGAGCAGGTTGCAGGTATCAGGTTACGGGTGTCAGGTTTGTGGTTTATGGTCTACGATAATTGACAGTTGACGATGGATAGTGGACAATTGATAGTTGACGGTTAAAGCCATAAATTTCAAATCTCAAATCTCAAATTTCAAATCGTTATATATGAACTGGGGACATAAATTAACCATTGCCATTGTTATTTTTGTTTCGTGGATGGCGTATATGGTATATCGTTGCGCTACCACCGATTTTCAATTGGTGGAAAAAGATTACTATAAAAATGAATTGCGTTACCAGGAAGTAATTGATGCCACAGCAAGAGCCCGGCAATTAGGAGATCAGGCGATCGTAAGCCGGCAGGCCGATAAAATTGTTGTGCAGCTCCCGGGCGAAGTGAAGGATAAGGAGATCAAAGGAAACCTGTGGTTTTACTGTGCATATGATGAAGCGCTGGACAAAAGAATGTCCTTACAAACCAATAACGATGGGATGCAGGTGCTGGATGTAAAGGAGCTTAAGCCCGGCAGCTATACGGTTAAAATAGAATGGACCTGTAATAACCTGTCGTATTTTAAAGAAGAACAACTTACACTTTAATCAACCCATATGTGGCAACTGGCAGCCGGAGGATTTGTTCTGGGATTTTTAAGCAGCCTGCATTGCGTAGGCATGTGCGGGCCCCTGGCGCTGGCGTTGCCTGTGCATCACCTGCCGGCTTTGAAACGCAGGGCAGGTGTTTTGCTGTATAACATCGGGCGGGTACTTTCTTATGCCTCGGCAGGCTTTTTACTGGGTTTGGCAGGCAGGCAACTGTACGTGGCAGGCATGCAGCAATGGATGTCTGTAACAATGGGAGCTATTATCCTGCTGGTTTTAATTTTCAATTACTTCAGGCATTCTGCAATGCAGGTGTCCTTTATTAACCGGTTGTATAAAATAATACAGCAGCGCATTTCATCTGTTCTTCGATCTCCGGGCGGACTATACTCCTATCTCTGGCTTGGCATGTTAAACGGCTTGCTGCCCTGCGGCATGGTATACATCGCCCTGGCCACGGCGCTTACCCTGTCTGGTACGCTCGATACCGTACTTTTTATGGCGATGTTCGGTGTGGGTACCCTGCCAGCGATGATCGCGGTAAGTTATGTGGGATTGTCTATGAATATTGCCTTGCGGAGAACCTTCAAAAAGATAATACCTTATGGTATGGCATTCGTTGGTATCCTGCTTATACTGCGGGGCTTAAACCTGGGCATTCCTTTTATAAGTCCTTTGCTCCCGACTAGTAATAGCGATGCCGTTATCTGCCACCCCTGACACATTCCCCATTATTCGGTTATCCCCGGTAATACAACAGTAAAAGTAGTTCCTTTTCCCAGCGTGCTTTGTACCTCTATGCTCCCCTGCAGCAGGTTCAGGTATCTTTTGATGATGGGAAGCCCCAGCCCGGTTCCCTGTATATTAGATGCGTTTTTGCTCCGGAAAAAAGTATCAAATAAATAAGGGATGTCTTCAGGAGGAATGCCGATACCGCTGTCCTGTATGGTAATAGTGAGCTTGCTATCGCGGTTGGATGCCGAAAGATACACGGGTTTATTTTCCCCCGAAAACTTAATGGCATTGGACAGGAGGTTGATCAGCGTATTTTTTAGCAGCCGTTTGTCGGTAACAAATTCATTTTCCCCGTCAAAAGAAAAAGAGATCTCCTGTCCCGGTTTTGCCTGGGTTTTCATTTCGTCCACTGTTTCTTCAATAAAATCGAAAGGTGAGAAGGTGGCCGGTAAAAATCCAACCCGGTTTTCCTCCAGCTTACCCAGCGAAAGAAAATCTTCCAGCAGCTCATTCATGTGGTCCACCGCGTCTTTGATCCTTGTAATGTGTTTCATCCTCTTATCATTGTCTTCGCTGAGCGGGTATTTGCTTACAAGCGTTGCGGAAGAAAGGATCGTGCTGAGGGGCGTTCTGAATTCATGCGAAGCCATGGAAACAAAACGGCTTTTCATTTCATTCAATTCTTTTTCTTTATCCAGCGCGTCATGCAGCTCTTTTTGCGACTGTTCCAGCTTTTCAAGCGCTTCCTTTAAGATGGCGGTCCTTTCCTCAACCTTCGCCTCCAGTTGGGTGTTCAGCAACTGGATTTCTGTAGTAATGGCTTCCAGCTCGGCCTGTTTTTGCTGAATGTTGTGCTCTGTTTGTTTGCGTGTTGTAATATCCACTACAAAAGCTATTACATATTGTTCATTGTTTTGCTTATAGTGGCTTAAGCTTACTTCTACCGGAAATTCGCTTCCGTCTTTTCTTAAAGCATATAAGTCCCTGCCCGATCCCATTGTTCTGTTGGAGGGAGCCTTGTAATAACCTGTTCGTAATTTTGTGTGATGCGGATGAACTTTCCTGGGGATCAGGATCTCTATTGCTTTCCCGGTCAGCTCATCGCGTGAGTAACCAAAAATTTGTTCTGCAGAAGGATTGGCAAGCACAATGGAACCTTTTCCATCGGTAAGTATAATTCCCTCAGTGGCATTTTCAAAAAGGGAAGTCATGTGGGTACGGTCGAACTGGAGGTGAAGCAACAAAGATTTAACATACCAGGCAAGCAGGGTAGAAAAAAATATGAGAATAAGGATAAAAAGATTTTCGGTTACCCCTGTAAAAAAGCCGGTCTGGTATTGATGTATCACAGGATATACAGCGGCGATGGCAATGCTTAAAGCGCCGGCTATGATGGTGGAGTAAGCATAACGGATAAATATGGTAAGAAAAATGGCGACCAGCATGCCGCTGCTGATAATGGACCTTCCCGGAAAGGAATAGCCCAATATAATCGTTACAATAAAAATGGTGACCGCAAAAAAAGTAGCCTGCCTGCTGTTTAAACTGATCATCAGCTAAATTAATAAATAAGGCTGTATGCTGCCTGTATGATCTTTCAGTATTTTGCTGATGGCATCGTCCGGGTTGCAGGTTACAGGTTGCAGGTTGCAGTCACAGGTTTGAAGTTTATAGTTTATGTCCGGCACCGGCATGCTTTTATTTTAATACAACTCTATGGCGGTATCGCAGTGACTCGTAAGAGTTTTTTTTACTGACAGCACTCAGGAAAAGTATGGGTTTTGCTCAACCACCCACCTCGTCATTGCGAGTCCGCCGAATCAAACATCCGTCATTAGCTTCTTTTTGCAGCGGCGAAGCAATCCCAACCTGCATACTGCGTGGACTGCTTCTCCCGCGTCAACATACGTTTAATTCAATACAACCTTATGGCGGTATGCCAATGACATATCATCCGGTTTGCTATTTATCAACTGGTTATGAACTTCAATTTGTTGTTCCACAAACCCGGTTTTCCTTTCAACTACAATCCCTCCGCTTTTTCCTGTTACTTTTTTGCGGAAAAAAGTAACCCAAAAGCCGCCGGGAAATGATTACCGCAATTTCCCGGAACGCTCTGATGAAGCTTTAGTACTACTGTGAATTCAGCAACAGAGCCCTGCTACGTTTGCTGATAACGTAGCCGACTTAGGATACTTACAAATCAGAAAGCTGTGACAAACAAATGCAACTTGTCACGGCGCAATGATGGAGGCGCCGCCTAATTAGTAACTCGCAGTGACGTTCGCGGGTGTTTGGTTTTGTAACCAGCATTAAAGCGAAGTATACATTAACTCAGCCTCCTTGATAAGAGAGATTTGTGCATGGGTCACCTCTCCTTTGGAGAGGCTGGGAGAGGCTGTTGGGGCTGCTTCTCCCGTGCCGACATACTTTTTTTAATACAACCCTACACCTTATTACACCCAAAACCCATAGTTGACTGCTGATAGCTGACAACTTACAACCCTACACCTTATTCCTTACACCCAAAGCCCATAGCTGACTGCTGATAGCTGGCCCCCGCGCTTAATCATTAATCCTTACCAGGCAGTAAGTGTTAACGCTTACCTATTGACGAAAAGTATTTTTTGCAAAAAAAATGTTAACAAATGTCAAAAAGTTTGGAAAATTATTTTTAGGTTTGAATAACCTAATCATATACCACCCTGATGCGTTTACGCAGCATGCACATAAAAAGTATGCCTGTATGGCATTTTATTTTGCTACTTGTGATCATTCCCGGGTTCTCTATATCCCAGGATACAACACCGGTAACCGGCACAGATACATCCTTTATGGCCCGGTTCCGCCATGCTGCTGATAGCATCCTCCATTTAAAAGACCTGATCCCCAGGCCGGGCCGGTACAAAAGGCAGGATTCAGCCAGGCTGGGCAAGGATTCTATCGTTGCACTGCTGCTTGCAGGAGCCGGCAGGGATACAGCCAAATTCCATAAAGACAGTTTATTCACCCGTTTCAGGAAATTGCCTGCCGAATCGCTCAAGAACACATTGGCTCCCTTAAAAGCAAAGCCTGAAAAGCCGGATTCGTTCCTGCCGAAGAAAAAGCTTGCGTCCCTGCTGCCATACAGCCGGGAAGATGGCTCCTCTCTTGTACAGGTAGGTGGCGGGTATGTTCAGTATAATTACATGTTTCGTTCGGTACTGGATACTCCTTTCGTGGAAACCGACCTGGGCCAGCATATGATCACAGCCGGGCTTGACTTTGCAATGGCCGGCATTCCTTTCCGGCTTACTTACTATGGCCGGCAAAGCAATTCGCAATACCTGCGCAATTACCATGATTTCAGGGTAGAGTTCAATGGCCCGGAATTCAGAAGGTTAAAGCAACAGCAGCTCCGCAATCAGCTGACAGGGGCTTTGCAAAATATTCAGCCCCAGGGGCTGGGCGACCGGCTGAAGAACAACCTGCAGGCCATCCGCCACCTCCGTACCCTGCTCAGTGCCAGGGAATGGCTGAATAAATACCTGGAGAGCAAAAAATATCTTACCTATCGTGACCAACTGCCAACGGAACTGCCCGATAAAGAGATGGTGATCAGGAGGGCGGAAGGCTTTGTAAAGCTGTACGAGGAAAAACAACGGCTCGGCCAATCGCTGCTGCATGAAACGGATTCCCTGCAATCTGTTTACAATACCAACCTCAAAAAAATACAGGAGCTGCAGCGGCTGATCGACCGTAATATCTACACCGAACAGGGCACCCGTTTGATCGGGAAAGAGCTGCAGGAAGCCGGTATCCGGGACAGGAAAACACAACGTTTGCTCAATACCGTATATGCAGTCCGGACCTTTGCTGTAGGCAGAACGCTGCCCCGTATGTCGCAGCTTAGCGTGAACAATCTCAATGTAGGCGGCGTAAATTTCGAATACAATGCGTATAACCTCTACCTTGCCTTTACAGCAGGAAAAATAGATTTCAGGAGTCGTGATTTTATTTACGGAAAGCCTTCGCCGGTAAAACAGCATGTGTATGCAGGCAGCATAGGGTACGGGCGGAAAGACGGCACGCATCTTATCGTTACCGGCTATACAGGGCGTAAGCAAATCATCTCTGCCGGCGGACTGGCGTCTTCGCCCCTGAGCGGCATGAGCATTGAAGCGCAGTGGGCTGTAGGCAGGTATGTGCGCATTACGGCAGAAGCGGCCCAGTCTACCAGCCCGGTATATGCTTCGGAGCAGGGCAATAAAGCACAGGGCTTTAAGATCAACGATCCCACCAACAAAGCTTACTTACTGAAAGCATATGGTTATATACCCGCTTCACAAACACGCATTGAAGGGTATTACAATAAAACAGGCATCAACTTCCAGAACTTTACCAACTACCGTGTCAATGCCAATACCAGCACGTGGAATATAAAAGCAGAGCAGTACCTGTTTAAAAAGCAGCTCAGGATCATGGCATCCGCCAGGAAAAATGATTACAGCAACCCGTTCGTGATCCAGCAGTATAACAGCAATACTGTTTTTACCTCTTTGTCTGCCACGTTCCGCAGGCGCAGGCTTCCGTCGCTCACCATCGGCTATATGCCTTCGTCGCAATATACGATGGCAGGCAACCAGGTGGCGGAAAACCGTTACCAGTCGCTGAATATTCATATGGCGCATACCTACCGTATCGGGCTTATGACAGCTAACGGCAGTGTGGTGTACAACCGGTTTTATAATTCGGGTAGCGACACCGGTTTCGTGTACTACAATGCCAGTCATTTTTACAGCTCGCACCAGTTCATGTTCCGGATGTTTACCGCCAGCATGGGGTATGCGCGAACAGCCAACAGGCAATACGCGCTGGATGTAATGGAAGGAGGTTTGGCCATTACCTGGTTTAAAAAAATAGTGGCCGGCTTTGGGGTCAGGATCAACCAGTACAACCAGGTGGAAGTGAAGACGGGAGGATACTTTAACCTGCGTTGCAATTGGCCGGCAATAGGCGATCTGAGCGTGTGGTACGAAAACGCTTACCTGCCGGGTTCGTCGGGCTCGCTGGTAAAAAATGAATGGTTTACCCTGGGATTTACCAGGTATTTTAATAACAGGATCAGGTTTTGATCCGAGGTGCGAATAGTCCGTCTCCATTGCTATGAAAATGTTAGGTGTAATGCCTGCAGGCTTATCCGCTGCAGGCAAGGTATGCACGTGATTACAATTAGTAAAAAAATGCAGGCATGAAAATATTCATCATTCCTTTATTGCTGCTAAGCGCATTTGCTTCCACAGCCCAGGTGATCGTAACGCCGCAATGGCAGCGTACAGGAGTATTGCAGAAACAGCAGCTCTGGAACATGCTGCTCACCAATACGGGGCAGGGTACTGTAAATGGCCACCTGGAAGTAGTGCTGGCAGACATTGTTACCGGGCAGCCCATATTGACCGGCATCGGAAAAGCATTTGCCGTTGCACCCGGCAATATGCAGGTGAATGCCACTTTAATGGAGCCTGTACAATATATCCAGATGGACGCCAGTTATGTTATTGAGCCCGGCCCCAATGGTTTTTTGCCGCTGGGCACTTTTTCCGTTTGCATCAGCTATTTCAGCCATGTTCATGATGCCGTGGATCAACTGGCGGAAGAATGCGATTTCATAGAAGTAGAGCCGTTGAGCCCCCCGCAGCTCGTACTGCCCTGGAACGAGTCGCAGGAATTACAAAATACTCCTTCGTTCACCTGGCTGCCACCGGCACCGACTGGTTTTTTCAGCAACCTGCGGTACGACATTGATGTGGCAGAGATCAACCCCGGGCAATCGGGGGCGGATGCCATACAGGACAACATTCCCCTGCTGCATCAAACGCAGCTCGTGCAAACGTATTTGCTTTATCCAACCGGTTCGCCGCCGTTGCAGGTGGGGAAGGAGTATGCCTGGCGCATTACCGCTACCAGCAACGGTTCGGTGGTGTCGCGCAGCGAAATATGGACCTTCAGCCTGGTCAGTGAAAACGACCTGCCGCGGATCAAAACCAATAACCTGCCCTATGTTAAGCTGGTAAAAGAAGAGCTGCCTGCGTATTCGCTGCAGGCAGATTACCTGAAATTCGACTACGTGAACGAAGCAGCCGACTCTTCCTGGAACATTACACTCTATGATCTCACTTCGGGCAACAACGACAGCATTCCTTTCCGGTGGGATACCATCCCGGTAAAGTACGGGCAAAACCTGGTGAACATAGACCTTACGGAAGATAACAGCCTTATCCACCAGCATTTTTACCTGCTGGAATTGCGCAACTCGCTCCATGAAATATGGCGCATGCGCTTTGAGTTCCGACGGAAAGAAAACGAAAACAATCAATAACCGAAAATACCTGATCACGATATGAAATATTTATCAAGAACCGGTGTACAGAAAAATATTGCCTCGCTGCTGTTAAGTATCATGTTTTGTGAAACCGTATTGCCGGTATATGGCTATCAGCGGTCGGCGGTCAGCTATCAGCCGTCAGCGGTCAGCTATCAGCGGTCAGATGTAAGCGGTCAGCCGTTGGCTATGGGGAGTCAGCCATTGGCAAAGGCATTTATACCGGAGGGAGGCAAAACGGTTAAAAAAACGCGGCGGACAATGATCGGCGGACCCGGGCAGCCGGAAATGAGCAGCTTTAAAAGCGTGAACGCCGATAACCAGGTGGACCTGTTCACCGGGGATTTTTCCTATAATATCCCGCTGCTCGATGTGGGCGGCTACCCGGTGAACATTCATTACAACGGAGGTCCCACTATTGACCAGGAAGCCAGCTGGGTGGGGCTTGGCTGGAACATTAACCCCGGAACGGTGAATCGTTCCATGCGGGGGCTGCCGGACGATTTTAACGGGCAGGACAGGATTCAAAGAATACAAAACATCAGGGAAAACAAAACCGCAGGCGTTGGAGTGGGAGGGAATGTAGAGATATTTGGCGGCGTTTTAAACCTGTCCATCAACCTGGGTGTATTCAATAACACCTACAACGGGTGGGGAGTGGAGTATGGGGTGAATGCCAATATCAGCGCGGGAAAAGATACCAAAGGCCCTTTAACCGCCTCGTTAGGACTGCATAATAATTCCCAGTCGGGATTAAATATTACGCCCGGGCTAAGCATGAACCTTTCGGGAAAACAAAGCGCTATGAACGCTGTGGGCAGCATTAGTACTAACTACAACTCGCGGGCAGGGATTTCAGGATTACAGCTTGGTTTCCAGGCATCCGGTGGCAGCTCTTTTAAAGCAAGCGGAAAAGATAAAGAAGGAAGAGAAGAAACTGTTGTAGGAAAAGTGGGTTGGGGCCAGGGGCATTCTTCACTCATCTCTTTTGCCACACCCGCCTATTCGCCCAGCATCCAGATGCCTTTTACCAGCACCAATTTTACCTTCAATGCAAAATACGGGGGAGAGATCTGGGGTGTTTTTCCCAACCTCAATATTTCAGGATATGTAAGCAGGCAGAAGATCGAAAACGCAGATACGCTCCAGTCTCTTCCCGGCTATGGTTTTTTATACTATACCCGGGGTAAGGACGACGGCGCCGCATTGCTGGATATGAACCGTGAAAAGGAAATATACTTTAACCAGAAGAGCACGCCCCATATTGCCGTGCCGCAATATACCTATGATGTGTACAGCATTTCGGGTGAAGGAACGGGCGGCATGTTCCGTCCTTACAGGAGCGAAGCCGGGTATATCCGCGATCACCGGATGCAGACCAAAAGCGGTACCGACAATTTTGCCATCAACCTGGGTGGTGGCGCCTACCTGAAAGCAGGGGTAGATTACAATGAAACCATTGCTACCACCCGCAACAGCGCCTGGAGATCAGACATTACACCTAACCTCGATTTTAAAACTGCCGATACTACTTTTCAGCCGGTGTATTTCCGTAACCCCGGGGAGAAAACAAGCAATACCCTGTCTTACTATCATTCGGTAGGAGGCGATAGCACGGTACGTATACATTTAACCGGCAGCCCCGCTAACGTAAAAGCCGCTAATGAGCTGGTAGCGTATTACAACAATAAGCCCCACAGGAATATCAGCATAGCCGGCCCGCTTGTTAAGCAGCAACGCGATAAAAGGACCCAGGTAATTACTTACAAAACGGCAGGGGAAGCATGGTTATACGGGCTGGATAAAAAAATACAACCGGTCGTAGAAAACGCAATTCCTGTTGGCACCTGTCCCGATACGGCGCTTGAAAATCCCCTGGACCGGGTAGATGAGATCCGCAAAGAACATCATATATCTGAAGTAACGGTATTGAATGCAGACGGCAGGCGATACATATACGGGCTGCCGGCGTATAACGTGGAGCAGCAGGATGTGACTTTTGCCATTGACAAAGAAACAGCGCCCGCAAATGTTGACAGGGGGCTTGCGGATTACGAAGCGGGAAAAGACAATCATGGCTTCACCAATACAAAAGGAAAGGATCATTTTTTTACCAAAGACATCATGCCGCCCTATGCGCATTCGTATTTGCTCACGGGGTTGGTATCGCCGGATTATGTAGACATTACAGAAGACGGCATAACAGATGACGACCCGGGCGATGCGGTTAAATTCAATTATACCATGGTATACGGGCAGGGAAAAGGCTATTACCGCTGGCGTACGCCCAATGAGCAGAACAAAGTAAACTACAACGAAGGGTTAAAAACCTACTCCCGCGATGATAAGGGAACGTATATGTATGGTGAAAAAGAAGTATGGTATCTCAATTCCATTGCTTCCAAAACCATGCTCGCGGTATTCAGGATCTCGGATAAGCGCGAGGACGGTTTAGGCATCACAGGTGAGAATGGAGGCATCGATCCGGCGCAAAAGCTCAGGCGGCTGGAAAGGATCGATCTGTATTCGAAGCCCGACCTGGTGAAAAACGGGTTGAATGCAAAGCCGGTAAAATCCGTGCATTTTGAATACGATTATTCTTTGTGCCGGAATATTGTTAATAATTCCGGCAACCCGGTCGATAAAAACGGGAATGCAGTTGCTTCCGGCAGCAGCAGCAATGTGAACAAGAACAAAGGGAAGCTCACTTTGAAGAAAATATGGTTCTCCTACAACGGCAATTACAAAGGCGTAAAAAATCCCTATGTGTTTAACTATGGCCAGGTAACAGAAGGACAACCGGTTGACAAATACAACCCCGGGCACAACAGCAAACAGTACGATCGCTGGGGCAGTTACAAGCATCCGTCATCCAATCCTTCGGGGTTGAACAACGTGGATTATCCATACGCCGTACAGGATTCGGCAAAGGCAGCCGAATATGCCAATGCCTGGAACCTCACGGATATAAGGCTTCCCTCCGGTGGACTGATGAAGATCAGCTACGAAGCGGATGATTATGCCTATGTGCAGGACAAACGCGCCATGCAGTTGTGTAAGCTGGCGGGGTTTGGAAGCACCGGTTCCTCCGCCCCTGATACGGCTCTTTACACGGATGATGGTGTTGATAAAGAATATGTGTTTATTGATGTACCGGAACCTGTATATGAAAAATCGGATATCTACCGGAAATACCTGGAAGGCGTCACCAAAATTTTCTGCAAAATAGCAGTGCGGATGCCTTCAGACCGGTGGGGCAGCGGGTATGAGTATATACCCACCTGGGTTGATATAGACCAGGGTAATTACGGAGTAGTAACGGGTAACCATAACCGCATCTGGATAAAGCTCGCCAGGGTAGACGGCAAACATCCGCTCATCCTGGCGGCGCTCCAGTTCATGAAGCTCAATATCCCGTCCAAAGCCTATCCTGCCTCCGAAATGGGCGACAACCTCACTTTTTCGAACCTGGTCACCATGCTGGCTTCCTCTATTTCGGAAATACAGAATTCGGTAAAAGGATTTTATGAGATGGGAAAGAAAAGAAAATGGTGTAAAAATACGAAGCCTGCGGAATCATTCGTGCGGCTGAACAGCCCGGCGTACAAAAAATACGGCGGCGGCTACCGGGTGAAAAGAGTGGAGGTCTTTGACAACTGGAAGACCATGACCAGCCAGCGGGAAGCCAGCTATGGCCAGACCTATTCTTACACTACCACAAAAATCGTTACGAAGGATACGGTGGTGGCCGGGATCAGAAAGCTGAAACGCGACACCATCACCATCAGCAGCGGGGTTGCCAGCTACGAGCCCTTTATTGGCGGAGAGGAGAACCCGCTGCGCGAGCCCATAGAATACGAGGAGAAGCTATCGGTGCTGGCGCCCACGCATTACCTGTACTCGGAAAAACCGTTGGGTGAGAGTTTCTACCCGGCCGCTATGGTGGGATACAGCAAGGTGAGGGTAAGGACCATTCATACCAAAGCCAGGTCTGCCAACGGCTGGCAGGAAACGGAATTTTTTACCACCAGGGATTTTCCCACCCGTACTGAATTCACCCCGCTGGACGGAGCGAGTAAAATTCCCCATAATCCTAAGCTCCTCAGTCTTCTCAGGTTGAACGCCGTAAGAAACCTTACCATTTCGCAGGGCTTTAAGGTAGAGCTGAACGATATGAACGGCAAAATGAAAGGGCAGGCCAATTATGCGGAGAACGACCCGGGTAACGCCATTCATTACACGAAGCATTTTTACAAAGTGGATGACCCTACAGCGCCTGCCTTACATTTGAACAACAATGTATGGGTGGTGGATTCACTCAACGGGAGCGTGGACCGCAACGGGGTAATCGGGCTTGATATTGAGCTGATGACCGATATGCGGGAGCAATATTCCATCACGAATTCTAAAAATCACCAGGCAAACCTGGATCTTATCCCGTTTTTATTCGGCAGCGCCTTACCCATTTTTACCTATTTCCCCATGTTCCAGAAAGAAGAAAACACTTTCCGTTCCGCGGCAACAGTAAAGATCGTACAACGCTACGGCATACTCGACAGCGTGGTAGTGGTGGATAAAGGCAGCATCGTCACCACCAGGAACCTGGTATACGATGCGGAGACGGGCGATGCGGTAGTAAGCCGGACCAACAACGAATTTGACGACCCGGTCTACCAGTTCAGCTATCCCGCCCACTGGGCGTATAGCGGCATGGGGCCGGCCTATAAAAATATGGATGCGGTGTTTTCGAATAAGGAGGTAATAAAAGGCAAGATGAGGAATGCAGACGGCAGTGTTTTTAATGCGGCGCGTTTTTTTGAGAGTGGAGACGAAATTTTAATTCTTGCCAGCCAGGAGTTCCCGGTTATTACCAATGTGCCGGGCGATTGTCCGGATTATGAATTTACCGCTCCCGGTACAACGAAAAGGATATGGGCGATGGATGCCGCCAAAGGAAAAGAAAAAGACAGGGGGTTGTATTTTATGGATGAAAACGGCAAGCCTTATACAGGGCTGATTGCAGGCATGAGAATAATCCGGTCGGGCAGGCGCAATATGCTGGGGGCGGGCGCCGGGAACATCGTATCGCTGGAAAACCCGGTACAGGAAGTTTCATCGGGCAGATACAAAATAGTAATTGACAGCAATATCAATGTGATCCATACTTCGGCTACTGCTTATAAGGATCTGTGGCAGGTGGAAAAAAGTTATTATGTGAAAGACAGCGTGGTGAGGGTGTACAGGGATTTTCCCCAGTTAACAGCATCAGCGAAAGTTAATGTAGTGAAGTATGATACCTATGCCAAATCGGAAATATTGTATAATTATGGATATGCGATAGCTGGTTTTGATTTTATAGGGTATCGAAAATATTGTCATCACTCCAGAACGATTTTTTCAAAAAGTATCCTGGATTTTGATCTTTCTCAAATTCCTGATGATGCCATTATTACTTCAGCTTATCTTTCCCTTACGCCAAAAGTTCCATATCGATTGTGGGGCAGGGTGAGCAGAAGCGGAGCGTGCTTCTCAGCCAGGTACAGCTATGACTGGTCTTCGGCAACAGATTTTTACAAAGATTATTCCGCAGCAACAGTGAAACGGATTACCGGGAACTGGCACAGTGGTACCCATTATTTGTCTTTTGAAACCGGCACCCCTTCTGTAAGTATAACCTCTTCATTATATAATAGCATCAATTGTACAAGTTTAATCCAGGAATACATTCAACATGAGAGATATGGGTTAATGTTTCAATTAAATAAAATAAATCCTGTTGATTCAAAAGTAGCAGAATCAAGTTACCTCAGCTTTTGCGGAAAAGATGAATCCAGCCTCGATCAGCACTATTGTCCATCAGGAGGAGGTGAGTTAAAATCTCTAATCGGCGGATGTTCCTGCAATGCGCCTTCTCTTGTCATAAATTATAAAGCCTATGTGGATTCCGCCATCAAGCTCTGCAAAGAAAACATCAGCGATACGGCTGTCAATCCCTACCGCTGGGGGATACTGGGCAACTGGCGGGCCGACCGCGCCTATACCTGGTACAGCGACCGCAAAGAAAGCGATGCAGGCATTACCGGTACCAATATCCGTACAGAAGGCGCCTTACAACAGTGGACGCCCTACTGGCAGTTCTCCGATTCGGGGCTGGTAGCGGCCGCTGATACGACAAAATGGGTATGGAATGCCGCCAGCTCCGTTTATAACAAACGCGGCTTTGAAATTGAGAATTACGATCCGCTGGGCAGGTACAATGCCGGGTTGTACGGCTACAACCAGTCGTTGCCGGTAGCTGTTATACAAAACAGCCGTTACCGCGAAGTATTGTTTGATGGTTTTGAAGATTACAATTACCGCAACCAGGCCTGTATTCCCTTATGCGAAAACCCGCGGGAATTCGACTTTGTAAAAGGCCAGGAAGGGGTTTCCCTCGACAGTACGATCAGCCATACCGGTAATTACAGTCTTAAAATCAATGCTGCTTCCACATCGGTATTGACGGCAGCAGTGTCAAAAACAGACAGTCTGCCTTATGCACTTTCCGCACAGGTAGATTCCATACCGGTGTACACCACTAAAGTGCTGGGCTCAGATACCACACAGGGGTTTGCCGGAAGATACAAGACATGTCTTTCAGAAACAACGGTATTCAATGCCGGCATTCATTTTCAATGGGGGAATACCATTCCTTATTCCCTTCCGAAATGCCCTATTGTAAGCCTGTATAGTGTTACCTGGACAGGCATGATACAGCCGCGGTATAGCGGTGTGTATACCTTTATTCTTGAATACAATGGTAATTCGGGGAGGATAGATATAGCCGGGCGGTCATCTATGGGTTTCTCGCAGGGCGTTCAAACCGTAACCACTCCCTATCCGCTGGTGGCAGGTCAGCTTTACCCCGTTATGATCACGTATGTGAGCAACACCACGATCCCCTCTTTTGTATCGCTTAGATGGAGGAGCAATAAGCAGCAGGAGGAGGTAATACCGGGGAGGTTCACGTACCGTCCCGGCGTAATGAGCGCGCCCGCTGCTTCCATTCTTCAATCGATCAGTCATTACTGTGTCAACCTTAATAATATAAAAGCTGATAGTATTATCCGGCCGGTGTTTAAGCCCGTTGCCGGGAAGAAAATAGTGGTAAGCGCCTGGGTAAGAAGGGATGGCGCCGATTGTGATACCGGTCCATCGCCGGGTAATGTTTTGTCGGTGGCATTTAAGCAGGGAGGAAGCCTGCTCTCCGATTCCAGCCTGTACCCCACAGGCGTTCGGATCGAAACCTGGCAGCGGTATGAAAGGATCCTTACCGTACCGGCTAATGCAACACAGATGGAGCTTACTCTAAAAGGTCTCCCCGGACAGGCCATTTATGCAGATGACATACGCGTACAGCCCTACAACAGCAGCATGAAATCGTTTGCCTACGATGCGGTAAACCTGCGGCTGATGGCGGAACTGGACGAGAACAATTATGCCAGCTTTTATGAATACGACAACGATGGAACGCTGATAAGAGTGAAAAAAGAAACCGTGAAAGGAATACAAACCATTAAAGAAACACGCAGCGCATTAATAAGGGAATAACCAAAACAAATAATTGTATGAAATACATAATGAGATGCTTTTGCTTATTGATTGCAGTAACGCAAAGTATGCACGGCAGGTCGCAGACCGTTTTGCCCGGTACAGAGATAGTGGAAATGATAATGCTCGCCGAAACCTACCGGCTTGCGCCCGATCTGAGCTTTGACCTGCAGGTAAAGTATACCGACAGCCTGGATGTGGACAGCGTGGCGGAACAGATGAGCGGTTACTACAAGCTGCATGGCGGATTGTATTATACCTATATAGACAGCACTGAAATTGTACAGGGCAGCAGGTACAGTGTAAAAGTAAGCCATTGGGACAGCGTGATAGCGGTACGCGACCGGCAGGATTATCCCGATGTGATGAATATGCCCGTAACGGATACGATGTACTGGAGCCGCTTTGCCCAAAGCATTACCGTAACCAATGTGAACGATTCCGTGCGCACGCTCAAAATACGTTTCAAGCCGGGGGCCATGTATACCAGCTACGAGGTAAGATACAATTTCAAAACCTACCTCATGGAGCAGGTAAAATGTTATATGCCCGCCGATACGCCGGGCGTGGATGAAGACCTGTTCCCCAGCGGCAAAGCATTGCTCCTTTTTACTTTTTCCAATTACAGCACCGCGCCCATTGCCGGAAGCTGGTTCAGCGAAGACAAATTCGTGGTATGGCAGGGCGGGCAGTTCGTACCACGCCCGGACTATACCGGCTATTTTGTTGAAACCAATATTACTCAATAATCTACAAAAGACATCGTCATGACAGTTATTTCACCGGGCATCAAATGGTTTTTCACCGCGGGGCTGGCATTGTTGTGCATGGTGGCGCAGCAGGCGCAGGCGCAACGGCGCCCCGTAACATATATGCAAACGCTCAGCGGGCTGGAAGGCTCCCTGGCCCAGGACAGCAGCCGGACCGTGATCGACTCCCTCTTTTTTGATGAAGCCTCCTTTGCCCCCGTGGATACCACCCTGCCGGTGAACAATATGATCGTGTTTTACCTGGATGAAACCTCGTTAAGGATGCCGCCCGATTCGTTTAAGGCAGACCTGGAGCTGAGAATATACTTTACCAACAAAGACAGCATTTACGATTCCATCGCGTCGCGCACGCTTAGCATTGAGTATTTTAAAGACAAAGCTTATAACAGCAAAGCCGTTTACCATTTTACCGATGCGCGCCGGGTAAAGATCAAAGTGCTGGGCATTACCGCCAGCTATGCCGCGTTAAATAATATCATGCCCGTGCTGAAAGCAGAGAACCGCATGGTCATCGGCAGGATATTCAGCATGGATTGTGAGAACGACGCCATCACTTCCCTTACCCAAAACACGGATTTTATATCCTCCAAAGGAGAGCTCCGGGTGTCGTGGCCCAGCCTGAATGCCGCGGAAGAATACGACCTGGAATGGACCTTTGCAGACCAGACCGCGCTGGATGCCGGCTGGTATGATGTGGGCGGGGTGTTCAGTCCCGGCCTGCTGTTCCGCCACAATGCCACGCGGGTCACCATTTCCAAATGCCATTATTTCATTCCCCTGTTATACGAAGGCGACGGGAGATTGTTTTACCGGGTGCGGGCCGCCCAAACCACCATTGAAGGGGAGCGCAAAGTAACGGCGTGGAGCTCCGACCATGTGGCCGAAGGCGGGTTAGGGGAATATGTATGCAGCGGTCATGAACGGCCCCTCAACTGGCAGGCGTCCACTTCGTTTGCGGAAGAAGGCAAACGCAAATCGGTGGTACAGTACTTTGACGGCATCATGCGCAACCGCCAGACCGTTACCAAAGACAATGTGACCGATACCACTATTGTAGCCGAAACCTTTTACGACAAGCAGGGCAGGAGCGTGATACAGGTGCTGCCGGCGCCTTCGCTCAACGCCATTATTCAATACAACCCGTTGTTTAACCAGGGATGGGATATTAATACCGCGACGGCATTTGAGTACGACCAGGGAAAATACGATACGCTTACGAACGCGGCTGATTATTGCGAAGACCACGCCCCGCCATTGGCTGCCGTATCCGGGGCGTCTAAATATTATTCACCGCAAAACCAGAACAAAGAGGAGCTCATCCACCGCTATATACCCGATGCGCAGCTCTATCCCTATACCGAAGTAAAGTATGCCCAGGACAATACCGGCCGCATAGCCGCCCAGGGCGGGGCAGGGCCGCAGTTCCGGCCCGGCAGCGGGCACGAAACCAGCTATTATTACGGCACCCCCGTGCAGCGTGACCTGGACGCGCTGTTCGGTACCGAAGCCGGGTATGCCTCGCATTACCAGAAAAACATGGTGCGCGATGCCAACGGGCAGTACAGCGTATCGTACGTGGACATGCATGGGCGCACGGTGGCCACCGCGCTGGCAGGCCCGGTGCCGGATTCATTGCAGGCATTACCTTCTTATGCCTCCGCCACCCAAACCGACCCGTTGCTCACCCGCAACAACAATGTGGTGCGGAGCAACAGCATTGAATCCGTCAGCGGGCTGCTGGTATCCGTAGCCGATACCCATACCTTCCGTTATACACTGAACCCCGAATCGCTCCTGTTACAGGATAAGGATGACGAGGACATTTGTTATGATTGCTTGTATGACCTTACCATTACCGTAACGGATGATTGCAATAACCAGCGCATGCCCGGCGATACCGCCTGTGTATACAGGAGAAGCAACGTGCGGCTCACCCCGCCTTTATATGATACCACCTGCGCCGCGGCAGATACCTTTGACCTGCGCTTTGACATTGTGCTGCAGCCCGGCAGCTATGTGGTAACCAAAAAGCTCACCCTGCGCGAAGACGCCATGGACTGGTACCGCGACAGCCTGTATGCGCCGCACCATACCGTGCATACCAAAGAACAAATAATTGCCCAGCAACTGGAACGCATACGCGGGCAAAGAGGAGAGCGCTGCGTGCAGGAAGGGGAGCCCTGGTATGAATACCAGCAGTACCGCGACAGGATGCTGCTGGATATGACCCCGCCTTTCGGGCAGTATGCGCAGTATCCCAACAGCCATGCGCAGCTTAGTATTTTCAATATTTCAGGAGGAAAGCCGCTGTACACGACTGCAGACTACAGCGGTCTTGACCAGGCGGTAAATCCCCTGTCGATGGACCCTGGGCAGTATCTCAATAATTTTGAGCCTGAGTGGGCCGAAAGGCTGCTGCCGCTGCATCCCGAATACAGGCTGCTGCTGGAACATGAAAAGATGAAGCCCGGCTATCATTGGGACGCCGGCTTTGAAGCGACAGGTACCTATGCCGAAGCGGCTGCCAAAGGCTATCTCAACCCGCTCAACTCCAATACCGCCCCGGCCTCAGGGTTCAGCTATGGCAATGATTCTTTGTTTTACGGAGGCGCCAATGCCACTGTAAAAGGCTGGTTAAAAAGCTCGATGGAAAATTACCTGACCCACAGCGGCAATACGTTCAACCTGTGGGCCTTCGCCAGCATCATGGGGCATTGCGATCCCGCCGATGAAACCTGTGCCAGCCTTTTTACAAATACCCCTTCCCATGCGTTCAGCGGCACGCTGATGTGCGAGGGCGAGCGGGATATGGCCTGGCGGTTTTTCCGCGACCAGTACCTGCGGCTGAAGCGCAAGTGGATCGATGCCTATATAAGCACGCAGGTATCCCACCCCGTGATCAGCGCGCCCGCCGTGCCGGTATTTATGACCGAAGCCATGACCCGCGGCGAGGCAGGCGCGTTTTTAGGCGATGATGCCGGAGCCGCCCTGCAGGCCGGGAAAGACAGTATAGATGCCATTGCCGGCAGGAGCTGTGAGAACTATGTATCCTACTGGTGGAACCAGCTCAGCGCCTGTAATTACAGCAGCGAGGATTCAGCCCGGCTCATCCCCCGCCTGGTCGCGATCTGTAAAGAAGGCGCCGATTCCACCCATCCCTTTGGCGCGAGCAGCGTGCGCCCCGCCAGCAGCTATGGTTTCCGCAGCTTCGATGCGCTGATCACCCATTACAACGACAGCACCGGCAGGCCCAACAGCAGCGCCTGCAACGCGTATTTACTGGAACATCCTTTACCCTACAGCCAGCCCGTTGCGGTGGTGGATCAGCCCTGGTACAGCCGCCCCGACGACTGCACCTGCGACAAGATCAGCACGCTTTACAGCCAGTATCAATCCGGCAGCGGCTACAGCAGCTTCAGTGATTATATTCAGCAGACCTTTCATACCAGCATCAGCAATAATACGCTTGACAGCCTGCGCAACCTGTGCAGCGGAATGATTGACTGCCGCTATATTCCCAACCCTCTCATATTGCCGCCTGCGCTGCAATGCGCCACCGGCTACGATGTGTGCGTGGACTGCAGCCAGGTGAACGCGGTATACACTTCTTTTAAAGCCGGCTTCCCCGGCAGCATACCCGCTTATGAGCAGGTGAACGAGCAGCAGCAGCAAACCAACCGCCTGTTCAGCAGCTACATGAACAGTAAGCTCGGCTTCAGCAAAACAGCCATTGAATACCTGCAGTTTTTGGATAGCTGCGGCGTAAGCTTTGCCTGCGACAGCCTGCAGGCGTTGATGAAAAGGTATAATAGGGATGTGAATCCGTACCGGTTTGAGTCGTATGCGCAATCGGCATATATCACTCCCACTATATTGTCGGATATGAATTTAATTACTTCAAATGGTATGCTGTGCTGGCCACAGGCAGTACGTGATACAACCTCCAGGGAGTGGGTATATTTTCAAAATATAACAAGAAATAGTAACGGAAATAAATTCTGTACCGAAAATGGCTATAGCATAGAATGGAGATTTAAATCGCTGAAGAAAGTGCTGAATGCGGTGGATGATGTGTTTTATTTCCAGGATAATAATGTGTGGTTTGGGTTGTGCAGGCAGGAACCGGGAACTCCGGGGTTTTATTTAAGGGAAATTAAAGGAGTCTCTCCGGATCATGCAAATTATGTCACATTGTTTTCCGGCTTGCAGTTGCTGGACAGTGATCCGGATATCATATATAAGTCATGGAATACGCTCAAAGTCACGGTTACACCTGCTGATTTTAAAATATATTTCAATAATACGCTGGTAAAACAAATATCCCGGAATGGAACAACATTGATAAATGAATCTGTCTTTACCCTGGCATTTTTAGATTACCAGGGCGCTATTGACTGGGTAAAAATGTATGATGCTTCCGGCAATCTTACTTTATTTGAAGATTACAACGATCCTTCCACCCGCGCGACAATTAGTCCTTCGTTCCTTTGTCCGCAACCTGCTGCCAATTGCCAGGCGCCTTTTGTTACCTACTTCAACCAGCAAAAAGGTACATCTTATACTTATAGCCAGATAGATTCGGTTTATTTAAAACATTGTGGAAGAAGACCGGATGTATGTGAGTCTCTGGCGATTTGCGATGCCTTTGAAATGCTGAAGAATAGTTATCTAAATACCCAAACATCAAGAACTCCTTATTTTCAATTTGCAGGGAATACCGCAAGAAACCCCAACCATGAAGTTATTGGAGCATCATCTGAAATCATTCATGACGGGATGGCAACTTCGCCAGCCAGATATCTTGATTCAACAGTATATGGTTATAGTCATTTACAGTATGGATGGCCGCGCTGCAACTGGAATGTTCAGTCGAAGAAACGGTTTAGTGTTGAAGGACGTATAAGGGTAAATTATCTACCAGGTGGACAGGTTGTTTTATTTACCGGTAGCTGTATGTTTGCCTACCTCAGAATAGCATTACAACCATACGGATATGTAATCAGCGCCCACTCGGTAGGATTCAACAGTGTTCAGAGAAATACGATAGAGCATCCTATTGATACTTTGCCAAACGGCTTTAATAATTGGGTCAATATTAAACTCCGGTACGACAATGGTAAGTATCAATACTATATCAACGGTAAGCTTGTTTTACAATATATTTCCGCAGAGCGACCCTCACCAGTCGGGGGGGTGGGATTGGGTTACCATGGCACAGTTCATGCCTCTGCCAGTATGGACTGGATTAAAATATATGGCGAGCACGATGAACTCCTTCATGTTGAGAACTTCGACAACGTCTCCATGTTAAAGCTTCCAACAGATCTCATAACAGAATGTAATCCTGCCAGTTGCCAGACATCCTTTGCCGGTTATTATAATACCCAGCGAGGCACCAGCTTTTCATTTGCTCAATTGGATTCTATCTATCAGCAGTCTTGTGGTAAAGTTCTTGATGTATGCGGGTTTGCAGCAACGCAAGGGTACAAAGATTCTCTGGAGCATTTGATTGACAGCTTTTATGTAAATGCAAAACCCGGAAGAGTGGTGCACAACTGGGATACGGGCGGTTATGTGTATACCCGGTTAGCAGACCTGGTGCATGATGGCGTTATTTATCTTCCTGATTCAATCAGAGAAAGGCCGAGAGGCTGGTATAACAATTACCAGCTTAATTTTAATAAATTCTGCTCCCAGGATGGCTATACCGTTTCTGCAAGATTTAAGTTTATGCGGAACGAACGCCTCGGCGATATGTTTCATTTAGGTTTCAGGAGCCTGCAGGCAATGTTTTTTGCAGGAACAGCCAACGGGGTGACAGGACTTCATATGTTTGACCCCACGTTATACATGTATGACGCCGCTCCCGCGCAGGTTTTTCCGGGTTATACTTTGATTGATAGCAATGCATATGCATACCGTGATTGGATGGTATTTAAAACTGTTGTTAAGCCGGGCAAAGCAGAACTATATTATAACGGTAAAAAGGTTTGGGAACATTCCAGGGATTCAACTGTAGCTATCGGACAGCAACAGAACTTTACTTTAGGCTTATGGGAACGCCACGCTGTCATTGACTGGTTCAGGGTGGGCGATGTAAATGATAATACAATGTATTTTGAAGATTTTACTGATACCGTCCGCCCTGCAACTGTTGATCCTTCCTTTATCTGCGCCGGCGCTACTGATTGTCAGCTGGCATTCAAAAATTACTTTAACCTTAAACATGGCACCAGCCATACCTATGCCCAGATTGATTCAATATATAAGCGGGCCGGAGTAAGGTTGGATGCGTGCGATGAAATACAGGCCACCGCACCCTCAAGTCTCCTGCTCTGCGGCAAAAACGAGCCCACCAACCCCACGCTCCGCTATGAGGACATCTATGATCCGCCCTGTTCCGACAGCAGCGTACTGGCAATACAGTCCGGAACGGAGATCTACAACGCCTATAAAGATTCGCTTGACCAAAGCTTCAACAGTAAATACGCGGCCAAATGTTTAGCCGCAGCGTCTGTTGAATCGTTTACCGTTGAGCATCCCGTAAGTGAGTACCATTATACCTTATACTATTACGACCAGGCAGGCAACCTGGTAAAAACCATTCCCCCGGCGGGTGTCAATGCCATCCGCCGGCAGGGCTGGCTGGATACGGTTGCCCTGAAAAGAAACGCCGGGCAGGCCTGGACACCCTCGCACACCATGCCCACGGTATACCGTTACAACAGCCTGAACCAGGTGGTAAGCCAGCAAACGCCCGATGCCGGCAAAAGAGTGAACTGGTACGACCGCCTGGGCAGGCCGGCGGTATCGCAAAACGCGCAGCAGCTCATAGACGGCAAATACAGCTATACGATCTATGACTCGCTGAGCCGCATCACCGAAGCGGGACAGAAACCCCATCCCACCGCCATGACCAACACCATCAGCAAAGACCCGCAGGCGCTGTTCAACTGGATCTATTACAACAACGTGAACAATACTTACGGCGCCGAAATGGTGACCCGTACCGTATACGATGAGCCGAGCGTAGACGGCACCCCCTGCGTAACAGAGCTGCAGTTCACCCAGAAGCCGCATACCCTGCGCAACCGTGTAAGCTATACCCGGTATTTCGAAAAACCGTCGTATACCTACAACGCCCAGTATGCGAAGTATTTCATTACCGGCATCAGCTATACTGCGGGGATAGATTACAGCTATGACATCCACGGCAATGTAGATACCATGCGCAACCTGTACGGCAGCAATGCCTACAGTCCCATGACCCACCACGGCGCCAATGCCTGCAAAACCATTGCCTACCATTACGACCTGATCAGCGGCAAGGTGAACGAAGTGCATTACCAGCCCGGTCAGAATGATGAGCTCTACCACCGCTATGAATACGATGCCGAGAACCGCCTGACAGACGTATACACCACCGATAACAAAATATTCCTGTACCAGCAGGGACTGGAAGAGCACGAAGCCAAATACCAGTACTACAGGCATGGTCCGCTGGCGCGCACCATCATCGGGCAGCAGCAGGTGCAGGGCGTGGACTATACCTATACCCTGCAGGGCTGGCTGAAAGGCATCAACGGCAACAGCACCACGCCGGCATACGACCCCGGCGGCGACGCCCGCGCCGGCGCCAACCCTTATGTAGCGGCAGACGCCATCGGCATTACGCTGCGGTACTTTACCGGCGATTATACCGCCATCAACAGCGCGGCGCCCAATCCCTTCCCCGCTTATACCCATAAGCTGGCAGCCGGCACGTATAAGCCCTTGTACAACGGCAATATCAGCGCCGTTACGACTAATACCACCGAGTTCGGCTATGCCGCCCTGTACAACTATCATTACGACCAGCTCAACCGGCTTGTAGCGATGGATACCTACCGTGGCTTCAACAATACCGCTAACCACTGGAACTCGATGGCATCCACATTTTTGTACCGGGAGCGCTACGGTTACGATGCCAATGGCAATATTACCCGTGCCGACCGCAACGGCAACCTGACCGCCAACCCGTTGATGGACAGCCTGTATTACCGTTATATAGCCGGCACCAATAAGCTGGAGTATGTAAACGATTACGGGGTAACCTCCTACGGGGTGAACGTGGATCTGAAAAACCAGAGCCCGGGCAATTACCAGTACGATGCAATAGGCAACCTGGTAAGCGCCGCCAACCGCGCCATCTCTGTCATAAAGTGGAATGTATACGGCAAGATAACAGAGTTCAATAAATCGGCGGTAGCGAATGCCACGGCGCAGCATGTGTATTACAATTACGATCCATCGGGCAACCGGATCGGTCAGTACCAGCGGCACGGCTCGGGGGTGAATGCGAATTACAACTATATATGGTATGTAAGAGATGCGCAGGGCAATGTATTAGCCGTATACAAGGTGAACCAGGTGAAGAGCGCTTCTGAAGGCACACTGAAGCTGGCAGAGCACCATATGTACGGCAGCAGCCGGCTGGGCATCATTAACCGTGATTTGAATGTAGATAATGTACAAAAATATGCACCCGAACATGTAGACGGGTTGGGAGACACTTATTTGATTAACTTTACCCGCGGCAACAAGCTCTTTGAAGTAACGAACCATTTGGGCAATGTCATGCTGACGGTAACGGACAAGCGGGAACCGGTGCCTGTATCGGGCAATCCTTCAGTAATAGCCAGCTATAAAGCCGACGTGGTAACCGCGGCGGACTACTCGCCCTTCGGGATGACCCTACCCGGCAGGGTGACCAATAATCACTGGCAGAAATACCGGTACGGGTTCAACGGGCAGGAGGCAGATCATGAGGTCAATGGTCCTTATAACAGCTACAACGCCGAGTTCTGGCAGTATGAGCCCAGGTTGGGGAGAAGATGGAATGTGGATCCGGTGGTGAAACCTTATGAAAGCCCTTACATGCCTTTAGGCAATAATCCTATATTAAATATTGACCCTGATGGTGCTGATTGGTATGCAAATGGACAAGGGATGTTTATTTGGTCGACAGACCCTTCAATAATGATGCTTGGTTTTAATAACTACTATGGAACTGAATTGCCCGAAGGTGTAAGGGAGGATCAAATCTTAACTACAATTCCTGGGCAACCTGGCTTTTATTACAAGAATAAATCTGACATGTTGGGCAAATTTATAAATGCCGTTACAAACTCAAATAAAAGCCCTACACTTAAAAAATATAGCTGGCACGATGTAGCAATGGGTAGCGAACTCCAGGATTACGCTATGTTAGGGGCCTTAGGAAAGGCATTAAGTCCTTTAGGCAACACTGTAGCAAGTATACTAAAAGGTTCAGGCGGCTCCATATGGAAAATCACTTCCTGGCTCGAAAGGGGATTTGTTTATGAGAAAATGAGAGGAGGGAACCTGACACCAGGCTTTGAAGTAATAGATAAATTTATAAAAGGAGTTGCTACGAGTATTAAAACATTAGACTTAGGAGCTCCTACTTACATGAAGGAAGGTTCTAAAGCAGTTTACAACAAATTAAAGGGTTATATTGATAAATTAGCCGAGTTTAAAGGGGGAGTTAAAGGTGAAGACGTTGTTTTGGGGGATCAAATTAAGAAGAAAGTTTTAGATGTAGGTATTCCCAAAGGAGCTACAAAATCTCAAGTAGAACAACTTCAGGAAGCAATAAAATATGGAAAAGATAATGGGGTTAATGTACAAATAAATGTCGTAAAATAATAGAGCATGCATTTCTGTCAAGTGTATAAAACAAATAAAGAATACATTATTGTTACAAAGTCTCAAACTAAAGACTGGATATGGGTGACTGATGAACCTATATTGAGAGTTGCGGTTGCGGATAGTGATAGCAAACTGATTGAAGCTATTCTTAAAGCATTAAAGAGTAGCAGGACTAATATTCCAAATATTTCAGTAGAGAAGAAGCCCCTTTTGGAAAAGGAAACCCTAAAAAAAATGGGTCAAAAATCTTATACGGATTTATACAAAAAATCAAACTCATGCAGCATTACCAGGGATAAGAATGGTATAATTACAATTTCGCCTTACAAGCCATATACACCTGGGAAGTTTTCATCTCTTGCTGTAGCTGAAGAGGGGGTTGTTCAAGTGGATATGAGCGTTACAGATGTTTCTGAATTAGAAGATATTCTTATTGAAGTATTAGAACATGACTATAAAAAATATTAGGTTTCGGTAGTGTATCAGATTATCAGGGTTTCAAAAATCATAGTAAATAAAGAATTTTATATCTTCCCTCACTCAGGCGCAAGGTTGTAAATAGTCAAACGCCAGGTGTAAGCGTCCGCTTGTACCGTACAATAAAAGTAAGAGCCGCTGGTTGCTCAACGGTTTTTTTATATCAAGGAGATTTTACTTGCTTTAATAAAATGGTCAACGGTTGTGAGGAGGCATTCTTTTTCTTTTGCCGGGAGTGTGGCAATATCTTCAAACCGTTTAAGCATGAGCGGGTCTTTAAAGAGGTTGGATTGTTCGTTCTCCCCCAATAAATAACCTACGGTAGTATCCAGGAGCTTTGCCAGTTTTTTAGCAGCTTCAATAGAAGGCGTCATCTCATCGCGTTCGTATTTGCCAATGGTGGTATGCGAAGTATTAAAAGCCTTTGCCAGGTCTTTCTGGGAGAGGCTTTTAGCTTTTCTGCATTCCGCAAGTCTTTTGCCAAAACTGTCCATAATTACACCTTTTTATGTGGTAAAACACCTGTATTTGCAGGTTTTAGGCAAATGTAGGAATATAAAAATGTATCTGAAAATAGGAAAATGTTGTTTGTGTAAACAGAATTATGTTTCTTTGCACCTGATAATGTGTTTTTAAATTTTTAAAAATATTTTTCTATGGCAGCAAATCCGGGCAAACAGATAAAGCTATGTGGCAGGAGCAGGCCATGCCAGGACAGCCCAACGGGTAATAAAAATGTACCCTGGTTAAATGTAAGCGGTGCATGGCTGGCGGAACTGGGTTTTAATATAGGCGACACAGTGCGCATCACCACCCGTGAAAAACTGCTGATCATTGAACCGCTGGAAGATGAAGCCAAAGAGGAGCAACAGTACAAAGCTGCCCTTGCCGAAGTAAAGCAGACCCTTAAAAAGCTTGCCCGATGACAATACCGGAAATCAAACAGCAGCTTACTTTAGCCCAGGTATTGCAGTACTACAACCTAAAGCCTGATAAAAGCCTTCGGCTTCACTGCCCTTTCCACGATGATAAAACACCAAGCCTGCAGGTGTATTATAAAACGCATACGTGTTATTGCTTCAGTAGCAACTGCAAGACCCACGGCAAAAGTCTGGATGTAATAGATTTTATTCTCCACAAAGAGAACTGTACGAAACATGAAGCTATCCTGAAAGCTGTGGAGATGATCGGTTACTACGAAGGCAAAATAAAACACCGGCACACATCAGTGAACAATGAAACTGCAAAACTTACTATCAGCCGGCAGCAGTTTTTGCACAATATGTTTACCTATTTTAAAAATGCGATACACAACTCCAAGCCGGCGCAGGAGTATTTACAAAGCCGCTGCATTGATTTTAAGAAAACAGAAGTAGGCTATAATGCCGGTCAGTTCCATCATGGTGCGAGGAAAGATGAAGCCATGATAAAGCAGTGTTTACAATATGGCTTGTTATTAGACCTGGGATTAACAGGAAGAACAGGCGACACAGCTTACAAGCCTTTTGGCAAATGGTGCATCTGCTTTGCGTTGCGCAACCAGCAAAACGAAATCGTTTCTCTATACTTCCGCAGCACATTATCCGATAAAGAGCAAAGGCATTTTTATTTAAGGGACAGACAGGGCTTATATCCGAACTATCCGAAAGCTGAAACAAGAAAGCTGATACTAACGGAAAGCATTATAGATGCAGCAACACTATTGGAGCAGGACAGTATCAAAAGCAATTACGAAGTGTTGGCATTGTTCGGTACAAACGGACTAACCGAAGAACACACCGTGGCGGTGAGCCGGTTAAAAGAACTGGAAGAAATTATTTTCTTCCTGGATGGTGATGAAGCAGGCAATAAAGCAGTTGCAAAATATGCGCCGATGTTAAAATCCGCTTATCCAAAAGTAAATATTACAAATATTGATGTGCCACAGGGAGAAGATGTAAACAGTTTATTGCAGGGACACAGCCCTGATATACTTGCGCATTTAATCACCACAAGGAAAGCGTTTGATTTTTTTCTTTCAAATGAACCAACTGAAAATAAAAAAGAAGAAGCCCGCCTGCCGGACTGGCAGGCAACACCTTTTATTGAAGGTGAAACTTTGCAAGTACCGATACAAAACAAAGATGACTGTTTGCAAACTACACAAGCTGCAAGCGTTGCTACAGCAACAATACAGCCGAATACAACAGGGCTTGATACCAACAACCCCTACAACTTACAATACCAGGGCACGCAAGCCCTGTATCAGATAAAAGGCTTTAGAGTGGAGCAGATGGACAGTTTAAAAATCACTTTACAAATCATACTCAACGCTTAAATAATATGCAGAGCATCACGCTAAAGTTAGACCTGTACGAATACAAGCAGGTAGAAGCAAGCTGCAAAACCATTGCAGAAAAGTTAGGGCTAAGCAAAGAAGTTGTTGAAGCTGATTTATTGCAGTTGACAAATTTATTAGAACAGTACCGCGACAGGCAGCAATACAAATCAAAAGGTAGGCAGGAAAGCAGGATACAAGTGCCTGCGGCAACGGCAACCAGGTGCATTGAGTTTTTAAAAGAAACAGATTTAATCAGGCGCATTAATGAGCTGATAGGTAAAGCCGGCATTACCGGAGAGGAAACCAACCGTATATTATTGTTTGTGATAGCCAGCTCTTACAAGATGCCCGACACATTACATGCACTGATACAAGGGAGCAGCGGGAGCGGTAAAACCAGGCTCTTAAAAGTGATCAGCCACCTGATGCCTGATGAAGATGTAAAGCGATATACAAGAGTTACGGATAACAGCTTTTACAACCAGGACGAATATTTTTTTGTAAATAAGCTGCTTTGCTTTGAAGACCTGGACGGACTGAAAGAAGATGCACAGCTTGCGGTAAGAGAGCTGCAGAGCAATGAAATCCTGATCACTTCCACCAGTATCAAAGACAGTAACGGCAGTATAAGAGGTGGGGAAAGGACAGTAAGAGGGCCTATTGCAAGTGTAAGTTGCACAACTAAAGGCGAAGTATATGAAGATAATGTAAGCCGTAGTTTTTTAATAGCCGTTGATGAAAGTACAGAGCAGACACAAAAAATTATCCGGTATCAAAATGAAATCAGCGCCGGGCTGATAGATAAAGCCACACAAAGGAAAGTGAGTGAGTTTTTGCAGAACTGTATCCGGTTACTGAAATCTTATGAAGTGATCAACCCTTATGCGGGTAAAATAAAGCTGCCGGAAGAAGCGCACAAGATCAGGCGATTAAATGAGTTGTACCAAAGTTTTGTAAAACAAATAACCTTGCTTAATCAGTATCAAAGGAGCCGTGACAAACAGGGAAGATTAATTACTGAAAAGGAAGATTTACAAACCGCCTGTGATATTTTGTTTGAAAGCATTTTACTAAAGGTGGATGAGCTGGACGGTTCGCTAAGACAGTTTTTTGAGCAACTGAAATCCTTTGTAGAAAAGAAAGGCAGGCAGTATCAGTTCAACCGTTTTGAAGTAAGAGAGGCAACCGGCGTAAGCAAAACGCAGCAACATTATTACATACAAAAATTAGTAAACCTGGAATACTTAAAGCAAAATGGATTTGCCAACAGGGGTTACACTTACAAAATAGTTCATTGGGATAATATAGCAGCAGTAAGGGCAAGAATAAAGGATAACTTAAACAACCAGTTAACTCAATTATAACCGAACGCCACGGAACGCCAGACCGAACGCCAGAACCCTTTACAGCAAAGGGTTTTGTGTTATAAGGCCTTTGGTGTTCACCGTTCTTAAAAGTATATGTATATGGGCAGGCCAACAAACGTCATAGTAGTAACAGAACATTACCGGCAACTAGCACAAACATTTTACCAGTACCAGAAAAGGCTGGGTTATGTGCCCGAGAGCTACAAAGCAAGATTTAATTACCTCAACGAGTTTTTGCAGTGGTTAGAGTGTAAAGGCACGAATGATATTACAAGCGTTACAGCGCCAGAAATAAGCCGTTATTACGAATATATCGGCACGAGGCCAAGCAAAAAAGATGGCGGCTCATTAAGCAGCAAAACAACACATAGCCACATGCGGATAGTAAAAGATTTATTTGAAATGCTTTTGCAGCAACGGCAGATAAAAATAAATCCCTGCAGTATTTTGAAATTTTACTATCCCAAAGATGAAGCAGGCAGTACAAGGAATATAGCTACCCAACAGGAAATACAGCAGCTTTATGAAGTTACCGGGACGGCGCAGGAAAGAGCCATATTGAGCCTGGCGTATGGTTGCGGATTAAGAGCGACAGAGTTGGAAAACTGCAACATACAGGACATAAGGCTTAGGGAAAAAATATTGATAGTTCCCAAAGGGAAAGGCAATAAAAAAAGGATAGTGCCGCTGTCAGGTGGTGTGATAAAAGACTTATCCGATTATTATTATCATGAAAGAGAAGCCTTGACACAGGGCAGGGATTATGCACTGAATATAGAAAATAATCAACCGGCTTTTATGTTGCACAGCAGAGGCGGAAGAATGCAGGACGAAACGTACAATAAATATTTAAAACGCATTATCAACAGAACCGACAATAAAGCATTACAGGAGAAAGAAATCACCATCCACAGTTTACGGCACTCCATAGCTACACATCTTTTAGAACAGGGCATACCGGTAGAGCAGGTAAGGTTATTCTTAGGACACTCACAACTTGAAACTACCCAGATCTATACGCATATCAATCAACATCAACTCAAAAAAATGATACATGACGACACTCAAACAATATTTGCAAAATGAATACAGCAAAACAAGCATCAATGGTTATGAAAACATGATCAATCGTTTTTTACTGGCATCAGGCAGCAAAGCTGCTACAGCCGGCTACACGGATATTTTAGATTATATTGGTTTATTAAGAGAACAAAATTTACATCCCAAATCATTACGGAATAATTTGTTTGCCATAAAAATTTACTACCGGTTTTTAGTAGCTACCGGAAAAAGGAAAGACCATCCCTGCCAGTATCTGAATTTAAAAGACCAGATCAACCGGGCGATACCGGTTGAAACATTGTATGCAAAGGAGATTTTGGAAGAACTGTATGAAAGCTGGCAAAGCAAAAATCCGGTACATCAAACAAGAAATAAAATCATTATTAGCTTACTGGTATATCAGGCATTGACTGTTTTGGAAATTACCCAAATCAAGGTCAGTAATATTAATTTGGAAGCTGGTACAGTTTACGTCAAAGCCAATGTAAAAAATAAAGAGCGGACATTAAATTTAAAACCAAAACAAATACTGCTATTCCATAATTACCTGAAAGATGAATATAAGACCTGGCAACGGAAGCAGAAGCCATCAAAGCGGCAGGAATATTTTTTATTGACTGACGAAGGGTTGCAACTGCGCCCGTCTGCTATCAATAAAATGATTAACTACAAAAGAGAACCACCGGACAAACTTATCCCTTTAAAAATCCGTCAAAGCGTTATTGCACATTTGCTCAAAGAAAACAATGATATACGGATAGTGCAGGAGTTTGCAGGGCATAGAAGGGCAGCATCAACGGAAGCATACAAACAAACCGGGCTTGAGGAATTAAAATCAGCAATAGAAAAATTACATCCGTTGCAATAATATCAGCTTTAGAACAAAGCCCAGCGATATCAATAAACATCAGCGAGAGAATAAAGCCAGATAAGCCCACTCACAGCACGGCTTAGGCTTTAGCTCACCCACAAAGCCGGCACACAAAAGCCTTCCTGCGTTGTTGCCGCCTTCCCACGCATTTTTTGTCGCTTGCCTAACGCTTCATGCAGCACATTGCCACTGCACACAGAGCCGGAACACAGAAGCCATCATTGCAGTGTCAAAGAGCTGCACGGCTATCGCTTCACAAGCCACAAAAAAGCCGGCGCACAGGCGGAAGCTACTTAAACATAATGTGTTCCTATAGTATCCCGCCTGCCCGGCTTATGTACACATGCCAACACACCGGCGGGAATCCTATAGGCACATTATGTTAAGTATCCAACAACGCCGCCCGCTATAGCTATACACAAAACCCTACACACAATAGCGGAAGCCGTGCCAGCCAACGCTTCCCCAAGTGGTGTGGCAAGCCACGAATCTGTTTTTATGCCATCTCCTTCCAGTCGGTCAATGGCAAAGCCTACCGGCAGTATGGTAAAGGAATGAAAGCATAAAAATGGCATAGCAAAGGTATTGCGGCATGCCAACACACAAGGCCGCCAAAAGACACCAAAAAAAAGCTGCGCCTATGTCCTCGTCCTGATATTCTACACCAGCTTTTGAATGTATTTGTATCAGCAGTGGTATGGCCTTTTTTTTGGCTCTGCTTTTGGCTTTTTCTTTTGCCGCTAATGGCTGGTCGCTAAGCATTTTTTGCTGCATTTTATTTTTTATCACCAACTAAAATTACAGCCATGAAGTATTACATCACTTACCCGATCAATGAGAAATCAACCGTAACAGATTATTCTATCATCAAAGTGAAAGAGATAGATGAAGCGAACTTTTTAGAAGATTACGGCGACCAGGTTGTAGCAAGCGGCAACAGCCTGATGGAAGCGCTGCTGAATTTTGAACAGCGAAAGAACGAAGCCGGGCAATAGCCCGGTTTTTTCTTTCAAATGAAAAATCAACTGGAAGTGAAAAGCTATAGGCAATCTATCAGCAATCTATCGGCAAGATATCGGCAAGATATCGGCATTTTTAATTTGTCCTTTTTGTTATCAATCCTGGTAAATACTTTTGACCCGGCTCTGCGGGCATAGTGGAAATCTCCAACAAAATGGAGATTTTATGTCTAAACAAAAACGCAGCGGTAAAACAGATAAAACCACGACAGGCAGTAAGAAAATCGAAAATATACTGGCGTTCGCCAAAGTGCTGGTAGAAATAGTAAAACTGATAAGGGAGTTTATATCCTGGTGGAATGGATGATTTTTTTTCTTTCAACTGAAAAATCAGTTGAAAAGAAAAAAGGTTATTTTTACGGGTGTTGTGAAAGCAACAAAAGTTCTTTGACGAAAAACCTGTAACCGGCAACCTGTAACCTGAAACAAAAGTTGTGCAGAGGTTTTTAAGTGTGGATCCACGGCCAACTGTTGGTATAAGCCCGTATGCGGCGTTTAATAACAATCCAATTTATAATAGTGATCCCCTGGGTGACACTTCTGTGCCTACAGTCAATGGTGGCTCGATGATAATGTCTCCCGGAAGTTTTACAACATTTGATGGAGGAGTTAAAAAACTTAAAAACTCATCTGTCACAGTGCGGCCTGGAGCAGGTACATTAAAAAGCTTTACAGCAGGTGCTAAAGAAGATCCAATTACATTCGAAGCAAGGTTTAATAGTAAATCAGGAGAGTTTGCTGGATATTTTAATTCAACAAATCCAAGCCAATCCTGGAATGATTATTTTAATGAGCAAATGAATGTAGTGAAATATCTTGATGGAGTAGATCGCCTGGAGGCTGCTGGTGTGTGGGATAGAAATGTATCAGATGATCAGGCAAAATGGAGAACGATAGGGCTTGGTCTGGGGACAATTATTCCTAATGCCCTAATAAGACCTTTGACTATTGCCACAGCAACGCAAAAGGTTGCAAGTTCTCCAGCAGGCAAAGCAGTTGCTGATTTTGTAAAACTGTTTAAACCCATAAATGAGTTTGATGTAACAACAACTTTATATAGAGGCACAACAGGAACAGAGCAGGGCTCTTCAATATTATTTTTAACAAATGATGCCACTGTAGCAGCGACGTATATAAAACAGGGTGGACAAGTAATGCAATATGAAATGAGCCAGTTCTCGTTAAAGTCACTTGAATATTCCAATGAACTAAGATTTGCAACGGGAATACACGGACCAACTGGAAAAGTTAGTACTGAATATATTTTTGAAGGGAAAAATCTGGTGGAAGCTTTAAACTCTATAGCGACACCACTTAAATAAAGTTTAATGGTTATACATGAAGAAGTTTTGTTGTAACGCTTTCAGATTTCATTATGAAGCAGACAAAGGTATGGGGCTTAATATTAGGATTATTAAATTGAGCCCATATTTTATAGAGAGAGCTCAATATACAGGTAATGTGTACCGTTACATAATTACCGAGGGCTATTCAGATTTTGACGACAAAGTTAAAAGAAGCATAATAGAATTTTGTCCATACTGTGGCAAGGAGTTAAAGAAAATTTATCGTTCTGATGAGTATGTGAATGAAACTGATCATGAATATTGAAAATAGAGGAGAGATATTGGGTAATGTTCCAGAGTTAGTGATGGGGTAATTTTGGGAGGTTAAGTAAGAAAAAAAATAGCCAGTAATAAAAAGTGAAAAGTCGCTGAGTGATCAGCGGCTTTTACTTCTCCGCAGAGTTTCTCTGCAAAGCTGTGAGGGTTGGCAGAACTCTGCGGTAGGCGGAGAATCAAAGGCTGTAATTAAAACTTCTGCCATGTAAAGATGATGTATATTTAGAAAAGAGAGACGATGATTATGCCTCGCAGAGTCCAGCTCACGCACAAAAGGCTCGGAGTTGAGACTCTTCTATGTTGAAATCCAAATTTATTTTTGCACACGATGGAAATGAATAATTGTATGTTCTAAAGCTGAATATGGTTGTGTATCTGATGTACAATTATTTATTTCTATCGTGACACATGTTGGTGCAAAGCATTATAAAAACATTCTTCTCTGAGCAGATAATGTATAATTGACATTACTGCAATTTTTTGTTAGTAATATAAGAGGCATAACGCAAACTGCGAAGAGCAGTCCTTTCGGCTGCAAGAGTCTCACTGCGTTTGTATGCCAATTTAAGTTTTTATTATGCAGAATGCATTATGTGCAATTAATTAAGAAATCACACCATTTATATAGGGTTGCTGATTGATCAACACATATCTTATCCTGCTTAATAGTTTTCTGGTAACTTTAATAATTGCTTTCTGACCTTTCATATGGCTTAGCTGTTGTTTATAATATAGCAATAATGCCGGATCCTTTCTCACTGCAACCCAGGCACACTCAATTAATACTCTTTTTATTATGGCATTTCCTCTTTTGCTTAAGCTACCTGTATGTTCCGTTTCTCCACTGCTGTGGCAATTAGGTACTATGCCACAATAGCTGCATAATTCATCTAATCCTTTAAACCTCCTTATATCACCGATTTCTGTTAGCAATATCATTGCAGTTAGTAATGCTATTGATGGAATGGTTACCAGTAAAGACACATTATCACGATACCTGATTGAGCGCGATAGTCTGAGAATATCTGCACCTACCTGCTTTTTTTGATTATCCAAAAACAAAAACTCTGCTAAATAAAGCTGCATACTCCTGGTTCCACTATCAGTTTGAAAGCTTATTTTTTGTAACCATTCAACAAATTTTTTAGTCCATGTTCCTTTGTTATTTATGTCAGGAATTTCTATACCATGGAGTTTTAACAATGCTTTGATGCGGTTCTTGTATCGTGTTGCGTCTTTGATTAATCGTTCCCGGGTTCGCAATAATTGCCGATCCAGTTCCAGCTCTATATCAGGAATATGAATACAATTCAAGTCCCCATTTTTTAACCCTTTGGCAATCTTCTTACTATCCACTTTATCTGTTTTGCGCAGTTGCTCTTTATTACTGGTAGGAACATCTGCAGGATGAATTACCTTACAATTTATTCCTTTTGCGGCAAATGATCGTTGTATCCAGAACCCGCAAAAACCAGCCTCATATGCAATTTGGTAATTTGCATTCTTATAGTTCTTGTGGAGATAGTTATATAATTGCTCCACATCAGCATCCTGACTAAAGGACTTTAGCTCGAACTCATCGCTATAAATATGCACCTTCCAGCTTTTATGGTGCACATCCATACCTATGTATATATTTTGTCCTGTAAAATCACGCAGTTTATCTGAAATAGGTTTCATAACTTAAGGGTTTAGTTAAATTTACTAACCTTTAATTACGCACTTCAAACATAAAAACTGCGGAGAACTAAAGAATTGATTTAAATATTCTACGAAATTTCGGATTTAAAATTACAGAAACGGAGGATGGCCATGTGGGCATAAGAGCGCCGACAAGAGAAGAGTTAAAAGAGTGGGCTGCCACAAGAGGTCAAAAATTGCATTATAGAACCGTTATGGTTATGGCAGCAAGAATTGGCGAAAATAAAATTCCTAAAAAAGGTAAATAAAGTTGGTACAAAATATTTTAGAAGTTTATCAAAGCATCGCAAGCGAAATAGAACGCGTTTTCAAAGATCAAGTGAAAATCTCTTTTGGAAAGCATATTTTCAAAAGAGATAAGTTCACAGTTACGTGTGTACTAGGTATTCCAAATAATATATCCGAAGATGATTACGGGATTGTGTTTTCGACAAATGCACAGTTAACTTCACATTATAGTGGACTAATAAACAGAAATGGCAACTTATTTCTTATTTCAGACATATCTTTTGGCGATGGGAGAATTATTGCCACCACTGAGGAATTTGTTTATGATAATTCTATTCAGGAACAGGCAGTAACTATTGTTAATCTAATACGTTCATTTGTTGAGAATAATAAAGATAAAATTTTCTATGAACTTACAACGCACTACGGTCTAAGTGTTAGTCGTTCTTAATAAGAATATCTAGCCGTGCAACTTCTACGAACATTCTATAATAAGTTGTCCGGAAGTCCGGACAAAGGCAATATTGAGTGTTGCAATAGCTTAGTTATGCTTCAAATGTTTTTTATTCAGAAAAAACCCAGGGGGTTCTATCAAAGAAGAAGAAAATAATAAATGTAAAGAAGGAAAATAACTTAGGGGTTTACTTTTTCCTGTTTCAGAAGGAATAACTGCAGCATTTTTGCTGTTTGTTTTCGGCGATACGTTCAATCTTAGCCACCTGTCTTTGTGCTATGGCAGCATTTTTATCTGTTGTTTTCCCATTGAGTACTTCTAAAGGAGTAAACCCATTCAATATATGATGAGGTCTGTTGTTAAAATCGCTGATCGCTTCAGGCAACCAGTGGCAAAGGCTGTCAAAATCAGCAATATGCTTGTGATACAGAAAGTGGTATTTTAAATTTTTATTGGCGGCTTCGATCATAGAGTTGGAAAATTCAATATCCTTTTGTGCTATAATATGCTCAAATACCGGGTTGCAGGTGTTTTGTAGAAAGCTTTTTACCGGGCCAAAATTTTCAGAACCATCATCTGTCATAAGACAGCAATGTTCCAAAGCGGTGGATTGTAAGTAGCCGGTATAGGTCTTTTGTACCAGTTCCAGCATAACGGATGCTTTGCAGCAACGGTTTACAACAAACCCCAAAACAGCTCTTGAAAAATTATCCTGGATAAGATAAATATATACTTTAAGATTGTCAGCAGTTCTGAAAACGGTAACATCCGCATGCAGCAATTGTAACGGAGCAGCAGCTCTTATACCCTTAGTATGATTTTTTCTTCGTTTTTGAGCAGTTGTTCGTTTTAGTTTCAGGTGTGTTACATATTTATAAAAGGTGCTGATGTGGAAAAAGGCAGCTTTATCACGTATCATCTGGTGGTAAACAGAAGCCAGCGGCCAGTGTATATACCTGGTATCTTCACAATACTTTTTTATGGTGTTTACTTCCCGTTGCAGGAGTTGGGCAGGGTGTTTCGGGATGCAAAGGCTGAGTGGCGATTGGCTGCATATTCTCTGTTTCAACTGCCAATACTGTTGCCGGGAAAGTTGTAGCAGCTTCAGACAAAAGCTGAGCCCGATTTGTTTTCCCGCTTTTTCGATGTTACGCAGGACTACCTCACTGACACCGGAAAGCCTGTTGCGTATAAGCAACCTGTATTTGTGCATAAACCGTTGAACAGCTATGATAGGCAATAACGCTTTGTTTATTTGCTGCAGCTTTCTGCTGCCGGCAATTTGCTGTAAAGTTTGAAAGAGATGTTGATTTTTGCAATACCAATGGTATCCGAATAATTCAGCAACAGGCTTATGCTGCCATTCATGCCTGGTAGAACGGGGAATAACTGTTAATATTTCTTCGGGAAGGAAATGAAGATAGAAGGCTATCATCACAAAAGGGTGGTAGGATTGCTTGGGTCGGAGGGGCATAGATACAGCGTATAACAAACAAAAAGGCTTCCCATCTTACCCGGAAAGCCTTTTACAGTTTTTTAAAATGTTTATTTTTTCTTTTTCAGCGAGGTGCGGATATTTTTTACAAAGCTTACCGGCATTTCAGCAATATCAGCTACCTGCTTATCCGAAAGACCCAGCTTGATAATCAGGTTTTCAATAACATCCCGTTTACCTTTTTCAATACCTTTCTCTATGCCCTTTTCTATGCCTTTTTCTATGCCTTTTTCTATGCCTTTCTCAATACCTTTCTCTATGCCTTTTTCAATACCTTTTTTCATTCCTATTTCAATCCCCTCTTCCCGCTCAATTTTTTTTATAGTTTCTATAATACCCATAGTAATTGTTTTTCCGGTTAATTGTTCAATTTGTATATCAAATTTACGGTTTATTTCCTCGTTTCCAATATAGATGAAGTTTTTCAGAAAAAACAGCAGATTCTCTATCTTTTTATGGCTGAATTTTTTGCTTTGTATCAATGCGCGGGCAACAGTGAGCCGGTGGGTAGCCAGCTCTTCTTCAGGTACTTTACCCTGCAACAATGTCTTCTGCGCTGCCAGCACAATCAGGGCAAATGGATTGTCCATTGCCAGCAGCTCGGTTTCGGAGTGATCGAATATATGGTAGGCATTATAACGATAAGTAATTTCAGTGCCCATAAATGTTTTATGAAAAGTATTCGGATGCGGCTGGCGCTTATTGCCGGTAAAAATTGCTAAAGCGGTTATATCCACCCCGTAGCGGTAGTATATCCGGTACCAGTACTGAAACATACGTTTGGGAAAGTTTTTGGTGTTGCCGCCCTGTATCTCAATATGCACCAGTATCCATTCCTCTTTTCCGTTCTTTAGGAATGTTTTTACCAACATATCAACGAATCTGCCGCCACCCTGTTTTTTGAGTTCAGGAAACAGCTCGGTCAGCTCCTTATCCAGAAAGACAAAGCCTTTACGAAGGTCAAATACTTTGTCTGCACCCGGAAAACAAAAACGAAGCAGGTAAGGAAAAAGCTCTTCGAAAGCAGCTTTTAAGAGCGCATCGTCTTTTTTGCGGGGCAGGTTATTATCATGGTCAGCTATAGCTCTTTTATTCATAGCAGGATTGTTTAGCGGCAGTATTTATAAGAGGGCAAATATAAGATTTTTTTACGCTGTTGGGTGTTCCTGCATCGCCGTTGTTGATATGCAGGGCGGGCAATGTGAGCGGCGTACCAACAACAGAAGTGCAGTAAAGCTCAATAGCATTCCTACAGTTGAAGAGTGCGACGCAACCGCAGTATCATAGCAGCACAACAGCTAAGTACATAAAACTTCACAACCCTGTACCTTATACCTTTTACTCCACGCTCAAAGCTGATAGCTGACAGCTCTTCCGGCAGAGTTAATGTTCCAGAGTTAGTGATGTGTTCATTTTTCGAGGTTAAGTAATTGAAAATCAATAAAGCCCTGTAAAGACAGGGGCTAAAAGAGATGGATAGTATATCCGTCTCTTTTAATTTTAAGGCTTATAACAGTAAAAATATGGAGAATGCCGTAGTATCATGTTCCAGAGTTAGTGATACCGGAAAATGTCCCCATTGTAAAGGAACCTCCATTATAAAAATTGGCAGAACAAAAACAGGTAAGCAACAATATTATTGTAAGTCCTGCAGTAAAAGGAGCATTGATTACTATAGCTATAAAGCGTACAACCCCGTGGTCAATCTTCAGATTGTTGAACTCACCAGGGAAGGGTTGGGGATAAGAAGCACAGCGAGAGTGCTGAAAATATCACCGGCAACTCTTATCAAAAAGATCATTCAAATTGCTGATGATCTAAAGCCTCCCACTATCTGCAAAGGAAAAACCTACGAGGTAGATGAAATAAAAACCTACTGGAAAACGAAAGGCAGGGCAATTTGGTGTATGCGCTGGATAGAAAAACAAAACGGGTGGTGAGCTTTAACGTAGGAGGGAGGTCAAACAAAACATTGAAAGTAATTGTGGATACATTAATTATGTCAGAAGCAAGGTCAATTTACACAGACAGGTTTCCCAATTACCAATATCTTATTGATAAGAAGAAACATAAGGTTTGTTTCTATGGCACTAATCGTATTGAGCGAAAGAATCTCACCCTGAGAACACATTTAAAAAGGCTTCAAAGAAGGACAATTTGCTTCAGCAGAAGCGTAAAAATGTTGTTTGCCTGCCTGAAGCTGTATTTCTTTTCTCCTAAAGTGTTATGAAAGTTCATCAGGCTTAACAAAGCAGCAGCGCACCAATAGCTGCTTAAGTTTTTGCGGCAGGTGTGGTGTATATGCAATGTGCGGTGGTCCGTATATAGTATTTTTAAGACTATCGTTAACTCTTCTGAGCGAATCGCGCCTATGTTGTCTATGGTAAAAATCAGCGGAATCCTTCAGGTATTTTTCAAGCGACCTCTTATATTGTGTGGAATCTCCGTCAAATGGTGAAACATACATGTAATAACGCCTTCTGTCAGGCCGCATCCGTTCCAAAGAATCGCGCCATTGTTGTGAGTGAAACATTTTAATAGAATCTCTTTTGTACTGCTCTCTGATCGCACTGTCGGAGCCGATGCCGTAATAGCGCATTCCGTAAGCAGAATCAACGATAATATACCGGAAAGGATATTGTGCCTGGACGTGACAGGTGTTAAATAGTATAACACAGGTGAGCAACAGCGGCTTCATGACGACAAAACATTTTATTCATAAATATCTTTCCTATGCCCCAGGTTCACGACATCAACGGTAAGTATGTTATCAAAGATGTTATAGATGATCCTGAAATCACCTACCCGTATTCTCCAGCCCTCTGCCTTTTAGTTTTTTACATCCCCGCGGTCTTGGATTATCAGCTAAATTATAAATGGCGGTTCTGATAGCGGAATAATGAGGCTCATCGATTTTTTCAAGGGCTTTAATGGCCTTTGGCTTAATGGTGAGCTGGTAAGGCATTTACTTTTTTTTCGTTTGGCTTCAATAAGTTTAAAAGCTTTATCAATGGGTATAGATGGTTCTTTATCTGCCATCGCTTCGTCATAGAGACGAATATCTTCGAGCTCTTCCATTATTTTTTTATACTCTTTTATAGACAGTACAACAGAAATTTTTTTTCCTTTATTGTCTGTAATGTATTGCGGGGTATACATAATAATGATTTTTTTACTTGCCGGTGTTCCCGGTATCGCTGCTGTTAACAGTGGTGTTTATAACAAGTCAAATGTAAGGTTTTACGGTGAAAAGAATCATTAGCAGCAGTAGTTATTTACCGGTAAATGATGCCTGTAGCTGCTATACTATCCGAGGTAGCGCTATTCCTGCCGAATAGCGGGCAAGGCGTACACGAATGCGATCCGCCCCGGCGGACAGGCGCAACAGTTGTATCATAGCAGCACTGCAGCTATGTACAAAAAACAACCCTACATCTTACGCCCAAAGCCGACAGCTAAAAAGAAATAACAGGGGTTTTATATTTGTTTCTGCTTACTTGCTTTCAACTGCTCTTCCCGGTTTTTGTGGCGGAACAGCCTGATACATTATATTTTTTCCAGCAAAGCAGCAAATTCATCAATAGAAAGCGTGGCTACTTTAGGAAAACCAATTCTTTTTAATACATCAAAATGCCTGTCTTCTGTGACCAGGTAATTTGCCTTGCCCGCAATAGCACAGTCACTATATTTATTGTCATCTGCATCTGCATCTGCATCAATCAGCAGCCATTTATAGTAAGCAACATGAAAGTGCACATTGGGCAACTCTTTTAAAAGGGCTACCAGCGCATTCGCTGTCGAAATGCTATATTTTTGCTGGATCACTTCTTCATACTCAAACAAAATTTCTTCCGAAACAACCAGGTCATACTTCCCATTAACCAGATGCTTGTAAATAATATGATAAGGCGACCTGGAAGTAAGGCACATCACAAAAATGTTGCAATCAATTACAACGGTCATTCTTTAAGCAGTTTTGCGAAAATGTTCCACTTTCCATTTCTCAAAAACTTCGGTGGTATATCCTTTGGTATCAAATGCCTTATCTGCCTCCCTGGTAACCTTATCTGCCAGGTAAGTCACCAACAGCGATTTTATTTCCCTGAGATCTTCTTCGCTCTGTTCGGAAGCGAATAGCTTAAGAATTTCAAGTTGTGCATTATTCAATGCTGTTTCCATATTATGATTTTAAATAAAAGTTATTAGGTTTATTTTCCTCCCTTATATTTTGTTTTGTATAACAGCGGTGATTATAACAAATCAAATGTAAGGTTTTACGGTGAAAAGAATCATTAGCAGCAGTAGTTATTTACCGGTAAATGATGCCTGTAGCTGCTATACTATCCGAGGTAGCGCTATTCCTGCCGAATAGCGGGCAAGGCGTACAAGAGTGCGATCCGCCAGATCAATTCAAAAGCATTACGAATGATGGAAGGAGAAGCAATCTCAACGATTGAATGTACGTTAGGACTGCTTCTCCCGAGGAAACATACTTTTAATTTAATACAACCCTATCGCGGTATCGCATATGGCTTCCGTCATATCGATCCCAGCCGAAGGTCGGGAGAGATATCTGCCGGTCATTTGTACTAATGCTCAGTATTTGCACTATTGACCAACAGATTTACCTTTGGTGAGAAAGTTCTCTCCTGCCGCAATATGCGCTTACATTAATACAGCCGGAGAGCGGGATCGAAATGACGCTAAGATATAGATCACAAACCCTTTCCTTACTCCTTATACCCCATACCCAAAACCGATAGCCCAAAGCTGACGGCTCATAGCTGATCGCTGACAGCTCACCATGCGCAAAAAAAAAGCACCGGCTTTCACCAGTGCGTTCATGCTTGTGTTCAGTTGCTTTATTTTCCGGTAACTTCTGTAATGGGTATGCCGATTGAGCCGCTGGGCATTTGGATGTGAAGCAGTGCTGCCAGTGTGGGAGCAATGTCTGTCATGCCGGTAACGCGGTTGGTGGCACCGGGTTTTATTTTCCAGCCCATCCAAACCAGTGGAATATGAGCATCGTAAGGATACCAGGTTCCGTGGGTAGCGCCTTTTACGCTGCCTCCTTTCCAGGTAGGCTGTGGTATTACAACAAAATCGCCGCTGCGTTTTACATTATATCCCTTGATCAGCATGTTTTTAATATGATCAGGTATGGGAGCTGTGCCTAACGATTCCATTGCAAGTACATTGGCAATGCCGGGAGCTTTCAGTAAAATTGATTTGATTGTTTTTTCTACTTCCTTGCGATCCGTGCCTTTCTGGTCCAACTCCTCCCAGTTCATGTACAACTGGTAATTGGCAAAAGAAAGAATGGGTTTTTCTACACCGAATTTTTGCTTTAAGCCGTCAACGAGCGGTTTTGAAAAATCCTTGTCTTCCAGCGCACCCGATGGCATTTTGTTTTCAAGGTAGTAGCCGGGTGATTCAGATACGCCGTGGTCGGCGGTGATGAAATACAAATAATTGTTTTTTCCAAAGCGCTTATCAAGGTAGGTAAAAAAGTCAGCCAGCTCCCTGTCAAGGCGCAAATAATTGTCTTCTACCTCAATAGAGTTAGGCCCGTAGGTATGGCCTATCGCGTCAGGGCTCGAAAAGCTGACGGCAAGAAAATCGGTAAACTTCCCGCCACCCAGGTTATACCCTTCGATGGCTGCTTTTGCAAAATCGAATGTGAGTGTATTTCCATAAGGCGTTGTACGCACTGCGCCGTAGTTCTTACCTTTAAATTGCTTCAGCCGGTGGGGGAAAACAGGTTTTTCTTCCCCGTTGGCGGTGCCTTCATAATTTTTATCATCGGCTGTGCTCAGTGTGTAAGTTTCAATAGGGAAAAGTGTTTCCCAGTCATTGTTATAATACTGGTCCACCATTTTCTTTTCATTAAAACGTTTGGCCCAGTCCGGCAGTTCTTTCATATAGTAAGTGCTGGTAACAAAGTTGCCATCTTTGCCATTGAACCAAAATGCTGCAGTGGCGGCGTGCCCCGCAGGCAGGATGGAAGCCCTGTCTTTAATGGCTACTCCAACCGTTTTACTTTGGTAATTGGTGGCAATACGCAATTGATCGGTAATAGTGGTAGCCAGGTTATTGTGAGGCGACTGGCCGGTTCCGCCATTTTCGGAACCTACGAGGTTAACGGATTCATCGTCCACGCATCCGATTCCTTTTCCTTTGCTCCTGTCGAACCAGTCGTTGCCCACAATGCCATGCACTGCGGGAACCGAGCCTGTATAAACGCAGGTATGCCCGCAGGCTGTAATAGTAGGAGAGTAGTCGATCAGTGTATTTTCGCATGTAAAGCCCTCTCTCAGTAATCTTTTAAAACCCCCGTCGGTATAACGGTTTTGAAATTTGTACAGGTAGTCCCATCGCATCTGGTCTACCATCATGCCTACAATGATCCTGGGTTGTGCGGGTGTTGAAGCTGTACGTGTTTGGGCACTCGCGGTACCGGTAGCAATAAGTATTACTCCAATAAAAAATAAAAAATTCTTATACATCGTGATAGCGGTTTTATTTCAATGTGTTTAAACAAAGTACAATGAACGCTTCGGCAGGGTTTATTGCATTTGTTATGAGCGCGCCGGAAAGGAAATATACTCAAACAATGAATATGGCTCAGGTAATACTCCCTTTTTCATTGGCGACGCAATAATAAACCAATCTGCTGAATTGATCAATTAACAACCGGTTAATAAAGTGATTTTATGATATACACTTTAAATTGATACGGATAAAGGTATTGTTTTTATGAAAAATACACTGCTTTTTACTGCAGGGTTTCCAACCTTCCGAAGGTCGGGTGTATTTCAAATTTTCGCATCATACGAGGTATTCCGGTCGGTGAGACGCCATAGCCGTCAACTTAGGAAATCTGGCGCTTAAATACCCCGAATGGGGTTTAATTTGAATAGCCATCGGTGTAACCGGTGGTATATTTGCGACAATTTTACATTGAACCCCTGCGGGGTTCAACAAAACTTCGGCATTGCTGTCCCCCAACTTTGTTGGGGGCTATTCAAATTCAAGCCCTTCGGGCTTAAGTTGACGGCTATGGTGAGACGCTGACCGGTAGCGGGCTCTACAGGCGGGTGTCACCACTCACCTGCAAAAATTTGGAATACACTTCCGAAGGTTGGAAACCCTTTTTTTGTCGTTTGAAAAACATGTATCTTACTGTAAATATTCTTTCGTGAAAAAACTTTTATTCGCACTGGCGGCCTTTATTTGCGGCAGTGTCGGCTTCGCTCAAAACAAGTTAGACAGTGTATTGCCTGTACGTGGTTTTTGTATTGCGGCTCCTTTGCCAAATGAAGTAGATGCGTTCGTTACGTTTATAACTGGTGAACTGGCGCCGCGCAAGGTAAATACGCTCATTCTAAGGGTTGATTACAATTACCGGTATAAAAGCCACCCTGAATTAAGAGACGATATTGCGCTTTCTGAAAGCGACGTGAAAAAAATAGTGGCAGCCTGCCGTGCCGGGAACATAAAAGTAATACCCCAGGTAAACCTGCTGGGGCATCAGTCGTGGGCGGAAACCACGCATAACCTGTTGCGGAAATATCCTGAATTTGATGAAACGCCGCATGTAAAAATGCCACAGAAGTACAAATGGCCGAATGCCGACAGCCTGTATTGTAAAAGTTATTGTCCGCTACACCCGGGCGTGCACAAGGTGGTGTTTGCGCTGGTAGATGAAATATGCAATGCTTTTGAAACCGATGCCTTTCATGCCGGTATGGATGAAGTGTTTTATATAGGTGATTCCGGGTGCCCGCGCTGCAAGGGGAAAGATAAGGCTGCATTGTTTGCGGATGAGGTCAACCGGATAAACGACCATCTTGCAAAATCAAATAAAACTTTATGGATCTGGGGCGACAGGTTGCTGGACGGCAGTACAACGGGGCTGGGTATGTGGGAAGCCAGTACCAACGGCACGTATCCGGCCATTGACCGGGTATCTAAAAACGTGGTGATCTGCGACTGGCATTATGAACGCCCGGATAAAACTGCGGTATATTTTGCCATGAAGGGCTTTAAGGTCATTACCTGCCCATGGCGCAATCCTGGTGTTGCGGTAGTTCAACTGCAGGACATGGTTAACTTCAGAACGCAATCTGTATCGCCCATGAACACTAATTTTTATGGTATAATGCAAACCGTTTGGTCAGGCGCAGGAGGTTTTATGCAGGGATACTATCAAAATAAAAAAGACCAGTCGGGCGGCGAAAATACGCAGTGGCACTGCTTTAAGGCATTATACGGGGAAATTGAAAAACTCAGGTGAACGTATTTCTTTGCTATGGGAATGTAATAAAAATGTTGAAAACCTGGCCGGCAAAACAAAAGCCTGCATATCATTTATACATAGTTTTATGCGGTAAATCGTAACTCATGGCATCCAAGGAAAGAATTTTATGCATTGATATTGGCGGCTCGCGTGTAAAAGCTATGGTACTGGATAAAGAGGGTAAGCAGCTTGAAGAATACAGGAAATTAGACACTCCTCAACCCTCAACGCCGGAAAATGTGTTAAAAACCATTAAAGCGCTTACTCAGCATTTTAAGATATACCACAAAATTTCTGTTGGCTTTCCCGGCTATGTAAAAAAAGGAGTAGTGATTACAGCTCCTAATTTAGGCACTGCACAGTGGACAGGCACCAACCTGGCAGCCAGCCTGAAAACCCTCCTGGGAAAGCCCTGCAGGGTTGTGAACGATGCCGATTTACAGGGATTGGGCATAGCCGGCGGCAAGGGGCTTGAAATGATTATAACACTGGGAACGGGCTTTGGTACGGCACTGCTTGAAGACGGTAAATTATTGCCTCACCTGGAACTGGCGCATCATCCCGTTACCAAGCTGTATACTTACGATATGTATATAGGTGAAAAAGCGCTTATCAAATACGGAGCGAAACGCTGGAACAAACGCATGGTAAAAGTGATCGCTATTCTTAAAACAGTATTTAACTACGACAGGCTGTATATAAGTGGCGGCAATGCGAAAAAGCTTACGTGTAAGCTTGATGACAATATTGCACTTGCCAATAACCAGGATGGTATTAAAGGAGGCGCAAGACTGTGGCGGTAAAACCCGGAGATTTTATAAAACATACATAAATAAAATGATTGCTAAAAGGATCGTTCTGCTGGGTATAGCCGTTTTTGTTGTTAATCATTTATCAGCCCAGACCATCCGGCTTTTTAATGGCAGGGACCTGCAGGGCTGGCATATAGATGTGCCTGAAATGGATACTAATAAAACGGCCCGCAATCCCTTTATTATTCGCAATGGCTTACTGGTGAGCCTGGGTGAACCCAACGGGCATTTAATTACAGATGCCGTTTACGAAAACTACAGGCTACAGGTGGAATACAGGTTCGTGGGTGAGCCGGGCAATTGTGGTGTGCTGGTGCATGCGTCAACGCCGAGGTCTCTGTACCAGATGTTTCCCAAATCAATAGAAGTGCAGATGATGCACGAAAACGCAGGCGATTTCTGGTGCATTGTAGAAGATATCAAAGTACCGGATATGGAAAAAAGAAGAGGCCCCAGGGAAGAATGGGGCATAACGGAAGGCAAAAAGCGCCGCATTCTGAACCTGACTGACGGATCGGAAAAGCCGTTGGGCGGGTGGAATACGATGGTGGTTGAATGTGTAAAAGATTCGGTCAGGGTGTGGGTGAATAATGACCTGGTGAATGATGGATATGGAAGTACCGCCACAAAGGGACAGGTTGCCCTGCAGGCAGAAGGAGCGGAAGTGGAATTCAGAAAAGTAGAGCTGACAGCCATCCGGCAACTCTCTGTTGCGGGGCGCTGAAGTATATAATAAATAACCGGGTATGCATAGAAGAAAAACACTTATCCTCTCCGTAATGCTTTACGTGTTTGTTTCCTGTTCGCAGCACCAGGTGGTAACAACACAGGAAGCAGGTGGGATGGCTTCGCTGATAGATTCGTTTATCCATAATAAAAAGCCTTCTTCTTTTGGCGCACTTTTTAGTGAGACAGCTTTTGGTGAAAGAATAAAGGAAGCATCGGGGAATAACCTGCCGCCTGGTTTTAGCGCTGCCATCAACAAACAAATACGAAAAAATAATCTGGGAGGAGAAATCATTGATAACACCCGGCAAAGCGGTAGTTATGAACTGGTAAAGCAATATGAGAAAAATAAAGTACAGCACCTTATTTTCAGGCTGTATGGTGAGGGTGGATTGAATTATCATGACTTTGAGCTGATAAAGCAGAAAGGCAAAGTTTATATAGCCGATGTGTTTGTATATATAACCGGGGAAAATTTAAGCAAATCGATGGCAGATATCGGGTTATCGTTCGAAAATATACCCGGGATGATTGATTCGAATGGCAAACAGTCTGGTCAGAATATACAGGAGGTTAAATTGCTCCTGGCGAAAGGTGATTTTGAAAAAGCCAAGAATGTATTTGAGAAGCTTCCGGCTCCGCTTAAAAAGCAAAAGCTGTTCCAGATATTGAAGCTGCAGATTTATTCTGGACTCAGCGGGGAAGAGTATGCCGCGGCGCTTGAAGAATTTGAAAAAATGAACGCGGATGAACCGAATATGTATCTGGCATTACTGGATGTTTACTATACCAGGAAGGAATATGACAAGGCGTTGAACACTATTAATAAAATCGATACGCTTATCAATACAGATCCGTTCCTGGATTATTACCGCGGGCTGACCTATAATTTGAAGGCAGACGAAGGAGAAGCGAGAAAATGCTTTGAACGCCTTTACAGGTATAAACCGGGGTTTGAATCGGGAACGCTGGAGCTTATTGTAAATTATTTGGCCGCCGGCGATTTTGATAAAGCCGGGCCTGTTATAGAAACCTACAGGAACAATCCTCACTTTGACCAGGATTTGCTGGACGCGAATCTGGAAATATACCCTTCCGGTAAATGAGCAGTTGGTATAGCTTTGGAACTTTGATTGCTCATTCAAAAGACTCCTCCCGGTGCGATCTTCTTTATATAGCAAGGGTAGCGCCGATGGCGCATTATTGAAAATTACCTTCTTTGTTACAAACGGGTTGTGCCGATGGCACAGAAAATACGGTATAGCGAACAGCATTTTATATAGTGGGGCAACTGAATTAAAAGTAGTTCATTCACGGGGGATATGCATTTGAAACATGCCGCATAGCGGCTACCTGTTTAAAAAAAAGATCAACGGGTTTATTTGTCCGCCGCGGCGGATTACCCTTAATGTAAAGCGATCAGGAAAATATTTCATCCCAATGCAGGCACTACCGAGCCTTTGCTAACCCTGGAATAACTATTCAAACCTGCCTGCCACAGGCACGGTTTGCCGGTATGGACGGGTCTGTCCGGCATAAGTTGACGGTCATGGTGAGACCTACCCTATTATTTCATGTAGGCGGTCTCCGACCGGTAGAATATCCTACAGGCGGGTACCGGTTGGCAGATTACCACCCACCTGCGAAGATTTAAATTTTTCTCATCAAAGGTAAATGTGCACGCATGATTGCAAGGTGCTTGTACTGAGATATACGTCCTTTATATTTGCACAATGCGGTTGGGAATGGGTAATTTTTGCCTCAACCTCTTCTTGTTGTTAACTAAATAATTGTAGCACAATATTTTCTATAAAAAAGGAAATCATTTATTGGAGTGAATAAGCATGGTGCAGGAAAAACAGAAACAACACATAGTTAAAAGAACCGGGAAAATCATTCTTAAAGCTATTTTTTTCCTGCTGTTATTTTTTTTGCTGATCATAGGTTTAATCCTTACTCCTCCCGTACAAAACTTCATCAGGGGCAAAGCGGTAAGCTTTCTTGAAAAAAAATTACAAACCAAAGTAGCGGTTAAGAAAATTTATATCGGCTTACCCAAAACGGTGGTAGTGGAAGGTATTTACCTGGAAGACAGGCAGCAGGATACGCTTTTTTGGGGAGGTAGCATTCATGTTGATATCGGAATATGGAAGCTGATCACCGGAAAGGGAATAGAGATCAATAAAGTGGAGCTGAAAGATATAACTGCAAAGGTTAAACGACAATTGCCTGACACAGTATTTAATTTCCGGTTTATGGTGGATGCATTTGCCCCGGAAGAAAACAAGCCTGCGGCGGAAGCAGACAGCGCTGCTACTCCATTTACACTCGGAGAAGCAGACTTTGAAAATATACGCGTGGTTTATAAAGACGATGTTACCGGCAATGATGTAAACGTTCACCTGTCGCGGCTCAATGCCGATATAGCAACTTTCGACCTGGATAAGAAAATATTTAAGATCCCATCCGTTTTGCTGGAAGGATTTACCGCAGGGATACAGCAGGTAAAACCGTTGGCAATTCCCCGACCGGAGGAAAAGGATACCGGGCAAGCCGCTGAGCCCGTTGCCCTGCAACTGGATATTGGCAAAATAGACCTGAAAAAAATAAATATTGATTATGGCAATGAAGTAGCTGCAATGTTTGCTAACCTCAACCTGGGTGGGCTGCATATTGAGCCTAAAAAAATAGACTTTGTTAATCAGGCACTTGATATAGAAACCATTCAACTGGCAGGCACGACCGCGGCCATTCGTTTGGGAAAAAAACAGGTGGAAGGAGTCGTAAAGCAGGAGGTGCAGCAGGAGGAACAAAGCCGTGCAGAAACCGGCTGGCGTTTGCGTCTTGGGTCTTTATTGCTGGAAGACAATAACCTGTCTTTTGATGACGACAATGCTCCCCGTGCAAAAACAGGCATGGATTATATGCACCTGAAAGCTGATTCGGTAACATTGCATCTGCACGATTTTGTTTTTGCAGGCGATTCAATTGCCGGCACTGTAAAAAAAGCGTACCTGCAGGAGCAGAGCGGATTCGTGCTGCAGCAATTACAAACGAACTTTTTATATTCCGATAAACAGGCTTATCTCAAAGAGCTGTTGCTGAAAACGCCCGGCACCGAACTGAAACGCAAGGTCATAGTAAGCTATCCTTCGCTGGAAATTTTGCAGAAAGACATCGGGCAATTACAGCTTGACCTTGAGCTGACGGATAGTAAGATAGCAGCGAAAGATATACTCACTTTTGTACCGGCGTTGCAATCGCAACCCGCATTTGCCGACCCGCATGCTGCCTGGCTGCTGAATGGCAATATGAAAGGAGGGATCAATGACCTGCATATTGGAGCATTGCAGCTTGCGGGATGGCATGATACACGACTGGATATGAGTGGCAGCATTCAGGGACTGCCTGATATGAATAAACTGACTGCAGATGTTGTGATACGGAACATCAGTAGTTCGCGGAGAGACATTGCGTTGCTTGCTCCTGCCAATACGCTGCCTTCAAACATTACCGTTCCGGAGCTTTTGAGCCTTTCCGGAAAAATAAAAGGTAACAGCGGCAGGTTAAATACTCACATAAAGCTGGCAACCAGCCTGGGAAATATTTTTATGCAGGGAGTGCTTAACCAGGTAACGGACACGCGTAAGTCATCTTATGATGTAACGCTCAGCACAGATCACCTCAACCTTGGCACCCTGTTGCAGAATGAACAAAACCTGGGGCCTGTTACAGCTATATTTGCAGTAAAAGGCAAAGGCTATGACCCTGATATGGCGGATGCCACATTATCCGGGAAGATCATTTCCGCGATTATAAAACAATATAATTATAAAGACCTTCGTATTGACGGCGCCATCGCGAACCGGCAGGCGGAGGTAAATGCATCTATCGCCGACCCGAATATTCATTTTTCATTCAATGCCGACGCCGACCTTTCAAAGGAATACCCGGGGGTTAAGCTGTCGCTGAACATAGACAGCATCAAAACGCAACCCTTGCATCTTACCAAAGATGTATTTGTATACCGGGGAGGGATAAACGCCGATTTTCCGGGAACGAACCCCGATAGCCTGCAGGGGAAATTATTCATATTGCAATCCCTGCTGGTGCATAACCAGCACAGGGTACAAATGGACAGCATACAACTGGTTGCCGATGGTACAGACAGCGCGCGGTATATTGAGCTGAAGAGCGATATTATAAACGCAAAGCTGCAGGGAAAATACAAGCTTACCGAAATGGGTAATGTGATGCAGCGGTCTTTTGAGCACTATTTTGCAATGACGGACAGCGTGCAGGCTCAAACGCTTCCGGATTACAATTTTACTTTGGATGCTACTGTCAGTAATGGACCGGCGCTTAAAGCCTTTATTCCCACGCTTGAAAAAATGGATTCCATCAGCTTTCACAGTCGTTTTACAAACCATACAGGATGGAATGCTTCCTTAACTGCCCCTATGGTTCACCTGGGCGATAACCATATCAGCAACTTTGCATTGCAGGCAGGAACAACCGATAGTACGATCAGTATCTCAGCCAATATTGACCAGGCAGCAGTGGGGCAAAGCCTGGCATTACATCAAACCAGGCTGGATGCAACGCTTGCCAATAATGATATTGATCTTGCGCTCAACATAAAAGATAAAGCAGGAAAGGAGAAATACAATCTTGGAGCTTTGATCCACCAGTTGAAAGGCGGCATATATGAATTTTCGGTAAATCCCGAAAAGCTGCTGCTGAATTATGATACATGGACTGTCGCGGAAGGAAATAAAATAACGCTGAACAAAGGCGATATCAATGCCCAACAATTTTTGCTCAGCCGGGAAGGGCAGGAGCTAAGCATCCACAGCGCTTCAAAGGAAGCGAATGCTCCCATGGAAATTGGTTTTTCAGATTTCGGGATCGCAACGCTCACGGGATTTGTTCAGCCTGATTCCACGCTGGCGGATGGTAAGCTGGACGGAAAAATAATCGTGAGCAATATCACCACTCAACCTGTTTTTACCGGAGATCTTTCCATAGAAAACATGAGCATAAAAAACGATACGGTAGGAAATATAAAATTGATGGTGGATAACAAGATTGCCAATACGTACAATGCAGACTTAAGCATCACAGGGCGCGGCAACGATATGCATTTAACGGGCAATTATGTAACAACCGGCAGCAGCTTCGATATGGATCTTGATATTGGTAAGCTGCCGCTTACAACGGTACAGGCTTTCTCAGCAGGTTCAATACGCGATGCTTCCGGCTTTGTGAACGGGCGGTTCGGCATTTCAGGAACTGTTGATAAACCGCAGGTAGCGGGTGAGCTGAATTTTAATAATGCTGTTTTTAATCCGGGTATGCTGAACAATTCGTTGCGGATAGACCAGGAGAAAATAGTCGTGAACCAGGAGGGGATCCGTTTCAACCGGTTCCTCGTCAAAGATTCTGCCGGCAACGAACTCAGGCTGAATGGAATTGCTGCTACTTCCAATTTTACCAACTACAATTTTGATCTTGATATACAGGCAGACAACTTCAGGGCATTGAACAGCACCAGCAAGGACAACAGGCTGTTTTATGGAACATTGTATTTTGATACCCGTCTTAAAATAAAAGGTACTGAAAGCGCTCCTGCCGTTGATGGAAGATTGAAAGTAAATAAGGATACGAAAATGACCGTTGTGCTTCCACAAAATGAGCCGGGTGTGGTAGACAGGGAAGGAGTAGTGGTGTTCGTTGATAAGGATGCTCCTGCGAATGATTCGCTTTTTCTTGCAGGTTACGACTCGTTGAACACCTCTTCGCTGCAGGGAATGGATATTGCCGTAAATATTGAAATTGATAAAGCAGCGGATTTTACCCTGGTAGTAGACGAAGGAAGCGGGGACTTTTTAAACGTGAAAGGGGAAGCTCAACTGAGTGCCGGCATTGACCAGAGCGGAAAAATAAATATGGCGGGCACTTACGAGCTGAAGGAAGGAAGCTATGAACTGACATTTAATTTTCTTAAACGGAAATTTGATATAGAAGAAGGCAGCAGGCTTACCTGGGAAGGAGAACCCACCAGTGCCAATGTGAATATAACAGCTAAATATACCGCCAATACCGCCCCGCTTGATCTTGTAAAAAACCAGTTGGGGGCAGAAGCGGCTTCCACCAGGAATACCTATTTACAGCGTCTACCCTTTGATGTTATACTGAAGATGGAAGGTGAATTGATGAAACCCAAAATCACGTTTGACATTATACTGCCTGACAATAAAAATTACGTGGTTTCGGCGGATGTGGTCAATACGGTTAAGACAAAGCTTGAAATGTTGCGCCAGGACGATGCGGAAATGAACAAGCAGGTATTCTCATTGTTGCTGCTGAACCGTTTCACAGCCGAAGATCCTTTCAGCAGCAGTAGCAGCACGAGCGCTTCAACGCTGGTAAGGCAAAGCGTGAGCAAGCTGATGACGGAACAGCTCAACAGGCTGGCGGCCGATCTGATTAAAGGAGTGGATCTGAATTTTGATGTAGAATCATCCGATGACTATACCACCGGCGAAAGACAAAACAGGACGGATTTAAATGTGGGATTGTCGAAGCGGCTGTTGAACGACCGGCTGACCGTTACTGTCGGAAGCAATTTTGAGCTGGAAGGGCCGCGTAACGCTAACCAGCAGCAAGGTAATATAGCAGGCAATGTAGCGCTGGATTATAAGCTGAGTGAGGACGGGCGCTATATGCTGAGGGGATATCGTAAGAATGAATACCAGGGAGTAATAGAAGGATACATAGTAGAAACGGGACTGGGATTTATTATTACGGTTGATTACAACCGGTTCAGGGAAATATTCCATAAAAAGAGAACAGCAGAAGAACGAATGAAGCTCAGGCAGCAAAAAGGGGCGCAAAAAGAACAGGAGAAAAAACCGGGAAAGGACCAGGAGAAATCAAAAACAGGCAACGGATAAAATGTTGAAATGTATTATATATCAGGTGTTGTTATGGGGGGGATTTACCGTGTGCTTTTCAGCATGCAGCACTACCCGCAGCGTGCCCGCCGGCGATGCATTGTATACCGGAGCTTCGGTTGATATTGAAGACAAAGCTGCCACTAAAAAAGAACGGAAAAGGCTGGAAACGGAGCTTTCGGAATTAGCGCGCCCGCTGCCTAATAAAAAAATATTGGGGATCCCGTTCAAGCTGATGATATACAATATGGCCGGAAATCCAAAACGTGAAAAATCTTTATCGGGCTGGTTAAAATATAAAGTAGGCGAGCCGCCTGTATTGCTGAGCAAAGTAAGCCTCGACTACAATACCAAAGTATTACAAAGCACGCTTGAAAACCAGGGCTATTTTAAGAGCAGCACACTGGCTGATACGACAGTGAAAAATAAAAAAGCATCGGCCACTTATACAGTAACAACCGGTGTTCGTTATACTATTCATAGCATTGAGCTGCCCAAAGACAGCAGTGCATTGCAGCGCTGCATCTCAGAAGCTTCGGCCTTTACTTTGCTTAAAAAAGGCAATCCTTTTGATCTTGCCGTTATAAAGGCTGAGCGGGAACGGGTAGATGCCTATCTCAAAGAGAAAGGGTTTTATTATTTTGATCCGGATTATCTTATTGTAGAAGCGGACAGTACAGCAGGAGATAATAAAGTAGATCTATTTATGAAAATAAAGCCGGGCGTTCCCGGCAGGGCAAAAGAAGTATACACTATTAACGACGTCTATATTTTTCCGGGGTACAGGCTAAATGTAAATGTAGCGGATACGCTAAAAAAGAATGCCGAATTTTTTGAAGGATACTATCTTGTCGACAGACGCAATACGTATAAACCCGCGATGTTCCGGCAGGCCATGCAGTTCCTGCCCGGGAATGTATACAACCGGAAAGCTCATAGCCAGAGCATCAGCAGACTGGTGAACCTGGGTGTTTTTAAATTCGTGAAAAACAGGTTCGAACCGGTTGAAGTGAACGATTCCGCTAAATTGAATACATACTATTATCTTACATCGCTTCCTAAGAAATCATTGCGTGCAGATATCAATGCCAATACAAAATCAAACAACCTTACGGGGTCTGCGATTACAATCGGGTGGCGCAACCGGAATATATTTAAAGGAGGAGAATTGTTGTCGATTGATGCGACTGCCGGATTTGAAATACAATTCAGCGGACAATTAAAGGGATACAATACCTATCGTGGAGGATTGGAAACGCAACTGAGCTTCCCCAGGTTTATTGTGCCTTTCTTTTCGGTGAATACGAGGGGAGGCTTTATGCCCAAAACCAATCTCACACTTGCTTATGATATGCTCTCCAAAGAGCGGCTGTACCTTATGAACTCTTTTCGTACAAATTTTGGATACGCGTGGAAAGAAACCATTAAAAAAGAGCACCTGTTAAACCCGATCGCAATCAACTATGTACAGCCATTGCGCGTAACACAGGAGTATAAAGATAGTGTGGCAACCAATGCAACATTGGCCAAAGCCATTGAGAAGCAGTTTATCATCGGGTCAAATTATAACTACAATTACAATGAATTGTCTGTCGGCAATGCAGTAAAGGGATTTTACTTTAACGGCAATCTTGATCTGTCGGGTAATATTGCAGGACTGATAACGGGAGCGAATACACGACAAGGAGAAGCCAAAACGATATTAGGAGCGCAGTTTTCACAATACGTAAAGGTAGAAACAGATTTTCGTTATTATATCCGGCTTTCCTCTAAAAACACATGGGCAAACAGGCTGATTATAGGGCTTGGTTATCCCTACGGCAATTCACACGAATTACCATTTATCAAACAGTTTTTTGCGGGAGGAACCAATAGCATAAGAGCGTTCAGAAGCCGTGCTCTGGGCCCCGGAACTTATAAAGATCCTGCCGGTACATCGTTCTTACCTGATCAGTCCGGTGACATAAAACTTGAGCTTAACTCTGAGTTACGGGCAAAACTTTTTAGTATAGTGTATGGCGCTGTTTTTGTAGACGCTGGTAATATATGGTTATACAATGATAGCCCCGACAAGCCCGGTGCCAGGTTCAGCAACCGGTTTTTGAAAGAGCTTGCCGTTGGTACCGGGCTGGGATTACGTTTCGATATTTCCTTTCTTGTTTTGCGGCTGGATGTAGCTTTCCCGGTTAGAAAGCCATGGCTGCAGGAGGCGCAAAGATGGGTGATAGATGATATTCAGTTTGGAAATAAGGCATGGCGGAAAGATAACCTGGTGTACAATATAGGGATCGGTTATCCCTTTTGATACAGGTCAGATCATTACAGTGAGCATATTTCCTTCAGGCTCCAGGTGGCAGAATTCGGCCGAGCCTCCCAGCATGGTAATGCGATTTTCCATTTTAACAGTGGCGGTATCTGTTGCTATTTCCCTGGCATCATGATGATTTCCGTTATCGCTTATGATAAGAATCGTATTTTCAAAAACAGAAAGCTCTATCCTTACTTCGGTGATATCTTCTTTGAACGAAAGCATTTTCATCCATTTTTCCACGGCTTTAAACAATACGATCTTCGGATCGTTTTGTATGCTTTCTATATCACCCGATAGTCTTAGTGTGATATCAAAATGATTTCCCGTCCTGATGTTCCTTGCCAGGTCTTCCAGCAGCTCCCGTAAAGGCATCTTTTCCAGGGTTGAGGGGGCGATAGAGTCGGAAAGGCGGCACATTTCTTCTACCAGTTTTCCAATATTCTGGTTTGCTTTTTTTATGAGCGGTAATCTCATCTGCTCGCTTTCTTCCGCCATTTGAAGATAGAGTCTGTTGGCAGCCAATGCCTGGGCGATATTTTCATGCAGTTCATTGGCAATATATTTTTTTTGTTTTTCCTGCCGGCGTATCGTATCCTGAACAGTTTTGTTTTTCAGCCTTATCTGGGCCTGGGCGAGCTGTTCCAGCTCTTTGTTTTTTACCCTCAGCTCCAGCAGCTTGGTAACCTGGTTAGATAAAATTCTTAATGCCTCTTTTTTCTCGGTTTCAAGCTTTTTAGGCGCCCTGTCCATTACGCAAATCGTTCCCAGCCTGTATCCTGCGGGGGAAATGATAGGCGCCCCGGCATAAAAGCGAATTCCTATCCCTCCCTTTACATTGGGATTATCTTCAAACCTGCTGTCGTGGGTCGCGTCTTCTACCACCAGCATGTCATCGTTTGATAAAGCATGCGCGCAAAAAGTCTGATCACGGGGAGTTTCTATCAATTCAATTCCTGTTCTTGCTTTGAACCATTGTCTTTCGCTGTCTGTAAGCGCAATCAACGCGATAGGGCAATTGCATATTTGCGCTGCCAGTTTCACCAGCTCATCGAATTCTTTTTCAGAGGAGGTGTCCAGGATTTCATAGGAGAAGAGATCCTGTAACCTCAATGCTTCTTTCATGGTTTCGTCTGCAATTTTCATAGTTATAATTTGAACCGCTGTACCGGATAGAACTGTGCGAAATAAACGATACGGGTATTAAAGAATAACGCCGGTGGCTGTCATTTGTTTTTATGTAGCTTATATCTTAGCCCAAAAGGTAAAGAATTAAAATATAACTTATCATTTTTAAGTAAGTCTTTTAGTATTTTATAGGGGATTACACTTATTAACAGGTATGAGGTATCAGGTATAAGGATAAGACAATTGTCAATGGATGGTGGACAATGGAGAGTTGACAATGGAAAATGAAGAGGTAGACTATAAATCCCCAACCATAAACCCGAAACCTGCAACAGCAATCAAATCTCAAATTTCAAATCCCTTCCACTCAACGCTATTTCACCGTCACATCATCTATATAAAACACCGCTTTGGGCACTTTTTCGTCAGCACCTGGTAAAGGAGGTTCAGGTGTTTCATTAGGGGTGGTGCGTTCCGGTAAATTCCTGTACGCGCCTGTGCGGAAAGAAATGCGTTCAACCGATTGCACTGCTTCAGCCAGGGCTGCTTTTGTCATGACTTTTTCTTTATTTATAAACAGATCGAATGTGCCTTTTAATGTGGCGTTGACCTGTATGCTGAGATCGTACCATGTGTTTGCCTGGTAATTTTTTAGTACATGGAGCCGCGCTCCGTCCTGCGCTGTTATTTCGCCTTTGTTATTGAAGCAGATGCGCACGGGCCGGTTGCCATACCGGTCGGTAATGTCTACCGACAGCTCACCTGTATTTTGAGCAGGACATATTTTGAATTGTATATTTCCCCGGGTAGTTTCTTTAAACACCCTGATGGCCCTGGCATAATCGTAAGGGTCTTCATCGCTCAGGCAAAGACTTTTATTATGGGTGGATGGAAAACCGGCTATACTTACCGGCGCCCATTTGGGAGCATAAGTATTCCAGCCGGGTATGGATTGGCCCGGTACCAACTGGTTGAAATGATCATGTACGGGCGAATGAACCCCATACCTGACGGGAACGGGTACCCTGCTGATCCACATGTCTTCCTTGTTCATGCTGTAAGTAACCCACATATCGCTGCCCGGGGGATTGCCATTGTCTTCCGAAATACCACGTGTATAACAGGGACCAAAGTCTTTCCATCTGCCGTAGAAACGCCTGGGCGGCACTTCGCCCTGCACCAGCAGCATATCATCGAATAGAATGCCGTCATCGCTCGTAACGGTTATAAGCGGGTACCGGTACTCCGATGATTCAATAGGGTTATATACCATGGCATACCTGCCGTCATCGGTCTTTTGTCCCCAGTTCTTTCCACCGCTCATAATCAATGTGGGTACTTTTACCGGCGAAAAATGAATACCCTCATCTTCCGATAATGCCGCTTTCGATTTTTTCCATAACATCACCAGCTTTCCGTCTTTCCGGTGAAAAAAGGAGAGGGCCGACAGGTGATCATCATTCCTGTTTTCGGCATACAGCGGATCATTATCGTCGTCTTCGTCTTTCCATTGTAAGGTTTTCAGCCTGTTGTTGAGCAAAGTGTTACAGGCATTTACAAATCCTGTGTCTTTTGAACGGGTATAAAAAGGAAAAGAAGTATTGCTTTCATTCCAGCCTGAGTGGGTTTCGTATTTAATAAAATAAACGGGTCCCATGCTGCCATCCTTATAAATTTCTCTTACCATCCTGCCTATACCTCCTTCCTGGAAAGGATCTTCCGCGTGCCCGTAAAACGCAAGCGTGAGTAACCGGTCATTCGGAGCCACGTAAAAGCCCATGCGCTGGTGCATCATATAGCCCTGGTACCCTTCGGGGATTTGCACACCTGCGGGCGCCTGGTAAGGAGCAAACAGGATTTGCGGGGTATTCCAGTTCCTGCCGTCGGCGGAAGTAACCAGCAGTGTCTGACCGGGAGCAATATGCTCATCTGCAGGATTGCTCAGGTATTGCAGGTAAAATCTTCCGTTCCAGTAAGCGAGGTCGGGTGCATGATTATACGTCCAGCCGGAATCGGTGGCAATGTCGGTATGCGCCCTGTTGGCGCGCATTACCTGTATGCTCTCGGTACCTATTGCCCATCGCAATCTCCCTTCATGCACATGCGGATCAATGGAAACACCTCCTACATAACGGACAGGCTCAGACGCTGTTCCGGTTTGCCCGGCAACATTGGAGGCAAAGAATAAAGCGGCAGTTAAGTAATAAATCCATTTATTCACAGGAAATAAGCGCAGCATGCCTGTAGATTTTTAAATTACAATATATAAAACAGAGAAGCCCTCTTATGGAAGATACTCTAAGCTGCCGGCTTTTATAATTCCCCGGTAATCGGGTGTGGAAAGGCAAGCTTCCTGTTACAGGTGCATAGTATAAGATCGGCAAACCCATCTCTGTAAACTATGTTTTTCAACTGCTTCATTTCAAAGGAATATCTATGATGTATAAAGTCCGCCGTTTCCTTTTGCTGATCATATTGGTGCAGACCGGCTTTTTGAGTACCGCACAGCGGAGGGTAGATAGCATTTTAAATGATTTTCACCATCGTCCCGACCGGGTGCTGGTAGCCGCTCACAGGGCGCCGCATGCAAACCAGCCTGAAAATTCGCTGGCCGCGGTAAAGGAAGCCATTTCGATGGGAATAGATATTGTTGAACTGGACCTGCGGGAAACAAAGGATGGAGTGCTGGTGATCATGCACGATAAAACAGTGGATCGCACTACCACGGGTAAGGGAGCGGTTTCCGGCATGAGCTGGAAACAACTTAAAAAATTGCGGTTGTTGCATAATGGCAAGCCTACCGGGGAAAGGATCCCGACATTCAAAGAAGTATTGAAGCTGGTGAAAGGAAATATTATGCTGGATATAGATTACAAAGCGGAAGGAGGGCGGGCCGCCCGTTCCACGCTGAAGCTGTTAAGAAAGAAAGGCATGGAACGACAAAGCCTGTTTTTCCTGTACGATTATAAAGATGCCGATACCCTGTACGCCATGAATCCGAAGCTGCAGTTTATGACGAGAGCGTATAATAAGGACGATGTGGATGGAATTTTGCAATTGACAATGCCGGTGCCTGTTATACATGCCGATGATAAGTTTTATACAGACTCCCTGATGAGTGTAATACGTGTAAAGGGAAAAAGGCTTTGGATGAATGCGCTGAACAAATATGATAAGATGGAGCAGGAAAAGAAAGGGGCCGGTTTTGATGCTTTGTTACAATTGAAACATACGAATATCATTCAAACCGATTTGCCGAAAGAATTGCTGGAATACCTGAGGAGAAGAGGGCTGCACAGATGAGCGGGTGTACTTACCAACCAGCATTAAAACAACATATTCAATTTCTCAATTACTCGCCGTACAGAGAATCCCGAACCTTTCAAAGGTTCGGAACCCTGGTTGTTATTGCAAATGAAGTGAAGCAACGTATAAAGGAAAGCGGCCTTTAATACCATCTCTGTCATGTAATTGTCATTAATGTTTCAACGATAAAATACTCCGGATTTCGTAAATAAGCTGAAGACCGGCAAAACTACTTTTGCGCCTCAAATCAAAGTTAAAATGAGACCAAAACATTGTTTTTTCACACTATGTTATATAGTCCTGCTAATGTCTGCTCAAAGCGTGATGGCCCAAACGGGCTGGGGAAGGATAGCGGGGGGTGTATTTACGGAAGATGAAAAACCTGCAGCCGGCGTAACGGTTACCATTGTTGGTACAGAACAAAGTTCCGTGACCAGTGAGTCGGGAAAATTCAGCTTTAACAGGCTGGCGCCGGGCAATTATACACTTAGGATCTCCCTGGTGGGATATAAGGATGTGAATAAAGAGACTGCCGTTGCCGCCGGAAAGCCCACACAGGTAACCATTGTATTAGATGTAAATGCGCAGGAATTGGGTGAAGTGGTTATTGTTGGCCGTAAAAGCGGATTGAATGCACAAATCGCATCAGGCTCGTTAAGAACGCAGACACCCTTACTTGAGCTGCCGCAAAATGTACAGGTGGTTACCGGCAAAGCGCTTGCCGACCAGCAAATCATCAGTACAAGCGATGGGTTGCTGCGCAATATAAGCGGGGCGATACGTTCTGAACACTGGGGTGATTTGTATGCTAATGTAAATATGCGGGGCTCGCAGGTGCAGGCATTCAGGAACGGCTTTAACGTAGTAGCTTCTTTCTGGGGCCCGCTTACCGAAGACATGAGCGTTGTAGACAGGGTTGAAGTTGTAAAAGGCCCCGCAGGCTTTATGCTGGGGACCGGTGATCCCAGCGGCTTGTATAATGTTGTTACTAAAAAACCAACCGGTGAAAACAGGGGTGAAGTATCTTTTACAACAGGCAGCTATGATTTGTACAGGGGAACCATCGATATAGACCGCAAACTTTCCCAAGACGGAAAATTACTGTTTCGCTTTAACGGAGCGTATCAAAAGAAAGGCTCCTTCAGGCCTTTTGAGCACAACGATCGTATATCCATAGCGCCGGTACTCAGCTATGCATTTAATAACAGGTCCAAACTAACGGTGGAGTATAACCTGCAACATGCGAATATGACGGACGTAGGCTCCTACTATGTTTTTTCTCCGGACGGATTTGCAACGCTGCCCAGGAATTTTACGCTTGCCCAGCCTGGAACGGAACCCACAAAGATCAACGACCATAATATATTTGCAAATTTTCAGCATAGCTTTAGTAACAACTGGAAGCTGACGGTGCAGGGCGCCTATTTTTATTATGGCCAGGTGGGAGGCAGCAGTTGGCCTGCCGCAGTAGGCCCGGGCGATTATGACCTGGATTATGATGACGTAATAGATGGTACGCTACAGCCAAATCAACTGATAAGAAGTTATGGCATTTGGGATGCCCGGAGCGATATGAAATTGGGGCAGGCTTTTGTGAACGGCGAGGTTAACACCGGTGCTGTAAGGCACAGGATCTTGGCGGGTATAGATGCCGGAAAAAAAGATTATAAGGCCGATTGGTTACAGTATCATGAATTTGATACCGGGGATGATCCCTTTGATATATATCACCCTGATTACGGTACGCCACCCAATGGTTTCCCTGAATTTGACAGGATCACCAGCCTTACCGACAGAGCTAAAGGAGCAGGAGGCACAATGGGACAGGAATATATAAGCGGTTATGTGCAGGATGAGCTGGGCTTTTTTAAAAACACGCTGCGCATTACACTGGCTGGCCGTTATGGCTATTTAAAACAATACGAATGGGGTGGCGATCCCTATGAAAAAAAGCATTTTACACCGCGTGCAGGGGTAAGCTATTCTATCGGTAACAATACCGCGGTGTACGTTTTGTACGACCAGGCGTTTATTCCGCAAGCCGGTATTTTGAGAAGCGGAAAAACCGTTAAGCCCATTACCGGGAACAATATGGAAATAGGCTTTAAAAGAGATTGGTTTGATGGAAAATGGAATACAACCCTGGCCGCATACCGCATCTTAAAGCAAAATGAACTTACGGCAGATCCGTCAAATACTGCAAATGAAAGCTACAGTATTGTGATAGGCGAAAAAGAAGCCAAAGGATTTGAATTTGACCTGAAAGGTGAAATTTTACCGGGCTTTACAGCAGTAGCCAACTATGCTTTTACCGAAGGAAAAGTTACAAAAGTAGCCGATGGCGTAACCGAGCTGCAGGTGGGTGATTTAATACCGGTTTTTGCCAAACACACATCCAATGCCTGGCTTAGCTATACCATACAAAGAGGACCTTTAAAGGGTTTGGGCATTAATGGCGGCTTTACTTACCTGGGCAACAGGGTAGGCTGGGGATACAGCGCAACCAATCCCGAACGAAATCTGCCGGATTATTTTAAGATAGATGGTGGTTTGTTCTGGCAAAACAAAAAAATATCGGTTACTGCCAATGTATTTAATATACTGGACAAATACCTGTATAGCGGGGCTTATTACACCGAATACTGGAACTATCCCGATTACAGCGTTGAATCTTACTCCTGGCAGGCCGAACCTCCCAGGAATCTTAGGCTGACGGTGGCATATAGATTTTAAACAAAAAGGTCCCGGCTGCTGCCAGGACCTTTTCTACTTTACTAACCGCAATATTATTTTGCAAATTGTTTTCTTATCAGGTTTAATGCACCGCCTTCTTTAAACCACTGGATCTGCTGTTCGTTGTAAGTATGGTTTACAGTAATAGCGTCTGAGCTGCCATCTTTATGGTTAAGCACAACGGTCAATGGTTTGCCGGGCGTAAAAGCGGTCAATCCCAATATATCAATGCTGTCGTCTTCCTGCACTTTATCGTAATCTTCCTTATTGGCAAAAGTAAGCGCCAGCATACCCTGTTTTTTCAGGTTGGTTTCGTGTATACGCGCAAAGCTTCTTACCAGTATGGCTCTTACACCCAGGTGACGGGGCTCCATTGCCGCGTGCTCACGGCTTGAACCTTCACCATAGTTCTCATCGCCCACCACTATACTGCCTACACCTGCGGCTTTATAAGCCCTTGCAGTGGCTGGTACGGCTCCATATTCACCCGTAAGCTGATTTTTTACGGTATCTGTTTTATCATTATAAAAATTGATAGCGCCGATGAGCATATTGTTGCTGATATTGTCTAAATGACCACGGAATTTTAACCACGGGCCTGCCATGGATATATGATCCGTAGTACATTTTCCTTTTGCTTTGATCAGGAGCTTTAATCCTTTCAGGTCCATACCTTCCCAGGGAGTAAAGGGAGCTAACAATTGCAGGCGCTGCGAATCGGGCTTTACTATTACCTGTACGTTGCTGCCGTCTTTTGCAGGCGCCTGGTAGCCGGGGTCGTCCACTGAAAAGCCTTTGGGTGGTAATTCAACGCCTGTTGGTTCGTCCAGCATGACTTCCTCACCGTTCTCGTTTTTCAGCTTGTCCTTCAGCGGATTGAAAGTAAGGTCGCCGGCTATGGCAAATGCAGTTACGATTTCAGGAGAGGCAACAAACGCGTGCGTGCTTGCCAAACCGTCATTGCGTTTGGCAAAGTTCCTGTTGAAAGAGGTAATGATGGAGTTTTTGCGGTTGGGGTCATCAATATGTCTTGCCCATTGGCCAATGCAGGGCCCGCAGGCATTGGCCAATACCACACCGCCTATCTGGTCAAAGGTTTTCAGGAAACCATCTTTTTCAATCGTATATCTTACCGTTTCACTACCGGGGGTGATGGTGAATTCGGCTTTTGTTTTTAAATTTTTATCGATAGCCTGTTTCGCAAGTGATGCGGAACGGCTGATATCTTCGTAGGAAGAGTTGGTGCAGGAGCCGATCAGGGCTACTTCCAGTCTTTCCGGCCATTGGTTGGCTTTAACTGCTTCGGCAAATTTGCTGATGGGCCATGCAAGGTCTGGTGTAAACGGCCCGTTTACATAAGGCTCCAGTTCTGTTAAGTTAATTTCTATAAGCTGGTCGTAATATTTGGCCGGGTCTGCATATACTTCCGCATCGGGACGAAGATGCTCCCTGATGCCGTCTGCAAGCGCCGCTACTTCTTCTCTTCCTGTAGCTTTCAGGTAGGCAGCCATCTTTTCATCATAAGCAAAAAGAGAGCAGGTAGCGCCTATTTCCGCCCCCATATTACAAATGGTAGCCTTGCCGGTAGCGCTTAAGCTGTCAGCCCCTTCACCAAAATATTCAACAATAGCGCCGGTACCGCCTTTTACTGTAAGTATGCCGGCTACTTTAAGGATTACGTCTTTTGCAGATACCCAGCCACTCAGCTTACCTGTTAGCTTAACGCCGATGAGCTTAGGCATTTTAAGTTCCCAGGCCAGTCCTGCCATTACATCCACAGCGTCTGCCCCGCCCACACCAATGGCAACCATACCCAAACCACCTGCATTGGGGGTGTGTGAGTCGGTACCGATCATCATACCGCCAGGGAATGCGTAATTTTCCAATACAACCTGGTGAATAATACCGGCGCCTGCTTTCCAGAAACCTATACCGTATTTATTTGAGATGGATGCGAGAAAGTCGTATACTTCTTTATTTACGTCAACGGCTGTTGCCAGATCCTGTGCAGCGCCCACTTTAGCCTGTATAAGATGGTCGCAGTGAACGGTGGAAGGAACGGCTACCTTGTCCCTGCCGGCAGTCATGAACTGAAGCAGTGCCATCTGTGCGGTAGCATCCTGCATCGCTACGCGATCCGGTGCAAAATCAACATAATCTTTGCCTCTTGTATAGGGTCTTGTTGCCGGTTCATAAAGGTGTGAGTATAATATTTTTTCTGCCAGGGTAAGCGGAGTACCGGTTAGCTTACGGGCTGCTTCTATCTTGGCAGGCATTTCAGCGTAGGTCTTTCTGATGAGATCGAGATCAAACACCATAGTTATTGCTTTTTTATTTTGACTTGTTGGGCCGTCAATCGTCAATTGCCAGTGTAGTGGACAGGAAAACATCCTGACTTATAAAAAGTTGTACAAATTTATCGAAAAAATGCTGTTTTCATAACAAGCGAATGACAAACCCGTTATTTATTTTTTTTAATTTAGCATTATGAACAGGTTCAAGCACTTTATTGAATGGCAGGTGTTTGGGGTTTGCTCTTATATTGGCGAAAAAATAGGCATAGCCAGTACAGTTATCCGTAAACACTTTATATATGTATCTCTTCTGACAATGGGATCGCCCATTGTTATTTATATGTTCCTTGCCTTTTGGGTGAATATCCGTAATTATATCTGGAGCCGGAGAAGGAACCCTTTGAATAATAATTGAGGCAGTTGTTAGGTGTCAGGTATGAAGTGTCAGCTTTTAGCCGTCAGCCATGAGCGATCAGTGGATAGTGGGCGGTTGACGATGGACAATGAACACCATCAACTATCAATTGTCAATTAACCCTGCAACATGGAACGTCCATCAAATCTCAAATTTCAAATCTCAAATCAAAAATTCCCCGACAACCTGCAACTTCCAATTGAAATTTAATATAAGATAACCCACTGGCACTGTAACGGGTATTGCCCGACTAATACCTGTTAGCAGGTTTTTATTAAATGATACAATTCATTGAAATGAAATTGTTTGCATCTGTTTAGTATTGTTTGTTCACAAGACGGGCGGAGCCATTTGGATAAAACATTGAGGGAAATACTTATACTTTTCAGAGATGCAGGAAACATTCTGCTAAAAAATATAAAGTTATAAACAATTTATTCCCCCTTTTGCGTTATATAGCCGTGCAACACAATTGATTAACTGTGTAACACGCAAAAAAATCTGAAAACCTTATCGTTGAAATAAATGAAGAGCTCTATTCTATGGAAGACCGAAAATCCAATACCATGTGATGAAAATCACAATCCAAGTCCAATGTAGAAACCAAATCCAATTATCCCTTGAACGAACATCCTATGAAAGCTCCTGATCCTTTATCCTAATGATCGATTCGGGAGCTTTTCTTTTTTTTAGCTGTCAGTTGTCAGCTATCAGCAGCCAGTTTATGTTTTTTTGTTTCTGGTTGGGAAACCATAGACCCGAAACAATAAACTACAGACCTCAAACCATAATCCCGAAACTCCAAACCTCATCCCGCAATTGAGGAATCAAATCTCAAACTCACATCCCTGAAACTTGCAACCCGTAACCCTCAAAACCCAAACATATCCAGTTTTTCCATGCTGGTATAATTTACAGGTTTGGTTACGAAAACTCCGGATCTTCCCACTCTCACTTTTCCTTCCAGTCTTACCAATACCGAATCTTTCAGCGAAAGTGACAGCGCATTGCTGATGATATTTTTCATATCCACTTTTACCTGCACCGGTATAATAAAAGTATCCAGCTTGGGTATCCGGATCAAAGAGTCCAGCTCGGTATGCCCGAGCAGGCGGTTATCAATATAAATGTCCAGGCTGCCCGACTTGAAGTTAAGATTGTATTTATTGGGATTGTAAAACCTTACATCGGCCGATAGGGAAGTGTTGGCCAATTCGTTTCCACTCACTGCAATATTGTCAATATCAATGTATTCCGGTTCCTGGATTTGGCGGCAGGATATCATCAGGATCCCCGCAAGGAGAGGGGCTGTGATCCCCGTTCGAAAGCTTTTTGTCATATATGCTGATAGAGGTGCAATATAAATGCTGTTTAAAAATTGAGGAAAAAAAATGCGTTAAAATCATCCAAAACCTTCGCTAAAAATGTTAGGTTTAGGCAATGCTGATCTGTCAAAAACTACTTAAAAAAGGTACTCAAAAAATTAGTATATATAATTTAATTATAAGTATTTAATAATCAATTAATTATTTGATATTAATTTGAATTAAAAATCATATTTAGCAGGCATGTTTTCTTTTAAAACCGTTATTTTTACCTGAAATATGTGAGTGAACATAATATTTTATTTAGAATGTCATTATTAACTGATAATCATTATTTAGCATCATTTATTTTTTATAAAATTTTAATTAATTCATCGTATATAGAGTTGGAGCAATATGAAAGCTGGCAAAAAATGAGTTTTCGTAACCGTTGCATGATTGCCGGAGCCAACGGGGTGATATCATTGAGCATTCCGGTGGTGGGTGGCAGAAATGTAAAAGAAGTGGTGAAGGACATCAGGATTGACAATATGAAAAATTGGCAGTCTGTTCATTGGCGCTCTGTTTTTTCAGCATATAATCGTTCTCCCTGGTTTGAGTTTTACCGCGATGAACTGGAATTTTTTTATAATAAGAAGTTTGAGTTTTTGTGGGACTGGAACCTGGAATTACTGAACTGGATTTTAAAAAAACTGGAGATTGATATTCCAATCCGGTTTTCAGAAGATTATAAAAAAGAAATATCAGGAGCAGAAATAAAAGATATCCGCAATAAAATATTACCCAGGAACCTGGAGGCATACCAGGCAGAATGCCCCCCCTATAACCAGGTATTCATGAGCCGGCATGGCTTTATTCCCAACCTCAGCATCATTGATCTTTTGTTTTGCGAAGGAAAAAATGCGTTGAATATTTTAAAAGCTACCCCATTGGACAACACTATAATTGGGTCGGAAAGATGGGGTACAAACCCCGGAATTTAAATAGGTTTGCAACATGGCATACAGCATAGAAAACGAATTTTTAAAAGCGGATATCAAAAGCAAAGGAGCTGAATTGTGTAGTTTAATTGATAAGACCACGGGCATTAACTATACATGGAAAGGCGACCCGGCTTTTTGGGGAAAACATTCGCCCGTGCTTTTCCCCATTGTAGGTACGCTGAAAGAGGGTCTGTATCATTATGAAGGCAGGGACTACAGGCTGGGAAGGCATGGATTTGCCCGGGATATGGAATTCAGTGTTGCGGAACAGGCTGCCCATTCAATTGCTTTTTTGCTGGAAGACAGCGCCGGTACCTTGCTCAACTTTCCGTTTGCCTTCCGGTTTAAAATCACTTATACACTGACCGAAAAGGCGTTGAGCGTAACTTACCAGGTGAACAACCCGTCAGAGCAGCCGCTGCTTTTTTCGGTTGGCGGGCATCCGGCGTTTGCCGTTCCTTTTATCCCCGGAACAACATATGAAACGTATTACCTTGAATTTGAATCCCCGGAAACGGCTGGCAGATGGCCTATTTCGACCGAAGGATTGATTGAAGAGGCGCCCGTTCCTTTGTTGAACAACAGCCGGGTAATTGCTTTGTCTAAGCCTTTGTTTTATAAAGACGCCCTGGTATTCAAACAGCTCCTGTCGCAAAAAATCACACTTAAAACGGAGCAATCCGCCGGAGGACTGGAGTTTAGTTATCCGGGGTTTCCTTACCTGGGCATATGGGCGGCAAAAGATGCCGACTTTGTATGCATTGAGCCCTGGTGCGGCATAGCAGACAGCGTGAACAGCAACCAGCAGCTTACGGATAAGGAGGGGATCAACACGCTACTACCGGGAGGTTCATTTGAAAGAACCTGGAGTGTGAAGCCGGTAGGGGATTTTTGATTGCTGATTGGTTGATTTCTGATTTGGGGTTGCAGGTTACAAGTTGCAAGTTTCAGGTTTGAGGTTTGTAGTTTCGGGTTTATCGAAAACCACAAACAAGAAACCATAAACAAGAAATTGCCGGCTGCCGATAGCCTACTGCCCAAAGCCACTCTGGCAGATTCTACGCTCACGAAAATGCTTTATTATTGTCCAACAGTTATTTGCTCGCTCAGAATGACAAGAAAAAAATTGACAATGGACGATTGACAATGCACAGCGGATAGTTGAAAATTTTCCCAACTATAAACAATAAACCACAAATCATTCAATCTCAAATCTCAAATCTTCCATCTGCCATTATTCTCTTTGCTTTCTTTTCTGCCGGTGTAAGCGGTTGAACCCAGGAATGGTCATAGGGCTTAAAGCAGGCATTGGCCAGTAACGTCTCTAGCGTTGACCTGCCATCTATATACCGGCATAAGGCTGTAAATGCCTGTGGGTTTTCTTTTTTAAGGATCAATAATGCAGCATTTGTACCGGCTTTGGCAGCAATTGGCACACCGCCACCCAGCTCAGCCCAATGACCTCCCAGCAAAAGATTGCTGACGGGGGTTTTATAATGGGCTATTTTGTTCTGTATGTTTTGTCTGCCCGGCTTGGCGCCCATCATGGTACCGTTTTTATTACCGGTATAACGCCAATGTGTAACCGGCGTCGCCACATCATAAAAAAGGATGTGGGAGCGCAATCCCGGGGCCACATGTTTGTCTACCCTGTCTATAACGATGTCTGCGATCTCCTGTTTTAATTTCTTGTAGGCGTCATTCCTGATAAAATTACCTTCTTCGTCTTTGTCTGTCAGCCATTCATTGTTGTAATGCATGAAGGCCGGCATAAACAAGGTAAGGATTCCGCATCCCTCGGGGGCAACCGATTTGTCTCTTACCGAAGGCGCCAGTATACTGATTTCAGAAGTAAGCGGATCGCCGTTGTGATGGGCATCAAAAGGGCTGTTTTCATTCACCAGGTGCACCAGCTCTTCGCCAAAACCCAGGGTTTCTGCTTCACAGTCGAGCGCGATAGAAATAGTAACGGATGAACTGTACAGTTCCGCCTGCCTGAGTTTCGTTTTTAAAGCCTGGGGAACAATATGGGCCGGCAGCATTTTTTCATACAGTGTTTCTATATCACAGGCGGCAATTACATATTTACTTCTTATTTGTTCCTGCTTACCCTTATGCATATAAGAAACACCCGTGCAGGTATTTCCCTCCAATAGTATTTCCTTTACGGTGCTTTGAGTTGCAATGCTGTTTCCATAAAACCGCACCACATGCTCCAGCCATTCGGGTATTACCTGCCCGCCTCCTTTGGGAGGACGCTGAAAGTCCTGGGCATACGACCAGCCTATAGGAACCATGCAGCCGATCACTTCGGTTTCGGAAGTAAATAATGTATGCAGGCGTTCTTCTTTAAAAAAACGGTTCAGCCCTTTTTTCAAACCCTGTTCACCATTGTAGCGGACATATGGTATAAAAGGAAGAATGACTTTTAAAAGGTGCATTTTACCACGGAATTTTTCCCAGAAGTTCATAGTGGTTTCTGAACGGAAAATACTGTTGAGACGGTTGAGTGAAGCCCCGATCTTTTTTGCATTCCTGAAAAAACGCTCCAGCCCCTTTTGCTCATGCGGGAATTCCCGGATCAACTGATCTCTCAGCTCATCGGGGTTGGAAGTGAGCAGGTAGTCAAATTCTGTGCCTTTGTATCGGCGGGTACATTTTTGTGTGACGGCTCTCGGATGGTCGGAGCCAATGGCATCGAATAAACGGGTAATAATGCCCTGGGGACCATATTGATTTAACCAGTGAATGGCCGTATCGAAAATGAAATCTTTTCTCCTGAAGCCCGCCAGGTATCCGCCTACGTGAGGCTCTTTCTCGAGTACACATACCGTTAGTCCGGCCTTGCTCAATAAGGCAGCCGCGGTGAGTCCGCCAATGCCAGCCCCAATAATAACAACATCGTACGAAGTTTTGAATGGCTCCATAAAACAGGAAATTACAAAACAGTCAACACATTTTGCATTATTTGATAAAACTACCTGTTTTCATGTATCATTACTTTGCCCATGCAGACTTTACCTGGTATACATCCAGGTTTTTAATATTTACATCTCCGCCCTGGCTGTAAAATGCCAGCCCGTTAAAAGTATAAACCGGAATGAAGTTGCCGGTAACGGATATTCTGCCTCCATCTGCAAACACTTCAATAGAAGCCCTGTCTACCAGGATACGTAAATCAATCCTGCCATTGGCTGGCGCAAGGTCAACAGATTTACCCAATACGTTCAGTTTTTTATTTACAACATCATAACTGATACGGGTACCGCTTGTTTCATAGTTCCCTTTACGCACTACAAAGCCGAACGCTTCTGCATTACCGGGCTCTATGCTTGTCTGGATATCCAGCGCATCGCCGCTTACTCCGGAAAGGATATTGGTTCCGGGTGAAACTTTTTTCGCACCGGATGAAAATTTTTCCCCGTATAAAGTTTTAATTTCTGCAACGGGATTTCTGCATACACGTATCCCTTCCGGGAACTTTTTGAGGGTAAGCACACAGGGAAATGCCATCTGCTGATTGAACGGTGCGTCGGGATAAGTTCCGCCGTTCATCCAGCCGATCTGGATACGCCTGCCGTCTTCCTTCGGAATATCGCTGTAAGATTGCGCAGCATAAAAATTATTTCCCAGGTCCATTTTGATCCTTTCTGTTTCAGGTGTAAATGTGTAGCCGTCAAAGCTGCTCAGCAGGTAGCCTCCATCGGCGCCATGCAGCACCCATTTCTTTTCCTCCGTTCCTTCCACCTGCAATTCAAACAGGTCGGGGCATTCGTACAGTCCCTTCAAAAAGCTTTTCTGCTCCCATTTCAGCAGGTTATCTGAAGTGTAAAACGCAATACCGCGTTCTTTTTCATTCTTATCGGGGCCTATGTATAAAACCATCACCCATTTTTTAATGGGTTCGTGCCAGAATACTTTAGGATCGCGTTCGTCCATTGTCCCGTTGTTCATAACAGGTATAATGGACTCATCGTATTGTTTCCAGGTTTCGCCTTTGTCGTTGCTGTATGTCAGGCGTTGTCCGCAGCCAAAAGCGGTATAAATGGCGATCAGTGTTTTTTCCTTTCCTTTTTGTAATCCTGAAGTATTGTTCCAGTCTACTAATGCGCTGCCGGAAAAGGCCGGGCATTTATAGTTATCAGGCGTTCCTTCCAATGGAAATATTGCCAGGGGCTTGTGCTTCCAACTAAGCAGGTCGGTGCTTACCGCATGCCCCCAGTGCATATTGCCCCAGTTTCTGCTGTAAGGATTGTGCTGGTAGAACAAGTGATAGGTACCCTTGTAGTATACCAGCCCGTTGGGGTCGTTCAACCAGTTTTTCTCCGCGGTAAAATGGAATTGCGGGCGATAAGGCTCATCGTAATATTGAACAGCAGACTGAGCGACGGCACTATTGCCTGCCAATACAAAAGCAAGGGGGACGAAGAGATGGATTATACGCATATTACTCAATTGTATACCATGTATAGCTTTCAGGTTCCAACGTGAAAGTTAAGGTTATTTCATAATCCCTGTTCAGGTTGAGCGCCTGTTTGCTTTTTCCTTTTTCCGAAATGTTTGCAGACCGGCTCAGACCTGTATAATACAATGGTATTTGAATAGAACGGGTTATTTTTTCTTTGGTGGGGTTGTACAGCATCAGCAGCCCTTTTGTTTTTAATGATGGATTTACGTGCATGATACCGTCCCAGTCCCTGCCGTCTGCCCTTCGCAGGTGAATAATATCCGAGTTAAGAATATCGCGGTATTTTTTATACCAGGCGATTACATTTTGCACGGTTTGCCTGGTGGTTTCGGTATCGTATAAACGAGGGCCCCTGTAACATGCCTGCACGCCTGCTCCGTAATACTGCATCATCAATTGTTCATAGTCTTTGAGATGTTCGTTCAGTGGCTCTAAAACAGCCTCCGGGCCGCCACCCTGGTAACGTGTCAGCGGAACAAAACCCCAGCTCATGGAAGGTGTTTTTTCCCAAAGCCCGTCGTATATATTCTGACGGTTCAGTATTTTTTGGTTCTCTCTCGGCAATGAAAAGTTCACTTCGCGGTAGCCAATGGCAATCTTATGGGTACCATCTAAAAAGTACCAGTCGGGAGCGTTGATATACACTCCTTTTTCATTCAGCCAGCGATACAGTTCTTTCTGTATCTCCATCTGCCGCCATTGACTGTCGTCTAAACCCGTATGTCCCGGATGAGTGGTGGAAGCGCATACATCGCCAGGGTAGGGGCCGTCATTTTCCCAGATGTTAAAGCCTGTTTTGCTGAAAAAATATTTGATCTTATCGCGATAGGCAAGCCCCCATTTGCTGCCAAAGCAGGGAGCATTGCCGAAAAACGCTCCGCCGGGTTTTCCTGTTTTGGGGTCTATTACGTCCGTTTCATCATTAATGCGTCTGCTGCTGAAAAGCGAGTAGCCGCCGATCCGGATGTTTTTTGAATGGGCGTAATCAGCCAGTTTTTTCCATTTGTCAATATTGGCCGCCGATGAATCTTCCATGTTCAGGTGACTGCCAAAGCTCAGTATCAGCGCTTCATAACCGGTAGCGGCACACTGATCAATAGCGGTATATACCTGCTGGTCGTTTTTGCTTACCAGGTGCATAAAGATGGGATTGCTGGTTGTCCAAGGCGCGACAGCGCGATACATTTTCCTGATCGCCAGTCCCCGTCTTTCCCGGTCGTAGCTGTCCATTAATAATTCATGTGTTCGTACCGAATGGAACGATTCCCCCGGCTTCAATTCAATCCCGGGTGCCTTTTCAGGATATATTTCCAGCAGGCAGGGCGTTTGGTAATTATAATTTACCTGTGATGTGTATGCGCTGTCTGTCTTCCAGTGAGTAGTCTGGTCGCTGATGTCGTAACGCATTGCATTATTAAATGCGTAATTGGTTTCAACGTAAATGCCATGCTGTTTTTTCATTTCTTCCGGCGATCCTACTACAGCGCTTTCTTCTTCTGTCAGCGCGAGTATTTCATTTACCACGCGGTTAAGCTTAACCGAAGATTGGCCCTTGTTTTCGATGCTGATCCATTTTACAACCAATGGCAAACCATCGTATATGCCGTAGTGAACCTGTACTTCCAGTCCGGGTAATGCCTTGTGCTTATAACTGAAAGATATTTGTTTTCCTGTAGCGGACTGTGTTGCTGAAGCCCACCATGTGCCCGGCTTCCATTTTACAAAGGGAATCAGCTCTCCCGTTTTAATGTCTGTTACGTAAAAATCGTTGTCATTCTTTTTGAAGCGATCCAGCCATTCGGGCAATAGATAGGCGTTCTCGGTTTGCCCGTACAGTCCGCCTATATTGTAATCTTTGCCATCAATGGTCAGTCTTGCTTCTGCCTTTACCGCGCGTATTAATTGTTGCCCGTTGCTGAGATTTTTAAAATCGTAACAAACAACATTGGGCGTTATGCGGAATATTCTTTTTAAAAGCCCGTTGTATAAAATAATATCCTTTCCATCGGAGCTTTTCCATATACCTGCTTTTTGCGTAAAAGGTTGTACCAGCCAATCCCGTGCCGCAGGTTTTTCGGGTGCGGCATTCCATGCGGGAAGTTCCTGTAAGCCTGTTTGCGCATGGGTCAATGCAGATAACAGCAAAAAAATAATGATCGGGGCTATTCGCATCAGGGTTGATTTTGTTTAATCAATGAAGTTGTGTTTTAGGTGTCAGCTATGGGCTATCGGCTTTTGATTTGTTTATAGTTTATAGTTTTTTGTTTGTGGTTAATCTGAAATATCAAATCAGAAATCAACCAATCAAAAATCCTATAATGTTTCATTCAGCATATCCTTTATATGCACGAGCATTTCTTCTGCGGATACAGCATTCAGCTTTTTGATATCAAATTGTTTGAGAATCAATTCTAACCTGTTCAAAGCCTGCGGGTCGTTAGCCTGCCGGCATAATTTTCTGAGGACAGCTATTTTTTCAAAATCCTGTATGCCTTCTACCAGCTTTTCAAAGCGAATGGATGTGCGGGGACCCGGGTATACCTGGTAAGTATCGCCTGCCGGCCAGGAGCGGAATCTTGAATCGCGCAGAGGATCGGCTACCCAGCTATTGTACGCCCAGCGGAGATAGCCTGTAAAGCCTTTTGCGGCTGCGTACCAGCCTATCCAAACATGTTCGGCTGGAGGTGAAAAGGTAAACCCGTTGGGATAATTCTCAGTGCAGCAGGTATAATAAGTACTTGGTTTTCCTGCGGCAATTCTTTGTTTTAAAATGTCTTCTCCAAATTCAAAATTCGATGCCAGGCAATAATCAAAAATGTCTTTTTCTATTTCGGGGTGATAATTCCCTGCAAGGGCTATCTTCCATTGCGGGTCGATCTGCTTCAGCATTTTTATTACCACCTGCATGTCTTTCATCGGGCGCTCGTCCATAGCAATGGTGGTAATGCCAAACCATCCTTTTTGTTTAAGGTGCTTGGTAAAATCCTTCAGCATGGTCGTCCAGTGCGTATTGTATTCCGGTGAGCCTACAGCCGCTTTAAGGGCCGTATCTTTTTGAGTGGCTTCATCGTAGTAACGGAACGATAAGGCCCAGGGTACCATCGAATAACAGTTGATGCGCTTTGTAATGCCACAGCTCATTACAAATGAAATGTATTTATCAAATAAACTGTAGTCATACACCCATGTGCCATTTTTCTTTTTCGTCCATTTTATGAGGGAAGGAAAGTCGTCATAAGTCTGATGCCCCCAGGGCTCTTCCATGATGCTGGCAGTAATATTTTTTTGTCCGGCATTTGCCAGCATGGTGTAATATGGCTTCATCAGGCTGAAGTGTTCATCACTCCATAGCGGCACCCCATGTACCCTGGCAATAGCGGCAGGGTGCTGCCACAGATCCAGGTCGAAGCTCCAGGCAGAAGGCGGAGGCAGGGTGTTGTTGATGACCCGTATGCTGAAAGGAAGCTGGTAGGACTGGTCGGCGCGGATGGTAATAGTACCATTGTAAACGCCTGCTGCTATATCAGGTGGGATTTGTACGCTTAACCACAATGGCTGCACTGTATTTTTTTCAACAGGTATGTTAGGAACGATGTCAATGGCATCGGGCGACAGGGACGAATCGAAATCTGCAGGTTTACGGTATCCGCAGCCACCGGCAAACTCATCTGTGATTACATACCTTACAAAACCGGCGCTGATGGCTGACCCGGGAATGGTTTCTCCTTTTGCACTGGATGGTTCGGTAATGGTATAGGTTAAAGCCGGTATGGTTTGATTGGTCCATACCAGCAATTGTGTATGTATCCTTTCGCCCTTCCATCCGCTGGCGATCCATTGTTGTTGTACCTGTATGCCCGGCACCTGCTGTTTAGGATACCGTGTGTTGCTGTTTGCAAAGCTTACTGTTACAGGCTGTGCCAGCTTTTCCCATACGTTGTTATCGGTTGGCACAATGGCGGGAGCTTCTGTAAAGAAGTTTTTGCCGGGTATACTGTAGCTCAGGTCCTGCGACGAAGCGACATAAGTCGATGCGACGAGGAAAAAGATCAGTCTGTATTTCATTATTTATTATTTCGGGATAAAGCTACGCATATATATGCAAGCGGGTACAATCAAACGATTGCATGAAATGCCCAATTACGCAGATTCCTTATCTTTATTCCAAAACAACAACCTATGTCAATTTTAAAACTACCATTGCTATTTGTGGGCTCAAAGGGGGAAAAAACATTGTATACGCTGTTTGACAGCGGCGCTAACCTGTCGTGTATAAGCGCGGCTAACCTGGAGGATCTTGAAGACCCGGTTAGTTTGGGAAATATAAGGAAGCTTGCTACAGCCAGCGAGGGACATTATATAGAAATAAAGGAACGTGTGACGCTCGACTTTTATATTAATGATGTGTTACTTTCCGACGAATTTCTTGTAGTGCCCGGATTGAGCGAAGACGCCATTATTGGGGCGGCTACTTTACAAAAATGGCGCATCAGGCTCGATTTTGAGCATGACCAGGTGCTCGTTGATCCAAAAGCAGCCAAGCTGCAACTGATATAAACTTTCTTGCCCGGTTGATTGTTTTGATCTATTTTGGTCAATCGAATTCACCAAAACACATTCCGAATGGGGCACCCGCTTTTCAGGAAAAAATCAATAAGTAAAATTATTAAGGATGCTGAATCAACACAGGAAGGCGATGGTCATCCCCATGGATTAAGCAAAGTACTCGGCGTACGTGATCTTACTTTCCTGGGTATCGCGGCGGTGGTTGGAGCCGGCATTTTTTCCACAATAGGAAAGGCGGCTTATGATGGAGGACCGGGCATTTCCCTGCTTTTCATTATTACCGCTGTTACCTGCGGATTTTCGGCCCTGTGTTACGCGGAATTTGCCAGCAGGGTACCCGTAGCCGGCAGCGCTTATACCTATTCGTATGTAACTTTTGGTGAACTGGTAGCCTGGATCATTGGCTGGGCCCTGATACTGGAATACGCTATAGGAAATGTAGTAGTGGCTATTTCGTGGAGCGGTTATTTCAACAACCTGCTGGTGCACCTGTTTCATATTCATTTGCCCGATTGGCTGCTGATAGACCCGGTTACCGCCAAAGCGGCTTATACCGAGGCTACATCGGAGCTAGCTGCAGGCGGTTTGAATGCGGATGAAATAAGCAAATACCGGTTCGCGGTCAATGCCTGGAATGAAGCTCCCACTATAGGAGGGAATAAACTCTTTCTCAACCTCCCGGCATTCATCATTGTGGGGTTGGTTACCTGGCTTGCTTTCATTGGCATGAAGGAAAGCAAGCGCATGGCTAATTTTATGGTGATCTTTAAAATTGCGGTCATTCTTTTTGTAATAGTTGCAGGTGCTTTTTTTGTGGATGTAAATAACTGGACCCCCTTTTTGCCGAACCGGTTTGAAGGGGTGCTGAAAGGGGTATCGGCCGTGTTTTATGCCTATATAGGTTTTGATGCCATTTCCACTACCGCCGAGGAATGCAGGAACCCCCAACGGGATATGCCCAGGGGCATGATCTATTCTTTGCTCATCTGCACAGTATTGTATATTTTAATCGCATTGATATTAACGGGTATCGAAAACTATTCCGCGTTTAAGGGCGTAAATGATCCGCTGGCTTTTGTATTTGAAAAAAGAGCGCCCTGGATCGAAAAGATCGTTTCCATCAGCGCCGTGGTGGCAACTACCAGTGTGCTGCTTGTTTTCCAACTGGGGCAGCCGCGTATATGGATGAGCATGAGCCGGGATGGGTTATTGCCCAAAAAATTCCAGACCATTCATCCCAGGTATAAAACTCCTTCTTTCGCTACCATTGTTACCGGTATTATTGTAGGTATCCCTTCCCTGTTCATAGCTTCGGATTTTGTAACCGACTTAACCAGCATCGGTACTTTGTTCGCATTTGTGCTGGTATCGGGCGGCGTGCTGCTGTTGCCTCCCCGGCCTAAAAACGACGGTGGTTTCAGGCTGCCATATATAAACGGAAGGTTTATTGTACCGCTCTTGCTGGCTTTGTTTATCTATGCCTTCCGGCAACGGGCGGCAGACGCAATAAAAAATTTTGATAGTGAGAACCACCAGGAAATACTGTTCCTTGTTTTTATAGTGATAGGCACTTTGTTCTCTGTTCTTACCATTATCCGCAAATACTCCCTTATTCCTATCCTGGGCGTATTGTTCTGCCTGTACCTGATGATAGAAATTCCGGCGAATAGCTGGTTCTGGTTTTTTATGTGGATGGCACTGGGGCTGGTCATTTATTTTTTGTATGGGTTCCGGAACAGTAAGCTGGCAAAAGATCAGTAGTTTAACCGGTCAGACTGCTCAGGGAAGAAATTGCTTTAATTTTTCCCAAAGCGCAGCTCCCCGCAGATTTCTTGCTATGATTTTTCCCGTGCCATCAAGCAAGTAATTGGTTGGGATACTGGATACCGCGTACTGCTTCGCTGCAGCATTATCCCATCCCGTCAAATCGCTTACCTGTGTCCATAATAGATGATCATAGCGGATAGCTTTCAGCCATTGCTCTTTATACTCGTCTAATGCAACAGAAAGGATCGTAAATCCTTTGTTTTTATATTCATCATAAACCTTTACCAGATTGGCATTTTCTTCCCGGCAGGGACCACACCAACTTGCCCAGAAATCTATCAACACCAATTTGCCACGAAAGGAAGACAGGTTGATCATTTTCCCAATCGTATCTGTTTGTGAAAACTCTGGTGCTATATTTCCTTCGTTCAGCTTTTTTAATATGTTAACCTGTTTTCTGAAGTATAATACCTGCCCGGAGTTAGCGATGCTGGAAGCTTCGAATATATGGAGCAGGGAATCTGCTTTTTCCAGGTTGTTTTGTAAATAAGTGTTTACCTGGTTCACCGTGCTCATAGCAGTAGGATACTTTTTCATGAGCACAACTAATTCTCCTTCCATCCTAAAAACTAATTTATTTTTTTGCTTTTCCAGCAATTTCATAGTGGTGGAGTCAGCCTGTTTCCTGGCATTTTGATAGGCTGCTTCTATTCGGTTAAACCCACCATAAAACTCATCTGACAGTAAGACGGATTGAAATTGCTGGCGTATATCTTCTTCTTTCGAGCCGGTTAGGCGTGCATTCCACAGAGTATCGGCATGACCGCTTAAATATAACTCCGAATTTTCGAGATAAAAATCCTTTAAGCCATTTTTAGATTCCACTGCTATGTAATAAAATGCCGGTTCACCCAGTTTTCCTTCGAAAATGAAATTTCCTTTTTTATCGGCTATTACCGAATCTTTTTGGTTGTGATCTTTGTAGAAGGATTTTTCAACCAGGAGTATTTTCTTATCCTCTGCACCTTTTAAGTTTCCTTTCAGAATATATCCGTTGCGGGTAGGGGCGTTTCCTGGTAGGTTGTCAGGCTGGGCTGCACAACATACACAAATAAAGGATGCGATTACAGATACGAATAATTTCATTCTCGTCCTTTTATTACAGAAGTGGAAAGTTCGGCAGTACTTCAATTTTTACTTTTTTGCTGCTGTTGTATTTGGAATGACTGTAGCTTGAAGCATTGGCTTTTTACCGTCTTCCTCAACAATTTGTAAAACATCCTTTTTTCTGGCAATTATGCTGCCTCCGCCTACCAGCTTAAAAATGACGACATCGTCCTGATCTCTCATCTCCGTAATATTTTTGCCTTTTATTTTCCGTAAGGCTTCCAGTGTAATGGTATCATTTAAAAGTGAGTAGAATTCATTGATTCCAGAAATAGTTTTGATATCGGTATTGATTTCAATTGCCCTGGCATTTGCAATGCTACCGGGTTCGTCAGCATCCACGATAAGACCAACGTAATCCTTTGCTTCATTGGTAATTTGGATGGGAGTCGGTTTCCTATATGCCAGGAATACAACCAACAATAATGGTAATAAAAAAGTAAATTTCAACAACTGTATTTTAGATGATTTTATAGCGTTCATCATTTGAATTCTTTTTTTCAACGAGGAAAAGCTGAACGGGGTAACAGTACTGATGTGATTATTGCCCGTAACTTTTAACAACAAGTATTGATATTGCTTTTTATCTGCCCCTCTGTTCATTAATTCATCGTCTGCAATAAACTCGAGGTTTTCACGTATCGCTTTGCGAATGAGCCAGGCAAAGGGATTGTACCAGTTTAAAATACATAGTATTTCTCCCCATATAATATCAATGCCATGCTTTTGACGGATATGTACCAACTCATGCTCAATAATATCTTTCAATTCTGCTTCGCTGTGACGGCTGGAATTGAGAAATATGGCTCGGCCGAAAGAAAAAGGAGTAATATCCTGATTTACCTGATAAAATTTAATAAGGTTGCCTGAAAGGAATATAGCTTTTTCTTTAATCCTTTTATAAGATACAAATTGTACGATAAGCTTTACCAGCAATGATAGTGACCCCAGAGCAAGCAATACAACCAATACCAACCATCCATTTAAATCTCCCTCAAAAGCATGTATATTATCCAGGGTAAAACTTTCTATAGAAGGAATATATACAAATACATGATGGTTCAACGACTCGTAATGTGAAAGAACGGCGTTTATATCAAAAAACGGAATAAAAAAGCTGGTAACAGAATAGCCGAACAAAAACCAACGATTATACTGATAAAAAGTAAGTTTCCTCAAAACCAGTTGATAAAACAGATACATGATCCCGAGACTAATGGATACTTTTACCAGGTAAAGTAGGAATACTTCCATGTGTAATAATTTATGATAAAAGATGTTATTTTTCTTTTTCTATCAGGTTGATGATCTCCTTTAGTTCTTCAGCCGATAACTTTTTTTGTTTTACGAAGAAACTTACCAGTTCTTTATAAGAACTAGCGAAATAGCTTTTTACCATGCTTCCCACAAATCCCTTTTTAATATCTTCTTCACTTACTGCAGGTTTATACAAATAAGTATTACCTACCAGCCTGCTCTTCAGAAAGCCTTTTTTCTCAAGGTTTTTTATAGTAGATGCAAGAGTGGTATACGGTATTTCGGTTTGGAGATTTTGGAGGATGTTTTTTACATTGCCTTCACCAGTTTTAAAAACGGCAAATAGCGCATCTTCTTCCTGCTGTGATAGTCTTTCCATAGCTACGAAGTTTTCGTAAATCTACGAATATTTCGTAGTCGTCCAAATTTATTTTTATTCCCGAGCATTGCAGGTAATATCTTTGCCATCTTAAAAGCGATTCGATAATAATGATACGAAGCCTGAGCTTTCCTACACTTATATGTGTTTTTCTACCCTTATTTGCTTTCTGTCAAACCAAAAACCTGGGATCGTGGAATGTGATCAACACCAGGCTTAGCCTTACTAAAAACTGGAGCGTTTTCAACGAACTGCAGCTTCGCTCCCAGTCTTTTTACAACGATCATTTTTATTACGAAGTAAAAGGAGGCGTTTCATACAACATCAACAAAAATTTTTCGGTATTGGCAGGTACGGGTAAATACATTACCTATGATGCAGAACAGGAAGGAAATTTTCAAAAACCTATTACAGCGAATGAAACCAGGTTATGGCAGCAACTTACCATGAATCATTACCTGGAGCAGATAAAATTTGAACATCGCTACCGCGCTGAGCAGAGGTGGTTTACAACCGGGTACCGGAACCGGTTCCGGTACCGGATCAGTACTGCATTGCCTGTCAATAAAAGCAAAATAGAACCAGGGGCTTTCTTCCTTACCACATTCAATGAAATTTTTCTTACCAATAAGGCGCCTTACTTTGAGCGCAATCGCTTTTTTATAGGACTGGGATATGAGCTCAATGAGCTTCTTATCGTGCAGCCGGGGTATGTTTATCAATACGATTATAAAAAGGATAACACAGGATCCGGTAAACATTTTTTTCAGTTTACATTGATGATTGATCTCGATGATATGGAAGATGATATTCAGCGGTTGCCGTCTACTGTAGATTAGCTAAAAGAAGACATTTGCAGATGTCCTGAATTTGAAGTAAATTAGGATGCTTCTCAGTTATTCCTTACTTAAAATTTGCCATATGAACATTTTGCAGAATATTGAACGCTGGGGTGATGCTCATCACCCGAAATGGCTCGATTTCATCCGTATGTTACTGGGCATTTTCCTTTTCCTGAAAGGTATAGAGTTTATTAACAATATGGACCGGCTGATTGTTTTGATGGAAAAAAGTGAATTCCTGGGGTCTATCTCGCTGGGGATCCTGGCGCATTATGTTGTTTTTGCTCACCTGGTAGGAGGCGCTTTAATAGCAGGCGGACTATTAACAAGGCTTGCCGCCCTGGTACAGATCCCCATTTTGCTTGGAGCCATTCTTTTTATAAACTCAGATCAGGGTCTTTTTACTCCTTACGCCGAACTGTGGATATCTGTGCTGGTACTGGGTTTGCTTATTTATTTCCTGATTGCGGGGAGCGGTCCTATTTCAGTAGATGCGGCAATGAACAAGGAAGAATAGTATGTCAATGATATATCATTCAGTTGTCTGTTTATCAATGAAGTATGAACTGTGGGTTTGTTGCTCATAAAACTCGCTTTCTTTTCAACAACAAAGCCTACAGCTATTTTCTTTGTTGCTTTTTTGCGGAAAAAAGTAACGCAAAAAGCCGCCCGAAATCCCTTGCCCGTCCGGTCAGGCGGGGACTACGGCCGATTTCGGGAACGCCATGATTGAGCTTTAATACTACTGTGAACTCAGCAAGAGAACCCTGATACATTTTCTAAAGAACCAGAAAATATACTAAATCCAAAAACCGCCAAATACAAATACAATTTATCACGATTCAATCATTGAGTTTCCCTAATTGTTAAATTGTTATGGCAGTGTAATTCCCCCGTAGACAGGGTTGGCGGGCGGCATAGCAGGCGCCCCCGTTTCTTTGTGTCCTGGCATTGCTGCCTCTATTCTTCCCCGTTCAGCAATTCCCTTTCCACTTCTTCCATCTGCACAATATCCCAGGCCTCGCTTTCGGTGGGGGTATAGTTCAGCGTATCCAGCAAATCAGCGTCTTTAAACGCATCTTTTACAGGCTGCAGCATCCCGCAAATCACAAAAGACCGTCCTTCTTCATAGGCCGCCTGCTGCTGCCCGGCGGTAAAAAAAGCTGCCTCCGGGTCAATTTTTTCAACAGGAGCCAGGTTCAGAATGATATGTTTAACATGATTTTGTGTAACTTCAACCAACAGTTTACGTAAATCTTCTGTCATATTAGCAGATAAAACGGGTTCGTTTATCGTTATGACATGAAATTTTTCCTTGGTATCTATTTTGAAGGTCATAAACAGTTCTTTTGATTAATTGTTTTGCAAGTATAAAAATTTACCTCTGTTCATAACTTGCCTGAATAAGTAAAGTGTGTTTTAGCTATTCCTTTTGTCCGGGCAACAGGAATATAAGTTGAATGATGCCTCCCTGAACACAATAATTCACGCTGCTGCAATGTTCTATTAATCATAAGTCAAAATTATTTGTTATTATTGTATAGATCACATTTTAAATTCAAATAAATGGATAATAATTTTTCTACCCAGGTAAAGGAAATTATTTCTTTCAGCAGGGAAGAAGCACTGAGGTTGGGAAATGATTTCATAGGAACGGAGCACCTGTTATTGGGGTTGATAAGGGAAGGGGAAAATATGGGGGTGAAGATACTGAAGAACCTGAATGTTGACCTCTATGAATTGCGCAAAGAAGTGGAATTGGCGGTTAAAGACAAAACAGGGAAAAACATTGCCAATATAAACAGTTTGCCTTTAACCAAGCAGGCCGAAAAAGTGATACGGGTTACGGTGCTGGAAGCAAAAGCGCTGAAAAGCCCTACCGTAGAAACCGAGCACTTAATGCTCTCTATTTTAAAAAACAAAGAAAATATCGCTACACAGATATTAAACCAGTTTGATGTAGACTACGATCTTTTCAGAAATGAGTTAGGCATGGTAAAAAGCAATGATGTACGCAGCGAGTATACCGACGATGCGGATGACGACTTTGATGATGAAAAGAAAAGTTATCAGCAGAAATCAAAATCGCAGTCGGCCAATACAAAAAGCAAAACGCCGGTACTTGATAATTTTGGCAGGGATATAACAAGGCTTGCCGAAATGGGTACTTTAGATCCGATCGTTGGGCGGGAAGAAGAAATTGAGAGGGTATCGCAGATATTATCAAGGCGTAAAAAGAACAATCCCATACTGATCGGCGAGCCGGGGGTTGGTAAAACCGCTATAGTGGAAGGACTGGCCTTGCGTATCGTTCAAAGAAAGGTTTCGAGGGTGTTGTTTGATAAAAGAGTAGTGTCGTTAGACCTTGCCGCGCTGGTAGCGGGTACAAAATACCGCGGACAGTTTGAGGAAAGGATGAAAGCCATTATGAATGAGCTGGAAAAGAACAGGGATGTCATCCTTTTCATTGACGAGATCCATACCATAGTAGGTGCGGGCGGGGCCAGCGGATCGCTTGACGCATCCAATATATTTAAACCGGCCCTCGCAAGGGGAGAGCTCCAGTGCATCGGTGCTTCTACGCTCGATGAATACCGCATGTATATTGAAAAAGACGGTGCATTGGACAGGAGGTTCCAGAAAGTGCTGGTGGATCCGCCAAGTGTGGACGAAACCATCCAGATATTACAGAATATCAAACCCAAATACGAAGAGTACCACAACGTAACCTATTCGCAGGATGCGATAGATGCCTGTGTGAAGCTGAGCGACCGTTATGTAACCGACAGGTTGCTGCCTGATAAGGCGATAGATGTAATGGATGAAGTAGGCGCGCGGGTGCACCTTAAAAACATCAATGTGCCCAATGAAATCGTAGAGCTGGAGAAGAAAATTGAAGACATCAAGCACGAAAAGAACAAGGTGGTAAAAAGCCAGCGTTTTGAAGAAGCGGCTTCGTTGCGGGATAATGAAAAAAGATTGCAGGAAGACCTGGAAAAGGCGAAAGCGCAGTGGGAAGAAGAGAGTAAGCACAAACGTTATCCTATAGATGAAGAGGCGATTGCAGAGGTGGTGAGCATGATGACCGGTATACCGGTTAAGAGAATGGTACAGGCAGAAACCGAAAAGCTGCGCAGGATGGCGGAAGACCTGAACGGTGCGGTAATTGGCCAGGACGAAGCGATTCTTAAAGTGGTAAAAGCCATTCAGCGTAACCGGGTAGGCTTAAAAGACCCCAAGAAGCCCATTGGAACTTTCATATTTCTTGGTCCTACCGGTGTTGGTAAAACCGAATTGGCGAGGGCTTTGGCAAGGTACATGTTCGACTCGGAAGATGCGCTGATACGCATTGATATGAGTGAGTACATGGAAAAGTTTACCGTAAGCAGGCTGATAGGCGCGCCTCCGGGATATGTTGGGTACGAAGAAGGCGGACAGTTGACTGAAAGGGTACGCCGTAAGCCTTATTCGGTAGTATTGCTCGATGAAATTGAAAAAGCGCATCCTGATATATATAACATCCTGCTGCAGGTGCTGGATGATGGTCAGTTAACGGATGGGCTGGGTCGTAAAGTTGATTTCAAGAATACGCTGATCATTATGACTTCGAATATTGGCGTACGCCAGTTAAAGGATTTTGGTGAAGGGGTAGGCTTTGCAACCGCCGCCCGCCAGCAAAGTTCGGAAGAGAATAATAAAGCGGTCATTGAAAAAGCGCTGAAACGTACGTTCAGCCCGGAGTTCCTGAACAGGATCGACGATGTGATGATCTTTAACACACTTACCCAGGAGCATATCTTCAGGATCATAGATATCCTGATGAAAGGGGTAATGAAAAGGCTCAGCAACCTTGGCTTTTCGCTGGAGCTTACAGAAGAAGCGAAGACCTTCATCGCCGAAAAAGGATACGATCAGCAGTTTGGCGCACGTCCGTTGCACAGGGCTATCCAGAAATACCTGGAAGATCCTTTGGCGGAAGAGATACTCAATATGCATGTAAAGGCGGGAGATGTGTTGATAGCAGATCTTGACAAAGAAAAATCGCTCATCAAATTTTCTTTACAGGAAGAAGGTAAAAAGGAAAAATCAGAAGTATAATAAATTTTGATTGCAATAAAAATGGAGGTTGTCTGTAAAGGCAGCCTCTTTTTGTTTCCCCTCACCCCCGGCCCCCGTCCGAACGATGTTCAGTGCGGGCCTATCCGTCCCGAAGTTTCGGGAGAGAGGCCCGCCTAAGTTCAAATCAGGTTGATAAAACACAATGAGGGGAGGTTGTGGATGCAAAAGGTAGGTAAATACTAAGGTGGGGGATAGGCTGGTTGTTCAGCTCTCTCTTCTTTTTTTCGCATACTATACCTAATTTGCATCTGTAATACATGAAAAAAATTATCATCACAATAGATGGATGGTCGTCTTGCGGCAAAAGCACGCTGGCAAAGCAACTGGCAGAAGCGTTGAACTATGTTTATATAGACAGCGGAGCCATGTACCGGGCCATTACATTGTATTTTTTACGGAATACGGTTGACTGGAAAAGGGAAAAAGCCGTAAAAGAAGCATTGGAGAATATACAGCTCGAATTCCGTACCAATGAGCTTACAAAGAAAACAGAAATATACCTGAACGATGAAAATGTAGAATACATCATCAGGGGCCTGCTCATCGCCGAAAAAGTAAGTGAGGTAGCAGCTATAAAACAGGTACGCGATTTCGCGGTAGCGCAGCAACGTAAAATGGGAGAAAAAAAAGGGATCGTGATGGATGGAAGGGATATCGGCACGGTTGTTTTTCCCAAAGCCGAGTTGAAAATATTCATGACTGCTGACAATGCAGTGAGGGTAGAAAGAAGATTTAAAGAGCTGTATGCTCAAAATCCCAATATAACCATTGAAGAAGTAAAGAACAACCTGGAAATGCGGGACTATATAGATTCCCACCGCGAAGTAAGCCCCTTGCGCCAGGCAGAAGACGCGTTGGTGCTGGATAATTCCAATATTACCCAGGAGGAACAATTGCAAAAAGCGTTGGGATGGGTGAAGCAGCGTAGTTGAGTGGTCTAATTATAGGAAAGCGTTATCCGTAAACCGGGTGTTGGGGTTAATTCCTGCAATAGATCTTTTTTTTCGTCACTGCGAGTTACTAATTAGGCGGCGCCTCCATCATTGCGTCGTGACAAGTTGCATTTGTTTGTCACAGCTTTCTGATTTGTAAGTATCCTAAGTCGGCTAAGTTATCAGCAAACGTATCAGGGCTCTGTTGCTGAATTCACAGTAGTACTAAAGCTTCATCAGAGCGTTCCGGGAAATTGCGGTAATAATTTCCCGGCGGCTTTTTGGTTACTTTTTTCCGCAAAAAAGTAACAGAAAAAAGCGGAGGGATTGTAGTTGAAAGGAAAACCGGGTTTGTGGAACAACAAATTGAAGTTCATAACCAGTTGATAAATAGCAAACTGGATGATATGTCATTGGCAGACTGCTATAGAGTTGTATTAAACTATGAATATGCTGGTGCGGGAGAAGCAGTCCCAACCTAAATCCAATCGTTGAGATTGCTTCCCCTCCCATCATCCGTAATGTTTTTGAGTCAGTTTAGCGGCTCGCAATGACAGAAATTTTTCTTTTCTCTACGAGTCCGCTCGTGCACTGTATTAAATTAAGTTGGATTTTACGGCGGGAGAAGCAGTCCTAATATTTTTTTTCGTCACTGCGATACCGCCCGCGTGCTGCATTGAATTAAATGGATATTGCGGCGGGAGAAGCAGTCCCAACCTAAATCCAATCGTTGAGATTGCTTCCCCTCCCATCATCCGTAATGCTTTTGAGTCAGTTTAGCGGCTCGCAATGACAGAAATTTTTCTTTTCTCTACGAGTCCGCTCGTGCACTGTATTAAATTAAGTTGGATTTTACGGCGGGAGAAGCAGTCCTAATATTTTTTTTCGTCACTGCGATAGCGCCCGCGTGCTGCATTGAATTAAATGGATATTGCGGCGGGAGAAGCAGTCTCAACCAAAATTCAATCGTTGAGATTGCTTCTCCCCCCGAAAGCCGGGGCGGTTGGGATCGCAGTGAATACGGGGCAAGTGGTTGATGATTTTGTAACCTTCACGATCATTCAGGTTTACAAATAATCCATTCTTAACCGGATAAAAATTCTTTTGTAACAACAAGGATGAAAGAAAAAGCGCCCGTTCGAAATTCAGGATTCTTTATTTTATTCGGATACACGATTTGTTACTCACGAGATTTGTCTTTGCAGTTTTTTTTCCATTAGGTTTGTTTATTATTTTTACTATTATCGATCCTGATTGAATAGAAAAGAAATGCATACGGACACTGCACTGCTGGCGAAGATAGCTGCCGGAGATGAACATGCGTTTGCCTCGCTGATGGATCAATACAGGGGACGGGTGTTTTCACACGTTCTTACCTATGTTAAAGTTTATGATGAAGCAGTGGAGATTGTACAGGACATTTTTGTTAAAATATGGATCAACAGAGAACGACTGGTTGAAGTAAAAGATTTTCCTGCCTACTTATTTATCGTCAGTCGTAATTACCTTGTTTCTGCTATACGCAGGCGTGTGCTGGAACGTACCAGCCTTCAGGATCAGGATATGTTGCATGAAATTATTCGCCCAGATAACACCCTTGAGGCAAAGGAACTTGAAAAGCATATTGCTTTGGCGATAGAACAAATGCCCCCGCAGCAGCGAATGGTTTTTACCCTGAGCAGAAACGGACAGCTTAGCCAGGAGGAAATAGCGGGCAAAATGAAAATTACGAAACGGACTGTAAAATTTCACATGACCGCTGCCTTAAATTTTCTTCGCATCTTTTTAAAGAATGCAGACTTTGGCGCCGTTCTTATAATTTTTTTCTGCCGTTTTTTATAATCTTCAAAAAAAAATGCCCTCCCACCTGTACCAGGCTACCTGGATTGCGTCTTAATAATAAAGCTGCTATTTTAAGGAAACAGATTGTATGGATAAATCGAAATTTACTGACCTGATAGATAATTATGTTGCCGGTACGTTATCCAAAGAAGGCTGGAAGCAGTTAAAGGACGCGCTCGATGATCCTGAAAACCTGGTTTACCTGGATGAAGAACTTTTGCTGACATTCATGAATGACGCTTATTTATTCAATGAACCGGAAGCCGGAAGAATAGCGATCAATAGCGGGGTATCGGAGAAGATAAAGATGCAGCATGAGAGAAATCATCTTGCTCAGCATCCGATGGTAGCCAGTAAGAGAATTTTTGTAGGAAGCTGGCGTTGGGCGGCGGCCATCCTGTTTATGCTATTGAGTGGAACATTGTGGTGGCTGTTGAACAATAAAAAACAGGAAATTGAAACAGTAGCCCGGCAGTCTATTGATCTTCCTCCAGGCAAAAACGGAGCTATATTGAAACTGGGTGACGGGAGCGAAGTAGTTTTAGACAGTCTTGCCGACGGTATTGTGGCAACACAGCCTGGTACCAAAGTAAAATTAATCAAAGGACAATTGGTATATGACACCGACAGCAAAACCAGGGGAGAAGTAGTATACAATACCATGACGACTCCCCGGGGAAGACAATTCCGGTTAGTATTGCCAGACGGGACCAGGGTGTGGCTGAATGCAGCGAGTTCCATTACATATCCTGCATATTTTTCCGGCGATTCGAGGACTGTAAAGGTTTCTGGTGAAGCCTATTTTGAAGTAGCCAGGCTGGAAAACAAGCCTTTTAAAATTAATGTAGATGACAGGGGGGAGGTAGAGGTGCTGGGCACTCATTTTAATATCAATGCTTACAAAGACGAGCAAAATATAAAAACTACTTTATTGGAAGGAAGTGTGAAAGCCTCCAGTTTAATCGCCAGCAAAGTGCACGAGCAAATAGTTTTAAAGCCAGGTCAGCAGGCAGAGATAACGGACAGTGGCAAATTGCAACTGAATGAATCTGTGAATACAGACCAGGTAATGGCCTGGAAAAATGAACTGTTTAATTTCGAAAATGCTTCTCTTCAGGAGGTAATGCGCCAGTTAAGCCGTTGGTACGATATTGAAGTGGTGTACGAAAAAGAGATACCCCAGATGACATTCGGTGGAGAGATGAGCAGGAATGTCAGTCTTTCAGGGCTTTTAAGCGGGCTTGAACGTGCGGGTGTTCATTTCCGGATTGAAGAAGGGAACCGGTTGATCGTGATGCCATAGGGGAATGGGGGTAAGTGATAAGTTTCGGGTTTATGGTTTTGGGTTTGTAGTTCAAACCAAAAATTTGTCACGCTCACCCCACACCCATAGCTGACGGCTGATTGCTGATAGCTAATAGCCGGCAGCTCTTGTAATCAATCTTTAAACCTATTTAATAATCAAAAAAATAAAACATGAACAGTCGCTAAAAAATTACCGCAGTACCAATAAAAAACCGGAAGTGGTTCGAAGCACTTCCGGCAACGCCTCACGGCGCATTTAGTTGGTCAAAAACCGCGTTCAACGAATTTTTTACAACCAAATCGATGCAATTTATGCAAAAAATTGTTTATGGTTACTGTGTTCCTTGGTGGAGGGACCGTAATCTTACCAAAACCCTGTTAGTGATGAAGCTAACGATCTTACTTTTAACCGCTGCTTTTGTAAACGTTTACGCCAACGGCATTTCTCAAACAATTACACTATCTGGCAAAAATGTAGAACTGAAAAAAGTTTTTACTGCCATCAAAAAGCAGACGGGGTATGTTGTTTTTTACAATAATTCGGACCTCAATGGTGCCAGCCCTGTTACGCTGTCTGTTTACAACATGCCTCTTCCGGAATTCCTTGATGTTATGCTCAAAAACCAACCGCTTGCATATAAAATCGAGGATAAAACGATTATGCTGTACAAAAGAGTGGTAATTGAAAAAAAAGTGTTGACCAGTGAAGTGAAGGAGGAAATGGTTGACAATATTGTGAAAGGGAGAGTAACCAACGCCCAGGGGGAACCTTTGGCAGGCGTTAGCGTTGTGGTTAAAGGTGCCGCTACAGGTACTTCCACTGATGGGAATGGAAATTATTCGATAGATGTTCCTTCTAATGGGACGCTGGTATTTTCTTTTGTAGGGTTTTCTACTAAAGAAATGCCCGTTAATGGTCGGACAACTGTTGATTTGGTTCTTGAAGAAAATATTTCTATGCTGAACCAGGTAACAGTCATTGCGTACGGCACGCAAAAGAAAAAAGAACTTACAGGCGCTATCAGTTCTGTAAGTTCTGAAGATTTAGAAAAAGCTCCGATAGCCCAGCTTGGGCAGCGTTTGCAGGGTAGATTGCCTGGTGTTAGAATTAATCAGACTGAAGGTGTGCCCGGGCAGGGCATTGCATTCAAGATCCGGGGGCAAGCTTCAATCAATGCAGGTAATTCTCCTTTAATTGTGATAGATGGGTTTCCTTCCAGTACAGGACTTGACGCTTTAAGCCCGGAAGAGATAGAAGACATTTCTGTGTTGAAGGATGCTTCTGCCTCGGCTTTATATGGCTCACGGGCTGCTAATGGGGTAGTTCTTATTACAACGAAACAGGCAAAAAGAGGACGGAGTGAAGTTAAATTAAGTGTTTATACTGGAATTCAAAAGGTTCCGCAAAGAGGCAGACCAGATGTAATGAATGCCCGGCAATTTGCCCAATATAAAAATGAGTGGTACAGTGATCAGGGTCTGGCAGTTCCAGAAAGGTATCAGAACCCTGAACAATATGGACCAAATGATGGTACTGATTGGTTTGATATTTTGCTAAATCCTAATGCCAACTTGCAAAATTATAATTTGACTTTTTCAAGCGGATCGGAAAAAGTTAAATCGGTTGTTAATCTAAGTTATAATAATACTCAGGGGATCCTTCTCAATACTCAGGCACAAAGGGTTACTGTCAGAGCCAATAATATATTTACAGTCTCAGACCGGTTCACTGTTGGATTGAACCTGGCATCAACATTCAGACATTCAGATAATCAAAGTTTTGAACCAGCGTATTGGAGTTTTCTTTCATCTGCCTACATCATGGACCCCACCCTGGAATATAAAAATCCCGACGGCAGCCTGCCGGTAGGTTTTTCTTCTCCTGGAATGTTTCCTAATCCTAATTGGTACAGAGTTTTAACGGAAAGAGAAAACCCTTTGCAACAAATGAATGTTATAGGCAATGTTTATGGAGAGTATAAAATTATTGAGGGATTAAAATATAAGTTACGGGCCGATATAGATCTTGGAGGATCAAAGAATAGATATTGGAGTCCGTCAACAGCCCAGGGAGCTATGTTCCAGTCTCCTCCAAATCCTGCAGGGGGATCTTATTCAACATCTAATTACTCAAACTGGCAGGTTGAAAATACATTGAACTACAACAAAAGTTTTAATGGCGTACACAATCTCGATGTATTAGTTGGTTATTCCGCACAAAGTGTAAGAAGTGAAGGAAGTTCAATCAGCGGTACTCAATTTCCCGATGACGAAATTCCCTGGATCAACGCAGCAACCAACAGGATTGGTAATGTATCAGTATCCGAGTTTTCCATATCATCTGCTTTGGGTCGACTGAACTACAATTACAAAAGCAAATATCTCGCATCATTTTCGGTAAGAAGAGATGGGGCCTCGAGATTTGGCAGCAATAAAAAATATGGTATATTCCCGTCCGCTTCACTTGGATGGGTTGTATCGGAGGAGAGCTTTATGGAGAGCATTAAAGATAAAGTGAGTCTTCTTAAACTCAGGGCAAGCTATGGTAAAGTGGGGAATTACAACATCGGAAACTATTCTCACATCAGTTCAGTGAATAACGTGAATTATGTGTTTAGCAATACCGTTACTCCAGGAAAAGCTTTATCCAATTTAGGAAACTCAGCATTAACATGGGAGACGACTGTACAATATGATTTTGGTGTGGATCTGGGGTTTTTTGATGACCGTGTGTTACTTGTCTACGATTATTACAGGAAAAATACTAACGGTTTACTCTATGCTGTGAATATACCGCTTGCTTCGGGTTTCAGCAGTATTCAATCTAATATTGGCGAATTTAAGTTTTGGGGACATGAGTTTGGTTTGCAGACAAAGAACTTTATAAACCAATTCAAATGGAATACCAATATCACGGTAGGTATTGATCGTAATATGGTTATGAAACTCGGAACAGAAAATGTTCCCATAGGAGGAGTACAGGAGAATTCTGATTTTAATCGTACAGAAGTAGGCCATCCCATAGGGCAGTTTTATGGATATGTATACGAAGGTGTTTTTATGAATGATGCTGAACTTGCAAAAGGACCTCATATAACAGTATATGGAGGATCTGATGTTGGCTCCGTAAGGCTTAAGGATATCAGCGGTCCGGATGGAGTTCCGGATGGATTAATTGATCCTATTAATGATAAAACGTTCATAGGAAATCCCAACCCTACATTTGTGTATGGTTTTATTAATGACTTTTCGTACAAGAATTTTGATCTGAACATTACCTTAATTGGTAGAGTAGGTGGAGATGTTTTCAAAGGAGATTTGCTCTCCATCGAAAATATTGATGGAGTGTTTAACGTAAGACCCGCTGCGCTGGATAGATGGAGATCAGTTGACAATCCGGGTAAAGGCGATCTGCCTAGAAGCAATTCTAATCCCTTGCATCGTTTTAATAATACCAGGCATATTTTTGATGGATCTTATCTGGCCGGTAAGAATATCAGCCTTGGTTACACTTTACCACAGCCGGTAAAGAAAATTTATAAACAGGCGAGGGTTTATATCAGTGCTCAAAATGCATTTATTCTAACAAAATATCCAGGACCCAATCCGGATGCCAGCCAATACGGTCTGAACGGGCTCAATGAAGGGCGCGATTTTGCTCCATACCCGATCCCCAGAACATTTACCATAGGATTAGACGTAACCTTTTAAAAAATTTGGTCATGAAAAAGAATTTAATTTTTTGGCTGGTTGGAATCTTATCATTTAGCTCTTGCAGTAAAGATTTCCTTGATGTTGCTCCTGAAACAGCAATTACCAGCAGTACATTTTATAAAACAGAATCTCATTTCAATTTAGCATTGGTTGCTGCATATGAGCCTTTGCGGAGCCTTGTTCACCCGGGGATATATATGGATGAAATGAGGTCAGATAATACCTTTTTTCGTTACTATGCACCAGACAGAGGGCCTGCCAACTGGGTGGAAGACATTATACAGTGGACTGATCAATCCCAGACAACAGCGGTAAATAACAGGTACTACGCTGATTACAGGGGTATTTCCAGGGCTAATATTATTTTGTCGCGTCTTGAAACAGCAGAAATTTCCGAAGAAGTTAAAAACCAGGTTGCAGGGGAAACCCTGTTTTTAAGAGCATTCTATTATTTTGATTTGGTGACTCATTATGGTGGAGTACCCTTATATCTTGAAGAAGTTGTTGATGAACAGTCGTCTTATGTGTCCAATTCCACGATTGAGGAAGTATACGCTCAAGTAATAAAGGACTTAAATGGAGCTATACCTAATTTACCCGTAGCCGCTACTTTTCCGCAAACAGGAAGAGCGACCAAAGGAGCAGCCAAGATGTTATTAGCCAAAGCGTATATGTCAAAGCCACAAAGGGAGTACGTGCTTGCTGAAAGTGAATTAGGGGATATAATGAATATGAACTATGAACTTTTGGAAGATTATGGGGATGTTTTTGATCCTAATAATAAAAACCATCAGGAATCAATATTTGAAGTTCAGTTTAGAGAAGGTCCTGACGGACAGCAGAGCGATTTTATTTATTACATGCTGCCTAAAACGGAAGACACCTGGCCGATAACAGGGTTAAGGGCCAACAATGTAAGCCTGGGTGGATGGAATGTACCTAATCAGGAATTAATAGACTCTTATGAAGCAGGTGATTTGCGTTTGAATGAATCAATACAAATTGCCGAGGGTACATTGGCAGGGGGAAATCCGGGTTTTGATCCCATTATTATTCTGGAAATAAGAGATCCGCGTGGCTATGTTCCTGAGCCTGGTAAATTTTACTTTCCCTATGTTTCAAAATACGTTCATGGACCGTATGCCCTACCCAACAATACCGGCGAAAATTGGCCGGTATTCCGGTTCGCTGATGCACTGTTGCTCATGGCAGAAAACTTAGTTCAGCAAGGTAAAAATGATCTTGCGCTTCCCTACTTGAATAAGGTAAGAACGAGAGCCGGGCTTGATGATCTGGATGTGGCTACATTAGAAAACGTGTTGAATGAAAGGCGTCACGAACTGGCGTTTGAGAACCATCGCTGGACTGATCTCATTAGAACGGGTAAAGCCATTGAAGTGATGAGTGCTTACGGGCAACGGATGAAACAGGAATATCCCTTTCTTCCTGCCAATTCATTTAATGTGACTGAAAACAGATTGATATACCCGATCCCTTACAGGGATTTGCAATTGAATAAAAATCTAAAACAAAACCCGGGATACTGATGTTGTCCACCCATAAATTATTTTAATAGTGACTTTTTTCTGCGATAACAAGGTACTAACTGAACGCAGTGGTCTGCATACCGTGAATATAGTAGTGGTAATATAGCCGCCAGCGTTCAGTTTCCTGTATCATGGACGTGGAGCGCAATTAAAAGAGACTTTCGTTTTTTGCAAATGTTACATTACAAAGCTGATAATCATGACAGGCAAAAATTATATTAAGGTGCGAAGCAAACGAATGAGTCGAAACGTACTCGTTGCTTTTATTATTGTTCTGTTTTCGCTGCAATCAAAGGCATTGGTGGTTCTTCAGAATACTTTTTTCTCTTACGGGATCTCTGATGATGGGAAAAATTTGCATTTCCTGGATAAAATCAAAAAGACCGATTATTTATACACTGACACCGCATCTTATTGCGCAAGTATTATGCTTAACGGGACGCTGCGCAATGTTAACTCGGTGGTATTGAACAAGGATGTGTTAACGCTCGATTTCGGAGAAAATGTTATTGTGAAAATCAATGTGCGTATATATCCTGATTATTTGATTCTGAGCGTGGCCGATGTTACGGGAGAACCCGAATCGCTGAATTTCCTTAATATCCCCCTGAAATTAGAGGCAATGCCTTATGAACCCTTCGCCACCTGTGCGCTGTCAATGAACCTGTATACGCATGTACGTAGGCTTCCGGCATTACAGCCCCATCTGTGGGCTACCTGTTACAAAAGGTTTGGAATAAAAGGAGCAGCAACTGCTATCCTGGGAGTGCCGCAAAAGGAAATACTCACAACTATACGCAAGGTGATTTCGAAAGCTAAAGACATTCCATTTTCCGACAAAGGTGGAGCGTGGGCAAAAGATGCCAAAGAAGGGTATGGTTCCTACCTGATGAATTTTGGTACGCTCACCGAAACCACAGTTGATGAATGGATCGAAACCTGTAAATCACTTGGCTTTAATCAGATAGACAGCCACGGAGGAGGCGGTTTTTTCGATTTTGGTACACTTGAGCTAAACAAAGAAAAATGGCCTGATGGTTGGGATTCTTTTAAAAGGATCAATGCCAGGTTACACCAGCACGGCATTTCTCATATCTTTCATACCTATGCCTTTTTTATTGATAAAACTACCAACTACGTTACGCCAGTCCCTCATAAGGACCTGGGATATGTTGAGACCTTTACCCTTGCTGAACCGTTGACAGCCTCTTCAACTGAAATCACTGTTAATGAATCAACGGCACATGTGTCCACCATTACCGGCTTTCATACGGAAAACAGTATTACGTTAAGATTAGATGATGAACTCATTGAGTTTAGTGAAGTGACAAAGAGTGCACCATTTAAATTCAGGGGTTTAAAAAGAGGTGCAAACGGAACCAGTGTCAGCTCACACAAAGCAGGAATTACTGCTTATCACCTCAGTGAACGTTTTGGGAGATTTGTGCCCGATCCTGATTCAGAGCTATTTCAGACGATAGCCCGAAAGCATGCCGAAATTGTAAATCATTGCGATTTTGATGGAATTTATCTCGACGCAATAGATGGCGCTGCAGTACTGGGGGGAGAGCAGAATTTCTGGTATTATGGCACTAAGTTCATATTCGAGATAGCAAAGCGCTTGAAGAAAAGCGTGGGAATGGAAATGAGCTCTATGGCGCACCACTGGTGGCACTACCGATCGAGGTATCAGGCCTGGGACAGGGCGGTTCGTGGATATAAACGCTTTATCGATATTCACCTCGCCTCTGTTAAAAACCCCTCGCTTTTTTTACCCAAGAATATACAATCCAACGAATGGGAACATGGACTTTGGAGAGGTAATACACCACAGATCAACAAATATGCGGCAGCTAAGGAGAGTCAGACCATGTTACCGTTGCATTTAGGCTGGTGGGGAAATCAAACCTGGGACCCTCCTCAAATAGAGCCTACTTTTCCTGACGATGTAGAATATCTGGCTACAAAAATGCTTGCAAACAACGCCGGCTACTCGCAGCTCGGAGGTGTTGACAAAAAAACGCTTGATGATAAACCTTTATTTAAACGGGCTGCTGGTATCATCCGCCAGTATGAAATGCTGAGACATCAAAAGTATTTTGACAAAAATGTGCTGGAAATGCTTCAGCAGCCAGGAAAAGAATTTACCCTGATCCGCGGCAGTGAAGGAGAGTGGACCTTCAAACCCAGAACGTATACAAAACATAAGGCGCAGGGCAAGGCATATGAATCAAGGCAGTGGATTTCTCATAATGATTTTGAAGCACAGCCTTTGAAGCTCAGGATTGAACCGCTGATGTCGGTTAAGCCTTATAACGATCCTTCAGCAATTGTACTCACTGATTTTTCGGACAGCCGGGCCTTTATTATTGAGAATGCTTCAGATGGGGTTTCTGCAAAGATCGTATCGTCAGATGAAATGACAACCGACAACGAGAAAACGGGAGCTTTTGTTGCCATTAACTCAGCCGGCACACCTTCCGAAGCGGCATTTATCAATGCGGAGAAAAAGTATGAGCAACTCCTATCGCTCAAAAATAATAAGGGTCTTGGAGTATGGATTAAAGGTGATGGCAATGGTCAACTGCTCAATCTTAGTCTCAGAAGTCCTGTTAATATTTCACATGGCGCACATGGGGACAGATTTATAAAAATAGATTTTGTTGGGTGGAAATATTTCGAGCTTGTTGAAATAGAGTCATCAAAAATAAGTGACTACATATGGCCGAATGATTCTCATTTCTATGTTTATGATTCATACAGGCACACAATTGAGTTCGATAAGATTGAATCACTCCAGCTCTGGTATAACAATTTGCCAAAAGGAAAGGAGGTGCGGACGATAATCGGTCCGGTCAAAGCCCTGCCGCTTGTTGAAGCAACAGTAACAAATCCTTCAGTGAGGATCGGAGATAAGACAGTTGTATTTCCGGTTACGATGAAGCCGGGTATGTATCTCGAATTCTTCTCAGAGAATGATTGCAAACTATACGGTGCAAAAGGAGAGCTGATCAGTGACATAAAGATCAAAGGCAATATTCCTATACTGAATGCAGGAGACAATGAAATTGAATTTAATTGTGAGAGTAATGAAAATGTGTCTCCTCGTGTGCAGGTCACCGTTATTGGAGAAGGACTTCCTTTAAAAAATACAAGGAATAAGCAAAAGAATCAAAAATAATATTGTTGATAGCGAGTAAGGAAAGCTAAAGTTTGACATTAACTATCTCAGGCTGAGCGGATAAGAAAAACCGAATAGTTGATGGCATCCTGGCCGTATATACCCAATGGTTGTGGTTTATTTCAAAGCGTGCTACTTCAATATTTCAAAAACAATAATCTCTGTTCATGAAGCTGATAAAATTATTTTGTCTGCTACTGTTGGGTAGTTGTGGAGCGGATCTTGTCGTTGCCGGCGAAATTGTATTAGAAAATCAACATTATCGATATTCCATAGAGGATAATGGCAAAAACCTGGCATTTGTTGATAAGGCAAGCGGCAAGAATTATTTATCACAATCCGATGTTTCCTATTGTGCAAGTATTGTTTTGAATGGAAAGAAACATCCTGTTAGTAAAGTGCAGTATAACACATCGGGATATTTAAAACTTGATTTCGCTCCTTTCTCGGTAAGCGTTTCCTTAAAAGTACATAGTGACAATGATGCTATATTTTGGGAGATAGCGGAGGTGAAAGGAAATGTTGAATCGCTTGTTTTCCTGGACATACCGCTTGACCTGCAACGATTACCGAGCGAACCATTCGCAGCATGCGCTTTGGCGCTAAATATTAAAACAGAAGTAGAGCAATTACCTGCGCTGCAAAATTATCTGCATGCCCGGGCACATAGCCGTTTCGGAATGGCGGGCGCCCGGATTGCCGTGATCGGTATACCTCAACCAGATATTCTCGCAGCAATCAGAAACGTTATATCGAATGCAAAAGATATCCCAGCTTCTACTGCAGGAGGTGCATGGGCCCAGCTTTCGAAGGAAGGATATGGTTCTTACCTGATGAATTTCGGGACACTTACAGAAAAGAATGCTGATGAGTGGGTTGGGTATTGTAAAAGTGTAGGCTTTAATCAGATTGACCATCATGGCGGAAATACTGACTTTTTTCTTTTCGGAAGTTTTGAATTGAATAAAGAAAAGTGGCCTGACGGGTGGAGTAGTTTCAAAAGACTCAACGATAAGCTTCACCAGGGTGGCATTTCATCCATCTTTCATACCTATGCTTTTTTCATTGACAAACAATCTTCGTTAGTAACACCGGTTCCTCATCCTGATCTTGCTTCGTTCAGAACGTTTACACTTGCCGAGCCCTTGAGTATTTCCGGTGATGAAATTGTTGTAAATGAGTCCACAGCAGATATTTCATTATTTACCGGTTTCCATTTCCCTAATAGTTTAATCTTAAGAATAGGCAATGAATTAATAGAGTTTAGCGGCGTATCCAAAACCATTCCTTACAAATTTACAGGTTGTAAGCGGGGCGTCAATGGTACAAAAGCCTCCGGTCACGAAAAAGGGCAGGCTGCAGATCATTTAAAGGAATTGTTTGGCAGATTTGTTCCCGGGCCTGAGACAAAATTGTTTGATGAAGTAGCAAAGCGAACAGCAGATATAGTTAATGATTGCGGGTTTGACGGGATTTATTTTGACGCGATTGACGGAAGCGATATCCTGGACGGTATGGAAAACTATTGGTATTACAGTACTAAATTTCTTTTTGCGGTTGCCAGCAGGCTAAAGAAACCTGTGGGTATGGAGATGAGTGCGATGTCGCATTTCTGGTGGCATTACCGGTCGCGCTGGCAGGCATGGGATGTTCCAAGGCGGGGTTATAAAAAATTTGTTGATATTCATGTTTCATCACTCAAGTCGGAAGAAGAAGATCACGGATACTGGCGGGGGCATACTCCTCAATTCAATCGCTATGCACCGTTAACGAATGGCGGACTATTGTTGCCTCTTCATTTGGGATGGTGGCATCATTTCACCTGGGATCCGCCCAATACAGAATTTTTATTTGACGATGATATTGAATACCTGGGTTGTAAAATGATCGGCAATAACGCAGGACTTTCCATGTTCAATGGTTACCAAAAAAAGGACATAAAGGAAAACCCTTCTTTCAAACGCCTGAATGCCATTATCAAGCAATACGAAACACTAAGGCAACAGCAATATTTCAGCGAGGGAGTAAAGCGGCTGCTCAGGGAGCCGGGCAAGGAATACAGCTTGTTTAAGCAGGATAACGGGCGATGGAATTTCAAGCCTGTTACCTATCATAAACATCTTTTTAGCGGGAATGAAGATTCCCGCAAATGGAAAGTACAGAATGAGTATGCTGCCCAGCCATTAAAAGTGCGTATTCAAGCACAGATGTCCGTCGTATCTTATGACGATCCTGCTGCTATAACGGTTGCTGCATTTACTGATCCCAATGAATTCGGAGACAAACGCACAGCAAAGGGTGTAATTGGATCGATCGACATCGCTGTAAGTGATAAAGAACGACCCGGAAAGCTTGCTTCATTCACAGCCTACAGTGCGGGACTGTCTCCCCGGAAAGGTTCCTGGTTGAAGCTGGAAAAGAAATTTGAGCCATGGGCGAACCTGGAAAAAAATAAGGGTTTGGGAGTATGGGTAAAAGGCGATGGCAACGGTCAACTGCTAAATCTCCGTCTGGAAACCCCGGAGCATCTTTCAGCAGGCGTTCGCGGTGACCATTATATCAAAGTAGATTTTAAAGGATGGAAATATTTCGAATTGGTGGAGCTTGAGTCTTCTGAATTCACCAACTATTTATGGCCGGGTTCTGAGATCATAAGGGACACAAAAGTGAAAGATTTGTTTGTATATAAATCTTATCTGCATTCTGTTCAGTACGATAAAGTAGATAAACTCCAGTTATGGTATAATAATCTCCCGGAAGGTAAAGAAGTTGACTGTATTATTTCGCCGGTAAAGGCGCTGCCGCTTGTGTCAAATAAGATCGAAAATCCCGTAGTAACAGTCAACGGTAAAAAAATCATATTTCCGGTTACCATCGAGTCCGGAATGTACTTGGAATTTAATTCGGTAGCAGATTGCAAGTTATACGACTCTAAAGGTGGATTTATAAAAGAGGTGAAACCAGCGGGAACTGCTCCGGCGTTATTAACCGGTGAAAATAGCGTTTCTTTTTCTTGCGGAGGAAGAAAAGATATTAAGCCAAGAGTGAATGTAACAGTTATTAGTAAAGGGAAGGCTCTCTCAGAAATTTTAAATAAAAAATAGCAAGAAGATCTCAAAATATATTCTACGACACAAAAAAATAAAACATGGCTTATTTAATCAAAGCAGAATCAGAACGCAGGATCCGCAAAGTGCAGGAGATATTAGCTGCGAACAATTTGGATATTGCATTGGTGTATTACGATGAATTCAATATCGGGAACGGTTGGTATTTGACGGGCTGGTGCCCCCAGTTTGAAAGCGGGGCCGTACTCGTACCCAGGCAGGGAGAACCCATGATACTGGGAGGACCGGAAAGCGAGCCATTCGCCAAACTGGACAGCATGATCACCGAGACGAGGAATTTTACCGTTTTTATGGTACCTGATGAGGAATATCCCAATGCCACTATCATTGATTTTAAAAAATTATTTGAAGAGTTGACCGGCAGGCTGGGTAATATCAAACGCGTTGGGCTGGTAGGTGCGGGACGAATGCCCGCGGCAGGTTACCAGCAAATCTTGGAAGGCTTCAGCGGGGTTGAGCTGGTGGATATTACCGATGCATATGTCCGGCTGCGATATATAAAGTCGGAATGGGAAAGAGAGCAAATAAGGGCTGCCTTTAAACTGGCAGATGCCGCGTATGACGCGATGAAAGCAAAAACGACCAAAGGAGTATCCGAAATTGAAGTGGCGGCTGCAGGCGAGTATGCTGTAAGAAGCAGGAGCGCCAGCGGCTTTGGATTTGGAACGATTGTTGGCAGCGGCGCGCGCTCTAACGCCGTGGTTCCTACGGCCAGTTCAAAATTATTGGAAGACGGGGAGCTCGTGATGATCGGCATCTCTCCCAAAGTGAACGGATATGCGGGGGTGGTGGGAGATGTATTCCCGGTTTCAGGAAAGTATACGGATAGGCAGCAAATAGCAGTGAATCACCTGAAGGAGGCATTTAAGAGAACCCGGGAAGGCTTAAAGATCGGAAAAACAGGAAAAGAACTGGATGCCCCTGCGCGCGCTTATTTCGAAGAACAACAACTCTCACAATACCTGGTATGTCCGTTTGTGCATACCATTGGTTTACACGAAGCCGAATCTCCTTTTTTCGGACCACACAGCAAGGATGTGCTGGAACCCGGAATGATGATATGTGTGGACATCAGTTTTTTTGGGCATCCCGAATTTCACGGTTTAAGAATTGAAACGGGTTATGAAGTAAACGACAATGGCATCGTTCCGCTCAGTCCGTACATGGATGCTTATTTTCTCAACGATTAAATTTTAGTCGTGCATACACTACAAGAAGAAAACGAAACATCATTTGATGTGGTGCTTGGTTTCGATATGGAAACAGACATCGGATCTTATACCACGTACTATGACGGCGTTCAGAAAGGAACCGACCCTATCCTGGAGATCTTGAAAAAATACAATCTCGGAGCTACTTTTTACTGGACTGGTCACGCGGCGATGCATAATCCTGAATGGGTATTGAAAGTGAAACAAGCCGGTCATGAAACAGGCTGTCACGGGTTACTACACGAAACGCTTGGAGATCCAATCTTCCCGTTGCCAAACAATTGGCCTATACTGCCCTATGAAGTGGAAGGAAGGCTAAAGGATGCGACTAAGATCATTTCTGACATCACAGGCGAGCAACCTGTAAGTTTTCGTTGTCCCCGTTTATGGGGTAGCACGCAGGTGGTAAATGTGCTGGAGTCTTTAGGCTATATATCTGATGCCTCACTTCCTTTATATTTTTATGGAGAGCCATTTGTTCCTTATCATCCTTCCAATGAGGACTGGACAAAGAAGGGGACAATGAATATTGTAGAGATTCCCAACTTCTGCGACCTGGAAATGGAAAGCAAAGATCCATTTCAGCGGGATCGCGATCAATGGCCTTTATTCCGAACAAAATCTTCCGGCGCGGTAATGGAAAAGGCAGAGGGTTTTTTGCGTTATGTGCGGAATAAAGGGGAAAGGCCGGTATTGTGTTTTTATTTTCATCCCTGGGAGTTTTATCCTATGCCCCAGGGCGCTCTCGATTTTGGTGAGTGCTCGGTTACTCCATTGCCTTTCATCGTAGAAAATTGTGGCGACAAAGCGATATCCGGGCTGGACGCGTTATGCGGTTTATTGCTTGATCGCGGGGGGCGCTTTATAACTGCCGGTCAGTTGGCACGGGAATTCAAAGAAAAACAGATGAAATAATTATGATCAGAAAAGCATTCGTAATTCATGCAAAAGGGGGAAAGCTGACTGACTATATAAAGCAGCACAATCCCATTTGGCCTGAGCTCGAAGAAACACTCAGAGAACATGGCGTTTCAAATTATACCATTTTTCACAGAGCAGACACTCAGCAATTATTTGGATATATGGAAGTAAAAGATGAAGCATTGTTTTCACGCCTGGCGGAGCAGAATGTATGTAAACGATGGTGGAAGTTCATGACATCATTTTTAGAAAGTGAATCGGAAAGCAGTGATAAGGCGAAGGAAGAAATGCTGACAGAGATTTTTCACCTGAAATAAATGAACAATGCATGTAAAGGATCTGCAGGCGGCATTTGATAGGGCCGGTAAAAGAACTCATTTTATAGGAGATGCAAAGGCTGGGGTGCTCGTTGCGCTTGATATGGAAGGGCGGCTTTTTACTATCTGGAATGAAGAAGTTATTAATAGGGTAAACCTGGATGCTATCCGTTTTTGGAGTGATCAATCGACTTATTATAATCCGGGTGGAGATGTTTTATGGCCGGCACCCGAAGGAACCATGCTCGGTTATCAGTATGCAACAGGAAAATGGCGGGTATCACCGGCAATCAGGTTTGCACATTATCAGGTAAAACAGCATGAGGAACGACACGCTTTGGTCGAAGCAGAGGTTGATCTTATTAATAATAGTGGAATAGGATTGCCTACTGTATTCAGCCGGGATATTAGTGTATCACAAGAAGGAGATGAAGTAACAGTGTGCGTAAGAGAGTCTGTTACCTACACTGGTAAAGAAAAATTAAAAGCCTCGGAAATCCTTATAGCACCCTGGACACTGTGCCAGTTTGATACTGATCATGGCAATAAAGTAGTTTTTCCTTTCCAAAATGAAGCCTGCATTTGGGACCTGTATGATGATACCATCGTTCCGCAATGTATTCTTCATGGTGATATAATGGAAATTCCTGCGGACGGAAAAAAAAGGTTCCAGGTCGGGTTAGCCCCATCTGTTTCATGGATAGAATTTCACCACGTTCAACAAAATCTACGCGTCAAACGTAGCGCATCGGTTATTCCTTCTTCACAATCCTATATTGATATAAGTGATGCTGATCCGCAATGTATACCTACTCCCAGGGGAGTTCGATACAGTGTTTATAACGACAGTTCAAACTTTATGGAAATTGAGGCTGTTGGAGGTTGTCCGGAACTAATACAACAGGGTACAGTGATGTCCGTAGACGTTGAAACACGCTACAGTCTTTTTTAGCATTTTTCGAATACACATATAAGTAATTAAAAGGCTTGATTTATCATGGAACAATTACTTGGTATAATTTATCATTCAATTGGCGGATTTTCTTCTGCGAGTTTTTATGTTCCCTATAATGGGGTAAAAAAATGGTCCTGGGGTACCTATTGGATCGTATTAGGGTTTGTTGCCTGGATGATCATGCCTACTATTGGAGGAATGATCACATCACCGGCTTTATGGGAAATCCTTTCAACCAGTTCTCTTAGCGCCAGGGTGTGGACATACATTTATGGATTTTTATGGGGTTTCGGTGGTTTGCTGGCGGGGCTGGGACTACGATATCTTGGCCTGGCGCTGGGGCAATCTATTTGCCTTGGTGTATCGGCTATTGTTGGTACCATCGTCCCGGCAGTAATGCAGCATAAAATCATGTTGCTTTTTACCACATCTTCCGGGTTTGTGATACTAACTGGATTTATTGTTTGCATTGCAGGCGTGGCGTTTTGCGGGTACGCCGGTATACTGAAAGACCAGGTGCTTTCTGAGGCAGATAAAAAAGCATCCGTAAAAGAATTTTCGGCATTCAAAGGGTTTGTAATGGCTTTGATGGGAGGGGTATTAAGCGCCTGCATGGCTTTTGCCATAACAGCCGGTACCCCCATTGCCCAACAGGCAGCTCAAATGGGTACTGATGCAGTATTCGTAAATATTCCCATTTTTGTTTTGGCGCTGGCCGGTGGCTTTACTTCCAATCTTATTTATAATCTTATCACCAGCTTTAAAAACAAAACTTTTGGTGATTATACCATTAAGCCAAAAAAGGTGCTCTACAAAAATTACCTGCTGGCTTTATTAAGCGGGCTGATGTGGTATGGTCAGTTCTTTTTCTATGGCATGGGCTCCACCAAAATGGGACAGTATGATTTTGCCAGTTGGAGTATTCACATGGCATCAATTATCATCTTCAGCAATTTATGGGGAGTGGTATTGAAAGAATGGAAGGCTGTCAGCAAAAAGACAAAGTTCTACCTGTGGTTGGGTATCCTCGCATTGATACTTTCCGTTATACTGATAGGTGCGGGTAATAATATGGCAGGTATTTAATATAAAATTATTTACAAGCTATGAAATTAAAGAAAATAAGCCGGAGAGATTTCCTGACCACCGCCACGGCCGGTTCCGGTCTTGCTTTTGTTCAGCGGAAGGAGCAGGGTGTAATTGCAAATTCTTTTTCGCCCATTTTTGCAAAACAAGGGTTTGACTATCGGATTGCTTATGGATGTTGGGTAAACGATATGAGGCTTGAGCCTTTGGCACTGGAAGAATGGCCTGCGCCTCATATGGATGAAAAGACGGTACAGGGCGTTGTAAAAGCCCTGGATGTACAAAGCAGTTTCGGATATAACTGGCTGGATGCATGGGGATTGCTCGCCACTACCTCCTGGCCTTTAAATATTGGCGCAGGCGTTGAGTTAGACCGCAGACGCCGGGTAAAAGAAATTATTAATGCCGCGCATCAAAGAAATATAAAAGTGATTTATGGCATGGGAACCTATAGTTGGGGATACGAAAAAATTATCGAGAACGATCCCGCCCTTGCGGCAAGGAGCCGGGAGGGTTCTCCTAATACAAAGGCTTTGTGCGATGCCAATAGCCGTTCGTTTGAATGGGTAAAAAAAATTCTTGATTTTGTATTGACCGAGTTTGACTTTGATGGTGTGCATCTGGAGTCATTCGATCAGGGAGGGTGCTTTTGTCCATACTGCGCCGGTAAAGCCGGCATTGTAGAATACCATTGCAGGATAAACGAAAAAACAGCCAGGTACATTCGCAGGCAATGGCCGGACAAGCTCATTAATGTAATTCCCATCGGTTGGGCTATGGACAGTAATGAACGGTTTACGGAATCGGATAAAAAACATATTATTGAATTAAGTCATCATATTGATGGGTTTTATGATCAGGGCTGGCACGGTACCTATATACCGGAGTCGGAAAGGGCTGCTTTTATCAGGCAACTGCATTGTACCTATGGAACTTCAGGTGGAAGATGGGTGTATCCTGCTCAAAGATGGGACAGACAGTCTTTCTTTATTCCACATATGCAGCAGCAGGCAACAGCGATCAGCAGGCAATATGCCCAGGGGGTACGTGGTATTATGCACTACCAGGGGCCTGTAAATAATCCCGGCACAGAAGTGAACATCGCATGTGGAGGGTTAATGGCTGCCGACCCATCGCGGGATATTAAAGCGGTTTTATCAAACGTGATTGAGCAGTTGTATCGCCCTAAGTCTCCGGAAGCCGCTCAAAAGCTGGTAAGGATTTACATGGAAGCTGAGCAGGCCTATTTTGACCAATGGGGAGATGCTACTGAAAAGTTTAAAAAGTATTGGAAGACCCGCCCTGCGGGTGAGTTTTATATGGACAATCTTTTCGGAGACTCGCCAGGTCCCGCAGGTTATCTAAGTAATCCTGTCTATCTGGATGGAAGAGGCAGACTGTTATATAAGAAAGCCCTTGTATCCCAACTTCGGCAACTTGAAGCAATAGAAGGCAGGTTTAATGATGGCGGACGTATATCTTCTTTAAAAAGGTCAATGCTATTTACATTAACGCTGCTTAATACGATTCTTCATGTGAAGGGAGAACAGGCAGAATGAGTCGTTTTTCCTTTATCTTCACCCAAAACATTACAATGGCGCAGCAAAAAATTAAGGTGGGAGTTGTAGGTTTTGGTATTTCCGCGAAAGTTTTTCATCTTCCTTTTATTACAGCCTTGCCTGAGCAATATGAACTCGTGAGTATCCTGCAACGCAAAGGCGATGAAGCCAAAATGCAATTCCCACAGGCTAAAATAGTGCGCACTATAGACGAAATGATAGCGGATCCCGGGATTGACCTGGTGGTGATCACTACGCCCAATGACACGCATTTTCCTTACACTAAAATGGCTTTGGAAGCAGGAAAGCATGTGGTACTGGAAAAGCCCTTTGCCAATACCTCGGAAGAAGGGAGGCAACTGGTGAAAATAGCAAAAGCTTCGGGTAAAATATTGAGTGTTTACCAAAACCGGAGATATGTAAGCGATTTCAGGACCATCAAAGAAATCCTGGATAAGAAGTTGCTGGGTGAAGTACATGAGTTTGAAGCTCATTACGACCGTTACAGGATGGAAGAGCGGCCCCATGCATGGCGGGAAGCGCTTCTTCCCGGAAGCGGCATATTGTACGATCTGGGCGCGCATATCATAGACCAGGTGCTTTATTTTTTCGGGATGCCCCATAATATTACTGCTGATATTCGTTTGCAGCGTCCGCATGCGCGGGTGGATGACTATTTTAACATCTGGCTCGATTACGGTTTTAATAAAGTGATCCTGCATGCGGGTATGCTGGTACGTGAGCCAGGGCCCAGGTATATGATACAGGGCACACTGGGTTCATTCATAAAATATGGCGAAGACCCCCAGGAAGCGCGTTTGCGTGCAGGCGAGCTGCCTTTGGGCGATGACTGGGGGCAGGAAAAAGAAGATACTTTCGGGATGCTGCATACTGTTATCAACGGCGAAATCATAAAACAAAAATATCCTTCCCATAAAGGAAGCTATGCGGATTATTATCTTGAGCTTTATCAAACCATTGTTCATGGCGCGCCGCTGCGCGAAAAACCGGAACATGGCTATAATACCATCCGCATCATGGAGCTTGCCATACAAAGTAACCAGGAAAAAAGAACCATTCCATGCACGGGTTTAATGGATGTAGGCTATCGGCTGTGAGCAATGAGCGGTGGGCTATGAGCAATCAGTCTTTCAGCTATGTTTGTGGTTTATGGTTTATTGTTTGAAGTTATGTAGACTGCCATAAACTATAAACCTCAAACCACAAACCCGAAACTCCAAATTATAAACCTGTAGCCTGCAACTTGAAACTTGTAACCTGTAACAGCCATCAAATCTCGAATTTCAAATTTCAAATCTCCTGAAACCTGCAACCTGCTACACCACCATCAGGCTGCAGCCGCGTATATCACTGTTGTCTATTCTTCCGAGTACTTCAAAGCTTCCGTCGGGGTAGAGTTTGCCTGCATCTTCCGTAGCAATGAATGAGCAGGAATAAATATTGGCAAGATCAATGATATTGATAACGCCATTCAACGGTTTGCCGGTTGGGGCAAGTTCTGTAGCGAGCGGGTCATCTTCATTTCTCATTAAAACCTTCATCCAGGGTGGGCAATAAAACACACCATTTTGTTTTGAGTATGCCTGCGATAACAATTCCGTCATGCCATATTCCGAATGGATATTTTTTACCCCGAATGCGTGTTTCAGAATACCATGCACTTCCTCGCGGGTCATTTCTTCCCTGCGCCCTTTCATGCCACCGGTTTCCATGATGGTAGTATAGTGCAAAGGCATGGCATATTGTTCGGCAAAATCTAGGAGTCCGAAAGTTACACCCAGCAACAATGTTTTTTGCTTTTGTTGTTCCAGTTTTACAAGCGTTGCTGCAAGCTGCTCGTGGTTGTGCAGGTAAAAGCCGCTATCGGGGTGCTTGCTGGCCTTCATCAATGCATCCGCCATCATTACGAGCGATGAATGCCGGCGTTCAAGATAGGAGGGGAGGAGGGCGATGATGCACCAATCTTGTGGTTTACCGTAAAAAAGCTCAAACGTCTTGCTGAAGCTTTGCGTATATAGGGATAGGTCCTTAATGTAATGTTTGCTGTTAATGGTTTGGGTAGTGCCGCTGCTTTCAAAAACCGTTCCGGCGCTGAAGCCGGCTGTTTTTACAGCATGGGTTTTAAAGAAGCTGACAGGTAAAAACGGTATGTTCACAATTTTTTTTACGGCATCCGCCTTTATCCCCAATGCCCTGCAATATTGCTGGTAAATTATATTGTTATTATATTGAAAATGAAATACCTCCAATACCCGGGAAGTAAAGTCAGAAATGTTAAAATCAAAGATGTGCCGGGCAATGTTGATATGAGATGGGAGATTTTTCAATGGGAATATCTACATTTGTTTTAATGAATAAATATATGAAACCAATACCGGTCATCATTTTGTTTCTGGCACTGGCTGTTTCCTGCAGCAAAGATAAGTTTGAATCAAAACCTACGTTGAAGTTAAAAGAGATGATAGGAAATTATGCACCGAGGGTAGGGAATCCTATGATACAATATGTGCTGGAATATACAGATGCAGAAGGAGATATAGCCGGCGTGCCGATATGGGTACAAAAAAACTCATCTAAATCGCCCTGTGACCCGGATCCTACCATAGAAGTGTCGTATACAGATAGTTCGAGTTTTACAATATCGGAAGAAGTGCCTCCAACAGTGAATCAGAAAGGTGAAATTACAATTATTATTAAAGAACAGTATTTTGCAAGGATTAAATGCAATCCTTCGGATACAGTAGAACAGGCCGTATTTAAATTCTGGTTTAAAGACCAGGCCGGCAATATGAGTGATACGGTTACAGCGCCACCCATTACTATTGAAAAAGCTCTTTAATCATAGGAAAGACTATACAAAGTTCCCTTTTTGATTTCTTTCTGTATACAAACCTGTATATAGCAGGCTGTGCCTTGCTGATGATCGATCAGACCAATTACCTCTTTTCTCTTCAATACGATCATTTTGTTTTTTTTGCTTTTGTTTTTGGAGCTACCCTCTGCAGTTATGATTTTCATTGGTATTTAACTCCTTTGCAGGTATCAGCTTCCCCACGTATCCAATGGAATGACAGGTTCAGGAACCTGCTTCTGTTCTTCTTTATGGCGGGACTTGGCATATCCCTGGTATATGGTTGGCAGCTCAGGCAGCACTGGCTATCAATAGGGGTAGGGATTGCAGCTACCTTCTTGTATTCTGCGCCCAAAATACCTTTACGTCCGTTCGGTTGGTTATCAAGGATCGCTGTTGGTAAAACCATCTTTCTTTCATTCGTATGGATGTACGTTACTTCGACGTTGCCCATCCTGGTAGCGGGTAGCTCATGGACGGCATCGCATACTTTTTATTGTATCGGCCGGTATTTCCTGATTTATGCTATTTGTATACTTTTTGATTACCGCGACCGGGAAACAGACCGTCAGCAGGGCGTTAAAAGTATTATAACCTGGGTAAGCGATAAAAATGTAAAACGGATATTCCTTCTGTCATTGGCGCTGTCTGCTTTTTTTACATTGTTGCTTTTTGGCCGGATAAGCACCTTACAAGTTTTGCCGCTGTTGGTTCCAATAGGTATCGTGGCGGCGTTGTATCGTTATGCCACTGCTCATTTCAGCGACTACTTTTATTATTTTGTGCTGGACGGGCTGATGATGTTATCAGCCCTTTTACTATTGTTGTTAAGGATTTAAGTATTTTTGGCAATAATAATAATTGAACACATGGCGAAACAAACCAAAAGCAAACAAAAATCCATACTTAATCCCGAATCGCACACATTCCTGAGAAACTATATTAATAACGCTTCCCCTACCGGTTTTGAAAGCAGCGGACAAAAACTATGGCTGGAATACCTGAAGCCTTATATTGACAGGAGTTTTGTTGATCCTTACGGTACGGCTGTCGGGGTAATCAACCCGGATGAGAAATTTAAAGTAGTAATAGAAGCCCATGCAGATGAAATCAGCTGGTTTGTTAATTATATTACCAACGATGGGTTGATTTACCTGAAGCGTAATGGTGGTGTTGATCACCAGATAGCGCCGGGCAAACGGGTCATTATTCATGGGAAAAAGGGAACCGTAAAAGCAGTATTTGGTTGGCCGGCCATTCATACCCGTTTGGGAGGGGGTGAAAAGGAAACCCAGCCAAAAGTAGAAAACCTGTTCCTGGATGCAGGCGCAAGAAGCAAAAAAGAAGTAGAAGATTTAGGCATACATATCGGCGCGGTAGCTACTTACGAAGAAGGGTTTGATGAACTGGCGTATAACTATTATATAGGCAGGGCCATGGACAATCGTATTGGTGGGTTTATGATCGCAGAAGTAGCGAGATTACTGAAAGAAAACAGGAAAAAATTGCCTTTTGGTCTATATATAGTGAATGCCGTTCAGGAAGAAATTGGGTTGCGGGGGGCTGAAATGATTGCCCGTCGTATTAAGCCCGACGTAGCGATCATTACGGATGTAACACACGATACCACTACCCCAATGATCAATAAAATCATAGAAGGGGATGTGGCTTGCGGTAAAGGCCCTTCATTGGCGTATGGGCCTGCAGTACACAATAAATTGCTTGATTTTGTACAGAAAATCGCAGCCGATAATAAAATTCCCGTACAGTTAAGAACGGTGAGTCGAAGTACCGGAACCGACACAGAGTCTTTTGCTTACGCAAACGATGGCTGTCCTTCCGTATTAATATCCATCCCGTTGCGGTATATGCATACTACAGTAGAAATGCTGCATAAGGATGATATTGAAAATACTATTAAATTGATGTACGAAACTTTACTGGAATTAACGTCCAAAACAAAATTGAGTTATCTGTAAGTTAAACATTTTCGTATGTTTTTTGTAAAGCTGTATCATTACAGGCGTAGTCTTTTTGCACTGGCTGTAGCCGCCTGTTTGATACAGCTTGTTATCTTTTATAAGCAGGGCGCTGTAGCCACTCCTTTTTTTAATTACGGCATGTATTCCGACAGGATTTTACCCAAGCCTCAATATGAAATATACAAGCTGTATGTGAATGGGGTACTGTTAAAAGGCGATGATTACAGTATCCAGGAATGGGATAAAATATATGTGCCTGTTTACCTGTTTTATTCCAAAGATACAGTGAACGAATCGATGGTTGAATTTAGAAACCGTTTGCTCTCGAAAATGCGACTGACAACGCTTCAGGAAAACAACTGCTTTTTTGAAAATAAATATTTCAACGAAGCCGCTTTTTATAACTGGTATCCGAAATATCTTTCAACATTTTCACAGCACCCGGTAACAAATATCCGGATCATAAAACAAAACTATCAATGGGATGGGCGACAACTGCAGCCGGCAGCAGACTCCATAGTACTGTTTCAACAGATGCAATAGCAGGGAGGTTGCAAACGCGCATCATTTACCTGTACCTGTTTGTATCCGTATTATTGTTTGCCGACAGATGGTGGAATGGCATGTTATTGTCGCAACTGCATCCTTCTTTTTTTATAACGCCTATGAATGTAACTGTATGGGCGTTGATGTTTACGGGCATTCATGAACTGTTTATCAGCAGTCATACAGCCTGCCTGTGTGCAGACCTGCTGTTAATTGGTTTGCCTATACTGTATACCATATTGCATACAAAGCACTATGTGAAAGCGAAAATAATTACAGGCTGTTGCATCCTTGTTTTCAATTTTGTGTATGCGCAATGTTATACGCTTTATCCCTCGAACTCAATCGAGGGGCATATTGGCTGGATGTTATTTCCCATAGTGCTGATATGCCACAAACTGGTCAATTTCAGTTTTGCCCTGCAGGTAATCCGTTTTATATTCCTGTTCTTCTTTGCCTCTGCCGGTATCTGGAAAATACGCAATGGGGGAGTGTTTAACCCCGAGCAGATGAGTGGCGTGCTGTTGCTCCAGCATTCACAGCTACTGGTTACTGCGCCTTCTTCTTTTCTGGCTGAAATGTATTACTGGCTGATCAATCATCCTGTAACAGGGTATTTGTTGTACCTGGCTGCTACATTGCTGGAGCTTTTTTTTATAATAGGATTTTTTACAAAAAAAGCAGACCGTTTGCTGCTGATTTTATTCTTTATTTTTTTGATCGCAGATATTTGGGTCATGCGCATTAAGTACTGGGAAGTAATGCACCTGGCGATTCCCCTTTTTTTGAGTGGAAGGAAATTACTGTCGATACCTGGCAGGGCTTAACTAATTGCCAACTTTTTTTGTTTTGTTCTGCTTCTCCGATCCCGGAGTTTTCCTGTCCATGTAATCCCGGTAACTATCGTTAATATACACCAGCATTCCTTCGCGGGCATTCTGCCGGCAAAACTCATAGGAGGGGCGGTATTTGAACATAAAAGTGCGTAAGGAATCTCCTGTTAATCCTGTTATTTTTGAAACATACGTGTAGGGAAATTTATAATCGATGTAATATTCCTTTTCCTGCTCATCAAAACGTTTTATAAACCGCCTGCGGTTCTTTTCCTCTTTTGAGAAATGCGATAACGGGCTGAAAGCCACGCCCACTCCATCCGTAGGAGTATTTCCTTTACCGCCTACGAGCTTGTTTCGGGGCTTGTTCAGTACATCGCCAAATTCTTCTATCCTGCTGATGGAATCTACCTGGTAAGCATTCAGTTCGCCCACAGCCACTTCCTCCAGCTCAATCACATTCCTGTTTAAAGCAATATCGTATGTACCTGCAAGCATGTGCGAGGTTACAACAATGGTATCGGGTAAGTATCCAATGCTGGAGAAAGCGATTTTATCGCCCGGCTTTGCGTTGATTTTGTAATTACCGCCCATATCAGCCTGGGAAATCTTGTTATCCGATAAATTTTTGACATTGGCTCCCATTACCACCCGATCGTACAGGTCGTCTACTACTTTTCCTTTTAAAACGCTTTGGGCAAAGCTATTGCCTGTCAGCAGGCTTGTGCATACATAAAAAACCAGCCACTTATTTTTCATATCGTGTACAATTTACAGGGGCCGGCAATAAATGTGAACAATAAAATAGAACAGCAAACATCGTGCATATAAAAATGCGCTGTAGCGAAAGCGACTTTTTTACGCTGCATATCATACTGTTTTGTGCGTGAAGACTTTACTCTCCGGGCAGCGTTAGAAATTATACCCGAATGAAAAAAATACTTTATTGCCGTAAGGATTTCTTGCCGCCTGTATCACGTCATACTGGAGCATAAGGATCAATGCCCCGTTTCTCCCACCTGCAGGGATCACCCCTCCGGCTCCCAGCAACAGGGACGGAACGAGCAGTCCGGGCAATTTTTGAGTAGGAGCACCCGTAATGCTGTAAGAAGCCCAGTTGTAATTTATTTCCGGCTGCGCCTGGATAAGTATATATTGAATGGGATAGAGCCGGCCGAAAATATTTAATCCGCCATAGCCATATTTTTCTCTTTCTGTTACTCCGCCGGTGTATTCGGTCTTTAAGCTTCTGTAATTAAAGTTAACTCCTGCACCTGCCGCCAGGTATTGATTGAACCTGTAACCTATCTGGGGTGAAATATTGATAAATGTGCTGTTGCCAAAGCTCAACCCGAAATTCCCGCCAAAAAATAATTTTGATTTGTCAAATCCTCTTTGTGCCGGCGGTGCTGGCTCATCTTCTTCCTGTGCCTGTACATGCACAAAAGCAGTAGCTAAAAACATTCCCAGCAGCCAATATTTTTTCATCTGTTTTATTTTTGGTTTAGTGCAAATACAATCCATTTTTCTGTGTAATGTTAAGATGTGGTTGAACGGATTGCATTGCAAAATAAACTTCTCTGGCTTCATTTTATGTTAAAAATTATGGTTGCTGCTGTCGGGCCGAATAAGGCCATATAGAAACAGGACAAACAAAATAGCAGGGAGGCAGGAAAATTTTTTAAATACGAAATTTGTCGTATAATTGTACGAAATTTATCGTAAGTTATTCATCATTTAAACCTGTTTGTATGTTGAAAACAAGATTTGCTTACCGCAGTGCCGGTTGTATTATTGTACTCTTTGCTTTATTTTCATTTACGGAGAAAGGGGAGAGCTCCGGTCGTTCCTTTCACGGGTTTTGCAAACCGGGGATACAAAGTGAGAACGATACCCTGCCCAAAAGAAAGGCACGGCAGGGAAGTTCCCTGGATGATACAAATATGGCTGACTACAGAGCCATAGAGCGACAAATTGAGGAAACCCTGCAGCGTGTGGAAGAAAAGCTCGGCCGGTTAGAAGCGGAATTGAGCAAACGTTTTGTAGCAAGGCCTGCACCTGGAAATGATAACCTGTTATCAGACAGAATAGATTTTAAACAATTAAAGGATGAAACAAAGTCCTCGCTGTTAAGGGCGCAGGCACAATACGACAGGGCCATGCGACGTGTCAATATTGAAAATAATAAACATCTTAGGGATATGCAGCTACAACTGGACAGGGCGCAGCAGCTGGCGTCTAATTACAACCATAACCTTAACCTGGAGCTGGAAAGTAAAGTGAGGATGAATCTCGAAAAAGCAAAGGATCATATGAAGAAGGCGAACGAAAAGCTGCAGAAGCTGAGAAGCTTTAAAGATGACCTGGAAAAAGACGGGCTGATCAAAAAAGGCGCATCGTATACAATTGAAATAAAAGAAGGAAGGTTGTATATAAATGGAGAACGGCAATCTCAAAAGATAAATAAGAAATACAAAAATAAGTACGGCGAGTACTTTGAAGAACGGAACAATTTTAAGCTGCAATCGAATGAACGTGAATATTTGCGGGAAAGAGAGCGGGAACTAATATAAGAGCTATCGGGTTGGTTGCAGAGTTTGCAGGGAGGAGGACAAAAAATAATTTTGGTCGAGATAACGGATCTTTTGCAAAGGTCACTGCGAGTTACTAATTAGGCGGCGCCTCCATCATTGCGCCGTGACAAGTTGCATTTGTTTGTCACAGCTTTCTGATTTGTAAGTATCCTAAGTCGGCTAAGTTATCAGCAAACGTATCAGGGCTCTGTTGCTGAATTCACAGTAGTACTAAAGCTTCATCAGAGCGTTGCGGGAAATTGCGGTAATAATTTCCCGGCGGCTTTTTGGTTACTTTTTTCCGCAAAAAAGTAACAGAAAAAAGCGGAGGGATTGTAGTTGAAAGGAAAACCGGGTTTGTGGAACAACAAATTGAAGTTCATAACCAGTTGATAAATAGCAAACTGGATGATATGTCATTGGCAACCCGCGATAGGTTTGTATTGAATTAAAGGTATGTTAGTGCGGGAGAAGCAGTTCCGCAGAACCTTCCAAAGGTTGGAAACCCTCGTTAAAACCGGGGTACAGGGCACTGGATTTGCCGCATGTTCTGATTGAACTGGTTATAATAACCATTATACAACAAGGCAAACTCAGACGCTCCCCTCATGTTATTGTAGTTCTTTAATGAAGAGGTAGTGGCATCGTAAGTAAACATCAGTCTGACCGACTTCCATTGAAACCCGAGCATTGGAATGACTGCATCTCCCGCCCGGTAATATATTCCGCCGATCACCTGTGTTTCTCCATCGCCCGATAAATTATAATTACCGTGTAAACCAAGTGTAAGTTCTTTTGCTTTTGCCTGGGAGGTAAAATACGCCCCGGGACTAATAATTACCCGGTCATTTATTTTTAATACGGCGTCCGCAAAAGCTATATATCTTCTTGCAATCTCATAATCGTAGCCGGGCGTATTAAAAAAAGTTTCTTTAGGAGCGTTTACATGATGAACTGAAACGCCGGCATGCATATACACATTATCGGTAGGAAAATAAGCATAATTGAGCCCAACCTGTACATCGAGATAATTGATGTTGGTAGACGCAAAATTTTCACCACTCGGGGCGCCTGCATCAAAAAATTTTCCGTTCCACTGGTTGTCGTATGTAAACTTGGTAACATCTACCCTTTTATTGGCCCAGCCTACATTAAATCCTGCTGACAGCAAACCTGTGCTTCCCAGCATTTGATGGTAGGCTGCAGACCCATAAATCTTTGTAGAAGTAAGGTTGCCGCTGCCTGCTACATCGTGCAAAATAACACCACCTAATCCAACCCACCCGGTTTCAAACTGATCGCGAAGCACCTGTGCATCGCCAAATATGCTCATGGTTTTAAACTGGGCAGAAAGATTGGCCCATTGCTGGCGATAATTTGCTCCCAGCCTGTAATCATGCTCGGGCAGGAAGCCGGTATTTGCAGGGTTGGTGGTTAACGGCGAATTAAAGAATTGAGAAAAATGAAGGTCCTGCGACCACGTAAAAAAAGGAATACAGCCGGCCAGCAGCAATAGGACTGTGCATTTCCGAAGCTGCGCCATTGAAATGCCCCGCATTGCTGTGCTTTGCTTGGATCGTAACAACATGGTTGGTTTACCTGCCGGGTTAAAAATATGTAATATTATCATACCACCTCCTTAGTATTTTCAATCACAACAAACAAAATAAATTATCGCAACAAGGTAATATCTCCTTTCCTGCTTGCTCTTGTTCCATCAGAATATTCTACTTCCAGCGTATACGCATATGCATCCATCGGCTGCAGAACACCTTTGTATTTGCCATCCCATCCTTTATTGGGATCGTTGGTTTGGAAAACGAGCTGCCCCCAACGGTTATAAATGCGAAATACCATCCGCTGGATCGCATATCCTCTTACATACACATAATCATTCACACCGTCTCCATTAGGTGAAAAAGCAGTGGGAACAGCAATGAGAGGAGATACCAATGCCGGCACGGGCTGACATATAGTATCGGCACATCCGTGTTCATTGTAAGCGATCAGGCAAACATTGTACGTATCAGTCCTGTTGTATTGGTGTACCGGGTTAACAAGTACCGAAGTGTCGCCATCTCCGAATTCCCAGGTGTATCGTACGGCACCTATCGAGGTATTGGTAAACGAAGCGGGCGTGTTTTCCTCCGGTTGTACCGGGCTGAATGTAAAGCCGGCTGTTGGCCTGCCATGTACAGTAATGATTCTCGTGGTCTCGTCTACTACATTACAGGTATTGGGATCGGTAACTACCAGCCTGACAGTATAAGTTCCAACGGAAGTATATTCATGAACAGGTGCAAAATCAGTTGAGGTTGCTCCATCGCCAAAATCCCAGAAATAGGTTCGCCCTCCTTCAGATACGTTGTTAAAGACCGCAGTATGCGGAACACATCCGCTGGGATCAGTTTCAAAAATAGCTTTGGTCGTAGTAGCTATTCTTAATAACATGGTATCACTGTCGGGACCATTGCAATAATTGGTATCAAGCAGGGTGAGAATAACGTTATAGGTACCCGGTGCGGCATAGTGATGCGTTTGAACACCATTTCCTACAATAATGGGAGGAGAGCCATCCCCGAAATCCCACTGAAAAGAAGTATTGGTGAAAGGTTTGCCGGGAGGCGCTACAGAATTGTTGTGGAATTGATAGCCCAGGCTTGCACAGGGTCCGAATTTATTATAATCCCAGTCTACGATGGCGCGATCCTGCCTTACCCTGATATTGGTATAAGAAGTGTCTGCCATCACGCATTTACTTGAATCAACTGTAATCAGGGATACCTGGTAATTCCCCAGGTTATTGTAAGTATAGCTCGTGCGGGGAGTGGTTGTAGTGTCCTTATGACCATCTCCAAAGTCCCAGATATACATTTTACCTCTTTGTAAGGTATCTACAAAATCGACCGTTAAGGGAGCGCAGCCATAGTTCTTATTCGGAACACCTTCTATGGAAGGCCGTACCCCGTTGATCACGCCTGAAAAATCCATTTCTATTTTAATGGCTGCAAGGTTGCATGCCCTTGAGTTACCGGACTTAGGACTCCATACGCCGGGAGTAGTAGGGAAAGGAGAAGGCGGATTGCTGCCTATAAAGCAGGCAGCGCACATGGCCTGGTAAATAATCCCGGTTTCATCAAAACGACTGGTGCCACCGTCTACATGATCGCCCCAGCCTCCCTGTAAACCAAAAAATGCTCCAAATAAAATATTCTGTGCGTTTTTTTCCAATACAAAAAAGTAAAAATCATTCCCATCGGTAGCGCACCCGTTTGGAAGCACATTACAGTCTCTGGTAGGCATACCTAGCGTACCTGCTGTTCTAAATGGGTCCGGGGCATTGGGCGTAAGCCTACCGCCCCATCCGCCTACATATACATTTTCACATTTGTCTACAGCAAAGGCTATGGGTGATATATTGTACCGGGGGGAACCGTTACCATACACGGTTGAATATATAACTGTTGAAAGATCGGTACTTAATTTTACTATAAATTGTTTGGAATTGGGATTGCTGTATATACCCGAAGGATAAACGTTCCAACTACCAAGCGTAACGCCCGTGATGTAGGGATACCCGCTGGGGTCAAATTTTATTCCATAAATGGCGTCAAGCGAGTTGGTGCCGACGTAAGTTGTTTTTTGAAGGGAACCGCTGTTGCTGAATATACTGATGAAACCATCCATTTCTCCGCCCCGGTAGCTGGGCCCGACTACCCCGGAAGATGGAACACCCGGTAACCCGGCACTGCTTTTGGTGGTTCCGGCTACGTAGAGATTATTGTTAACGGGGTTCAGTGCCAGAACATAAGCGCCATCATCGCCGCCGCCGCCCAAAAAAGTACTGAAGATAAGTGTATTCACATCCGGTGAAAGCTTTGCTACTACACCATCCTGGGCGCCGCCGGGAGTACTTTGGGCAGCGCCTGTAGTGGTAGGAAACCTGCTACTGGCAGTACCGGAAGTAGATTGGGTAGAACCAACAAAATATATATTATCGCTGGCGTCCACTATCACTTCACTACGTGAATCATCGCCATAAAAAAGCTTAATGCTTGAGGGGCCTGATCTGTCTGCAGAAACATTTACGCCATCATTTCCTGTACCGCCCATCCTTTTGGAACCTACCAGATTGCTGCCGCTGGCATTGAGCTTTGTAACCACAATATCATAACTTCCACAGGGTCCTTCAGTATTACCGGAAGGTAGAAGCGGGTAAGCCCCGGATCCGTTGAGGGGGGAATTGGTTCTGCCTAATATTACCAGGTTGCCATGGCTGTCTTCAATTAAGCTGTGAGGCTGATCTTCGCCCGAACCGCCAATATAAGTTGCATATTCCCTTACAGAACCGCTTTTATTAAATTTCATGATGCCTATATCAAATGGCCTGCTTCCGCCTCCGCCGCCAAAATTTGTCTGGAAAGCGCCCGGTGATACAGGAAATCCTGAGCCGAATACAATCCCCCCCGAGTACAGGCTGCCGTTGGCTCCGTAAGTAGCGGTAAAGCCCCATTGATCTGCCTGGCTGCCGGTAAATGTTGAAAAAATGAGGGTGGGATCAATTACCAGTATAGCGGATGGGTCATAATTCCTGATCTTAAATTTTACCGTATTTTTTTCTTCAATCACATATTTGCAATCTACTTCCGTTTTGCCCTGGTCGTTTAGCTGGTAAGAATAAGGAGCTAATTCCTTCACATCGCCCACAGATGTTTTTATGATCAGTTCTTTGTTTTTAATGAGTAGCTTATCGGCGCCTTCATATGTCATCACAATATTGTTGACGTTGGCGCCGGGGTATACGACTATGTCATATTTCAAATCACTGCCATTTGCATAATATCTTACATCAATATTGGGGTAAATATTTTTGTAAGTAACGGCCTGGTAAATTTTGCATTCAGACGCCCATTTGGAAGGATCGTTGCCCAGCAGGTAATTGGCATAAGAGCTTACCGGTTTTTCCTTTTCGGTGACCGGGTTTGGATTGCTGCCGCTAAAACGCATGTTGTATGCATGGCTTCGCAATACCAGCGAATCATCCGGACCTGGCGGTTTTGTTCCCGGCCTGGGATATGCGCTTCTTTTGCTGGCTTCTGTACCAGGCGTTGCCGGAATGTTTTCATGCAAATGCCCATGAGATACGTAGGCGATTTTCTGCATGTCATCCTGGTTATTGAGCAGCACTGTAAAACCTTCGCGCTGAAGGAAAAAAGCGCCATTTGTAATTTCACCTTTAAATAACACTGAATTGTCCCACTGCCCCTTGTTTTCTACAAATTCAACAGGTTGTTGTGCCAGGGCCGGCAGCGTGCAGAAAAGGCATGAAAAAAAGAGAAATATGTTGGAATTGAATTTCAATTTGTTTTCTTATTAAATGTACAGATTTAAGGCGAAATTACCTCATCATGAAGATATTACGATATCTTGCTCCACAGGGTTTGTCCTTTTTGCTGTTGAAGAAAGGTTTTTAACTTCAAATTAACGGGCAATATAAGATCGGGATCTTCATTTAATAACACTTCTGAAAACTGTTTGGCTAAATCTACCATATGTTTATCTTTTACAATGCTCGCCAATTTAAAATTAAGCATACCGCTTTGCCGGGTACCTTCGATATCGCCGGGTCCTCTCAGCTCCAGATCCTTTTCTGCTATGGCAAAGCCATTATTGGTTGCGCACATCATCTTCAGGCGCTCCCTGGCATCTGCAGTCAATTTGTTCCCGGAAAGAAGTATACAGTAGCTTTTTTCTGATCCCCGGCCCACTCTGCCGCGCAACTGGTGCAATTGCGATAATCCGAATTTTTCTGCGCTTTCAATTACCATTACAGATGCATTGGGCACATTCACACCTACTTCAATAACTGTGGTTGATACCATGATCTGAGTGTCGTTTTGTACAAACCGTTGCATGTTGGCTTCTTTTTGTTCGTTGCTCATCTTTCCATGCACCATACTGATCCAGTAAGCCGGTTCCGGAAAATAAGCTTTTACATTTTCATAGCCTTTCATCAGGTTCTCGTAATCCAGTTTATCACTTTCTTCAATTAACGGAAAGATGATATAGGCCTGTCTTCCTTTTTTTATTTCAGCCCTGATAAAGTCCATTACCTGGCTCCTTGTGTTCTCGTACCTGTGCACGGTTGTAACGGGTTGCCTGCCCGGGGGCAGCTCATCCATGATGCTGTAATCCAGGTCTCCATACGCTGTCATGGCCAATGTTCTGGGTATAGGAGTAGCCGTCATTACCAGTACATGTGGAGGGATGTCACTTTTTTTCCAGAGCTTGGCCCGTTGCGCTACCCCAAACCTGTGCTGCTCATCCACCACTGCAAATCCCAGCCGGTTAAACAATACCTGGTCTTCAATTAAAGCATGGGTGCCGATTAATATATCGATCGTACCATCGGCCGTTTTATGCAGCACTTCTTTTCGTTGCGCTTTTTTGGTTGAGCCGGTCAGCAATGCTATCTCTACCGGCATATCTTTCAGCAGGCTTCTTATACCGGAGTAATGTTGCTGCGCCAGTATTTCTGTAGGCGCCATCATGCAGCACTGATAGCCGTTGTCGGCAGCAAGTAACATGCTCAGAAGCGCTACAATGGTTTTACCGCTCCCCACATCTCCTTGCAGCAGGCGGTTCATCTGGTGACCCTTAGCCGTATCATGTCTTATTTCTTTCAAAACGCGTTTTTGCGCACCGGTTAATGCAAACGGAAGGTATTTTTCGTAAAATGTATTGAACAGATTTCCTACCTGTGTAAAAACAATTCCTTTTCCATACCGGTGACGATTGCTCTTTATAAGCCCCAGCCGTACCTGTGCCAAAAACAATTCTTCAAACTTCAGACGGTTCAGTGCTTTTTCATAGCAGTCGGTATCGGGGGGGAAATGGATATGCAGGTATGCCTGGTAACGCGATATCAGTTGTAATGAATGCAAAACGTGGTCGGGCAGGTTTTCCGGAATGTCTTTTTCGTGAAGTAATCCCGTTAATGTATATACCAGCTTGCCGATTTGCCGGCCGTTCAGTCCACGCGCCTTTAATTTTTCCGTAGTAGGGTAGATCGGTTCGAGGAATGCTTTTCCCTCTCTTTTTTCAGCAGTAAAAATTTCTGTTTCGGGGTGGGTGATTTGCGGGCGGCCCATAAAAAAAGAAAGCTTACCGAAAACCAGCAGCCATTCTCCTGTCTGAATGTTTTTTTGCACCCAGTTGATGCCCTGGAACCAGGTGAGCTCCAATGTGCCGGTACCATCGGATATTTCAGCTACCAGCCGTTTGCCTCTTTTTTCACCCATTATTTCGCACGAAATCACTTTGCCCGCCACCTGGATGTATTCTGTAGCAGGAGAAATATCACTGATCTTCTTTACTTCTGTTTTATCAATATGCCTGTAAGGGAAATGTTGCAGCAGATCATTAAAAGTAAATATTTGCAGTTCTTTTTTTAAAAGGTCGCCCTTAAGGGGACCGACCCCTTTCAGGTATTCAATCGGATTGGACAATATGGAATTGTAATTGCTTATAAAAAAATAGTTTAACGACAAAAATAAGGAAAGAAACGGGGGGACGTAACTGCTGAAATAATAAGGTGTTCAGGCAGATGTCTCTCCCTGTGGGCCCGGCATGAAGCAATGGCACATCGATCATCACTTATACTGTTGTTCAGCATAGTTGCCATCATCTGTCATTGGCAGTGAGCTATTCCAATGCATACGCAACAAGATAATCGCCCTGTTTGGTGCCAAGCTTGCCATGACCACCGGCAGCAATTACAATGTATTGTTTTCCTTTTATTGCATAGGTCATGGGAGTAGCCTGCCCGCCGGCAGGAAGTTCTGTTTCCCAGAGTTGTTGTCCTGTATCGGTATGGAATGCGCGAAACCGGTTATCTAAAGTTGCTGCAACAAATACAAGATTGCCTGCTGTTGCGATCGCTCCTCCAAAATTGAGAGATCCCCATTGGGGCGCCTCCGGATGAAGGACGGGATCAAGCATGTAACCAAGCGGAACTTCCCATTTTTTTACGCCGGTCTTCATATCTATTGCTAACAGGGTACCCCACGGAGGGGATGTTTGCATTAACAGTCCTGTTGTTGTTTTTTTAAAAGGGTAGTCGCGCTTCATGATGTACGGAGTGCCTTGTTGCCTGCCGGTCTCCGAGCGCAGTATGGAAGCGTCTTCCTTTTCAAATTGTTGGATTTTTTCCCTCGGGATCAGCCTTACAATCGCTGCAAGCCTGTTGATATTGGTGATGAGCAATTGTTTTTTTACATCATAACACATGCCTCCCCAATGGATACCTCCTGCATTGCCGGGCGTTACCAGCGTACCCTGCTGCGAAGGCGGAGTGAAAATACCTTCATTCCTGTATTTTGAAATCCTTTGGACGGATTCTTCTTTTTCTATCGGAGTCAATCCCCACGCATCGGCAACGGATATGCGCTGTAACCCTACCGGTTCGGGTAAAACAGGAAAGGGTTGTGTTTGGGCGGTTGCTTCACCGGCAATGTCAGATACCGGAACCGTTCTTTCTTCTACCGGGAATAACGGAACGCCTGTCTCTCTGTTCAACACAAAAATATGGCCCATTTTAGTACCGACTGCTACTGCCGGTATTGATTTTCCTTGTTGCTGTACTGAAAATAAAACCGGCTGCGCTGCAATATCATAGTCCCACAGATCGTGATGCACTACCTGGTAATGCCATATCATTTTGCCTGTAGATGCCTGTAAGGCAACGATAGCGTTGCTATATAAATTATCACCTTTGCGCTGCCCTCCGTAATAATCGGGGGCCGGACTTGAAGTTGGAATAAATACAAGGTTTCGTGCTGCATCTGCAGAAATCACGGCCCAGGCATTGGCTGCCCCGGTGACTGCTGCGCTGTTGTTTTCCCATGTTTTCCAGGCAGCCCTGCTACTATCATCAGGAACAGGATCCCAGCTCCATAAAAGCTTACCTGAGCGTGCATCAAATCCCCGTACGGTTCCTCTCGGGTAATCAATGCGTTGATTATCGCCCATGGAAGATCCGATCACAACAGTATTTCCAACAATGGCGGGTGGAGAGGTAATGCTCCATTCCTTATTAAAGCCTTCACGAAGGTTGACCGTTCCATTCCTGCCAAAAGAAATAATGGGCGAGCCGTTTGCAGCGCTGAGGGCTATCAGCCTGCCATCCAGTGTGGCGATAAAAATCCTTTTTGGAACATTGCCCATGTCTGCCGGGGGGATCCACACCGACACGCCACGGGAAGTAACTTCCGAATAATCTGCATTTAAGTTAATGCCCGGATCAAATGTCCATTTTTCCTTTCCCGTAGAAGCATCTACTGCTATTACCCGGCTGGTAGGCGTGCTGAAGAACAAAACATTGTCTATCAGCACAGGCGTTGCTTCAAAAGCGGCCTTTTCTATGATTTTCGAATTTTTGTAGGTATCCAGCTCTCCCGTTCTGTAAGTCCAGGCTGTTTTTAGCTTACCTACATTTTTATCATTTACCTGTTTTAAGTCAGAATAGCGCATGCCGCCCGCATCGCCACCGTAGTATTGCCAGTGGCTGTGAACCGTTGGCTGTTTTTGTGCATGTACAATGCCACATGCCGATAATAAAAGGAGCACGACAGATTGTTTCATAAGAAAACTTTCAATATAAAGTTAAATCATTTCACTTTCTCCAAACCGGGTTTCCGGGAGGGTTTTGGTTTTGCGTGCTGGTCGTTAAGCGCCTGGATGAGTAATTATATCTTTGAAGGTGTCAGAAAATATATACAACGCTATTGCATTGTTGATTTGTATCTTATATACTTTTAAAATAAAAAAGGGTGCATGGAAATGCACCCCGTTTCTAAATCCAATATCCTATGAAAAACCGGTATAAAGATAGAAATAAAACATTGTGATTTATATTTTGAATATTCAATTTCGCCGAAATGGCTGAAATCTTCGGCGAAAGAACCAGCAGCTTACCCGGGGGTGTTTTGAGTTACCGGCTGCAAGGATGGAAATGAAGAATATTGTCCCATGGAGCAGTGTTGCTAAAGCAAATCATGGTTGGCGGGAGAGCGCTTGCTGAGCAAATCTTTAATCTTGTTTTTTACTGATACAGCATCAAAAGGTTTTGTCACCCAGGCATCTGCCCCGCATTGATCTGCTATTGCATCAAGCCCTTCATCGGCCGAAAGAAGTATTACGGGAATAGCTTTGGTTTGAGGATCCTCTTTAAGATGTGAGCAAATATCCCTGCCATCGTTTCCGTTCATTGTTACATCCAGTAAAATAATATCAGGACGCTCACTTAATACCATTTCTTTTATCCTTTCTCCATTGAGTGAAAGGCTTACCAGGAAACCCTGGCTGCTTAATTTCATTTTTACGAGCCTGAATAGATCTTCATCGTCGTCGGCGAACAACACCCGTATCTTTCTGTCACGATCCGTTGTCATATTGAACGCTTTGCCGTATATAAAACAAAGACGAAACCAGTATTGTTTACAATGTCATTCCACTCCCGGTAAGTTTGTTTCAGGCAGGTTCAGGAGCCTATACATTGCATATTAAAGTCGTGGCAGATTTATTTGGGGTACAATCTGGTCAGATTTGTAGAAATTAGTCCGCATATTTCATGGGCGCATTTCAATTTGCACAGCACGAAAATTATATATCCCCATATATAGAAATTGCCGCAGACCTGTTCGCCGTAGGCAGATGCGCAGATCAAATCTGTGCATCTGCGGCTAAAAAAGGTATATCCCTTGTTTTGCGGGCTTGTGCCAGCGGGGCCAATTTGAAATGCGCCCGATTTCATTCGCTGTAACAGTTATTTTATACGATATTGCAACCTTAATAAGCAGTAAAAGCGGTTTATTATGAAATATCTGCCATTAAATCCGGAAATATTTATCCGGAACAGGAAGAGGTTTACAGGTCGCATGGAAAAAAAATCAATTGCTGTATTCAATAGTAATGATGAGTTACCCATGAACGGGGACGCCCTGTATAAATTCAAGCAAAATGCCGACTTGTACTGGCTGACCGGTATTGAGCAGGAAGATACCATGCTGATACTTTTTCCGGATAATCCCGATAAAAAATACAGGGAGGTGCTGGTGCTGGTTCGCCCTAATGAATTAAAAGAAAAATGGGACGGCAGGCGTTTAAGAGCCAAAGAAGCAACGGCTATTTCGGGCATTGATAATATTGTATGGCTTGATTCACTCGACGGGTTGCTGCAACAGTGGATCCACAGCGCATCCGGTATTTATCTTAATACAAATGAAAACGACCGGAAGGCGAGCCTTATCCCCGTTCGTGATTACCGCTATGCCCGTGAAATGCGGGAGCGTTATCCCCTGCACAACTATAAACGCAGCGCAGTAATTTTAAAAGAATTGCGGGGTATCAAAACGCCGCAGGAAGTGGAAGTAATGCAGCAGGCTACTGATATTACCGAAAAAGCTTTTCGCCGGCTGTTATCGTTTATCCGGCCGGGCGTAATGGAATATGAAATTGAAGCCGAGATCTACCATGAATTTTTAAGGAACCGCGCTACAGGGCCTGCATATGGTTCTATCATTGCCAGCGGCGACCGCGCACGAACATTGCATTATGTGTCCAACAGTGAAGAATGCAAAGATGGAGAACTGGTATTGATGGATTTTGGCGCCGAATACGGGGGATATTGTGCCGATCTTACCCGCACGGTTCCGGTGAATGGAAAATTTACCAAACGCCAGAAACAGGTGTACGATGCATGTTTGCATTTGCACAGGTATGCCGCTTCCATTTTAAGACCGGGTATATTGCTTGCCGATTATACTGACAAAGTAGGAGAAGAAGCGACCAGGCAATTTATTAAAATCGGGTTATTGACAAAGCAGGATATAAAGAACGAAGACAAAGACAACCGTGCCTATAGAAAATACCTGTACCATGGGATATCGCATCACCTGGGTGTGGATGTGCATGACCTGGGGCCGCGCGTAACGCCGGTTACGGCAGGGATGGTGTTTACCGTTGAGCCGGGTATTTATATCCAGGAAGAACAAATGGGCGTCCGCATCGAAAATAATTTTTGGATCGGTAAAAACAGCAATAAAGATCTTATGAAAAAGATACCGATTACCGCAGAGGAAATTGAATCGTTGATGAAACAATAAGCAAGATTTATATATATAAACATGAAACAGATTCCTAATATTTTTACCCTGTTAAACCTGTTTTTTGGATGCCTGGCTATTATAGTCATATTACAAACCGGTATCGTGCTTGTGTCAACCGAAGCTGGAGGCCAGATGTTGAATATGCCGGAAAAAATATTTATGGCGGCGCTCTTTATTGGTCTTGCCGGTGTTGTTGACTTCCTGGATGGCTTTGTAGCAAGGTTGTTTGACGCCCAGTCTGCCATGGGAAAAGAGCTGGATTCGCTGGCGGATGTGGTAAGTTTTGGAGTAGCGCCGGGGATGATCATTTACCAGTTCCTCCGGTTGTCTGTGGCGCGCGGTGAGGATGGGCTGGACGCTTCCATTGTTTGGCTGCTGCCCGCATTGTTATTGCCCTGTGCGGCAGCGTGGCGTTTGGCAAAGTTTAATGTTGACGATACGCAGCGTTATTCATTCAGGGGCGTGCCCACCCCGGCTGTAGGGATACTGGTAGCATCCTTCCCTCTTATCTTCTGGCACACGGTTACCCCCGGTATAATAGACCTGTTCCTGAATAAATGGATCTGGTATGGCATCGTGGCGCTATTAAGCTATCTTATGATCAGCGATATACCCATCATGGCTATGAAATTCAAAGACTATACGGTAAAAAACAACCTGCCGAAGCTGGTACTGGCAGGATTGTCGGTGCTGTTCATCATCGTGTTTAAATGGGCGGCTGTTCCACTTATTTTTATCACTTACATTCTGTTATCTTTGCTGCTCAAAATAAAATAGCATCATGACCTACGCTGTTCATATCAATGTAATGCCTTTAAAAGAATTGCTTGATCCCCAGGGGAAAGCCGTAATGGGCGGACTCGGCAACCTGGGGTTAAAGGGGATTGAGGATGTGCGCATTGGAAAGCATATTACATTACAAATAGCAGCGCCATCCGAAGCGGAAGCCGGGAAGATTGCCGAGGAAGCCGCGCAGAAATTATTGGCCAACCAGGTGATGGAATATTTTGAAATTTCCGTTATGCCGGCGCAATAAGCGTAATATTTATATATATTTTCCTTCATCATTAAACTGTCCTTCCTGTTTTGAGCGACCCGGTAAATGCTGAGGCAAACAATCATTCAACCGCTGCGGGCGGAGCAGCCACTTTTTTGTATATAGTGCCCACGCCTATAGGCAACCTGGCCGACCTTACTTTCAGGGCGGTTGAAGTATTACAATCGGTAGACCTGGTACTGGCTGAAGATACAAGGACGTCTTCGGTGCTGCTCAAACATTATGGTATACAAAAGCCTGTCACGCCCTACCACCAGCACAACGAACACAAAGTGGTTGCGCATTTGGCGGAACAGTTGCAGGCAGGTAAAACCATGGCCCTGCTTACCGATGCCGGTACGCCGGGTATTTCGGATCCCGCGTTTTTACTGGTGCGCGAATGTGTAAAGCTGAATGTAAAAGTGGAGTGCCTGCCGGGCGCCACCGCTTTTGTGCCCGCATTGGTAAACAGCGGACTGCCCATCAACAGGTTTTGTTTTGAAGGTTTTTTGCCCCTCAAAAAGGGACGGCAGACTTTGTTCAAAAAGCTGGCGGTAGAAGAACGTACCATTGTGTTTTATGAATCGCCCATGCGACTGGTGAAAACCCTGAATGAATGCATTCAGTATTTTGGGGAAGAACGACAGTGTTGCGTTAGCAGGGAGCTTACTAAAATGTTTGAAGAAAACAAGCGGGGGACGTTGCGTGAAGTATGCGATCATTTTTCCGCCAAAGCAGTGAAGGGCGAAATTGTGGTAGTAGTGGAAGGCGCTTCCTGAGGTTTGATATCATAGCATAGCCTGGATGAGAAAAAGTTGCCATAATAATTAAATTTTGAGCTTTTGAAATGATGTCTTCCATTGACCAGGGTATCTGTTTGATGATTGGATGTAACCGTTACCATGGCATCCCCTCTCGGGCTGCTGTTGATAAACTTCCCTGCCATATCAGAAAGGTCAACCGTAGTAAGCGGTTGTATATGGAGCTGGAAATGGTTTACATCTATTCATGTAACATTTTGAACGCTGTCAAGATATTTTTTATATCCTTTTTTCAGGTCTACTATATGATTAGTCATCCTGATTTTATTGGGCAGGGTTTTCATATCGGTTTTATCAAGCAGGAATACATCAATTACTGCTACTTCATTGGTGATATTTCTGACGCAGGCATCGTATAACCTTGAACAGGAGGCAAACTGCAGGACAACCAGCGTAACGGTAATAACACGCATACATTTCATCGGTAAAGTATTAAGAAATTTTTATAAACTTTTTTATCCGGGCAACCCATGCATGGCACGAAATTGCATTCATTCTTAACAAATGTAATTTATGAAAAAAGTATTGTTTTTGATACTCGTTATTGTTGCAGGATCAACTTATACGTCCAATGCCCAGATCCGAAAAATCCCTGCTGAAGTGACCAATGCGTTCTCCGAAAAATATGCAGACGCAAAAAATGTGGAATGGAAAGATAAGCTGAGCAATTTTGTTGCAGCCTTTGAGCTGGATGGAAATAAATACGAAGCACGCTTTAATAAAAAAGGGGAGTGGCTGAATACGGAAAATGAGCTGGATATAGACGATCTTACGGATAATGTAAAAGAAGGCTTGGGGAAAAGTAAATACGCGGATTGGGAGATAAAGTCGCTGCACAGGATTGAGTTGCCGGAAGATAAAATACAATACCGCGTGCATGTGGCTAAAACAAGCGTTCAGCAAAAGAACCTGTTATTCAATGAATCAGGGAAATTGCTAAAGGACAACCTGACACTGTAATTGTAACATAAAGTATAAAAGGGTGAATGGTATATGTGAAATATGCTGTCGCCCTTTTGCTTTTTATTAAGCATGCATTCCCCTACCTTTGACGGTATTGTATATAAATATTAATTATTAATATTGAATTTACCCGGATGATGCGTTCATTTATTATTTCCCTGCTCTGTTTTGCCCTTACCCAGGTTGCTATAAGCCAGCCCGACCGGTGGCAGCAAAAAGTAAAATATGTAATGGACATTGATCTGAACGTACAGACCAATCAATTCAAAGGAAAGCAAAAGCTCGAGTACTGGAATCATTCACCTGATACCTTGCGGAAAGTGTTTTATCATTTGTACTGGAATGCCTTTCAGCCCAATAGCATGATGGACGCGAGGAGCCGTGAATTGGGCAATACTGTATTTCAGGGCAGGGGCAACCAGGTGATCCGCGATTGGGATACACGTGTGCAGGACCGGATACTCAACCTGAAACCGGATGAAATCGGATATCAGAAGATACTATCGTTAAAGATGAATGGCGTACCGCAGGAGTTTAAAGTATACGAAACCATTCTTGAGGTACATCTTACAAAGCCGATCCTGCCCAGGTCAAAGGTTGTATTTGATATGGATTTTGAAGCCCAGGTTCCCCTGCAGGTAAGGCGTTCGGGGAGAGACAATCCCAATACCGGCGTGCGTTATTCCATGAGCCAGTGGTATCCTAAATTATGCGAATACGATTATGAAGGATGGCATCCTACCCCGTATGTGGCCCGTGAGTTCTATGGTGTATGGGGCGATTACGAAGTAAAGATCACTCTGGATAAAGCTTATATTATCGGCGGAACGGGTTATTTGCAGAACCCTGACCAGATTGGCTATGGCTACGAGGCTGCCGGGGCCAAGGTAACAAGGCCCGCCGGCAATACATTGACCTGGCATTTTGTAGCGCCCAATGTGCACGATTTTATGTGGGCCGCTGATCCCCAGTTCAGGCATTTAACCCGGAATGTTTCGGGAGGACGTACCATTCATGTACTGTATAAAAACAAACCCAACGACAGTGCCAACGATAATGCCTGGAAGGAAGTAGCAGACGCTGCTGTAGCAGTGTTGCCTTTTATTGAGAAGCGATTTGGCGAATATCCCTATAAGCAATATTCGTTTATACATGGGGGTGATGGAGGTATGGAATATCCTATGGCTACTTTGGTAAGCGGGCCAGGGTTGGGAACTGCTTTCCACGAGTGGATGCATAGCTGGTACCAGATGATGCTTGCTACCAATGAGTCTCTGTATGCCTGGATGGATGAAGGCTTTACAAGCTATGGCGAAGCGCTGGTATCGGCTTATTATCGTGAACAAAAAAAGAAACAGGTGGCGGGCAACCCGGTTTCAACGGGGCCGGCAGGTAATAACCTGCCTGCTGATGAGCTGCCCCTGCATCATGCAAATGCGTACGCCTCTTATTTTAGTTTGGTCAAAAGCGGGCTGGAAGAGCCCTTAACAACGCATGCTGATCATTTTAATACCAATTTTGCTTATAGCAGGGCGGCCTACTCGAAAGGAGAAGTGTTCCTGGAGCAACTGGGTTATATCATTGGTGCGGCGCAAAGAGACAGGGTGTTGCTTGAATACTATAAGCAATGGCGCTTCAGGCATCCCAACGTAAATGATTTTATTCGCATAGCCGAAATGGTGAGTGATATGCAGTTGGATTGGTACAAAGAGTACTGGATCAATACTACCAAAACAATTGATTATGGTATTGACAGCTTGTGGGAAGAAGGAGGAAAAACCAAAATCCGCCTGCGTATGATTGGTAAAATGCCCATGCCGCTGGATATTATGCTGCAGTATAAAGACGGCAGCAAAGAAATTGCTTACATCCCCCAGTTGATCATGTTTGGGCAGAAGCCACCTGAAGATTCCACTTCGCGTACTGTGCACGAACCCTGGAAGTGGACGCACCCGACTTATGTATTTGAAATAAGCCAGCGACTGACCAACCTGCGTTCTGTTGAAATAGATCCAACGGCCCGAATGGCGGATACAGACCGTAAGAACAATAAGCTGGAACTGACCTGGTAACTTTCTATCTTCATTGCTTTTAAAAAATATATATAATGACAAGGGTATTATTTGTATTGTGCTGCTTTTCCTTTATTGTGAACAGCTCCTTCGCTCAAAAGAATGTTCCGGTTACGATTGCTTCATACAATATCCGCTATGATAATCCGGATGATAGTCTGAATGCCTGGCCCTACAGGAAAGAGAATGTGAAAGCATTGATACGGTTTCATGATTTTGATATATTCGGCACACAGGAAGGGCTGATTCACCAGATCAAAGGATTGGAAGAGATGAGCGAGTTTGCACGTATTGGTGTGGGGCGCGATGATGGCAAAGACGCAGGCGAACATTCAGCGATCTTCTATAAAAAGGAAAGGTTCAGATTGCTGCAGTCTGGCAACTTCTGGTTAAGCGAAACTCCCGACAAACCCGGTAAGGGGTGGGACGCGAAATGCTGTAACCGTATTTGCTCCTGGGCAAAATTCAAAGATCTGCTTACCAGCAGGGAGTTCTACTTTTTTTGTGTTCATTTTGATCACCAGGGAGTAGAAGCAAGACGCCAGTCGGGAAAATTAATGGTAAAAAAGATAAAGGAAATAGCCGGTAATGCTCCTGTTATTTGCACAGGCGACTTCAATTCTACCCCCGATACCGAACAGATAAAAGAAATGCAAACTATCCTGAAAGATTCATACAACGCAACTCAAACGCCGCCTTACGGGCCGGAGGGTACTTTTAATGCATTTAAGTTTGACGCATCTATGAAATACAGGATAGATTACATATTTGTGAGCGCAGGCATTGCAGTGCAGAAATATGGCGTTTTGACTGATTCAAAGGATCAGCGCTATCCGTCAGATCACCAGCCTGTAATGATAAAAGCCATCATTAATTAAATATGATTCGTTGAATCGGTAGGTAAGTTTTACTATTTTCAGGGTATGAAAATCCTGTTGTTTACCTGTTTTATTTTCCAGGCGGTAGGTGGCTTTGGGGCGCCGTCCCGGGCAGGAAGCTTTTTGCAGGCTGATACGGGAAAGTTGCGCACGCTTATTATTATGTTTGACGGATTGCGTCCTGATTACATTACGCCCGTATTAATGCCCCGTTTGTATGCTTTTAAAAAGGCTGGCGCTTACGGAAACGACCATCACAGTGTATTCCCCACCGTTACCAGGGTAAACGCGGCTTCCTATGCAACAGGTTCTTATCCTGCACGGCATGGATTGATGGACAACGCATTGTTTATTCCGCAACTGGATTCGCTTAAACCACAAAATACAGGCAAAGCCGACCAGCTTTTAAAAGTGGAAGCAATAACAGGCGGGAACCTGCTTACAACTGTTTCTTTGGGAGAGATATTGCAAAAGTCGGGGCAAAAATTATTTGTGTACAGTTCGGGCAGTACAGGGCAGGCGCTTTTGCAAAATCATAAAGTGAATGGAGCAGTAATTAATCCCGATATGATATTGCCGGCCTCGTTCAGACCGGAAATTATAGCTAAGCTAGGTGAGCCGCCTGCCGATGCTGCCCCAAATATTGGCAGGCATACATGGATAACAGATGCACTGTGTTTGTATACCTTACAGGACAATGCACCAATGGTGAGCGCTATCTGGTTTTCTGACCCTGACGCGACTGCGCACGAATTTGGTATTGGCGTGCCTCTCGCCAATGAATCACTGAAAATGGTTGATACCCAGTTCGGGCGGATATTGGACACCATGAAAGTGCGTGGGTTGGATCAGTCGTTTAATATCCTGGTATCCACCGATCACGGGTTTATAACATATACCGGCAGTGAAAGCATCGTTGATTTCCTGGTGAAACAGGGATTAAAACAAAGCGCGGCTTCTGCAGATGTTGTGGTTGCAGGCAGCGGTATTCATGTAAAAAAGCGCGATACAACGCTTATCAGGAAAATAGTTGCTGCTTTGCAAAAGCAGGAGTGGGCAGGCGGATTATTTACCAGGGCTGTTACGCCCGGTTCACCCAAAGGATTTGTGGAGGGAACACTGTCGGTTGAAAGTATCAATGCCGGTCATGCCGCCAGAATGCCTGATATTATTGTTTCGGAGAACTGGAATGATGATAGCAACGGATACGGATACCCGGGAACTGCAATGCAGGAGGGGGTGGCCGGGCATGGCGGATCAAGCCGGTATGAAATTCATATCCCTTTTATTGCCTCCGGGCCTTCATTTAAAACATCCTGCACCAGTAATATACCCTCGTCTAACATAGATATGATTCCTACTGTTCTGCGCTTACATGGCATACCCATCCCTTCTCAAATGCAGGGAAGAGTGCTTGAAGAACTGATGACCGGGAATAAGGCAGGAACAGATGCTTCTGCCAGGAGATCAAAAACAAGTGCAACGGCAAAATATGATAGCGGGCGATATACTGTTACAATGGAAACGGTGGAATGGAAAAATCACCGGTATATTCATTCTGTTCAGGCATCGCATATTGTTCAATAAAGTATAAGAACCTGTATGAAAGCAATTTTAATCAAAGCGCTAAGCATCCTCTTTTTTTCAGGCTGGGTCGTTGCATCTGTTAACGCACAGCAGTCCCGGTTCAGGGCTCCTGCATTATCCGATCCCCGGTCCTGGTCTGTTATTATGCTGCCCGACCCGCAAACTTACCAGAAGTTTGAGCGTAACCAGCCTTTATTCGAGCTGATGACCGCATGGATAAGCGATAATATTAAAAGGCTGAATATACAACTGGTAATTTGTACGGGCGATCTTGTAGAGCAAAATGAAATGATCAATCCAAACGGTATTGCGGCAGATCAGCCCAGCAGAAAGCAATGGGCTTCGGTAGCCAGGGCGTTTAACAGGCTTGATGGAAAAGTTCCCTATATACTGGCTGCCGGCAATCATGACTACGGTTATTCTAATATCAGCGTTCGCAGGTCTAATTATAATACCTATTTCCCGGTAGATAAAAATTTCCTTACACAGCAGATGGTAAGAGAGGTAGCTTTGAATGCGGAAGGAATCCCCACATTGGAGAATGCTGCCTATGAATTTGTTGCTCCCGCAGGAAGAAATTTTTTGTTTTTTACATTGGAGTTTGCGCCGCGTGATACAGTTTTGGCATGGGCAAAAAAAGTAGCTGCGCAGGAAAAGTATAAAAACCATACTGCCGCTATTCTTACGCATTCGTATCTCAATTCAGAAAATGCACGCATACAAAAGGAGAATTATCCCGTGACCGATGGCAATTATGGCGAGGCGATCTGGAAAAAACTGGTGGAGCCCTCGACCAATTTTCAACTGGTATTTTCCGGACATATAGGAGGTGAAAATGATGCCAGGGCGCATGTTGGTTTCAGAACAGATAAAAATGCGACAGGAAGAAAAGTAAGCCAGATGGTATTTAATGCGCAGGCAATGGGCGGGGGCTGGCACGGAAATGGGGGAGACGGCTGGCTGCGTATACTGGAATTTTTACCAGACGGGAAAACAGTGAAGGTAAAAACATTCTCCCCGTTGTTTGCCATATCGCCTGCCACACAGCAATATGCATGGCGCACCGCTCCTTATGACGAGTTTGAATTTTCAATTGATTAACCTTTGCAAAACGTGTAAAAAAAAAGCCCTGCTGTTTAGCAGGACTTCTGAAATAATGCTTTTTATTGATTACGCATTGGCGATAAGCGTGTAAAGAATGGCGAAAGCGATTACGGTTACTCTTATCACTACAATGTTAACGGAGCGTTTCTTTTTCATGGCTTTAGTTTTATAGGATGATTGAATTAACAATAGGTAATTTAGTTGGTGTATTTCATTCCTGTTGTCATCGTGTTAGAATCTTACAGGACAAGGTAATGATCCGTTGGAGTAACCTCCTCCGAACCTGAAGCCCAGTTTAAATGAAATAGAGTAATAGGAATCCATTCTGGTGCCTGTACCTCTTTTATCGCCGGCATTATAACCCGGTATTCTTACACCCGGACTTACCTCCGCCGATTTATTCGCCATTTGTTTGGCTATTTCGGCTGTGGTTGATCCCGGGCCAAAATAATTGTCAAAATCGCTGTCCGAAATATAATTGGTCCCGATGTCGTCTATATAGTCAGTGAATGTTTTCCTGTTTACTACTTCGAGTGCGCCGCTCAATCTTTCGGAGAAATAGTAGCGGATACCCACACCATAAGGAATGTTTATTTGTGTAAGGCTGTATTCCTTCCGGTCGGGATATTGGGGCATTCCCTGTCCTTCGGTACGGAGCGGCTGTAGTGCAACCATTTGCCTGGAACCATCCGGCGCAGTGTACACAGCTTTCGGGTTGAATTTAAATACGCCAACACCCAGGATACCATAAGGACGAAATTTATGATATACATCTTTGTCGTCTGCTTCGAATAAAACAGTAGGATAAATCTCGGCAGTTAATATAGCTTCCGATATAGGTGTTTGAACAGAAAGATTCCTGTTTTTGCGGGCTACTTCTGCTCCGCCTTTATCAACAATAATGCTGTCTGCGCCTTCTAACGTGGTAAAGTTTACTGCGAGCGACACACCAAAAAATTCACTTGGACGAACGGAGAAATAAGCGCCCTTTATCAGTTGGGTCATCTGGATATTATTGTCCTTGATAAAAGTGGTTCCAACACCCTGGCGTCCGCCAAGATCACCCAACAGGTTGGAGGGGCCTACATTGAGCCCTATTTCATAAACGGGTTTGCCGAAAAATTGATACTGGCCGTATGATTGTACAGACAGAAGACTGATTGCCATTAAGATACAGGCACGAAAAGTCAGGTTAGGTATATTTTTTATCATGAGAGCGGATTTGATTGCTTTCAAAAAAGTATTGGACTGACTTATTAAACGGAGGACAGGGTAAAATATTATGAAACTCCGGAGCTAGGGGGAGTTACAGAAATGAGCTGAGGAAGTATAAAAGAAGAAGAAAATTTATTCCAGTATCATTTTTATATGTTCAATATGATCTTCAAGATAGATGTCGCTGTCCTGTACAAAACCAAAACTCTCATAGAATTTTTTCAGGTAAAGCTGTGCGCCTATCCTGACAGGTGTTTTTCCAAAAAGCTGGTATACAGCATCAATAGAACGCTTCATCAACTCTCTGCCTATGCCGGAGCCTCTTACGGAAGCCGAATTTACCACCCTTCCTATGGAGGCTTCTTTGTAAGAAACTCCAGGCGGTAAAATGCGGGTATATGCCACCAGCCGGTCACCTTCCCATGCACATAAATGATGGGCTTTCTGATCTTTATCATCTGCATCCTGGAATGCACATTGTTGTTCAACAATAAAAACCTCCATTCTCAGCTGTAGTATCTTGTATAGCTTTTCATTTGAAAGTTTTTCAAAAGGCATAAGCGTCCATTGTAGTGCCATAATAATTTGATGTATGATAACAAAATAACAGGGATAGGTTACACGGCTTTATATCGCTAATAATGGTATTTATCTTTCCATAAGCTTTTCAGCCATTTCCTTAATTCTTCTTCTCTTGCATTTTTACCAGGGTTATAAAAAGCAGTACCTTTTATTTCATCGGGCAAATATTCCTGTGGCGAAAAGCTTTTTTCATAATCGTGCGAATACTGATAGCCTTTGCCATAATCAAGGTTTTTCATCAGTTTGGTTGGCGCGTTCCTTATATGCAGCGGAACAGGAAGATCTCCATGCTGGTGTACTGCCGCTATCGCATTGTTGATGGCCATGTAGGAAGCATTGCTTTTGGGCGAAGCTGCCAGGTAAGTAGTGCATTGGGCAAGTATGATCCTTGATTCGGGATAGCCGATCTTGTTTACTGCTTCGAAAGCAGCGTTAGCCAGCAGAAGGGCATTGGCATTTGCATTGCCGATGTCTTCGCTTGCAAGTATAACCAGCCTCCGGGCAATAAATTTTACATCTTCTCCGCCTTCTATCATTCTTGCAAGCCAGTACACCGCCGCATTGGGATCACTGCCCCTGATTGATTTTATGAATGCTGAAATGATATCATAATGTTGTTCGCCGCTTTTATCGTACAGTGCAATTCTTCTCTGCGCGATCTCCATGACCACTTCATTCGTAATAACCGCCGGTTTGCTTTCCGGCAGGGCTTCTGCCACTATTTCCAGCAGGTTCAGTAATTTCCTGGCATCTCCTCCCGATATGTTCAGTAAAGCGTTTGTTTCACGCAGTTCCACTTTTCTGCTCTTCAGCCATTCATCTTTTTCAATTGCCTGTTGCAGCAGCCTTTTTAATGCGCCTTCATCCAGTGGTTTCAATACATATACAAGGCAACGGCTCAGCAAAGCGGCGTTCACCTCAAAAGAAGGATTTTCCGTGGTAGCGCCTATTAATGTAATGGTGCCTTTTTCCACCGCGCCCAATAGTGCGTCCTGCTGCCCTTTATTAAAACGGTGTATTTCATCAATAAATAAAATGCTTTCTGGCAAAAGCCTGGCCTTTTCAATTACTTCCCTTACTTCTTTTACGCCTGAGCTGATGGCGCTTAATGTATAAAAAGGCACATTGAGTGTATGTGCAATGATGTTAGCAATAGTGGTTTTGCCCACCCCCGGAGGTCCCCACAGAATCATCGATGGAATTTTTCCTGCATCAATCGCTTTGCGCAATACGCTCCCTTTGCCTGTAAGATGTTCCTGTCCTATCAGGTCATCCAGCGAGCGTGGACGTAGTCGTTCTGCCAATGGGGCTGCCATAAGGGCAAATGTAAGCGGATATGTTGAATTGCAAAGCGACAGCAACCCGGAAGGAAGGCTTGTGTTGCAAAATAAAGGGGACTGACTAAAAATGACCTTTTTAGTCAGTCCCGGTTTTAGTGATTACACTAACAATAATAGCCCTGCTTGAATTTATTGAAGTTTGGTGTTGAATGTTACATCTACATCAGATGATGATTTGCTGCTGTTTACCGGGTCGCCTTCCGCTTTACCGCCATTGGGGTAGTGGCGCAATACAACATTCACGGAACCGGTGGCTGCTGCTGCGGTTGTCCAGGTACTGGTTAATCCTAAAGGAATGTCATTGTCATCGTTGTCCAGGTTATCAATGGTGATATTGGATCCTGCTGTAGGAATAAAATAAAAACGGTGATCCTGAGATTCTTCTTCCACTTCCTCTGTAACATCTTCAACAGGCGTTTTTGTTTTGTCCAATAGTTTGATATGGACATCATACACTTTATCAGGCGTGAGCGTGATTTCTTCAATCACCGGCGCATTGCCGCCATCGCCGTCCAGGTCTTCCCATTTGAAAGTCTTCACATTGCTTGTACCCTGTTCCGTAAAATGTAATTCTACAGTAGTGATCACTTCATTGTCGTTGTCTTCCGGCTTGGCCGATTCTTTTTTGCACGATACAACAGCCAGTGAAATAAAACCGGCAATTACTGCTGTTCCCGAGAATAGATTCATTTTCATAATTACTGTTTTTATAATGAGCAGAATGTTTACGATGTTTTTTCCAACGGTACTTTCAGCCGTATCCCTATATTCCTTCCCATTTCATCGGTGAAATAGCGAAAGCTGTTCATATACTCGCGGTACGACTTGTTGAGCAAATTCCTGGCAGACAGGCCGATCGTTATCGGGATAGTTTTGCCAATACGGATGGTGGTAGAGGCATTCAGGTTCATCAATACATACCCTGCCGGCGGAGCCTTGTAGTCCTGTACACCATGCTTGCGCTCGTCGGGAACCCTGGTCTGTTTGAATACAACAGGCGCTTCAACAGATATATATGTTTTTGAAAAAATTCCTTTGTCGTTAAAGTCGTACGTTATTTCCGGTGTGGTTCTGTCAGCGGGCATCCCTATCTGCCAGTCATCAAGCGTACGGTTATAAGCCCTGAGCAGGGACGTTCTGGAAGCAAGCGTTATTTGCTTTGAAAGACGGTAGTTCAGCGCCAGATCCACACCCGTGAGGCGTGCATCGGTTTGTTTCCACTTTGCCTGCAAAAAGGTACCTGCCACGGTTACCATGGTATCGCCCGGGGAGGGCTGGAGATAAATAAAATGATTGATCATATTGTTATACAAAGTGACCTCTGCAGAAAAAGTGCTGGCTTTGTTGCCGAAGCTCATCCCTGCCATTACATTAAAGGATTGTTCCGGTTTTACCTCCGGGATAGAAATCGTGTTTCTGTCAATAAAACCTGTTTCGTAAAAGCCTGTGCCCTGGTGTATGCCATCGCTGAGCAGTTCATTTACATAGGGAGCTCTTGTTGCCATTGTTACACCGGCGTTTATTTTAAACTGGTCTTTTATTTTATAGATGGTATTAAAAGAAGCGCCTACGGTGGAATAATTAAAACTATAAGACAGGGGATCGCTGTTGTAAGGGTACCGGGTTGTGTTGATATTCTTGTAATCATATCGAATACCCCCCTGGATTTCCCATTTGTGCTTTGCCCATTTCTCAATCCAGTAACCACCCATTACCGATGAAGTATATGCGGGAATAAAATAACGTCCCCCGTACGAATTATCCTGCTGCATTGCCGAAATTCCAACCGTGCCATTCAGGTTCCCGGTAGAAGGATGGTCCCACGAAATGTCTTCCGACAAAGTGAGCACAGCCAGTCTCATCTGGGCGCCTTTTCTTTCCGCGTCTCTTACTATATCGTATTCCTGCCTGCGGTTGTGCTGTGCGGCAACCTGAATGTGAAACTTACCAAAACCAGACACAATGTTGGATTTGATCTTGAAAAGACGATGGGTTACATCCTGGTAGGGACGGCCGGTTTTATAAGTGTCTTCGCCAAGGTAGATATCGTTGGGGCGGGCCGCCGAGATCGCGTATCTGAGATCTGTAAGGTTGCCTACATGAGCGCCCGAAAAAATACCGATCTGTGTATTGAACTGGCTGTAAAAAGCTTCGATGTCATAATCTCTTTTTTTCCAGCCGGCAGTTAAAGAAAAGTTAGCTTCCTGCAAGGCGGTATTGTTCAGCCGGTAATCGGGCGTGCTTATATTAGCTGCTTTTTTAAAAGTGCCCTGCATGCGATAGCTGAAAGCAGAAATTTTTTTTAATTGCTGCTCAAATAGGAGCGACGCGTAATATTGCCTGTCGTTGCTGAAGTAACCTGTATTCAGTTCCCCGTAATAGCCTGCCGTATGCCGAAGGGGCTTGGGGTTTACCAGTATAACGCCTGCAATCGCGTCCGAACCGTATTTCAATTCATCCACTCCTTTGATTACGGTGAGCTTGTCTGCTATGAACGGATCAATTTCCGGTGCGTGTTCATTGCCCCATTGCTGCCCTTCCTGCCTTACGCCATTATTGATGGTGAGGATGCGGTTGCTGTGCAGTCCGTGAATAACGGGCTTTGAAACAGTAGAGCCTGTTTGCAACATGCTCACTCCATTCAGCTTGCTCAATGCCTGGGCGAGCGATTGACCTTTGGATTCATCCAGCATTTTACCCGCAAGCTCCTGCTTAAACCCTGTATTGGGAATTCCTTTTTGCGCTTCTACCACTACTGCTCCCAGGGTTTTACGGGCATGATCTAAAAAAATATCCTGGTGCCTGTTGCGGTCAAGCCTGATTTTTTGCTCAACAGGATCGCAGCTTATATGGCTGATATACAATGTATATTCACCGGGACAAAGCAGGGTAAAAACAAAATCCCCGTTTTCGTTGGTAGTGATTTCCTTGTTCAATTCCTTAAGCAATACGGTTGCCGCGTATAGCTTTTCTTTCGTATCCGCATCCTCTACATGCCCCGAAATACGGAGGTCGCAATCCTGCGAAAATGAGCAGAACGTACCGGATATACTTAACAGCAAAACGAAAAAATATTTCAACGGAATGAAATTTGAATAACATCAACCAAAAAATAAACAAAGCGAAGCCAGGAATTCACTTCCTGTTTCTTTCGTGAAGAGATATATTAACCTAAAGCGGGAGGGCCCCGTAAAGCAAAAAAGGAATGGATAATACTTTTAATTCCCGAAACATATACCGGAAAGTAATCATTCAGCCTTACAGGCGTATGAAATTGTATGCCTTCATGCTGCTCTGTAAATGGTGAAGTAGCAACCAGGTTATCGCAGTTGCAATTAAAGCCCCGGTGGTCTATATGATCATGCCCATCGTTTACGGCAATAGTAATATTGTCTGTATGATCTGCTACGAGATCATGCAGAAACTTTTTAGGTGTGATGCTGAAGGCCAGGATCAACACCATTGCCAGTGCGGAAAATGATCGTATGGTTTGTTTGACTGTCAGAATTTAATTTGACACTGTGTTGCAAATTTATGTATTTCTGCTCAAAACAATGCAGATATTTTCACTGAGGATAAAATTCTTGTGTTAGTTTTTTGTTGACCGTTTGCTTATTTTTGCGGCCATGGAAAATATTAGTGTGCTGACAGATTTTGACCAGGTAGTGAATACAGGAAGGTTTACGCAGATCAATGCGCCGGAAGGTTACTCAGTTTATATTGGCGGTAATTTCATTTTCATTTCTAACGCTGCTCAGCGGACAGTTCGCTTTAGTCTTGCTAATTTTGATACAAATGTTTCTTCGGATGCCATTCATGAATGGATCGGCAGGATCAAAAAACTATATCCGGGGTTCTAAAACAGCGATTCTCCTTTTATAAAAGGTTTTTTTGTGCTCTCCTGGTGCTTCATTTATTGCACGCACAAAAATCAGTGTGAGCAGCCACAGCCGTGGCCGCAACTGCCGTCAGCCTGGTTGTGCGAATGATGATGGTGTGTATGTGCATTGTGCGCGTGTCCGTGCGTAATTTCTTCGCCTGTAGCCTCCCGTATGCCCTTAATGGTAACTGTAAAATGAAGTGTTTTGCCGGCAAGCGGGTGATTGCCATCAAGAATGATTTTCTCATGGTCTATATCCGTTACAATCAATTCCAGCCCGTCAGACGATTGCACCATAGTGCCTAACTGCAGGTTGTCAGCGCCTTCGGGAAATTGATCGCGGCTTACTTCAATTACCAGTTCAGGATTAAATTCACCGTATGCCTGCGCTGCGTTCAATACCACCTTCTTTTCTTCGTCCACCTGTAATCCGGTGAGTTCATTTTCCAGGCCTGGCAAAATATTGTTGTGTCCATGTAAATATTCAAGTGGCTCAAAATCCATATTGGTATCTACAATGTTGCCATTGTCATCTTCCGCGTTGTATTGTATACTTACAATTTTATTTTTTTCTACTATCATCAGGCTTCAATTAAGTAATAAAGGTATAGCTAAACCATTAATGAATGGAAGAAGCGGGAAAGTTTATTTTTTTTGAAAGCCAGCTATTCTTAACAGGTCTGATCCAGCTTGTTTCAAGTTCCTTTTTGGTGAGAATTGTGTTGTTGAAATAAAGCGTATCAGGCGTAACAAACCCGTTTTGAACCGCGTAGTTTAACTGACTGAGTGGCAATAGCTGGATTTTGTCTTTTACTACAAATGCCAGTGACTGCCGATCGAATAAATGTACATTGAATTGTTTTTCAATTTCTTTGATCATTCTTACTGAACTGTCGGTGCTGCATCCGCTTACACCTGTTTGCGTTTCGTCGGCCATTATAACAATGAACTGCCCAAAGAACACAGTAGCAAATCCTTTTACCGCATCGCCATGCGCATGCCATTGAGCAGCAAAGGTGTTTAACATGTGTTCCAGGTTCAATACTTCCGACAATGTAAACATCCTGCTGCTCTGGTATATCCATACTCTTGAAGAATCGTGAAATCCTTCAGGCAAAAGTGATTTGTATTCAAGATTCATGAAGCAAAAATAATAAATTTGATGGTAGCGGATATTGCTTTAGTGCGCATTTCAAATTTTCGCCCCCTGCATAACTTTCCGGTCGGTGGGACACCATGTGCGTCAACTTTAGGAACCTAAGCGATAAAATACCCCGAATGGGGTTTAATCTAAATAGCCACCGGTGCAACCGGTGGACAAATGAAACCGTTTTGATATTGAACCCTTGCAGGGTTCAACAAAAATTTTGACATTTTTACCGTGAGTTTCACTCACGGCTATTCAAACCTGCCTGCCGCAGGCACGGTTCAAGCCCGGAGGGCTTAAGTTGACGGCAATTGTGGGACACCGACCGGTAGCGGGCTCCACAGGCGGGTGCCTGCCGGTTTACCTGCCGTAGGCATGGTAGGCAGGTCACCACCCGCCTGCGAAAATTTGAAATGCACCCATTGCTTTATAGTTCTGAATGATATGTTTATTCCAAAAATAGAATTGTTGTGATGTTTATTTGATTGCATATAAATCTTTATTTACTTAATACGTTGTGCCGCCTGTTTTCTGAGATGTTTTCAACATTCCACGGTATCAGCTTCTCAAAGCTGAACTTCCTGACCGGGCAATCCTGTTTGCTGCATATCCTGCATGAGAAATCCAGGCAACCATCTGCGTGTACAAAAACCTCTACTGCTTCGCCGAATTCTTTTTGTACCAGCGAGGTAAGGGCGTCTATCTCTTCATGTGCTTCTTTTACATTTAAATACCAGGGTACAGTAAGATGACAGTCGGTGTGCAGTACGTTTCCGAATTTAATAATACGCAGGTTGTGGAGGTCTATCCAGTTTATTCTTCTGTTCGTATTGAGCAGCTTTACCATTTTTTCAAGCAAAGCTTTGTCGGCCTCATCCATGATGCCCGCTATAGAAGTGCGCAAAATATGATAGCCTGTAAAAATGATAAAAAAAGCAAATGCAATTGCCACTGCGCCATCCAGCCATCGCAATTCAGTGATCCATATCAGAACCAGCCCGATAATAATGCCTAATGTTGACCATGTATCGCTTTTCAGGTGCTTGCCGGTGGCGATCAATGCCAGTGAATTGTTGTGTTTGCCCAAACGTATGCAATAGTTGCCTGTAATAAAGTTGATCAGCGCCGTAATACTTACCAGCAATATACCCCAATCCAACTGACCGAGATGGTGTGGATGTACGAAATTGTCTATGGCCTCGTATATAATAATAAAGCCTGCAACAATGATCAGGCTTCCCTCGACTGCTGCCGATAAAAATTCGGCTTTGCCATGCCCATAAGGGTGATTGCTGTCGCGGGGCTTGGCTGCAATGTATAAGCTGAAAAGACTGATAAATCCCGCAATTACGTTCACTGTACTTTCAAGGGCATCCGTTAATATAGAAACCGATTTTGTAAGATACCAGGCGGCGATCTTAATGATGAATAAAACCACTGCAACAATCGTAACTGTTTTCTGTAATCGTAAATTAATCTGTGCAACAGACAATATAATAGATTTTCGTTCAAAGATATTTTATATGATTTACAAGACAATTGCTCCTGGCGAAAGTATAATATAAAAACCCGGCGGTTTGTTATACCAGCCGGGTTTTACATGCACCCCTGTGTTTGTTCCGTCAGGTTCTGATCATCATAAAGAAACTGTTCTGTTGGTTATTTTATTTTCCGGATTGAGCTTTTGCCTTTTTTGTTTTTTTATGATGCTTTCCTCCCTTGGTGGAAGCAACCGCTTTGGAAGCGGTTGTGTTGGCAGCTACGGTTGTTTTATCAGCCGTACTGTTGACCTCTTTTTTTATATGTTTTGTTTTTTCCTGTGGCGGCCTGGTTGTATTATTGGTTTGCGCAGAGGAGACCCCGGCTCCTGTAATCAGAACAGCAAGGGCAAGAAATAATTTTTTCATGACTGTATTTTTGTTTTAATAAATTGTTTACACAGAATTACGCAGGATCATCGGGTTGGCGTATTAATAGCTCGTTAACTTACTGTTGTTAACGGATGGTTTGCAAGCAGGCTTGAAAAAAGAAATAACAACTGTTAGCTTGATGCGTTATATCCTTTACTTTTGTTTACTTTAAACTACCCATATGCAATTTCAGTTCACAGAGGAACAATTGATGATACGCGATGCTGCGCGCGATTTTGCCCAAAACGAATGCCTGCCGGGGGTAATAGAACGAGACGAGAAACAACAATTTCCGGGAGAACAGGTTGCCAAACTTGCTGAATTGGGGTTTATGGGCATGATGGTAAAACCCGAATACGGGGGAGCAGGAATGGATACGATCAGCTATGTACTTGCCATGGAAGAGCTGAGTAAGATAGACGCCAGTGTGAGCGTGTCAATGAGCGTAAACAACAGCTTGGTGTGCTGGGGACTGGAAGAATTTGGGAATAAAGAACAGAAGGAAAAATACTTAACGCCGCTTGCCCGGGGAAGAAAAGACGGTAAGCTGCATATAGGCGCGTTTTTATTGAGCGAGCCCGAAGCCGGCAGCGACGCTACTTCGCAACACACAACGGCCGAAGATAAAGGTGACTATTACCTGTTAAACGGAACTAAAAACTGGATAACCAACGGCAATAGTGCGAGTGTATACCTGGTAATGGCACAAACCGATATTACCAAAGGCAGCAAAGGCATTAATACATTTATTGTTGAAAAAAATACCCCAGGAATTACAGTGGGAGCTAAAGAGAATAAGCTGGGTATCCGCGGCAGCGACACACACAGCATCATGTTCCAGGATGTGAAAGTGCCGAAGGAAAACCGCATTGGCCCGGATGGATTTGGCTTTACGTTTGCCATGAAAACACTGGCGGGCGGCAGGATTGGCATAGCTGCCCAGGCATTAGGCATCGCTTCGGGCGCTTACGAAAGGGCGGTGGACTATGCAAAGCAGCGCAAGGCATTTGGTAAAGAAATAGCGCAACACCAGGCAATACAGTTTAAACTGGCGGATATGGCTACCCGCATAGAAGCTGCCAGGCTTTTGTGCCTGCGTGCCGCCTGGGAAAAGGACAATCATTTAGATTATACACTCAGCAGCTCTATGGCAAAGGTATACGCGTCTGAAACCGCGATGTGGGTTACTACGGAAGCGGTACAGGTGCACGGCGGATACGGCTATGTAAAAGAATATCATGTAGAAAGGCTGATGCGTGACGCCAAGATCACCCAGATCTATGAGGGAACCAGCGAGGTGCAGCGTATCGTGATAGGCAGGGGCATCCTGAAGTAAAAGAGGTAAAGCAATGGGAAAATGCAACCCCACGAGGATGGCTTCTCCCGCAAGGCAGCCAGATATTTCAGGATTTGTTTAAGCGGGCTCGCCATGACGGGTAAGAGGTTGAAGACTCCGTAATTTTCACGATCATTCAAGGTTACAAATAACCCATTCTCACGCCCAATCCTTTATTTACAGGCAAGCCTGCTCCAACGGTTTGAAATATGCCTCGTTGCGGGAGGTATATTGCAACCTGAACGCTTTTAACTATATTTGAGTTGTTTTCCAATCGGTTGAATAACCATATGTAAAAAGAGCATTGCTCTTTTGGCAATTAACTCAATTATCTTATGAATATCCTGCGGCTGCACGATCTGAAAAAAAATTATAACGGCACCTATGTATTAAAGGGAATTAACCTTGTTATTGACGAGCCGCAGATCATAGGCTATATCGGCCCCAACGGTGCGGGAAAAAGCACTACCATAAAAATTCTTGCAGGTATTATAGATAGTTTTGAAGGGGAAGCAACTGTACTGGGTATGGATGTAAGAAAAGATGCTTTGCAGATAAAACAAAGCATCGGCTATATTCCAGAGCAGGCTGCCCTGTATGATGTGCTTACCCCTCTTGAATATCTTCGGTTTACCGGCCGCCTGTATCAGTTGCCGGATGCTGTTATCGAAAAAAAATCATGGGAGTTGCTCCGGCTGTTCGAGCTGGACGAAAAAGCCAATATGCGCATGACCGGCTTCAGCAAAGGCATGCGGCAAAAAGTATTGCTCATATCCGGGTTAATGCATAACCCTGATATTATCTTCCTGGATGAACCATTGAACGGGCTTGACGCCAATGCAGTAATACTTGTAAAAGAGATCCTGGCACAATTGAAGCAGGCGGGTAAAACGCTTTTTTATTCTTCACATATTATGGATGTTGTTGAAAAGATCAGCGACAGGATTGTAATTATTAATAAAGGCGAAACCCTGGCGGATGGTACATTCGAAACCCTGAAAGCCGATGCGGCCAGGGGATCGCTTGAAAATATTTTTACGGCGCTTACAGGCGATGAACAGCATCAGACTACCGCCGGGGCTTTTGTAGACGTATTAAAAAGCTGAGCATGGAAAAGTGGCTGCTGAAGATCGTTCATATTTTCGACGGGGTGTTCCGGAGACAGGGCATTGATATTTCCCAACTGTATGCCATTGTCGAAACCAAAATGACCCTGGATAAGCGGCGGGTATACATGAACTGGAGACAAAGCGATCAGTCAGACAATAAGAATCATCTGCTGATGGTGCTGGCAGTGTATGGATTTTTCAGTGTTTTTATGGGAGCCATGATCTTCTTCCTTCCTTCGTTTATCCTGGCCATGATTTTCCTGCATGCCTATATTATTTTTATGATGGCCATGACGCTGATTACCGATTTTTCCACCGTGCTCCTTGATACCACCGACAACCAGATCATTCTTCCCAAGCCGGTAAACAGCCGTACGCTTTTTATGGCAAGGCAGGTGCATATTCTGCTATACCTGTTTCAGTTTACCATAGCCATGTGCCTGATCCCTGTTGTATGTGTGGGTTTGAAATACGGTATTCTTACTGGCCTGGCAGCAGCCATAACCACCCTGCTGAGCGTATTGCTGGCGGTTTTTTTCACCTATTTCCTGTACCTGCTTGTTCTCAGGTTCAGCAGTGAAGCAAGAGCAAAGGAAGCTGTAACCTGGTTCCAGATTGCCATGACAGTTTTTTTTGCCGTCGGCTATCAAATCATTCCCCGGATGATCAACATGTCTGAATTTGCCGACAGGTTTGAACTGCATTGGTATTCGTACCTGTTGCCGCCGGTTTGGATGGCGGTTGCTTTGGAGTCGGTATATACTTTGCAGGCAGATTTTACTCATCTGTTGGTAATCATTTTAGCGGTAAGTCTGCCCCTGTTGCTTTTCTGGATATTAAATAAATACCTTGCCCCTTCTTTCACTGCACGGCTTTCTGCTATTAATACAGAAGCGCGGGATGTTTCCAAAAAGAACCAGGGCGTGGTCAGAAAATCATTGATTACCCGCCTGTCGTCCTGGTTTACGAGAACGAACCTGTCAAAAGCGGGGTTTGAAATGGTGTGGAATATTACCGGAAGAGACAAATCTTTCAAGCTCCAGTTCTACCCGTCGCTTGGATATGTTTTTGTATTCATCTTCATCTTTGTGTTTAACAGCGGAAGAAATGTTGGCGCTTCATGGAATGAGCTTTCTTCCACTACCAAATTCCTTTGGTTTATATATCTGCCTATGTTTACGGTTGCCAACGCCCTTCTTTTTATTACTTATAATGAAAATTTTGCGGCTTCGTGGATATACCGGAGCGCGCCGGTTAAAAAACCAGGCGAACTGTTGCTGGGTGGGCTGATTGCCCTGTTCATAAAATATTTCCTTTTTATTTATATGGCAATGCTTGCCATCAGCTTATACATATGGGGCTGGAAAATACTCGACGATTTTTTATTTGGATTGGCGAATGATTATCTGTGTTTTCTGATACTGGGAAGTATTGGTAAGCAGTATCTGCCGTTTTCGCGTCAGCCCAATACGCGTCAGCAAACCGGTCGTTTTCTGTTGGCTATCCTGCAGATGATGATCGTAGCCGCGCTCGTAGGAATGCATTATCTTGTTATTAAAGTTCCTGCTGCATTGTATGTTCTTTTGCCTGTAGTATTAGCAGCCTGTTGGTTGCTCCAGCAAAATCTGCGTAATTTGCCCTGGAAAAAAATAGCAGTTTAGCATGGCGGTTAATGAAGCAGCGTATAAACAATTAAAAGATTTTTTGATAAAACAAAATGTTGCACTGGTAGCGGTTTCTAAAACCAAACCGGTAGACGATATTAAAGCGCTTTACGATCTGGGCCAAAGGGATTTTGGTGAAAACTACGTGCAGGAAATCACGGAAAAGCATGGTTCTTTGCCGGAAGATATACGCTGGCATTTTATCGGTCACCTGCAAACCAATAAAGTAAAATACATTGCCCCGTTTGTATACATGATACATGGTATTGACAGCCTGAAACTGTTAAAAGAAGTAAACAAACAAGCACTCAAATGCAACAGGATAATATCCGTATTATTACAGGTGCACATTGCAAAAGAAGAGACAAAATTCGGGCTTGATGAAAATGAGCTGATGGAATTGCTGGGGCAAAAGCACGACCTTCATAACGTTGAGATCAAAGGATTGATGGGAATGGCGTCTTTTACCAGCGATGACAAAGCCGTGCGGCAGGAGTTCCGGTACCTTACATCAATATACGACCGGTTATTGTCCCCGCCTTTTACCTTGCCTCTTACTACTTTGTCGATGGGAATGAGCGGCGATTATAGGATCGCTATCGAGGAGGGGAGCACGCTTGTGAGGGTGGGTAGTTTACTGTTTGGCACAAGAAGCTGAAAAACGCTATAACCTTTTCAAAGATTCTTCTTTGTCTTTAGCAAGCTGTACTTTCAGCTCTTCAAGGGTATTGAATTTTTCTTCGGATCTTAAAAAAGACTTCACATATACGCGTACGGTTTGTCCGTATATATCTTTATCGAAATCGAAAATATTTACTTCAATCACCCTGGGCGAGTCTCCGATGGTGGGACGTATGCCAATGCTCATCATTCCCTTAAAGCATTCCCCATTAACTGTTATTTCCACGGCATAGATGCCATTTCCGGGAATAAGCTTTTCCGGGTTGCCGGGCTCTATATTCGCTGTGGGGTATCCTAAAGTTCTGCCCAGTTTATTACCGTCAACAACAATTCCTTCAAAAAAATAAGGGTAGCCCAGCAGCTCGTTGGCAATCTCCGTTTCCCCGTTCAATAACGCCTTTCTTGCACGGGTAGAGCTTACCGCTATTTCGTTTAACAGCCTTTCGGAAATTTCTTTTACCTGGTAGCCACAGGCTGAAGCAAATTTTTCCAGCATGCGATAATCACCTTCCCGGTTTTTCCCAAAACGGTGATCGTAGCCAATAATGATGGTATGCGGATGAATTTTGTCTACCAGGAAATCCGATATATAGGTTTGTGCGGTTTGTTCGGCAAATTCCGGGGTAAAAGGAATTACTATCAGGTGGTCAATTCCCTGCTGCTCAAGAAGCTCTGTTTTTTCTTCCTGCGTGGTGAGCAATTGTATATTGCCATCCTTGCCAATGATTTTACGGGGGTGCGGGAAAAAAGTAATAATAACCGTTTCGCCGTTAATACGGCGTGCTTCCTCTTTTAACTGAGCTATGATTTGCCGGTGTCCTGTATGAACGCCGTCAAATGTTCCGATGGTAATCACCGCTTTGCGAAAAGAAGGAAGATTTGATATGTTTTGATGTACCTGCAGAAGAAATTCCTGTTTCCGGAGCCGTTTAATACTAAATAGCGGCTGCAAAACTAATGGATAATTGATAATTGACCTGTGAATATTTACTTTTGCACCGGTTTAAATATTTATCATGAGTTTATACAACGACAGGGGTGTTTCAGCACAGAAAGAAGAAGTACACGAGGCTATTAAAAAGCTCGATACGGGATTGTATCCCAAAGCATTTTGCAAGATGTATCCTGACTACCTGGGCGGAGACGACCGGTTTGTGAATATTATGCATGCCGATGGCGCGGGTACCAAAAGTATACTGGCTTATTTATACTGGAAGGAAACAGGAGATGTGTCGGTATGGAAAGGTATTGCGCAGGATGCCATTATTATGAATCTTGATGACCTTTTGTGTGTTGGGGTGTATGACCACCTTGTTTTTAATTCTACCATCGACAGGAATAAAAAACGTATACCGGGTGAAGTGCTGGAGCAGGTGATCAACGGGTCGCAGGAACTGTTTGACGGATTGAAAAATTATGGCATACATATTCAATACCTGGGCGGGGAAACGGCTGATGTGGGCGACGTGGTAAGAACCATTGCTGTGAACGGAACCATGACATCAAGATGGCCTAAGCAAAAACTCATTACCAATGAAAAGATACAGGCGGGGGATGTGATCGTAGGCTTTGCAAGCTTTGGCAAATGCCAGTACGAACCGGATTACAACAGCGGGCTGGGCAGCAATGGGCTAACAAGCGCGCGGCACGATATACTTAGTAAATATTATGCTGAAAAATACCCGGAGACATTTGAACCTGCATTGGATGAAAAGGTGGTATATATCGGTCAGTATAAAATGACCGACGCTATAGAAGCAGGAGGGTTTTCAACGAATATTGGTAAACTTTTATTATCGCCCACACGTACTTATGCCCCTGTATTAAAAGTATTGCTTGAACAGCATTTTGATGCCATTCACGGATTGATTCATTGCAGCGGAGGAGGGCAGACCAAGTGTATGAAATACGTACCCGGCAATGTAAGAATTGTGAAAGATAATTTATTTGTACCTCCTGTGGTGTTTGAATTGATACAGCAGGCAGGCAAAGCCGATGACCGGGAAATGTACCAGGTTTTCAATATGGGATGCAGAATGGAGGTATATACGCCTCCTGCTCATGCCCATTCCATTATCCAGGCAGCGGCTCAATTCGGGATAGAAGCGCAGGTAATTGGCAGGGTAGAAGCATCTGAAAAGCAGGAGCTGGTCATTAAAACAAAGGAGGCGGAAATCAGGTGGTAAAATACATTATTGAAAGCCATGCCCGTCACTTTGCATATTCGCCGGTCCACTCTCCCTCTTTATTAAACATATTTAAGCCACTGTCTGCGTCAGAGCAGGCAAACATGCCGGTCCATTCGTCCTGCAGGTTGTAATAAAGGTAGGTCTGGTTTTCTGTGAGTACTATATAACCATTCCATTTTCCCTTGGTATCAAAACTGATCATCACCTGTTGATCTGCCCGCACAAGATAGCCGGTATGATTTCCCGATTTATCAAAAGCGTAATATCCCAGCCAGTTACCGTTCATTAAAGGATTAAGGCTTAAGCTGCGCAATGGATTCAACATCTGGTTAAAATGGGGGTTGATCTTGGTGTTTCGCTTGGGGTCCATCAGTGCATTGCTTGAAGGGTTGATAGCCGCATTGAAGTAAGGGTTAAGATTCCAGTTAAAAAGCGGGTTGATTTTCAGGTTCTTTTCAGGGCTTATCCTTTCGTTTTCAACAGGGCTTAACGACTTGTTCATCTGCGGGTTCCTGGAAGAAGGAACCTGGCTGAAAGCGGGTAAGCTAAAAACAAGAGCAAAAAAAACAACGGGTAGAATTACCTTCATAAACACGAATTTAAGTTAACATCACAAACTCAATAAGGATATTGAATGAGCCAGAAAGGTTGCATCATGGAATCAGGAACTTAAATATTATTCCGGTTTTCGTACTAATTGCCGGTATCAAAGCGTACTTAATACTTTGTTCATATTACGAACAGCTTCTGCAGACTTATTAAACAAAGACTTTTCTTCATCATTCAGGTTGAAATCTACAATTTTTTCCCATCCGTTTTTTCCTATTATAACAGGTACGCCCAGGCAAATATCCTTTTGCCCGTATTCGCCTTCCAGCAGAACACAGCAGGGCAGCAGCCTTTTCTCATCACGAACAATTGCTTTAACCAGGTCTGCGCCTGATGCACCCGGCGCATACCAGGCCGATGTGCCGAGCAACCCGGTTAAAGTGGCGCCACCTACCATCGTATCGGCAGCTACCTTTTTCAATATTTCCGCAGACACATAGGAACTTACAGGCGTACCCTGGTAAGTTGCCAGCCTGGTTAAAGGGATCATGGTTGTATCACCATGCCCGCCTATTACAACACCGTGCAGCTCATTGGGAGATGCAGGAATGGCCTGGCTGAGATAATATTTAAACCGGGAACTGTCCAGTATTCCCCCCATGCCAATGACTTTATTTTTAGGCAACCCGCTTGAAGTAAGCGCCAGGTAAGTCATCGTATCCATCGGATTGCTGATAATTACAATGACAGCATCGGGTGAATGCTGCAGTATGTTTTGCGTAACGCTCTTCACAATTCCCGCGTTAATGCCTATAAGCTCTTCGCGGGTCATGCCTGGCTTACGGGGAATGCCCGAGGTAATTAATACAACATCGCTTCCTGCCGTTTTGCTATAATCGTTGGTAATGCCTGTTATTTTTGTTTCAAAGCCAAGCAATGCCGCTGTCTGCATCATGTCTATAGCTTTCCCTTCCGCAAGTCCCTGTTTAATATCAAGTAAAACAAGCTCTTCACATAATGAGGCTCTGGCTATATTATCTGCACAGGTTGCGCCAACTGCTCCAGCGCCAACAACGGTTACTTTCATGAGTCAATCGTATTTGAGGTTCAAAATTTATGATCAGCAAAGTAAAGGGTATTTGGTTGAAAACCAAAGGGCGCGTTTCAATTTTTCGAGGGGGGTGGTGACACGCGTCTGCAGAACCCCTCTGCCGGTTGTTGTCCTCCCACGGCCGACAGTTATGTGTGGAGTGAAAAATTGAACTTTATCACCGAAGGTAAATGCGCTCAAAACCAAACTTCAATCAATTCCCAGATTAAAAGCTGAGATTACATTAATTACGCACTGCTTTTTCAAATTCTTCCCATTTGGGATTGCCTTCGAACGACTTGATAAATTGCTGTTTTTTATCGTATACGGCAATAAAAGGCAGGTAATGGATTTTGTAAAAACCGGCTAAGAAATATTTGGGATCCCTGCCCACTACAATGTTTTTGTATTGATCCAGGCTGAATTCTTTGGAAAAGCCGCGGATTTTTTCAAACGGCATGGTAGAGATCATCACGATATGTGATTTCTTAAATAAATCAATGTTCTTTTTTATCCGCTCTGTTTCATGCTTGCAATGATCGCAATCGGGGCTGAAAAGTATTAAAATGACTTTTTTCCCTTTGGGCAACTGGTCTTTGGTATATATTGTGGTGCTGTCGGGCAATACAATAGAGAACTGGGGGAGCGGGTATTGAGCATATACCGGCGGGGAATGGGTGGTGTCTTTTTGAGAAAAGCCGGGCAATATGGAGCCAATTGTCAGCAAGAAGGTAAGAAAATGCCTCATAAAGGGTTATTTTAGCTAAAATAAGCCGGAAAATGCAAAGCACAAGTTAACGGGGTAAGTTGTTAAAAAACAATAAGTTTAAATACAGGTTTTAACACATTTAAACAACAATATGTAGATTTGTAAATACGTTAAGCAGGCATAAATATTTCGGATGGTGAAAATACTCATTACTTTATTGATTGCAGCGTTCCTGGGTGGTGCAGTTCAGGCACAGCAGGCAGCAAAGCAGTCATTCTCTAACAGGGATGCTCTTGTGCTGGTGGAGACAAAATTCGATTTCGGTAAAATACCCCAGGGTAAGCCGGTTACGCATGTATTTGAAATATCCAATACAGGTAAGGAATCTTTGACTATTGAGAATGTTCAGGCTTCCTGCGGATGTACCACCCCCGAATGGAACCGGGATCCGATAGCGCCGGGGGCATCAAAGAAAATTACGGTTGGCTATAATGCAGCAGCATTTGGTCCTTTTGAAAAAGCTATCACTGTTTTTTATAACGGCGGACGAACAAAACAATTTTTTATTAAAGGAGATGTATGGCAGGTGCCTGCAGATCCTGCTCCCGCCAACACAAGTATTCAATTATTAAAAAATATAAACCGTTAAATATGAAAAGACTGCTTTTTACATTCGTTGCAGTAATTGCTACCACATTTGCTATTGCACAAAAAACCGAAGGCCCGTTAAAAGCTGAAAATTTTATCAGCTTTAAGGAAATGAAGCATGATTTCGGAAAAGTAAAACAAGGGGTGCCGGTGAGCTATGAGTTTACATTTGAGAATGTAAGCGATAAGCCGGTTGTAATTGAAAACTCCTGGGCATCGTGCGGATGTACTACCCCCACATGGCCGCAGCAACCGGTAGCAAAAGGTAAAAGCAATACCATTAAAGCCGGCTTTAATGCCGCTGCCGCCGGGCCTTTTGATAAAACAGTATATGTAAAATTACAGGGAATAGACGCTCCCCTTGAGCTTAAAATCAGCGGCGAAGTGCTGAATGCTGAGGCGTATGCTAAATACGAAGCATCTAAAAAAGGAAGCAAGGGAGGAAAATAACGCTTCTTTGTTTTGATACTGAATGAACTTACTGTCCCGTTATCTGCAAAGGTAACGGGCTTTTTGTTTACATCTAAGTCGCACCGGGGTCTTACCCCTTATACAATTATCTGGCAGAAAGACCCCAACGAGACGAAAAGGGCAGTGCCGATGGCACAGAAAATCCGGTATAATCAACAGCATTTTATATGGTGGGGCAACTGAACTAAACGTATTTCATTCACGAAGGATATACCTTGAAACATGCCGCATAGCGGCTGCCTGTTTGTAAAAAGAACTATCCGTTTTATTTGCCCCGTCAGGGGTTACACTTTAGGTCACACCGGGGTCTTCATGTAAAGCCATTGCGGGTAGCCATGAGACCCCGGTGCTGCGTGATTCGCCGGGGCACAATTACCCGGCAGTGAAGACCCCGGCGAGACGAACATTTTCGCAAGGTTGCCAACCTTTAAGAAGATGCTTTTAATTTGATAACGCTTATTTCCAAGGTTGGCAACCTTAAACAGTTAGGTCGCACCAGGGTCTCCAGCCGGTTGCTAAAATATATAAGGCTAAGATCAGAAAAAGGGTTATCTTACGCAAAACACCGCTCATGCAATTAGCTAACCTCTTTGCCATGATGTTTGGCTGCCTGCCGGTCGCCGCGGCCCAGCAAATACGATCACCCCTCTCTGCACCATATCTCTCAACAGGCGCCTATAGCAGTAAGTTTTCGGATGTGCTTAACAGCGCCTCACACATTGCAGCGCTTGCATCTATCAAAAATTTTAGCGCCGGCATAACAGGAGAAAGACGGTTCATGCTTAAAGAAACTGCGATGTACACCGCTGTACTGGGGATACCCACATCGTCGGGGAACTTTGCATTTAAAGCCCGCTATTTCGGCTATACAGCCTATAACGAGTCGGAGGTCAGTATCGGCTACGGCCGGAAGCTGGGTGATGGAGTTGATATCGGGTTGGCGTTGAATTACTATCATATCGGGCTGAGCAGCTATGGAAGCGCAGGTTCAGTCAATTTTGAACTGGGCGCTGTTTTTCATATTACGGATCAACTGCATGCCGGCATCCAGGTTTATAACCCCTTTCAAAGTAAGCTGGGAAAAAATACCGGCGAAAAACTTTCATCAGTTTATAAAGCCGGTTTGGGCTATGAAATCTCTGGCAACCTGCTTTCCACGGTTGAAATAATAAAGCAAAGCCATGCTGCTACAGGTATACATGTTGCGCTCCAGTACAAACCTGTTAAGCAACTTTTTGCCAGGGTGGGTTATATAGCCGGCAATAATATACTGTATGCAGGCGCAGGCTATCAATACGGGCAATTCAGGCTTGATATGACGGCGGGGTTTCATCATCAGCTTGGCTTTTCCCCGGGTATTTTACTCTTATATGAGCATGGAAAAAAGAAGGCGGAATGAAGCGCCTGGTCTTCATAATATGCCTGCTGGGCGCTTGCACGGTGCAGGCGCAGGAACCTGCTTCCTCAACTGTGGAACAACAACTGGAGGATTATACGGAAAGTGTGGAAGATGCTGAGAGCAGCGACGACACCTGGCTGCAGCAAATAGAATATTATAAAACCAATCCGTTGGACCTAAACAGGGCAGGGGAGGACGACCTTAAGAATCTTCAACTGTTAACGGCGTTGCAAATTGAAAATTTCCTGCATTACCGCCGGCTGCTGGGCAGGCTCATCAGCATATACGAGTTGCAGGCTATTCCGGCGTGGGATGTGGAAACCATCCGGAAATTGCGTTTGCATGTAACAGTGACTGACGCTGCATTGCCTCCGCAATGGATAAAAAACAGCCTGAAAAAGGGAACCTATTCTGTCATTGCACGTTATGGAAGTAATATTGAAAGACCCAAAGGGTATGATCCTCGCGACAGTGGGACCAGCTTTTATACTGGCGACCGGTCAAGAATGTTGTTGCGGCTGAAATATCAGTATAAAAATCAATTGCAGTATGGGTTCACCGCGGCAAAAGATGCAGGTGAACGTTTCTTTTCGCTGAAAAACCAGGCGGGTTTTGATTTTTATTCCTTTCATTTATTCAGCAGACAACCGGGGTTAATAAAAACGATAGCGCTGGGCGATTATACCATTAACCTCGGACAGGGACTTATATGCTGGCAGGGATTGGCTTTCGGCAAAGGGGCAGGTTTAATAAATATAAAAAGACAATCCGCTGTATTGCGCCCCTATAATTCGGCGGGTTCATTTTATTTTAACCGGGGAGCCGCCGTTACGCTTCAAAAAAGCAATTGGGAAGGTACGCTTTTTGCTTCGATGCGTCAGCTCGATGCCAACCTGGAGAAAGATACAGCATCAGGCGAAGTCGTCACTTCTATTCATATGTCCGGCTATCACAGAACCCCTTCAGAACTGGAAGACAAAGCAGCTTTGCAGCTTGTTTCTTATGGGGGCAATATGCGCTACCAATCGGGTAAATGGCAGATCGGTTTTAATATGTTGCATCTTCATTTCAGTAAATACGTTCAAAAAAAATATACTCCTGCAAACCTGTATGCCATAAACGGAAATTACTGGGGCAACTACAGTGTAAATTATCATTACACCTATAAAAATATTCACCTGTTCGGGGAAACGGCAATGGATAAAAACAGGCGCATGGGAGCCGTGCACGGAATGCTTGCCGGTTTACATACAAAAATGGATTTTGTACTGCTGCATCGTTATATTTCAAAAGCATACCAGGCATTTTACGGGAACGCATTTACCGCAAATACAAACCCTGCGAATGAACGGGGATTGTATGCCGGGATTTCCTTTAAGCCGGCATATTTTTTAAAACTTGATACTTATGTGGATGTGTTCCGTTTCCCGTGGTTAAAATACAGGGTGGACGCGCCTGCTGAAGGAAGAGAATATTTTATACAACTTACTTATAAACCCGGCAGGTTTACTGAAATATATACCCGTTACAGGAATCAGTATAAACCCATTAATTACAATAATGAAGCGGGTGCTTTGAATGAAGTAACCACCTTTAATCACCGCTCCTGGCGTACCCAGATCAATCACCGGTTATCCCCGGCATTCAGCATACGCCAGCGGTTCGAGCTTTTGTGGTATATCCCCGAAAAGGCTGAGAACGAAAAGGGCGTCCTGGTATTTTTTGATTTGTTTTATAAACCCGTTCAAAAGCCTTTCAGCTTCAACATCCGTTTACAATATTTTGAAAGTGACAGTTATAATTCAAGGCTCTATGCATATGAAAACGATGTACTCTACTATTATGCCATTCCTGTGTTTTACGATACTGGAACGCGCTATTGCATCAATGTGAATTGCACAATAAACAAACAGCTTTCATTGTGGCTGAAGTGGGGACAAACCATTTATAGCAACCGCGCATCCATCGGCAGCGGCTTAGACGAAATACAGGGCAACCGCAAATCCGAGATACGTATACTGCTTTCTGCCCGGTTTTAAAGGCGGTGTTCAAATTTAGTTTTTCCCGCGTTGTTAAGTTGCTACATTTGCACAAAACAACTCACTTATGGCAGAGCAGCAGCCCAATCAACTGAATATAGAAATTTCGGAAGAAATAGCAGAAGGTATTTATGCTAATCTTGCCATCATTACGCACAGTCATGCAGAATTTGTAGTTGATTTTGTGAATGTAATGCCGGGAACTCCAAAAAGCAAGGTAAAGTCGCGTCTAATCCTTACGCCGCAACATGCCAAACGTTTTATGAAGGCCCTGGTTGATAATGTAAAGCGTTTTGAAGCTGCCAACGGTACAATACAGGATATTGAAGAAATACAGATCCCAATGAATTTTGGCGGCCCCACGGCCCAGGCATAAAAACAGTTTGCAGATGCAGGAATTGGGTGCAGGCAAAATGGCACCACTTCCTATTTCAAGTGTATGAGACAGGCTTTTTTTATTCTGGCAATTTCTGCAATGTTAGTTGCCTGCAACAATTCTGACACAACTAAATCTGCAAACGACACACAGGCAGCAGAACAACGTATTGACACGGCTAAACGGGCACGGCATATTTTAATTGAAGAATTAAAAGAACTTCAACAAACTGTTGCCTCTAACGACAAAGAAAAAATTGCAGACATATTCCCGTTCCCCATTTCAGACACTGCTTTTAGTATTTACATCGACGATGCTGCATATTTTGAAAAGTTAAAAACAAATAATAATAAGACGACAAAGACAATGTTCCTGCAGTATTTCAAAGAAATTTCTGAAAGCATTTTGGTTGACCAGGTAAATAATCTTTTTCTACATATTAACGTTGATAGCTTACTATACAAAGACACTTTAGAATATAGCGCTTATATTAAAACTGAACCTTGCTATTATTCTTATAGCATAGAGGTAGCCACTGACAACATAATACTAAGAATGGATATGAGCTCAAACAAAATTTACAAAAGCAAAAAACTTTCGGAAGAAGAGATACCGGAAAATTCAAGCGAAATTTGCGAACATGCATTTTGGTGGGTTTTCAACTTTGACGGGAAAAAACTACATCTTACAAATATTTCGGGAGCAGACTGACGTTTGCCATGCACCCAATATGCACCCTGTGTTATATCCGCAGGCGCCCGCCTGACTGCCGCCCGGATAACAGGTACAGGCAGGGATTCCAAATTCTGCTAAAAACAAAATGCCTAATGATTCCATTAGAGAAACGCAAAGAAAAACAACTTCTCTGCTGTCCTCATGAGATTGTCTGGCAGTAAGTTAAGTATATAGGAATTATTTTAATCATGATCCGGATATGGTACATGAGCGTTGAAACGTACCATGGCTGGTCTTACCGCCCGATTGGGCAAATTATTTTCAATAAAAAATTACTTCCAATTCGTAAAAACGGCTAAAATTCACTAAATTAGTGCAATAACCTGCCCCCCTCTGAATACTATGCTTTTGTGATCCCGCTTGTCAGTATTGGTTATCATTTAAAACATTCCCGCATGAAAAATAAAATTGCCACGGCGATCTGGATTGGTATCGCTACAGGATCAACGCTGGGAGTAGTAATTGGTCTGATTACCGGTAAAATGGCTGTATGTCTGCCTGCCGGAATAAGCTTTGGAATTGCTATTGGCCTTGCCGTAGGAAACGCGCTTGCTGAAAATCAAAAGTGACCGGCCGGTCCAGGTCTTGCAGACCTTATTATTTCAACCTGTCTTTTATTCTATATTTTATTATCGCCTCTTTTTATAAAAGGGTAAGTCATCTCGTTTCTCAAAAGTTTCAAAATATATACGGTTTATGCTGGTTATATTGGAATCGAAATTTATATTCGCTGTATAACTCAACTATATAATGATGGCCGATACTACAAAAAAATTAAGAGTATTAGTGGTGGGTTGCGGTAACATGGGTTCTTCGCATGCTACAGCGTATCATACGCTCGACGGATTTGAAATATGCGGACTGGTTTCATCGAAGCAAACCAAAAATCTATTGAATGAAAAGCTGGGGGGCGGATATACCCTGTACGACAATTACGAAAAAGCGTTACTGGAAACAAAACCAGATGCAGTCTGCATTTCTACTTATCCCGATACACATGAAAAGTTTGCTATACAGGCATTTGAAAACGGCTGTCACGTATTTGTTGAGAAACCCATAGCCGATTCGGTAGAAGGTGGGGAACGGGTGGTAGCGGCAGCCAAAAAATATAATAAAAAGCTGGTGGTTGGATATATTCTCAGGCATCATCCTTCGTGGGAAAAGTTTATTGAATTGTCGCACCAGTTGGGTAAACCCCTCGTGATGCGTATGAACCTGAACCAGCAGAGCAGCGGGAAGATGTGGACATTGCATCGTAACCTGATGAAAAGTCTGAGCCCGATTGTGGATTGCGGAGTGCATTATATTGATGTGATGTGCCAGATGACCCGTTCGAAGCCCGTTCAGGTAAATGCTTTTGGAGCGAGACTAACGGAGGAAATTCCTGCGGGAAATTACAATTACGGGCAATTACAGATAAGATTTGAAGATGGATCTGTGGGCTGGTATGAAGCCGGCTGGGGGCCTATGATCAGTGAAACTGCTTTTTTTGTGAAGGATGTCATTGGTCCCAAAGGCTCGGTTTCCATTGTAGCGAAAGAGGCGGGCGGAAGCGGCAAATCGGATTCAATAGATGCACATACCAAAACGGAATCTCTCCTGTTCCATCATGCAGCGCTTGACAGTAATGAGCAGTTTGCTAAAAAAGATACTGTGATTGATTTGACCGATGAGCCGGATCACCAGGAATTATGCAACAGGGAGCAGCGCTATTTCCTGAAAGCCATCCGGGAAAATATTGACTTAACAGATCATATGGATGATGCGGTAAACAGCCTGCGTATTGCATTTGCCTGCGACGAATCGGTAGCCTCCGGTAAGGTAGTAATGATGAAATAAGGGGCGCATTATTGTGTTATCTCCTGAATGCGCCGGTTGAACCCGCTTAGCTGTTCTTCATGGTTTAAACCTTGACCATATTTCATAAATAGGATCGCCTTTGGAGCTAAGCCCGGAATGAATCCAATTACCATCCTCCAGTTTGCCATCAAAGCTGAGCGAGGCGCCCACTCTTGAGTCGTCCCTCGAAAAGAATTCGATGTGTTCCGTGTACTTTCCGTCCTGGAATGTGTACTTTCCTCCACCGGTACCCGAAAACTCCCCGGTTTCAATGTTAATGGCAGCCCATTGAAAATGATTGCCGGATAGCAGCTTCAACGTTCTTCTGGCACGCAAAGGAATGTCTACCATTTTATCGTCCTGTTTACGCTGCGTAATGCGCCAGTTACCGGCTAACTCACTCTTACCATCGTCAGACCGGGTATAATTCAATGCAATGCCTCCGATGTTTGTGGTAAGTGTATTGCCTTTTATAGAATAATCGTATTGCCGGGTTTTGCCTACAGCGGCTTTATCAGCGCTGTTGAATTCTGTTTTTAAAACAATTTGTTTTTTTTCTACGGTAAACGAACCTCCGGTCGTGCTCTCAAATTTTTTATTGTTCCGGTCAAAGCGGGTAAGCATACAATACCCGTCAGCAACAATCAGCAACTGTTCCGTATTTCCATCCATTGCGCTCCAGGCACCATTCAACGGGGAAATAGCATTTTCTTTTTGAACAGACGTTAAAGTAACCAACACAATCAGTGCGGCAAGGAAAAAAGTGAACTTTGGCAAGTGTTCCATAACAATAAGTTTTACGGGTAAACAAATGTTTGAGGAATGGAAGGTATAAAGATAAGCAGTATATGGTTTGACAGATAAAAAATACTGTTTTCAGCTTGTTTCTGTTTTTTTATTTTTCAGGTGATATTTACATTTGTTGTGAAATTGTATGTTATGCCATCATTTGATATAGTAAGCAAAGTAGATCCACAGGCGCTGGATAATGCTGTAAATGTGACCCGTAAAGAAATTACCAACCGGTTTGATTTTAAAGGAGCGCATGTGGTGATAGACCTGAATAAAAAAGAGTTTAAGCTCAACCTGGAAACAGATGGAGAAATGCAAATGCGGCAATTGATAGATGTGCTCATTAGCCGCGCTCATAAGCAAGGTATAGCGCCGGAGGCTTTTGATGTTTCAAAGGAAGGAGCACAGAGCGGAAAAGTATGGAAGAAGGAGGTAAGTGTAAGAAACGGGCTCAAACAGGATGATGCAAAAAAAATAGTAAAGCAAATAAAAGATTCCGGACTGAAAGTCCAGGCATCTATCAATGACGACCTGGTAAGAGTGACCGGGAAAAAAATAGACGATCTTCAAACCGTGATCCAGGCTTCAAAAAGCTGGGATCTTGGTATTCCCCTGCAATATGAGAATATGAGGTCATAAGAAGGTGAGAGGTGTATTCCCAATTAGCCCCGCAGGCAGGTCTGCAAAACAAGGGATATACCGTGGGTTTTTAGCCACAGATTCGCAGATTTAATATGTGCATCTGCCTATAGTGGACAGGTCTGCGGCAATTTCTACATGGACTGCTTCTCCGGCACCAGCATATCCTTCATTTAACGCAACCCCATCGCGGTATCGCAGTGAAAAAAAATTACCGTCATTGCGACCCCGACCTTCGGTTGGGGGAAGCAATCTCAACGATTGAACTTAGGTTGGGACTGCTTCACCCGCGCCAACATACTTTTAATTTAATACAACTCTATAGCGGTA
>JAHBTL010000001.1 GCA_019638615.1 Chitinophagaceae bacterium | reverse complement strand
TGTCAACCCCGCCGCCCCGATATTCGGGGGGTGAAGCAGCCGCAGTAGGACAATTGTCTCTTTTTCTGCGAGGATGGCTTCTCCCGCCATAATATTTAGCTCCAATCGATGCAAAGATAGCGGCGGGCTCGCCAAGACGTGCAAGTGGTTGAGCCAATGCATGCTTTGCTTAGTGCTGGTTGTAAAATGTTCCGTACTTTTAGTAGCTAATAAAGCATTGGAATGAAGACCAAGGACACTTTACTGTTGGCCTGGAAAAATTTACGTGGGAATAAACTGCGCACAGGTATTACTGTTGCCATGATTGCCCTGGGTATCTGGGCGTTGGTGGGCATTATCACAGCCATCCAGGCAATGAATGCAAGCTTAACAGAAAGTTTCGCTACTATGGGAGCCAACTCCTTTAGCATACGTTTTCGTGAAATGCAGTTCAGATTAGGCGGGGGAGGCGATGTTACCAAAGCCAGCAGCAATAAAAAAGTAAAAAAATCAAATGCAAATAAGCGTATTACGTACGAACAGGCTGTTGCATTTAAGGAACGGTATCATTTCCCGGCAAAGGTGAGCATAGGGCTGGGAGGATTAGGCGATCAAACTATTTTTTATCAGGCAAAAAAAACCAATCCGAATGTGCGGGTATCCGGCGGCGATGAAAATTACTTCGCTTTAAATGGTTACGAGATCATGTACGGACGTGATTTTAACACGCTTGACATACAAACCGGCCGGAATGTTTGTGTTTTGGGGTATGATATTGCTAAAAATTTTTTTGGAGATAAACCGGAAGAAGCGCTGGATAAGATCATCAGGGTAGGCGCCAATAAGTTCAGGGTGATTGCCGTATTAAAAAGCAGGGGTAGCAGCTCTTTTATGCAGGCAGACCGGGTTGTGTTTACAACCTATAATACCATACGGCGATTGTTTGCGATCGGCACTCCCTCTTACTATATTGGTGTGCAGGTTAAAGATATGTCACAGTTGAACGATGCAATGGGAGAAGCCGAAGGCTTATTCAGGAACATCCGTAATCTCAGCACTACCGAGCAGAGTAATTTTTACCTTGATAAAAGCGATGCGCTTGCCGAGCAGTTCATTTCTATGCTAAGTAAGATATCACTGGCAGCCGGAGGAATAGGCTTTATAACCTTGCTGGCGGCTTCTATCGGTCTCATGAATATTATGCTGGTGGCGGTAACGGAACGAACCAAAGAAGTAGGCCTGATAAAAGCGCTTGGAGCCAAGGGTAAAAGTATACGGCAGCAGTTTTTATTTGAATCGATATTGATCAGCATGATAGGCGCCACAATAGGAATAGTAATAGGCATCATTTCAGGCAACCTGATCGGTATGCTCATGAAGGTTCCTTTTTTTATACCATGGCTTCTTATATTGGTAGCGATTGTAGTTTGTTCCGCTGTAGGGCTCGCCGCAGGCTTATACCCGGCAATTAAGGCCTCTAAGCTGGATCCCATTGTGGCTTTGCGTTATGAATAGTAACCAACCAGCCAGGCGATAAAAATTCGCTCGGTGGCCCGGAAAATAAGAGTTGGTCGTTCTGTATTAAATATTTCTTTTTGCCTGTTGAATATGTCTTTCATTGTGGGCGATGACAAACCTGAAAACATCGCCGAGCTTCAGCTTTATGAACCTGGCTATCGAAACGGGGATTTTTATGTTGTCCAGATCTGTTGTATGAGACGCTTTAAGGTATTCAAGCAGGGTTTCCTGCTGGGCAATGAATGATGCCACTACGGCGTGCGCGTCTAATTTGGGGGGAGGAACATAGGCTTTAAATGCCTTTATTTTTTTGGTTCCGGTGGCAGGTTCCATCATTTTTGTAAAATAATTTCCCAGCCAGGTGCTTGTGAAAGTATCACTGCCCGGTATCTTTTTTTCAAGTCCCTTTTTAATCTGTGGCAAATAATATTGTCCGTACCTGTTTAAATGGTCGAGGCATTGTGCAATGCTCCACCCGCCTGTAGGCGAAGGCTTAAGCAAAGCGGTTTCAGAAAGGTTCTGAAAAATTTTTACAGCATCTGCCAGGTGGCTTTCTACACGTGTTTCAAGATTTTCGAGTAACAATTTTTTGTCTACGGGCTTCATAATGTTTAATTGAATAAATGTTCCGTGATCCGCAGTATGATTACAGGTAAAAGCTGAACGCTTGCCCTGTAATAAAACTCTGTGCTTTTGGAGTACAAAAATGGCGGGTATGGAAAATATAAATATTGGTATTTACCAACATTTATATTTTAATCCTGTTGATCATTTTGCTGAAATTACTGGCATCAATACCCAAATAGTTGGCGAGGTACTTGTGAGGAACAAGTTGCAGAATATGAGGACTGCGCGTGAGCAGCTTTCTGAATTTTTCTTCGGAAGAAAAACATTGCAGTTCTGTGAGCCGTTCCAGCAAACCCGCCAATGCCCCGGTTATTCCTTTGCGTATCAGCAATTCAATGTCGGGGTAAGCAGTCATTAGCCTTTCAAGCTCAGTATACGATGTACGGAAAAAAGCAGAAGGGGTAAGTGTTTCATAGTAGTAGCGCGAGGTGGATTGGGTTAAAAAGGAATCCAGCACACCTCCAAACGAAGGAGCATAAGTAAAAACAAGTGTTGCTTCCCTGTCTTGCTCGTCAAAGTAAACTACCCGCTGCACGCCTTCCAGCACGATATACAGGTATTTTTCCCTTTCCCCGGCTACGGTTATCATTTCTTTCCGTTTGGCGGAAAAAGGCGTCCATATGGAAGCGAATGCGTCCCAGGCAGACGGAGGTAAAGGGTGGACCTGTTGTATAATATTTTTGATCTGTAGCAAATCCTCTTCCATATGCGAATATACTGTAAGCGGTTGGCTGCCAGTAATTTGAGATTTGAAATTTGAGATTTTCCTGCGGCCTGCATAACCTGTAACCTGCAACTTGTAACCTGTATAGCCATCAGCCCAAAGCCCATGGCTTATAGCCCATACCCATATCAGAAATCAAAAAATCATAAATCAAAAATCCAAAATATTCTTCATCCCCTTGCTGCAAAATAATTCATCATCAGTGCTCCGCTGATGATGAGCAAACCAAAAAATTCCCTTGTTTGCTCAATATAGGGTTTGGTTGCCTGCATGGTTTGCGCAATATGCGCCCGTTTGTATTTGGTGAGCCAGTCCAGCACGCCGTCTTTTATAAAAAAGAGACGGAGGGCGTATATAAAATAAAAAATCAGTACAGGAATATATATCATCGGAAAGTAATACTTAAAGGCAGCCAAACCACATAAAACCGCGGCTATCATATAAATGCTTACCCAAAGCCACGCATCTTTGTCGTTGAGATTGACCCAGGCAAACCAGGTAAATGCGATAAAGAAAATAATGTTGAGGATCGTCTGGAACATGGTAAATAAATTCAATGTGCATTTGAAAGATGCTAATTACTAAATTTCTCTTGAATATTTATTATTGTTTTTTAGCCAAGAGAAACTCTTATAAAATTTTTCATTCATCCTTTGTGTACCCACCTGCCGGAACAGGCAGGTTTTATGAATGAAAAATTTCATGTACGTTTGAGGTTTAAATATAAACTTATTTATACTTGCTTCACTGAACTGTTTAAGCCAGGTGGATAAAAGTTAAAGTGTTTTTTATGTCTCATTTTCAGCCAGACCGGGTGTTATTGGAAATACTGAAACAAAATATTTCAGATGAAGCATATAGCTGGTTGCTTGAGAAATCCGCTTCAGGCAAGGTTTCCTTTAATACAACCTTTGTGACCATTCCACGCAAAACCGGGAAAAAAAATCTTGTAATTACTCAAAGCCAGCAGGATTTATTAGCCGCTTACGTTCCGGGGTTTACTGTTAATCATTGGTTAACGGATCGTTTAGCCAGGGTTTGGTTACTGCTGCAGGCCGATAACAGTGATAAAGAGAAATATGTTCGGCAGATTGAAAATCTGTTTCTGGCAGCGGAAGTCAACGAACTGGTGGCATTGTATTCCGCTTTACCTTTACTCGCGTTTCCCGAAGTATGGACAGCGCGTTGCTCAGAAGGTATAAGAAGCAATATCGGAGACGTGCTTGAAGCCATTATGTGCCGCAATCCTTATCCTGCCGCTTATTTAAGCGACCCGGCCTGGAATCAATTGGTGATGAAGGCATTCTTTACGGAAAAGCCTGTTGAAGAAATTGTTGGGTTGGATAAAAGGGCTAACAAAGACCTGGCTTTGATACTCCGTGATTATGCGCATGAGCGATGGGCTGCTCATCGTACGGTAAACCCGCAAATATGGAGATGCGTGGGAAAATTTATTGACGAAGCCTTATTGCCCGGTATTGAAAAGCTGACAATATCAGAAAATGTATTTGACAGGGAAGCTGCTGCATTAGCGTGTAATGATAGCAGTTATACCCCTGCGAAGCAATTACTTGATACAATCCCCGTACTTAAATCTGCCATACAATCCGGAACATTAACATGGGATTTGCTGGCATTAAAAATGAAAGAAAATGTGTTGCAGTCATAACATTACTGAAAAAGATCTTCAGCCGGGTGTACAGGATGCATCCTACCTGAGCCGGATAAAAGGCATGCAGTTCTTTGATCCGCATGTACATATGACCTCGCGTACAACAGACGATTACCAGGCGATGGCAGATGCCGGTGTAGTGGCGCTGATAGAACCTGCCTTCTGGCTGGGGCAACCACGCACGGGCGTTGATACCTTCCGGGATTATTACAGCAGCCTGATAGGGTGGGAGCGATTCCGTTCTTCCCAGTTCGGCATCAAACATTATTGTACCATCGGCTTAAACTCACGTGAAGCCAATAATGAGGTATTGGCAGAGCAGGTGATGGAAATATTGCCCTTGTTTATTTATAAGGAAGGCGTGGTAGGTGTGGGCGAAATTGGCTTTGATGACCAGACGGCCGCCGAAGAAAAATATTATCGTCTGCAGTTGGAGCTGGCCAGGGAAGCAGGATTGCCTGTGCAGATACATACGCCCCACCGCGATAAAAAAAGAGGTACCACCCGAAGCATGGATATTGCACTGGAGCATGGACTGGATCCCGCGATGGTAATTGTAGATCATAACAATGAAGAGACCGTGAAGGAAGTATTGGACCGCGGATTTTGGGCGGCATTTACGATTTACCCGTTTACAAAAATGGGTAATGAACGGATGGTAGATATTGTAAAGCAATATGGCACGGAACGCATTATGGTAAATTCGGCTGCCGACTGGGGCATCAGCGATCCGCTTGCCGTACCCAAAACTGCTGCACTCATGAAAGAGCAGGGCATTGCCGATGACGCCATAAAGATAGTAACGTACCAAAATGCGATTGCCGCGTTTGGTCAGAGCGGGCAGATCAACGAAGCTGATTTTGCTGCTGTAAAGGAGATTGACCAAAGCCAAAAGTTTAGCGGCAATACAGTTTTACGGGGCGGACAACAACCGCGCATAGATAAAGACTCAATTATTATAAGGTAGAAGAAGTGAAAAAGCTGATGGGATTTCTGCGCCTGATGCGGCTGGCGAATATTATTACTGCTGTTTCCGATATCCTGGCAGGCATTGCCATTTCCGGCTATTTTCTTTCTATTGATCAACCCACGTTTTCGTGGAAGCCTGTAATACTGCTGATTATTTCTACCATTGGTTTATATGGAGGAGGGGTTGTGTTTAATGATGTAATGGATGCCGAACTGGATACGGTAGAACGTCCTGAGCGACCGATACCGGGCGGGGCGGTGACAAAAACGGCTGCTACGCTGCTGGGAGCGGTATTGATTGCCATAGGTATCGTATCTGCTGCTTTTGTGCATGCCGGTTTATTTTCCGTATCGTTTACAATTGCATTGGCGACTGCTGTATGTGCCCTGGCATACGATAAATGGTTTAAGCATCACGATTGGCTTGGGCCGCTGACTATGGGTATCTGCAGAGGGCTGAATCTGTTGTTAGGCATGAGCATTGTACCCTCCGCAATAACCCAATTCGGATATATCAGCATTATCCCCGTACTGTACATCGCTGCCATTACCCTGATCAGCAGGGGAGAAGTGCACGGAGGCAAAAAAAATACGCTCTATACAGCGGTTTTTTTATACGCGCTGGTGCTGGCAGGTATACTGCTGGTTTCCTTTCTGAACAAAAGCGGCGGTTTATATGTATTTGCTTTTGCCGGCTTGCTGGCAGGACTGGTTTTTCCTCCTCTTACAAAAGCGATCAGGGAGCCCCAAGGAGTTCATATCGGTAAGGCTGTTAAAGCCGGAGTGATTGCGCTGATTGTAATGAATGCTGCCTGGGCTGCCGCGTTCAATATGCCTTATACTGCGCTGGTGATTTTGTTCCTGTTGCCCGTATCAATATTCCTCGCAAAGCTGTTTGCCGTTACCTGACGCGGGTTTATTCCATGCAATAGCTTATTTTTACGGTCTTTTAATCCATACGCGTATACTATTTTAGATAAGCAAAAAATGAATTACCTGCAGCAGTCCTTTAGTGTAAAATTTGAATACAGGGTTTTTTTTACAGAGCACCTTTTTGCACCCGGCAATACCGTATTTCTTGATTTTTTAAAAGCGGCAGGAACCGAAACCACACGCAAAATATTTTTTGTAATTGACGGCGGGGTATTTGAAAATCATACCTATCTCAAAGAGCAGATCAGGAATTATTTTGCAGACGAAAAAATGTTTGAGCTTATTGAAGACGTGCTGGTAGTTCCCGGCGGAGAAAGCTCAAAAAATTCTGACAAACTTTTTAACAGTCTTGTAAAAGCAGTAGACCACTACGGAATAGACAGGCACTCTTATATTGTTGCTATTGGCGGCGGCGCCATACTCGACCTGACAGGTTATGCAGCCGCCGTATCTCACAGGGGCATTCGTCATATTCGCATACCCACTACCGTACTTTCTCAAAACGATTCGGGAGTAGGAGTGAAGAATGGGATCAATTATGCAGGCAAAAAAAATTTCCTGGGTACTTTTACCCCACCGGTCGCCGTATTCAACGATTCCTTTTTTCTTACAACCTTAAGCGATGAAGAATGGCGTTCCGGCATGTCGGAGGCGGTGAAAGTAGCATTGATAAAAGATCGTGCTTTTTTTGAATGGTTGCAAACAAATGCTGTTGCGCTTGCTGCGAGAAGTATGGAAGCGATGCAATACCTCATTCATCGTTGCGCGCAGCTGCACCTGGAGCATATAGCCGGCGGCGATCCGTTTGAAATGGGATCATCGCGCCCCCTGGATTTCGGGCATTGGAGCGCGCACAAAGTAGAACAACTTTCACACTTTACGATCCGTCATGGTGAAGCGGTGGCGATGGGCATAGCTTTAGACAGCGCCTATTCTTTTGTTTCGGGCAGGCTGAGTGAGGCAGATGCAGCTTCTGTAGTTCAATTGTTACAGAACATAGGTCTTGCAGTTACTCACCCTTTCATGGAGATAGAAAATGAAGACAGCGCGGTATTGAAAGGATTAAATGAATTCAGGGAGCATCTCGGCGGACGGCTTACCATTATGCTGTTGACAGCGATAGGAAAAGGAGAAGAGGTACATGAACTGAAACCGGACTTATTAACAAAGGCTTCTGCCTGGTTAAAAACACAGGTAACAGTGCATAGCTGATACATGCCGGCTGCATTTGTATAAAACAAACAACAATGGTTACATCGCAGGGACATCTTACTTATTGCAGCAACATACATGCAGGCGAAAGCTGGAAAGCACATTTTCTGCAGTTGCAGGAACATGTGCCGGCTATAAAAAAAGAAGTGGCGCCAAACCAGTCCTTCGGTATAGGGCTCAGGCTTTCGGCCGAAGCCAGCCTGGAATTGATAAAGCCAAAAAACCTGGAAGCCTTCCGGCAATGGCTAAACGAAAATGATTGCTATGTATTTACCATGAACGGGTTTCCTTACGGCGGATTTCATCATACCATTGTAAAAGACAAGGTACATGCTCCTGACTGGACCACTGCCGAAAGAACGCAATATACCATCAGGCTGGTACAGATACTTGCGGAATTATTGCCGGCTAAAATGGATGGTGGCATATCCACCTCACCGCTTACTTACAGGTACTGGCACAATGATAGCGAATTGCCTAAAGTGTTTGAAACCGCTACAGCTAATTTGTTGCAGGTGGTTGATCTGCTGATCCAGGTAAAACAGGCAACCGGGAAGGTGATTCATATTGATATTGAGCCCGAGCCGGATGGTTTGCTGGGAGATGGAAAGGAGTTTCTTGAATGGTATACCCGGTGGCTGTTACCGAAAGGGACGGACTATCTGAAAAAAACATACAGCATATCGGCTCCAATGGCAGAAGAGCATATGAAGGAGCATATACGCGTATGTTATGATGTTTGCCATTTTGCCGTGAGTTATGAAGACCATGTTGAAATGATAGCAAAGCTGAAAGAGCTGGGTATACAAACCGGTAAGATACAGATCAGCGCAGCTTTGAGAGCGGACATGAGCGCAGACCTTGCGAAAAGAGCGGCTACGGTGGAGGCATTTTCGCAATTTAATGAGTCTACCTACCTGCACCAGGTAGTGGCGCGGACGAATGAGGGTAGCCTTATCCGTTATAAAGACATGCCGGAAGCTATACAGGACGCATATGCGCCGCCCGTAACGGAATGGAGAGCTCATTTTCATGTGCCTGTTTTCATATACGAATATGGCGAACTGCAGTCTACTCAAAAAGATATTATACAGGTATTGCAAGTACAGAAAAAATCACCTTTTACCCATCACCTGGAAATAGAGACATATACATGGGAAGTATTGCCGGAAGAAATAAGATTGCCCCAAACCAAATCTATTATACGCGAGATGAAGTGGGTGTTGGAGAAAATTGCTGATTCATGATTCAATGTCATTTCCTTAAGATGTTGGTGAAAACACCAACATCGGCGATCGCCGTTGCGGGTGTTTTCACCCGCAACCACACAACGTTAAGGAAACGACATTGATTTGAGATCCACCCCGGCGGACAGGTTTATTGATTTCTGATTTTCTGACCGCTGACTGCCGATATCTGAAAGCTTTATTATGAAAAAAACTGTTGTAATAGACATCGTTGGATTATCGTCCTCTTTGATAGGAGCGCATACGCCATTCCTGAAAAGCTATATAAGCGCTGGAAACCTGCAAACCATCACGCCTATGCTGCCTGCAGTCACCACTTCGGTGCAGTCAACATATATAACCGGTAAATGGCCGGGTGAACACGGTATAGTAGGTAATGGCTGGTACGACCCTGTCGATGCGGAAATAAAATTCTGGAAACAGTCGAACAAGCTGGTGCAGGCAGAAAAAATATGGGAGCGTGCAAAAAAAGCCGATCCTTCCTTTACTGTTTCTAAAATGTGCTGGTGGTATAACATGTATTCAACCGCTGATTATTCGGTAACGCCCCGGCCCAATTATCTTGCAGACGGACGCAAAATGCCCGACTGCTATTCCCATCCTGCTTCACTGAGAGATGAATTGCAGGAAGAATTGGGGCAGTTCCCTTTGTTTAAGTTCTGGGGGCCCGGCGCCGATATCACTTCTACAAAATGGATCGCGGATGCTTCTGTATATACCGATAAAAAATACGATCCTACCTTAACGCTGATATACCTGCCGCATCTTGATTATTGCCTGCAGAAATATGGCCCCGATCTTTCAAAGATCAGCAATCATCTGCAGGAAATAGACAAGGTGGTTGAAGACCTGGTTCAGTATTATACTTCCCGGAACGCGTCTATCATACTATTGTCTGAATATGGTATAACAGGCGTGTCCAAGCCTGTTCATATCAACCGCCTGCTGCGACAGCACGATCTGTTGGGCATACGCGTGGAACGCGGATTAGAGCTGCTGGATGCGGGCGCTTCAAAAGCTTTTGCGGTGGCCGATCACCAGGTAGCGCATATTTATTGTAATGACCCGGCTGTATACGATAAGGTAAAACAACTGGTGAGCGGCCTGCCGGGTGTAGCGCTGGTACTGGACCGCGAAGCGCAAAAAAAATATCATATTGATCATGCCCGTTCCGGCGATATAGTACTGGTAGCAGACCATGATGCCTGGTTCACTTATTATTTCTGGCTGGATGATGCCGTTGCACCGGATTACGCGCGGGTAGTGGACATTCATAAGAAACCGGGATACGACCCTGTAGAATTGTTCATGACCTCCAAAGCAAGAGCCGCCTATAAATTGTTGCGGAAAAAAGCGGGGCTCCGTTATGTAATGGATGTTATTCCCCTGGATGCCACGCTGGTAAAAGGTTCACACGGTGCTGTCGGTGCAGGAAAGGAATTTCACCCGGTGCTTATAACAAACGCTCCGGTGGGGAAACAGGAATTGCCGGCAACAGAAGTGTACGATGTAATCTGGGATCATCTTAACTCCTGATACTACAGGATCATTATTGAGCATTTCTCCATCCTGTACCGTTATGCCCTGCCATCTGCACGGATCAACAAATTTTAATGTTGAATGAAGGGTTATTAAACCGAAATGGAATATATTTAAGCCCCGTAATTCATTATGTTATTTTAAAGCTTGGATATGAAAAGTATAAAAAAGCATCTATCCTTTTCCGTCAGTGCAAATCAGGCTCTCGTTTTATTTTCTGCGTTCACCGGCTTTTTGTCTGTTGCCTGTGCCCAGGGTAAAAATCCGGAGATAAAATTTAAGAAGCATGTTTTATCCAACGAGTATGTATCGGAAGGGGTTGCTGTGGGTGATGTAAATAAAGATGGCAAAGTGGATGTACTGGCGGGTACCTATTGGTTTGAAGCGCCGGGCTGGCAGAAGCATGAAATTATCCCGGGTGAACAGTACGATACCAAAACTTATGGTAATTCTTTCCTGAATTTTTCAATGGATGTAAACCAGGATGGATGGATAGATTATATCCGCGTTGGTTTTCCCGGCAAAGCGACGCATTGGTATGAAAACCCCAAAAACAAAGGCGGTTACTGGAAAGAACATTTGATCTACCCCAATGTTGGAAATGAGTCTCCCGCTATGGTGGATATAGATGGAGATGGCAGGCTGGATCTTTTGTGTAACGATCCCGTGCTCAAAAAAAATATATGGGTAAAATCTCCCGCTAAAAAAGGAGATACTACCTGGACGGCATACACCATCAGCTCCGACACCCTGCAAAGCACGCACATGTTTACTCACGGGCTTGGGTATGGCGATATTAACGGAGACGGTCGTAAAGATGTAGTCGTTCGTGAAGGCTGGTGGGAAGCGCCGGTTGACAGGACACAGTCTGACTGGACATTTCATAAAGCCGACCTTGGTGCTGAGTGTTCCCAAATGCATATAATGGATCTGGACCAGGACGGGGACAACGATGTGATAGCTGCATCTGCCCACAATTATGGCATATGGTGGTATGAGCAGGTGAAGAATGGCAATGACATCACCTGGAAAAAACATGAAATTTTTACCGAATTTTCGCAATCGCATGGCTCTTTCTTTACCGATATAAACAAAGACGGCAACCCGGATCTGATTACCGGTAAACGATATTACGCGCACAACGGGACCGGCGATCCCGGCGAAGAAGAGCCTGCCGTTTTGTATTGGTTTGAACTGAAGCCCGGCAAAACACCCCAGTGGATACCGCACCTGGTAGATAATAATTCAGGAGCAGGATTAAACCTGGTGGTAGAGGATATTACCAAAGACAAACTGGTGGATATTATCATTGGCAATAAAAAGGGTGTATTTGTATTTGAACAGACCAGGTAATTCAATCAACTTATTTTCCATATTAAAAATTTGAAACCATGAATTTTGGAGTTAATACATTTTTGTTCACATCACCGTTTACTACGGAAAGCGTTTCTTTATTTCCCAGGTTTAAGCAATGGGGATTCGATTCGGTTGAAATAGCATTGGAAGATGCCAGTCATATTGATGCCAAATCAGTAAAAAAAGCATTGGATGATAACGGGCTGGTCTGTGGTTCCGTTTGCGCGGCTATGGGTCCTGATCGTGATCTGCGTGGCGATGAAACACAGCAGCAGAATGCCATCAACTATATTAAAAGTGTGCTGGATGCCATGGTGGTGCTTGGTTGTCCTGTACTGATAGGACCCCTGTATTCATCGGTTGGCAGGGCCGAACCGGTGGATAAAGAAGAATATAAAAAGCAATGGGCAACAGTAGTAACACACCTGCGGTCGCTTGCAACGTATGCGGCGTCAAAAGGACGTAAGCTGGCAATAGAGCCCCTGAACCGTTATGAAACCGATTTTATCAATACTGCAGCGCAGGCGGTGCAAATGGTAAACGATGTGAATCATGATGCCCTGTACGTGCACCTCGATTCTTATCATATGAACATTGAGGAAAAAGATCCTGCCAGGGCTATTTTGCTTGCAGGCAAAAAACTGGGGCATTTCCATGCCTGTGGTTCCGATCGCGGAACACCGGGAGGCGACCAGATCAACTGGACAAAAATAGCAGCGGCATTAAAAGAAGTAGGATATGATAAAAGTGTGGTAATAGAATCGTTTACTCCTGCGGTTAAAGTAATTGCCAAAGCGGCTTCTATCTGGCGCGACTTTGAACCTTCTCAGGAAGACATCGCTGAAAAAGGAGTGAAGTTTTTGAGATCGGCACTTGGATAGCAGTAAGTGATAAGTGGTAAGATGGGGGCAGAATAGATATGATTTCCCTTCGGGGTGGCATGATTCATGCCTGCAACGAAAAATAGTATACGTGAAATACAATCCTTTTCCTGTATCCGGGAATATCGTATGGGCGTTGTTGTTTGTACCCATCGTTATTGCCGGACTCTCCTGTAATTCTCACGATGCCGGTAAGCAAACAGTGAATGCTGCCGATACAATTATCCTCACAGAGGAACAGAAACGGCTCCCGGAAAATGCGTTGCGGGGATTGGTAATAGCTGACGGGCTTGCTGTGGACGTGGTGGCTACGGAACCCTTCCTTAAAAACCCAACTAATATTGATGTGGATGAAAGAGGAAGGATATGGGTAACCGAAGCATACAATTACCGTCCTAAAAAAGAGAGTATCATCAATCCCGAAGGCGACCGCATCATCATCCTGGAAGATACCAACGGAGATGGGAAAACAGATACTGCCAAAATTTTTTACCAGGGACCCGAAATGAATGCGCCGTTAGGGGTTTGTGTATTGGGTAACCGGGTGCTGGTTTCGCAAAGCCCCTATGTATGGGCTTTTTATGATGATGATGGAGACGATAAAGCGGATAGGAAAGAAATACTTTTCGAAGGCATCAGTGGAGTGCAGCACGACCATGGAGTGCACACATTTACGTTCGGCCCTGATGGAAAATTGTATTTCAATTTTGGCAATGAAGGGAAAACCTTAAAAGATAAAAACGGGAAAACTGTTCTTGACCAGGATGGTGATGAGATCGGGCCAAAGAAGTACAGGCAGGGAATGGTCTTCCGTTGTAACCCCGATGGATCGCAGGTAGAATGCCTGGGGCATAATTTCAGGAATAATTATGAAGTAGCGGTAGACAGCTATGGAGCCATGTGGCAGAGCGATAACGACGACGATGGCAATAAAGGCGTACGCATCAACTATGTGATGGATTATGGCAACTATGGCTTTACCGATGAAATGACCGGCGCAGGCTGGTCGGCCAGTCGTACCAATATGGAAGATTCTATCCCGTTCCGTCACTGGCATCTCAACGATCCCGGTGTGGTGCCTAATCTTTTGCAAACGGGCTCAGGTTCTCCTACCGGTATGGTGATTTATGAAGGAACATTGCTGCCCGGCAGCTTTCAGAACCAGATGATCCATTGCGAGCCGGGGCATAATGTTGTACGGTCTTACCCGGTAACCAAAGATGGCGCCGGGTACAAAGCGCAGATCATAAACATTGCCGAAAACAGTAAGGACAAATGGTTCCGCCCGTCTGATGTATGTGTGGCACCCGATGGCTCGCTCATTGTATCCGACTGGTATGACCCCGGAGTAGGCGGGCATGCGATGGCAGATAAAGAACGTGGCCGTATATACCGTATCGCTCCCTCTAATGCCCCTTATAAAGTTCCTTCTTTCGATTACACATCACCGTCAGGCGCAATGGAGGCATTGCAAAATCCCAACCTGGCCATCAGAAGGCATGCCTGGCTTGCATTGCAGGAAATGGGTGATCAAGCAGTGCCTGAGCTTGAAAAATTAGGGAACAATACTTCAGCCAATCCGCGTATGAGGGCAAGGGCGTTTTGGGTACTGGTAAAAATGCCTGGTGGAGCAAAATACATTGACCAGGCAATTAAAAGCAATAACGCGGATTTTAGGATCATGGGATTAAGGGCGGCCAGGCAACTGAATGCTGATGTATTGGGTGTGGTAACGAAACTGGTAAACGACAGCGACCCGCAGGTACGACGTGAATGCGCTTTGGCGATCCGTCATAACAAAGCACCTGAAGCGGCTGCCTTATGGGTGCAACTGGCATTGCAATACGATGGCAAAGACAGGTGGTATCTTGAAGCGTTGGGGATAGGAGCGGATAAGCAGTGGGATCATTTTTTTGAAGCGTATGCGCAAAAGAAACCGGACGTTGCGAAAACGGCAGAAGGAAGAGATATTATCTGGCGGGCACGCTCCAGGACAACCCTTCCTTTGCTGGCCGACCTGGCTATGGATGAAACCGTTGACTTGAAATCGAGATTACGCTATTTCCGGGCATTTGACTTTAACAGTGATCCGCTGAAGACACAATTGTTGTTGAAAATGCTGGAAGACAATCAGGCAAAAAACGTCCGGTTAAATGTATTGTTGCTGCATCATCTCAGTCCGGAAGATATATTGAAATCTGCGGCAGCGCGCAATGCTTTAAAGCTTGTGCTGGACTCGGTGTATGGCAGCAGAAGCTTTTTAGACCTGGTAACCCAATACAATCTCATCAATGAAAAACCCAGGTTGCTTAAGCTGGTAACGGATCAACCGGGTGGAGACATGGCTACTGATGCAATGAAGCTTTATCTAAACTATGGCGGTGAAAAAACAGTAAAGAGCATACTTGCAGGAAAAGATACCTTACAAAGCAACCAATTGCTTCGTTCTATGGGCAATGCCGGCAATACTGCTATGGAAATACTGAAAACAGTGGTGACGACGCCTGCTTATGGTTTACCGAAACGCCTGATTGCTGCCGATCAGTTGGGTAAAAATTGGGTAGGCATGATGCATGGAATGGAGATGCTTCGTAAAAAACAAATCCCGGAGGAGCTGGTACCCGCGTTTGTAAACGGACTGGTGCCCGACAGAACGCCACAGAACATACTGGAAGAAGCCGCTACTTTTTTACCGGGAGCCGTAAAAAACAATCTGGCAAAAAAAGCATTCGATAAAAATGAAGTGCTTGCATTAAAAGGAGATGTGGCGAAAGGGAAGGCAGTATTTGCAACGCACTGTGCGATTTGTCACCAGGTAAAAGGAGAAGGCATTGATTTTGGACCTAAACTATCGGAAATCGGCGATAAGCTTCCTAAGGAAGCATTGATGGAAGCGATTGTAAATCCTTCAGCGGGCATTAGTTTTGGTTTTGAAAACTGGGAAATCACCACGAAGGACGGGAATGTGTTGATGGGAATTATTTCGAGTAAATCGGAATCGGAATTAGAGCTGAAATATCCCGGTGGTAAATCTGAAAAAGTAAAATTGCAGGACGTAAAAACGCAAAAAAAATTACCAGCTTCCGTTATGCCGGCATTGCATGAAGCGATGTCAGCACAGGAGCTGGCCGACCTGCTTGAGTATCTTTCATGGTTAAAGAAATAAATGAAGCATTCAATCAGCGAAACGGGAATATCAGGTAAATCTTTGCCTGGAAATTAATAATGGAATATGTTATAATTTGATACATGGAACGACATTCGACAGGTAAATTAAGTGGTGAAGTAGCAATCGTAACGGGAGCCGGGCAGGGCATTGGTTTTGAAATTGCAAATCAATTGTGCGCTGCTGGGGCTTCGGTTGTATTGAATGATATGGATGCAGCGCTTTCTGAAGCTGCTGCCGCTAAGATTGCCGCTAAAGGGTATGCATGTGTTTCAGTGCCGGGAGATGTATCTGAAGCAGGTTGCATAAATAACATGGTGAACGCTGCCGTAACAAATTTTGGCAAGCTTACCATTGCCGTTGCCAATGCAGGCATTACTTTATTTGGCGATTTCCTGACCTACCCTGCCGATTCACTATATAAAGTAATGCAACTGAACCTGGGCGGAAGCTTTTTGTTAGCACAGGCTACTGCGCGGCAGATCATTGCACAAAAAAGCGGCGGAAGTATTTTACTGATGTCTTCGGTTACGGGGCACCAGGCACATAAAAACCTGGCGGCATATGGCATGACCAAAGCCGCTCTTGAAATGCTTGCTAAAAACCTGGTAGTTGAACTGTCGGAATATAATATTTCGGTAAATGCCATCGCGCCGGGAGCCACGCTTACCGAACGCACCACGAACGACCCGGAATATATCAATACCTGGAGCCGTATCACACCCATGGGCCGGCCTGCTACCGTGCAGGATATTGCCAACGCGGTATTGTTTTTTGTATCTCCCGCTTCAAGGCATATTACAGGACAAAGCTTGGTGGTAGATGGCGGATGGACATCCGTAAGCCCGTCGCCTTATTAAAACAATGAGGCGTTTTATCTGCGTTGAATGTTGTGCGAGGGTTAATTGCACTGCTTTTCTTGGGTAAATCTGCGCGAATGAATAACTTTAATGCAGGAGTTACAGGTGATATAACATGCTTAGTTGGAGCGAAATATTGATACGGCTGCTCCTGGCATCTTTGTTTGGCGCCCTGATAGGATTAGAAAGGGAAAGAAAAGACTGGACGGCAGGCTTGCGTACTCACATGATGGTGTGTGTCGGTTCATGCCTTATCATGATGGTTTCTGCTTTTGGATTTGCCGATATATTGGGAGGCGATCATATAACGCTGGATCCTTCGCGAATAGCAGCACAGGTCATCAGCGGGATCGGATTTATAGGTGCAGGAACAATTCTTTTTTTAAAGCAGGGAACCATACGGGGGCTTACTACGGCTTCCGGTTTGTGGACCGTAGCTGCTATAGGGCTTGCAACAGGAGGCGGCTTATATTTTGCTGCCAGCGCTACAACAGTCATAGCATTGATTATTTTATGGGCACTACAACCGGTGGAACAAATTTATTCCAGGAGGTTCAAGCAAAGAACGCTCAGGATTGTTACAACGCCTGATATTGATGGAGCGAACTTCCTTGCTATCTTAACAAATAAAGGGAAATTAGAAATTGAAAGCCTGAATTTTGAAAAGAATGATGAAGGCTATGTGTATCAGGTAAAGCTGCACAATACAGATGCCACACAACTCAATGAAGTTTTGGATAAGTTGAAACAGCTGGCTGGGATTAAAGAGATCTTTTGGAACCGGTAAGAGCTTTCTTGCTATGAACCTGGGTTTTACTCCCGGATATAAAAAGGTATATCCGTATTATTTTGTTTTGCGATAATTCCATACAGCCGCGCCGTTGAGCGCAAAAGCAAAGGCGATGAGATACAACAGTTCAGTGCCTACGTCTCTCAGCCCGCTTCCTTTCAGCACAATAAGACGCACTACTTTAATAAAATGCGTTACGGGTGTAAAGTTCGAAAGCGTTCTTGCCCAACCCGGCATACTGTCGGTGCTGGTAAAGAAACCGCTCATCAGCATAAATATCATCATAAAGAAATAAGCAATGAACATGGCCTGTAACTGTGTTTCCGCAAAGGTGGAGATCAGCAAACCTAAACCGAGTAATGCAACCAGGTAAACTGCTGCAAATAAATACAATACCAATAAGCTGCCTTTAGGGAAAATACCGTAAACCAGGTACATCACGGTCAACCCAATGGTAAATACGATCATTCCTACAATCCAGAACGGGATGAGCTTGCCCAGTATGAACTGCCATTTCCGGATAGGCGTTACATTGATTTGTTCAATGGTGCCTATTTCTTTTTCCTTTACAATATTGAGCGCTGTAATAAACCCGCCGATCATTGTAAGCAGCAATACCAAAATGCCGGGAACCATATAGTATTTGTATTCTGCTCTCGGGTTATACCAGTTGGAGCCTGCTATTGAGATCTTAGCCGCCGGCGCAGCCGATGTTCCGTTGGGAAGCTTTATGTTTACATCAAGACTGCTGTTAAAATCTGCCAGTACCGAAACCAGGTAAGCACCCCCGAGCGATGCTTTGGTACCGTTAATGGCATCTACCGACAGGCTTATTTTCTGGCTGCCTTCACGCACCAGGTTGCGCTCAAAGCCCGGTGGAATTTCCAGCACCAGGTCCGCATCGCCATGCGCTATCATTTTTAATCCTTCTTTATAAGAAGCAGGATTGCCTTTAATATGGAAATAGCCGGATGATGCAATTTTATTTACCAGCTTTTGAGAATAGCTGCTGTGGTCGAGGTCAACATACGCCACATTCACATTCTTTACCTCAAAATTTGCAGCCAATGGCAAAATAATGAGCTGAATAGTGGGCGCTATAAACATCATCGCCAGTATGGTTTTGTCCCTGAATATCTGGCGGAACTCCTTCTGCAGTATGAAACGCAATATTTTCATTTTCCTTACGAAAGCCTGATTTTAAAATTCTTTAATGCAAGGGTCAATAGTCCTGCCGCCATTCCGGCCAATACCAATGTCTCTTTCCAAACATAGCTAAAGCCAAGTCCTTTGAGCATTACCGATTTAATGATGCTGTAATAGTATTTTGATGGTAGTATATAGGAAATGATCTGGAATACTTTGGGCATGTTTTCAAGGGGGAACATGAACCCGGTAAGCAGCATGGTAGGCAGCATCATTCCCATCATTGATACCAGCATAGCTGTTTGCTGTGACGTGGTAATGTTGGAAATAAGCAGTCCCAGTGAAAGACAGGTAATGATGAACAGGATGCTTTCCGCAAAAATCAAAATAATGCTGCCTTTGATTTGTACATCCAGCAGGTATACCGAAAGCAATAAAATAATAATAAAGTTGATGAGCGAAAGCACTAAATAGGGAACAGCCTTTGCAATCAGTACCATGATGGGTCTGAATGGAGATACCAGTAAAATCTCCATCGTTCCCAGTTCTTTTTCACGCACAACAGCCACGGAGGTAAGGGCGGTACTGACGATCATAAAGATGAGTGCAATAACGCCGGGAATAAAATTGAGTGAACCATTTTGCTCTTCGTTGTACAACATTCTCACTTCGGGAATGATCTGGTAAGCCGGCTTTGCCGCAGGGTTAAGCTCCTGCTGATAATTGCCAATGATAGCAGTAAGGTAGTTCGTGAGCGTTGTAGCCGTATTGGGATCTGAAGCGTCTGCAATGATCTGCACCTGCGCCCCACCCGTTTTGTAAAGGGCTGAACCAAAATTTACCGGAAACAACAACGCGCATTTTATCCCGCCTTCCTTAAAACGATGTTCTATGTCCTTGTAATTGAGCGCAGGCTGCCTGACCTTAAAATAAGGGCTTGAGTTTATTTTTGCGATGATCTGTTCCGACTGCACATCATGCGCATTGTCCAGAATGGTAATGCCTATGTTCTTTACTTCGCTGTTTAATGCAAAACCGAAAAGAATGATCTGCACAACGGGCATTCCAAAGAGGATCAGCAAAGTTTTCCGGTCCCTGAAAACGTGGTAAAATTCTTTCCTGACAAAAGCCAATAATTGTTTCATTTTTTGTTTGTTTTACCTTCTTCCGTTGCCGTTTAATTTTGTCAATCGCCTGTTCGTTTTGCGCTTCGTGCCAATTCATAAAAAACCTCATCCATTGAATGCGCATTGAACTGTTTTTTCAAATTGGCCGGGGTATCCATCGCATTCACACACCCGTCTACCATTACACTGATGCGGTTACAATACTCTGCTTCATCCATATAGTGTGTGGTTACAAACACGGTGATGCCGTTGGCCGCGGCTTCGTAGATCATATCCCAAAACTGCCGCCTGGTTACAGGGTCAACACCCCCGGTCGGCTCATCCAGGAACACTATTTTGGGACGGTGGAAAATAGCTACGGAAAAAGCCAGCTTTTGCTTCCAGCCCAAAGGCAGTTCACCCACCAGCTTTTTGGCTTCTTTCTCCAGTCCCAATGTGCTTACTAAATCATTACTGCGTGTTTTTATCTCAGCCCCCTGAACGCCATAGATGCCACCATAAAATTCAATGTTCTCCAATACGGTAAGATTATCATACAAAGAGAATTTCTGGCTCATGTAGCCAATATTCTTTTTTATCTTCTCCTGCTGCCTGTATACATCAAAACCAGCTACCATGGCTTCGCCCGATGTGGGATAAGAAAGCCCGCAAAGAATGCGCATTGCCGTTGTTTTGCCTGCACCGTTGGCGCCTAAAAAACCGAATATCTCTCCTTGATCCACATCGAAGGAAATATTGTTAACGGCTTTAAAGTCGCCAAACTGCTTCGTAAGGTTTTTACACACAATCGCCTTTTCTTTGGTTGACGATTGACGACCCACAGTTGACGGTGATTGATTATCTTCCATACTTCTTTTTTTAATTGACAATTGACGATAATTTTCATTGTCCATTATCAACTGTCCATTGTCAACTATTCATTGCCCATTAATTCAATAAAACAGTCTTCGATAGCCGGAGCTATTCTTTTTACTTCAAATCCCCCGGGATTGTATTTGGCTGCTATTGCTGATATAGTGTGCTCGTTGCCATCTTTGACCCTGAGTGTAAGATGCAGGTATTCTCCAAAAGCGTAGCAACTTTCTACTTCGGTATCGGCGCGCAGATCCTGCAACAGCCTGTAAATATTATCGGCTTTAGCTGCAAATAATGGTTTGGGAAAGCTTTGTACAATATGATCCGGTGTATTGATCGACATAATGCTGCCATTCTGTATCAAGGCGATACGGTCGCAAAGCATGGCTTCGTCCATATAGGGTGTTGATACTACAATGGTAATGCCCTGTTTTTTCAATTGGTTCAGCATGTCCCAAAATTCTTTGCGCGAAACCACATCTACACCAGTGGTGGGTTCGTCCAGGAACAAAATAGCAGGCTTATGGATCAGGGCGCAACACAAGGCCAGCTTCTGCTTCATGCCCCCGGAAAGCTTACCTGCCCTTCGATTGTTAAAAGGTCTGATCTGTTCGTATATATCTTTAATCAGCGCGTAATTTTCTTCGATGCTGGTACCGAATACGGTTGCAAAAAATGTCAGGTTTTCTTTTACGGTCAGGTCCTGGTACAACGAAAATCGCCCGGGCATATAACCTACCCTGTTGCGGATAGCCTGGTAATCTTTTACCACGTCATAGCCATCCACCGTAGCTGTTCCGCTGTCTGCCAGCAATAAGGTGGTGAGGATACGGAATATGGATGTTTTACCCGCACCATCCGGACCAATCAGTCCAAACAATTCACCTTTCTGCACTTCAAAAGAAACATTGTCAACTGCTTTTACCTCCCCGTAGGTTTTGATTATATTTTTTACCCGAACTGAGCTCATATTAGTTGACAATTGATAGTTGACGATTGACAGTTGATAGTTTATAGTTATCTCAAATTTCAAATCAGAAATCAATAATCAGAGATCAAAATCACCGTCCATTCTCCACTATCAATTATTTAATATTTTTTTGACAAAACAAAGTTTTTATCATTGGAAAGATGCTTATACAAATCCACAATACGTATGGCAAAAGCATAGGTTTTACCGGCAACAATGTTTTTCATAAAGTTTCTTTTATTGATTAACGAATAATTTGAAGGTTTGATAATTGGTATTTCATTGTCAACTGCCCATTCTCCACTGTCCATTGTCCATTATTCAGTTTCGTTGGCTTCTTTAAGCGCCGCATTCATTTTGTTCAAAAAATCCGCCTTTGATTGCGCATGTTCAGCTTCTTTGATCAATGCACCTATTGCAGTTCCACTTTTTAATAGCTGCTTTGACAGAACAAACTCCTTTTTATCATTAGAAAGATGCTTATACAAATTCACAATCCGTATGGCAAAAGCGTAGCTTTTACCGGCAACAACGTTTTTCATAAAGTTTATTTTATTGGTTAACGAATAATTTGAAGGTTTGATGACTGGCGTTTCATTCTCAATTGTCAACTGTCAACTAAAACAAAACCTCTCCATACATTCCTATTTTCAGATAACCATCGTTTTTTACACTCACCTTAATGGCATACACAAGGTTGGCCCTTTCGTCTTTGGTTTGAATGGTTTTAGGAGAAAATTCAGATTTGTCCGAGATCCAGGTAATCGTTCCGGGGTACTCCCTGTAGCTGTCTTTGCCATTATCAATTCTCACTTTTACCTGCTGACCTGTCTTGATTTGGGGCAATTGTGTTCCGGTAATATAGGCTCTCAAATCAAGCGTATCGGTGTTGGCAATTTTATATAGCGGCTTGCCTGTTACCTGCATTTCCCCCTGCAAAGCGTAATTTATCAATACGGTTCCGGTAGTTGGATTTATGATCTGTCCTTTGTTGATTTGCTCCTGCAACTGTTCTGCCGCTTTTTCCATAGGCGCTTTTTCACTTAATATGCTGCGGTTTTGCGTATGGGTGTTGTACGTATTTAATTTTAACTGCTGCTGCGTTACCGCAATTTGTTTTTGTAGCTGCTCGATGGATGCGTTGATATCATCCAGTTGTTTGCGTGTGGCGGCATCTGCTTTTACCAGGTTTTCCGTACGTGTTCTTTCCCTCAACTGCTGTTCCAACTGGGCTTTCTGCACTTCAAGCTGACGGCTCACGAGCTCTGCCTGGTCGTTTGGGTTGATCGTTTTTTGATGTAAGGCTGCAATGCTTGCTTCTGTCTGCTGCTTTTGCAGCTCCATTACCCGCACATCAATCTGCCCGACATGATCTCCTGCTTTTAGCTGCGTCCCTTCTTTAACATGGTAAGATAGCAATACACCGCTTTGCTGGGCCGATACAATTACTTCGTCTGCTTCAAAGTTTCCCGACGCATCAAAGTCATTTTTGGGTGTGCAGGCATTTAATAGCAATGTCGCTGAAATGGATACTAAAATTTTTTTCATAACTGCTTATATTAGTTGACAATTGACAGTTGACAATTGACGGTGATTTCAATCCTCAATTCTCCACTGTCCACTGTCAATTTAACAAGAACCTCTTGTTGTACATGGCCTGCAACAACTGTATCTCATGCAATATCTTGTTTTGCCGTGCAAGATGTTCCGCATTCACTTTTTGAATATACTCGTGTGTTGTGATCACGCCATTGCTTAACTGGGCTTCAGCCGATCTTGTTACCGATGCGCGCAAAGCAATGGCTTCTTCATCCTGTTGAATCAGGTCTGTGTATTTTTTTACCTGCTCGTCCTGTTGGGCCAGGTCGAGCCGGGTGTTGAATAAAAACGTCTCCCTGTCGGCATCTACCGATTGCTGATTGAGCGTAAGCGTATTTTTTTTATTTGACAAGCTGTAAAGACTGCCTAACGACCAGTTGAATCTTACGCCTGTTATATACCAGGGTCCGAATTTGTTCTCTACGATATTGAGTGTTGGCCTGCCATAGGCTCCCTGGAAAAAAGCGCTTACCTGAGGCAGATAACCCGATCGCAGCTCCCTTTTCTGCACATCGTAAACAGATCGCTGGAGATCTAAAGCTTTCAGCTCCGGCCTGTTAATGGAGGTATCCATAACAGCGGTTGGAGGCATTGACAGCTGTGCAGCATCTGATAATTCCTTACCAATAAACAGGGAGAGCACTTTCAGGTACGCAGTGCGGTTGGCCCTGTATTCCGTGCCTGACATCTCTATATTCACGATCTCCGCCTTCAGTTCATCGAGGCTGCTCCTGAAAGCCACCCCGTTTTCAAGGGCGGCTTCGGTTTTCTGCACCTGTGTTTGCAGGTTCGTTTTGTTCAGCTCATTTTGTTTCAACTGGGCATCCATCAGCAATACTGAGAAAAATATTGTATTGATCCTGCTGTTGATGGCATATAAACTGGTTTCAAGGTTTTGCTCCTGCAATTCCCTGCCGGCATTGATCAGTTTTTTTTGATTCAGGGTGCTGCCACCATCATACAAAAGCTGGGTGATTTCGCCCTGTATTTTGTACTGGTCTTTGCTGATGGAAGGAAGTGTTATTCCCGGAGGCAGGGAACCCATAGCATCCGAAAAGCTTACCGTTTGCGACTGGTAAGTAGCCTGCCCTGAAAAGCTTACCTGTGGAATGAATTTTTTATAGGCATTCTGGATATCGTATACGCTGGTTTTGGCAATCAGATCCATTTTTTTGATAGCCGGGTAGTTTGCCTTTGCCAACCGGTAACATCCTTCCAGCGTAAGTGATTGTCCGGCAGCCAGGCTAAAGGACAATAACCCCAGGCCGGCTACCCCAACTATTTTCCTGATCATCTTATTTATCTTTTGTTTTAATCATTTGATTAGTATTACTAATGGACGGTTGATGATTGACAATTGGCAGTTCATTGTCAACTGTCAATTGTCAATTGCCTATTTAGCATTTGCCTTCATTATAGCTTTTATCCAAACAGGAATAAGCTTTTTACGCTCCTGCATTAACTGGTTGAAATCTTTGTCTTTTATGCTCCCGATTTTTTTTAGCATAGGACTTGCCACAAAAGGAAAGACGATCAACCCGATCAAATTCATCAGGAAATGCAAGGGGCTGGGCTCTTTGATCCTACCGTCTGTCACAGCTTTTTGGTGCTGCTTAAAGAATACGGAATGGAACATCAACTGTTTTACAGGGATCTTTTCCATTAAAATGGCGGGGTTGTTCCTGATCTCACTCAAAATAAAAACCGGTACTTCAGGCGCTCTTAACAGCAGGTCTATATAACTGGCAGCAATTAATTCCACTTTCTTTTCAAGTGTCGTTTTTTCATCATTTAGCACCACTACCATATGTTGCATAAAGCCCGATAAGGTTTCCGTCATGATAATATGAAACAGCTTTTCCTTGCTTCGAAAATAATAGTTCAGCAATGCCAGGTTGATACCGGCCTCTTCAGCTATATCTCTTGTGCGGGTGGCAGCATACCCCTTTTTATGAAACACTGTACGGGCTGCTTCTTTTATTTTGCCTTCGGTAGTAATATCTTTTTCCTTTGGCTCTTTTGCTTTCTTCATATAGCTCCATTCTGCTTTTACAGGGTAAAAGTAAAATTTTTTTTTAAATTCAATCAAATATTTTAATCAAATGATTAAATTCAGATCAAAAAAACAGGTTATTCTTTGGGGTTGACCAAAAAGGTCGTTGAAAGTCTTTGTCCCGTCCTGTGGCGGGAAAGCAATCTCATTGAATGATATGAATGTATGTGTTAGAGATTGCTTCTCCCCGAATGTTCGGGGGGCGGATCGCAATGAAGATCTTTTTTGTCAGTCCCAAGGCTTTGTCGCAGTCTTGTGTCGACACACGCCTGTAGAAAAGTTCAGTTTTTCGCATAGAAGCATATGCCAATCAACCGCCAACCTCCGTCGTCATTTCGATCCCGCCCACAAGTTGTATTGGATTAAAGGCATCGTCGTGGCGGGTGAGAAATCTGTTAGGCAGTGGTGCAAAAGATGAGCATGAGTACAAATGCCCGTCAATTTACCTTCGGAGAGAGCAGTTCTCCCTCTCAAAAGAGTGATTTATTATAGTGGTCGTGTTGGTTCGGTTATAATGACATCCGGGGGAAAAGATTGAAAATCAAGCTTTTGTTTTTTGCATTAACCCGCCCCCCGAAAAAAAGGGTAGGGTAGCACCTATGGTGCAAAGGTGATGGAGGCTGGCTTGTTACAAACGGGCTGCCTCTATGAGGCAGTAATAGCCGATTCTTTTTTATCTGTCTCTTCTGTTGACGGCTATGATGTCTTACCGACAGGAAAGCTGTATATGGAACGATAATTTGGAATGTACCCTTCTACACTAAATGCTGCTGAAGTATTATATTTGTTTGGTAAAAATACTGTTATGCCCTCTTATGTATTTTTTCATTTGCTTCTGCCGTTGTTTTTTTCTGCGCAACCTGTATTTGAAGAGCAGGTTATCGATAATAATATTTCCATTGGCTATGGCCTGGCTTTGGGAGATGTGGATGGGGATGGCAAACCGGATATTCTTTTAGCAGATAAAAAACAGTTTGTATGGTATCGCAATGGCGACTGGAAGAAGTTTGTAATGGCAGAAAATCTTACAGAGCACGACAATGTATGCATTGCCGCGAAGGATATAAACGGGGATGGGAAAGTAGAAGTGGCCGTAGGAGCACAATGGAACCCTTCGGAAACAGGGAACGACCAGCAATCAGGGGCGGTATTTTACCTCGTTCGTCCCGCAGATCCTACACAACTGTGGAAGCCGGTACAGTTGCACCACGAGCCCACTACACACCGTATGCGGTGGATGCAGGCCGAAAATGGTAAATATTACCTGGCTGTGCTTCCCTTGCATGGAAGGGGTAACCAGGGCGGTAACGGAGCGGGCGTTCAATTTTTTGCGTATGAGTTTCCCAAAGATGTACTGGCGCAGTGGAAGCTGCATTTGATAGACAGCAGCCTGCACCTTACACATAATTTTGATATCCCGGTCGCTTCATCCAGAAAGGGGCTGTATATGGCGTCTAAGGAAGGTGTTAAGTTGATCGATAAAAACCTTTCAGCTAAAAAAGCAGTTTTATTGTCCTTGCCGGGTATCAGAGGCGCCGGTGAGGTACGCGTGGGCAAATTGAGCAGCGCTGCTGATTTTATCGCTACGGTGGAGCCGATGCATGGACAGGAAATAGTGGTGTATACTGATAATGGGAAAAATGAGCGGATATTGTTAGATGACAATGTAAAAGAAGGACATGCCCTGGCCACAGGAGACTTTTCAGGTGTTGGACGTGATCAACTGGTGTCCGGCTGGAGAAGCCCCAATAAAGACGGCAAAGTTGGCGTGAAACTGTATACGCCCACAGACGCTTCCGGCGCAAGCTGGCAACAGCAATGGATAGACGAAAACGGCATGGCCTGCGAAGACCTGCAGGTAATGGATATGAATGGCGATGGCAAACCTGATATTGTAGCTGCGGGAAGGGCAACTAAAAATGTAAAAATATACTGGAACAAATCGGGACGATGAGAAGTGATTTGCCCGATGCTTTTACCTTGTCTTAATGATGCGTATTCTCCCCGCAGGGTATATCTTTGCATATTATACCGGTTTAAAGGAAAGATCAATGGAGAATAAGCAAACATCTGTAGAAAAATTGTTGCAAAACCCTTTTCTGCTGCCTGAGCTTCGCAAAATTGGCGAAAAAGTGATTTATAAAGAAAGGCTCACAGAAGAAGACGGGGTGTTACTATTTGAAAAAGCCGGTCTTCCTTTTGCGGGAGCTTTAGCCAACCTGGTTCGTGAAAGATTGCATGGCGACGTCACTTATTTCAACCGGAATTTTCATATTGAACCGACGAATGTGTGTGTATTCAGTTGTAAGTTTTGTTCTTATTCCCGTTTATACGCAAAACGCGAAGAAGGTTGGGAACTCAGCGCAGATCAGATGATGCATATTGTAAAGAGTTACGATGGCTCGCCGGTTACCGAAGTGCATATTGTAGGAGGAGTGCATCCCAAAATGAACATGCATTTCTTTATGGAGCTGATGCGTAAAATAAAAGCGCATCGTCCCGGTTTGCACATTAAAGGGTATACGCCCGTGGAGTTGGACTATATGTTTCGCAAAGCCAAAATATCTGTGGAAGAAGGGATGAAACTGATGCAGGAAGCAGGGTTGGATTCTTTACCCGGCGGCGGTGCCGAAATTTTTCATCCTGAAATACGCCGACAGATATGCGATGATAAGGTAGATGCGGAAGGCTGGCTGCACATTCATGAAGTAGCTCATCAACTGGGAATGCATAGCAATGCTACCATGCTTTATGGACATATAGAGCAATACTGGCACCGCGTTGATCATATGAAAAGACTACGTGACCTGCAGGATAAAACCGGGGGCTTCAATACTTTCATCCCCCTTAAATTCCGCAACCAGGACAATGAAATGAGCCATCTGCCTGAATCTTCTGTAATTGAAGATATGAAGGTATATGCGGTGTCCCGGCTGTTTATGGACAACTTTCCTCACCTTAAAGCATACTGGCCCATGCTGGGCAGGCAAAATGCACAGCTTACTCTTTCTTTTGGTGTGAATGATATAGATGGAACAATAGACGATACTACCAAAATTTATTCAATGGCGGGAAGTGAAGAACAAAAACCTTCCATGACAACAGAAGAGCTTGTTTCGCTTATAAAGCAGGTAAAACGTAAACCTGTAGAAAGAGACACATTGTACAATGTGATTAAAGATTACAGCGTTGTACATGTGAATGAGCCAGGTGGGCCTGCAGTACTAAATTCCGGGAATTAAGAAGGAAAGTGCTATAAAAAAATAAGGCCAGCCCTAGAAAGAGCCAGCCGTTGCTAACCTATGAAAAACACCAAGTTAAAATTAGGTAAATTATTTCGTATTTAAAAAATCATTTGTTATTTCCAGATTTTTCGGCATCTCCACCTCCCTGCCGCGCTCTTGCCCGCTTCTGGAGCTCTTTTTTCACCAGCACCTTAAACCTGTCTTCGGCTTCAAATACCTGTTGAGCTCTGTCAGCATTCAGAATTGCCGTAAAATCCTTCTTGTATTTTTTCCGTATGTCAAGAACTTTCTGCTGCCTGTCCAACTCTTCTTTAATGCTGTTATCAACCGCCACCGCTTTCAACTCCTGCCTGTACTTATTGAAAACAGGCCAAAATTTTTCAGCTTCCCCGGGAGTCAGCTGAACGTGTTTGGTGATATAGCCGATTTCCAATGATCTGATCCGCTCTCCTCTGTCTATTTCCTGCGCACTGGCAACAACGGCTGCAAATTTAATGAATCCAAAAAGTAAAAAAAGTTTTTTCACAGAAAAATATTTGTTTTTTAAATAGATTTTATTTTTCAGAGAGGATTTACATCAATGAATATCCTCCTTAATATTATTATTTGTTATATGGGTTAGATAAATGCAATTCATATGCAAAAGAGCTACAATTCTACTTCATACTCTGCCAGCTCTTCATAAGGAATATTTTCAAGTATGTTTAACAAATGGGAATCATCCGCTTTTAACAAAGCCAGGTCATAGAATTCCGCATCCGCACTATCTATTGCGGGAGTAGTTTTGTCATCAGGCAGATCTTTTAAATAGGTTGCAAGCGTCTCTTCAGAAAGTTGCAGCATTTCCATTCCATTAGCCTGAAAGTTTTTTGTATTTGTAGTGGCAGAAAGTTCCCGAGCCTGGCCCTGCCGGTTATTCCACACCGATAAAGCCGTTATTCCGATAATACCGGTTAAAGCGGCTGCGATCGCATATCTCACCCACGATTTGCCGGCACCCCTGGTTTTATTTATTGGGATGACTTTGGCAGGCTCAGTGCTTTGTTTTTGTATAGATTCAAGTGTATCATTTGTTAATTCCGCGAAATAATCGTCAGGAACCTGCAATGTTTCCTTGTTCTTCAGGCCTGCCAGTAACGGAGACAGGGAATGGATTTCTTCTAACGCTGATGGATAAGCGCTTTCCTCCATCGCTCGAACGAGATTGAGCATTTTATCCGGAAAAGATTCAAAATAGTTTTCGGGTAAATGGTAGGGCAATACATTGCTGAAGGCGGTTAGGGTGGAACCTGCTTCTGCCAGCTCTTTTTCAATATGTTCATTGCGTTTCATAAAGTGTTAAGACTACGTTATAGAAACTTGGTTTAATGATTGAGAATAAAGTCTTCAATCTTTTTTACCGCATGGTGATAACTGGCTTTCAGGGCCCCTTCAGATGTTTCGAGGATCCTGCTCATTTCTTCATAAGGCATCTCGTCGTAATAACGTAAATTGAATACAAGTCTTTGTTTTTCCGGGAGTTGCTGAACGGCCAGTTGCAGTTTCCATTCTGCTTTATTACCGTCAAATCCTTTTTCCGCCTTTAATTGATTGGTAAGAGAGCTTTCTTCATTATCAATTGATAATGAGCTTTTTCGCTTTTGCTGCTCCAGGTAAGTAAGCGATTCATTGGTGGCTATCCGGTAAAGCCAGGTATACAATTGCGCATCTTCCCTGAAATTGTCCAGCCCGTTCCATACTTTTATGAAAATATTTTGCAATACGTCGTTGGCATCTTCGTGATGGATCACCAGTCTTCTTACATGCCAGTAAAGCTTTTCCTGGTATTTTTTAATGATAGCTGTAAAAGCCTTTTCCCTGGTAGAGGCATTGCGGAACTCCTGTAATAATATGATATCCTCCGGGTGATTAACTGCCATAAGCCTTATTTAAATTGGGCATACCATCCCCCAAACAGGCTACGATTCAGCTTGGTACCGTAGACCGGGTTTCTTTTGCAGTGATAATGATAACATACCCTGCTGATGTCCCAATATTGAATTGTTGGGGGATAATTTATTTACGTTTCAGCACTTTTTCGGCAGCGGCAACAATATTGGGCGTATCTAACCCATATTTTTTCAATAATTCCACGGGTTTACCACTTTCCCCGAACGTATCATTTGTTCCTATATATTCAATAGGAACGGGGAAATGCTTTGCCGCTACCTGGGCGATGCTGTCGCCCAAACCACCTAAAACGTTGTGCTCTTCCACGGTTACCGCAGCTTTTGTTTTTTGTATAGAGCTTAAAACGGCTTCTTCGTCCAGGGGTTTGATCGTGTGGATGTTAATTACTTCGGTGCTGATCCCTTTTTCTTCCAGGATAATGCCTGCCTCTATCGCTTTCCAAACCATGTGTCCGCAGGCGAAAATGGAAACATCCGTTCCCCTGGAGAAATACTGGGCTTTCCCTATTTCAAATTTTTCGCCGGCCTGGGTAAATATAGGCCATACCGGCCTCCCAAACCGCAGGTAAACAGGACCCTGATATTCCGCTATAGCAATGGTAGCTGCTTTTGTCTGGTTGTAGTCGCAGGGTACTATTACTGTCATGCCGGGCAGCATTTTCATCATTCCTATGTCCTCCAATATCTGGTGCGTGGCGCCATCTTCGCCTAAAGTTAATCCTGCATGCGAAGCGCAGATTTTTACATTTTTACCGGAGTAGGCTACCGATTGACGGATCTGGTCGTAAACGCGCCCGGTGGAAAAGTTGGCAAATGTAGTGGTAAAGGGGATTTTGCCGCCAATGGTCAGGCCTGCTGCAATACCAATCATATTGGCCTCCGCGATGCCGCATTGCACATAGCGTTCGGGAAAATCCTTGATAAAGGCATTTAGCTTTAGAGAACCGGCAAGATCTGCCGTAAGTGCAACTACATTCGGATTTGTTTTGCCCAGTTCGTAAATTCCATCTCCAAAACCGCTTCTTGTGTCTTTTTGTCCGCTTACCTGAATATCTTTTAACATGATTGTATGCTTGAATTAAAGTGGCAAAATAAAGGATTAATTTAAAGTGATATTTTTTCCTGTAAATAATTTTTCGTCTTCGTTCAGTTTCTGCTCCCATTTCCAGGCAGTCTGCAATATTTCTTCCAGTGTATGAGCAGGATTCCAGCCCAGGAGATTCTTTGCTTTATCGTTGTTGGCATAGATCGCAACAACATCTCCCGGCCGGTTGGGGCCTATCTTATAATTAAGTGTTACGCCGGTAGCTTTTTCGAAAGCTTTTATCGTTTCCAGCACTGTTATGCCATTGCCCGTACCCAGGTTAAAAATATCTGTTGTATCCGTGAGTTGTCCGTTTATCAGGTATTGCAAAGCCAGGGTATGTGCATGCGCCAGATCGCATACATGTATAAAGTCTCTCAGGCACGAGCCGTCTCTCGTAGGGTATTGGTCGCCAAAAACAGTAATGCCGGGTAATTTGCCAATGGCGCTTTGTGTAATTACCGGAACAAGGTTCTGTGGTTTGTCGATGGTTAGCTCCCCGATCAATCCTGACGGGTGAGCGCCGGCGGGATTAAAGTATCGGAGAAGGATTGACTTTGCCCCGGTAGCTCTCGAAACTTCCGTAATGATCTGTTCGCCCATTTGTTTGGTATAACCGTAGGGCGATTCTGCCTGCTTGATGGGTGTCGTTTCCGTAACGGGGATTTTATCGGGGTTACCATACACCGTACACGAAGATGAAAATACAAAGTAGGGAACCTTAAACGACCCTACACATTTTAAGAGGTTGATCAGCGAGCTCAGGTTGTTATCAAAATACAGCAGGGGCTTTTCAACCGATTCGCCTACCGCTTTATAAGCTGCAAAATGAATGATGCCCGTAATATCGGGGTTCTCTTCAAAAATGGCGTTGGTGTCATTGAAATCGCAAAGATCTACTTTATAATTTTTTACCTTTTTTCCCGTAATTTTTTCTATGCCCTCCAACAGTTGCGTGGATGACCGGGAATTATTGTCAACCGAAATAATATCGAACCCGTTTTCTATAAGATCCACAATCGTATGCGACCCTATATACCCGCATCCGCCTGTAACCAGAATTTTTTTCATCCTTTTACTTTTGTTTTGAGTGATATGAAAACAGCGCTCACCGTATTACGTTGCACACACCGGCTGCTTCATATTATAAAATATTAAAATTATGCTCAAGATACTAAGTTCAGCAGATATTCCCCATATCCGCTCTTCATCAGTGGCCTGGCAATTGCCAACAGCTGGCCTTTACCGATAAATCCTTTCCTGTAAGCAATTTCTTCTATACAAGCTATCTTAATGCCCTGTCTCTGTTCAATTACCTGTACAAACAACGATGCCTGCATCAGAGAATCAAAAGTGCCGGTATCGAGCCATGCCGTACCGCGGTCTAAAACGGATACTTTCAGCTTGCCGCGGCGCAGGTATTCTTTATTTATATCCGTTATTTCATATTCTCCTCTTGGTGAGGGCTGGAGGTTTTTGGCGATAGATATTACCTCGTTGTCGTAGAAATACAAGCCGGGCACTGCATAATTGCTTTTGGGCTTTGCCGGCTTCTCTTCAATTGACAAAACGTTCATTTGTTCATCAAAATCAACCACACCATATCTTTCAGGATCACTTACCTGGTAAGCATATACAATCCCTCCTTCAGGATCAATATTTCCGCTCAGTTGTCTGCCAAGTCCCGCACCATAAAAAATATTGTCGCCTAATACCAGGGCTACTTTTTCTTTACCAATAAATTGTTCACCAATTACAAATGCCTGCGCCAAACCATTAGGAACTGCCTGTTCCGCGTATGAAAATTGCAGGCCCAACTGGCTGCCATCGCCAAAAAGCTTTTTGAAATTGGGCAGGTCGTGAGGGGTAGATATGATGAGTATTTCCCTGATTCCTGCCAGCATCAGTGTGGAAAGGGGATAATAAATCATAGGCTTGTCGTACACAGGCATAACCTGTTTGCTGATAGCGTAGGTAATGGGGTGCAATCTTGTGCCCGAACCACCTGCCAGTATTATTCCTTTCATGATGAATGCATGCATTTAATGGCTAAAACAAGCCGGGCGAAGTTACCCACTTTCGGTTAAATCAAAAATGCTTTTGAAATTAGCTGAAAAGGCGGGAGATATAGTAAATAACAGCGGCCATAATGCCGCTTACGGGTATGGTAATGATCCATGCCCATAACAGGTTAACAGTAACCCCCCACCGAACTGCAGAAAGACGTTTGGTAGCGCCAACGCCCATAATGGAGCCTGCTATAGTATGCGTGGTGCTTACGGGAATTTTTAAATGTTCTGTAATAAAAAGCGTGAGCGCGCCTGCCGTTTCTGCAGCTACGCCTTCAAATGGGGTTACTTTTGTGATCCGGCTTCCCATGGTTTTTACGATCTTCCATCCGCCGCTTAATGTACCCAGGGCAATCGCTGTATAGCACGAAATAGGGACCCATACGGGCATTTGCTCGAAATCCTGTATAGTGCCCTGTGCTATAAGTGCTACCGTTATGATACCCATTACTTTTTGCGCGTCGTTGCCACCATGCCCCACGCTGAACGCAGCCGACGATACCAGTTGCAGGCGTTTGAACCAGACGGTAGACCTGTGCGCATTGAGTTTACTGAGGTAAAGGGTAAAAATGCACATTACGATTATAATAAACGATACCAGCACCAGTTTAAAGTTATGCGAGTGAAAAAGTACTTTCATTGCATAGCTCTCGTAATGCGACTTGAGGTTAGCCGGGTCCAGCTCAAGCGCATTGTACAAAAACAATATTACTACCGCGATAATGCCTGTTGAAAACAATTTAGGCCAAATGCTTTTCCGGAAGGAATTAATAAACCACAACGAAATAATGAAGGCCATCACCATCCCTAAAAGCGGCGCCAGGAATATGAAAGCCACAATTTGAAGTACCGGCGCTATATTGATTGCGTTAAAACCTGCATGCGCGATGGCTGCGCCTGCAAAACCGCCAATAAGGGTATGCGACGATGAAGAGGGGATACCAAACCACCAGGTAATCAGGTTCCATATAATGGCTGCCGAAAGTCCGGATAAAATTACCTGGAGGGTTATATAGCTTTCCTTTACCGTTTTGGCAATGGTATTGGCAACGCCGTGATCTTTAAAAATAAAAAAAGCCACAAAATTGAACAGCGCAGCCCAGAGTACCGCCTGGAAAGGGGTAAGTACTTTGGTGGAAACAATGGTAGCAATTGAATTGGCCGCGTCATGAAACCCATTAATATAATCAAAAATCAGGGCCAGAATAATGATAACAACTAATAAGGTCATATTTCCTGATTTGAAAATCTGATAATGATGCGCGAATAAGGGTGTAAAAGGATCAAGCTATTCAAATTTTCAAATGTTAAGCGTATTTTACAATAATGGATTCAATAACATTGGCTGCATCTTCGCACTTATCGGTGGCAATTTCCATTGCCTGGTAAATTTCTCTTTTTTTGATCACTTCTTTCGCATCGGGCTCAGTTGCAAAAAGCCGCTCAATACTCATATCAAAAATATCGTCTGCCTGGTTTTCGATACTGTTTATTTTTACGAGCGCTTCGGTGATCTGTCTTAAATTCTTCATATTCCGCAGCTCATGTACGGCTGTGTGAATGTGTTCACAGCCCTGTACGATCAGCTCGGCAAATTTCTGCATGCCCTGATCGTTGGTATTTACACGATAAAACTTAATCTTTTTTGAAGAGGCGAAAATATAATCAGCAATATCATCAAGGGCAGAAGCCAGGTAGTGTATATCCTCCCGGTCGAAAGGAGTAATAAAGTTGCGCCCCAGCTCGGTAAAAATTTTATGGGTGAGGTCGTCGTTTACGTGCTCCAACTCTTCGATTTGCGACGCTATCGCCGATCTCTTATCATAATCAGGCTCATGTACCATCTCTTTCAATTTCCTGGACATTTCCAGCACTTTTACGGCAACTTCTTCAAACAACTGGTAAAAAACACGGTCTTTGGGCAGGAAAACCTTCATGATAGAATTCAGCATATTTGGAAACTTTGGGCAAAAATAAAATTATCGGTCTCCGTCGATGACAGATTTTAAGAGTTAATGATTTCTTAACATTGAATTGGTGCGCTTCCACAATTTATCAACACACTTAATATTCTGTTGATACTCCGGTAACATATTGGTAATGGCTCAGTAACAATACGGTAACCTGCCCTGCATTCCTTTGCTGAAAATTAAGGTATGCAAATAAGTACCAGGATATGTGCCCTACTCGCATTCTTTTTATTTTTTTCCACTTTCATATATGCCCAAAGCGCAAAGCTTACCGGAAAAATAGTGAATGAAAAAAATGAGCCTGTTGCCGGCGCTTCCGTAAAAATAGTGGGATTGCAGGGAGGTACTACTTCCGATGTGCAGGGCCAATATAGCCTTACCCTTTCAACCGGCAAAAAATATGAGCTGGAAATATCGGCAGTAGGATACGAAACCAAGAATATAACAGAGGTAGAGGTGCTGGGTGGACAGGTAAATGAATTGAACATCGTAGTAAGCGTAAAAGCAAAAGACCTGGAAGGGATAGTGGTTACAGCCAGGAAGTCGACAGCTAAGATGGAATCGGTTTCTTCAGTCATCCAGTTTCAAAAAAACACCAATACCGTGGCTTCTGTTATTTCTGCGGAAAGCATTCGCAGAAGTCCCGACAGAAATACGGGCGAAGTGCTAAAGCGCATTCCCGGGCTGAGTTTGCAGGAAGGAAAATTTGTAGTAGTGCGTGGTTTGGCCGATCGCTATAACCAGGCTATGTTAAATGGCATTTTGCTGAGCAGTACGGAACCCGACAGGAAGGCATTTTCTTTTGATATGTTTCCCGCCCAGATTGTTGACAATATTATAGTGAACAAAGCATTTGTGCCCGAGTACCCGGGCGAATGGGCAGGCGGGCTGATCCAGATCAACACCCGCGACATGCCTGCCAAAGATTTCTTTAATGTTCAGGTGGGTACGGGGTTCAACTCGCAAACCATCGGTAAGGATTTTTATAAAGTACCGGGCGGAAGCCTGGATTGGCTGGGAATGGATTATGGCGTTCGTGGTTTACCTGGCACCTATACCGGTAAGACCAACTTCGATTATATGAGCCCTGCTGAAAGAAATGAAATCGGGAAAGCGCTCAACAATACCTGGACTGCCAACAAAATGAACCTGCCGCTTAATTATTCCTTCCAGGTAAACGGTGGTTTCAATAAAAGAATAAAGGGTAAACAATTAGGAGGTGTGCTGGGGGTTGTATACAATCAAACCAACAGGTATCAACAACTCGTCAATCGTGTAAACACAATCACCGGTAATGATGTGTCAGTTGATTATAGCTATAATGATGATAAATATGCGCAGGATATCAACTGGGGAGCCATCAGCAGTCTTTCTCTTCAGCTGGATCCCATGAACAGGATTTCTGTAAAATCAATATTCAATATTAATAGTACCAATTATATAACCCATCGCGGAGGTGTTAACAATGTAAGGCTTGAAGACGATGGCACTGGCGGGCAACGCAGTGCTGATATCATCGGCTCCGAATTAAAGTTCAGGCAAAATACATTTTTTACAGTACAGGCAATAGGAGAGCATAATATTATTAAGCCGCTGAAATTAAAATGGTATGGCAGTTTTAACATATTGGACGGGTATACTCCGGATCAAAAAAGGATTACCTATACACGCGCCTCAGGTACCCAAAATCCCTATAAACTCGCAATCGGCAATTCCCTTTCGCAGGAAAGCGGCAGCCGTATCTTCCAGGGATTGAACGATTATATTTATACAGCCGGCGGTGATTTGAATTACAATTTCAATTTATTGGGGCAGAAGCAATCTGCCAAAGGCGGGTATATGTTACAGATAAAAGATCGCCTCTATGATGCCAAACCATTCTCAATTTATTTGCCGGTTGACAACCCGACATTAAGGGAATTGCTCCCTGACGAGGTTTTTGCACCCCAAAATTTTGGCGACGGTTCCGGAACAAGCAACCTGTTTGCTTTTGATATGATTAAAGGTACCAACTTCCGTTACCTTGCTAATACTATATTAAATGCAGGCTACCTGCAGTTCGACAACCAGTTTACATCTGCCTTACGCGTAGTTTGGGGATTGAGAGTTGAAAATTACGATCAGTTGGTAGGCAGTGTAAAACAAAGTGATCCCCGCCATACCCATTCAAAAGTAACCGACTTTTTACCAGGCTTAAATGCAACGCTTAAGCTTACCGACAAAACCAACTTAAGACTATCCGGTTCTCAAACCGTGATTCGTCCCGAATTAAGAGAGTTATCGTTCCTGAACCTGTACGATTTTGAATTGAATGCATCCGTACAGGGAAATCCGGCGCTTAAGCGTACTAAGGTAAGCAATGCTGATTTGAGATACGAACTGTACCCCCGTCCGGGTGAGGTGTTTTCGGTGGGTGTTTTCTACAAATATTTTGCCGACCCCATTGAGCAGATTTACAATGCAGGAAGCGGGGGAGCCAGTACGTTTAACTTTCAGAACCCTGAAAAGGCACAATCGTACGGTGCAGAACTGGAAATCCGCAGGCGGTTGGACTTTGTTGGTTTCCTGCGCAATTTTACTTTCCAGGCCAATGCAGCATATATCTATAGTCGTGTAGAAGACAAAGGACTTAATTTAAAAAGAGCTTTACAGGGTGAGTCGCCTTATACCATTAATCTTGGGTTAATGTACGACCTTCCTGAGCCGGGGCTTACTGCTACAGTGTTGTTTAACCAGATTGGAGAGCGTATTTACCTGGTAGGTGATATTTCGGCAGGCGCCGGTGCGCCGGATATTTATGAGGCGCCACGTCCTCTTTTAGACTTCCAGTTAAGCAAAAAAATAATCAAGAATAAAGCCGAATTGAGGCTGAACATCTCGGATATCATCAATCGCACGCAGTACTTCTATCAAAATAAAGACGATAAAACCGGTTTTCAAAAATCCGATGACCCCATCCGCTTCTCAAGACGCTGGGGAACTTCATTTGGCGTAACGTTTAATTATTCATTATAAATAAAAATTTTCACTCAAAACAAATACGAGATATATGAAAAGAGCTATGCTGCTGGCAACATTTTTTGCAATAGCAATTATGATAGGTTGTCGCAAAATTGAAGTAGATGGAACCGGGAATAATAACGGTGGTGGAAACACAACTGGTTCTACGGTAGTTTTATCGGGCCGTATAACCAAGGATGTTACTTTGAAAAAAGGCGATGATAATATGCTGTCTGGTATTGTATACATAACAAATGGTGTTACATTAACGGTTGAAGCGGGAGCCACCGTGAAAGGTGATTATAAAGGAGGCAATGTGGCTGCGCTGGTCATTACACGGGGTGCGCGAATTGAAGCAAAAGGAACGCAGGATGAACCGATCGTATTTACAAGTTCTTCGCCCGATCCACGCTCCGGCGACTGGGGAGGAATTGTAATATGCGGTAAGGCGAGCATTAATACTGAATTTACAGGCACAGGTGGCGGTAAGGGCATTATGGAAGTGGAAGGCGGTATTAACAATGCTGAAGGCGATGGTCTTGCAGGGGGCGGGGCAACTCCCGACGATGCAGATAATAGCGGGACACTGCAGTATGTGAGAATTGAATATGCAGGATACGCGTATCAGCCTGATAAAGAAGTGAACAGCCTTACGATGGCTGCCGTTGGAAGCGGTACCACCATAGACCATGTGCAGGTTACTTATGCAAAAGACGATGCCTTTGAATGGTTTGGCGGAACAGTGAACTGTAAATACCTCATCGCGTATAAAACACAGGATGATGATTTTGATTCTGATAACGGGTACAGCGGAAATGTTCAGTTTGGGCTGATCGTGCGTGATTCGTTGATCGCAGATATCTCTAAGTCAGAGTCGTTTGAAAGTGACAATAACTCGGCAGGGGCAGATGTAGCTCCCCAGACAAAAGCAGTATTTTCAAATATTACCTCTGTCGGACCTCTGGCAACCTTATCAAATACAGGCAACAGCAACTATCTTGCCGGCGCTCAGATAAGAAGGAACTCTTCGATTTCTATTATTAACTCCGTTTTTATTGGCTGGCCAACAGGTATTTTGATTGATGCTTCTACAGGAAGGGCAACCGACAGGAACATTACTGCCGGTACCTTAAAAATAGGAGGTGTAGTAGTTGCCGGGTGCAAAACGCCTGTAAGCTACACCAAAGGCTCTAATTCGGATGTTACAGGCGCAACGGCCGAATCTATCACGGATTGGTTTAATACCCCCGAGCTCAAAAACAGGATTATAACAGGCGCGGATAATCTTTACACACGCCCCTTTGATTATTCAAATCCTGATTTTGTACCTTTTGGCAATTCCTCTTCTGTTTTAGTAAATAAGCCTGTTTCGGGCAGTAATCCTGCAACAGTATATACTTATTTTGACGATCCTGCTATTAAGGAGAGGTCTTTTATTACCGAGGTTGATTTTATTGGGGCTATTGCGCCTGCCGGTGAAAATGCAGGATGGCATAAGGGTTGGACAAGATTTAATAACAATTAAGCAAACCTCGTGCTATAGCGAATTGCCTGGCTTTACAGCCGGGCAATTTTTTTTGAATGACCGGTATCGGCGGTTTTTGTAGTTTTAGCCATAATTTTAAGACTATATGGATATGGAATGGCTTAAAACAGGTATTGGTCCTTTAAAAGATCTGATCGGTTTTTTGCATAAAAAATCGCAAACCAATAATATCCATAAAAAACAACTCATCAAAGAACTAAGAAATAACCTCAATGTTTTCAAGAATGGTTTTTTAAATAATTCATCGTATGATGCCATTGTTGATCTGTTAAGCAACAACGCATTTCAGGAGGCGGTCAAAGTAAACTTTACTTTTAAAAAGCTGAAGGCAGGAAAGATAGAAGCACGGCATATTTTTGATGAGCGCAACAAGAAATATGCAGGGTGGGATGCGGAACGGCTGGCTGATAAGATCGATGAGAAGATCATCGAGCTGCGTAATATAAAAAAGCTAAACAATAACTCGTTTAAAGACGTTAAGAACAATATTTCTCTCATGATCAGCAATCTCTATTACCGGATGAAATTACTGGCTGATTTTATATTGACTGATTCTCACTCATAAAACCCCGCACAGATTACCGGCTGTTGATGTATGATAAAGGATTCCTTAAGATGTTGGTGAAAACACCAACATCGGTGGTCGCCGTTGCGGGCGTTTTCACCCGCAACTACACAACCCGTAAAAACTCCCTGGAAATTGCCACCTGTTGATGTATGGTAAAGGAGAGTAAGGTCTTTCCTTTAGTGCTGTATGATTATAGGGCGATAAAGAAAGTTTACGTAGTATATTTTCGATCAATAGTGTAAATTATACGATGTAAAGATTGGTTTGTTTTTTTACCAGGCCTAACTTTACATTACTATTTTAACCGCGGAAGCTGACCTTATAAAGGGTTGAAAAACCATTCCGCGGTAACCTGAGAATACTTGAATAATATGACTGCCAGATTAAAATCGCAGGTATTTATTGATACGCTGGTTTTTGATTTAAGTGAAACACTATCTCCATCTTTAAATGCGGTATTGCGCGACGACCAGGGAAAGGTATGCAACAGCCTCAACACAAAGTTTGAGCAAGGCATAAAAACTTTTTGCTGGAGCGGTTTCAATGAGCTTCCTTATGGAGTGTATACTCTTGAATTATCGGGCGAAGAGGAAAAAAGGTTGTTGAATCTTGTGAAAAGGATTTGATGCCGCCCAGCCCAAACTTATCCGGACCATTCTATTTGGGAGGTTATTGATGTTTGATAAATTATTTAACCTTTCTGCAGGCCAAGTGTTTTATTTAGTTGCCCTTCAATTTTTGAAAGAGCATCTGTTACTTCTTTTTCCAGTACGGTAGCTTTCCCGCTCTGCATTTGTGTTGCATACCAAAGCAATACCATCGAAATATAGTCCTGCATATCCTTTCCGGCGAACTCGGTTTTAAACTCAATGATCTTGTCATTGATGATCTTAATGGTTTTTCGTACCTGTTCTTCATCAGCAGGCGCCACCTTGATGCGGAAGGTCCGGTCGCCAATGGGTATATTGATTGCTATCAATGCTTGCATTGCCAAATGATTAGTTTTTATATTTATTCACAGGTTATCAACAGAAAACATTGTTTTTTGCGTTATTTCAAAAATACATTATTGTGTTAATCGCCAAAAAATCCTTTAAACCTCAAATCCCGGAAAACGATGCTTGCAACTTTAAAATCACAGGTATTTATCGATACCCTGGTCCTGGAACTTACTGACGCTGTGTTATCTCCTCTTAAAGCAGTACTGAGAGATGAAAAAGGATGCATCTGCAGCATGCTGGAAACAAAAATAGAGCCAAGCCAGCGATTGGTGTGCTGGAAAGGCCTGAACGACCTGCCTTATGGAATTTACTCACTCGAACTTTCCTGTCAATCAGCCGAACAAAGCCTGCAACTTGTAAAAAGAATTTAATTATTGATTGGCAAGCAGTGCAATACAACGGTCGATCTCCCGTACATACATGTTGATCCTTTTCTCCAGTTCCGATTTTACCTCCTTCCCCGACTCTCCAACAGAAGCTCTGGCTATTTCAACCTGCTGCTGCAATAGCTCGGTTTTTTGAAGCATTTGTTTTTCCAGTTCATTTTTCTGATTCAGCTCCAGCTTCAGCTTCTCATTTTCTTTTTGCAATGCCTGAAACTGTTTCAGCAACAATTGTAATTTGTCGTTAACCCGGCTGATATGTTCATCAAAATAGGCCATTGGTATGGTATGGCTGTAATGTATTTATTATTTTCTTATTTCTGCAGATAACTCTTTTTCAAACCGTGTTATTATATGCTGCATCATGGCGTCTATTTCGGTATCTGTAAGTGTCTTTTCCCTGTCCAGGAAAGTAAAGCTCACCGCCAGCGATTTCTTACCGGCTCCCAGCTTATCGCTTTCAAAAACATCAAAGAGTTTCACTGACTCTAATCGTTGTATAGCTGCCTTTCTTACGGTTTGCTCAACCGTTTCAAAAGCTACCTGTTTGCCCAGCACAATGGCAAGGTCCCGCTGTACCGCCGGGAATCTCGGTATTTCTGTATAGCCCTGCTTTTGTGCGGCAGCAAGTGTATGCAGCTTTTCCCAGTCGAAAATAATGTACCAAACCTGTTGTTTAATATCAAAGCGTTTGGTAATCGCATTTTTAACAAGCCCAAGCGTTGCTATGGCGGTTTTACCGACCGAAACGTTCAATCCGTATTCTAATTCACGGCTGTCGGTGGTTTCAAATTGCCACGAATCCAGCCCCGAGATTTGTAAAATGCTTTCCGTTACTCCCTTCGCATAAAAAAAATCGCTTTTGCTTTCTTTTTCCTTCCACGATGCTTCCCGGATCATGCCGGTTATATACAGGCATAGCTTTTCCTTTTCTTCATACCTGCCTGCACCCATGCTTTTGTAGGTCTTACCAAATTCAAAGAGGCGCAGGTGGTTGTTCTTCCTGTTGAGGTTGTGCACAATACATTCCAGCCCTGTTTCCAGCATGGAGGGGCGCATGATGTTCAAGTCAGCGCTCAGGCTGTTGATCATCTTTACAGATGTTTGTAGTATCTCATCATCAAAATAGGCGCTGTTGGTAATGGAGTTGGTAAATATTTCGTTGAACCCGTTTCCAGCGAGATAATTACCTGTTTTTTCTTTAAGGGCTGTTTGAAAGCCGAAGGCTTCAACCGAAGGACTAACGGTAATACGCTGAGGGATCGCTACATTGTCATAACCATCAACCCGCATTATTTCTTCTACGATATCGGCTGGTAATTCTATATCGGGTTTGCTGAAAGGTGCAGCTACCGTAATCTCTTCTTTGTTTTCCCGGATGATGTCAAATCCCAGGCTTGTTAAAACTTTTTTCACGGCAGCAGGCGCATATTCCTTGCCACTAAGCCTCCGCAGGTATTTGTAGGTAAGGGTTACCTGTTTTTTTGGCTTTGGATCAGGATAAACATCTATGAGATCCGAGCTGATTGTGCCGCCGGCTATTTCTTTGATTAACAGGGCGGCCCTTTTTAAAACATTCGCCGTATTGCTGATATCAACCCCTTTTTCAAAACGGGTAGCGGCATCGGTACGCAGGTTATGCCCAAAGGAAGTTTTTCTTATTGTAACGGGATTGAACCACGCGCTTTCCAGGAATATTCGTTTGGTGGCGGCTGTTACCCCGCTTTCCAGTCCGCCGAATACTCCCCCAAAGCACATGGGTTCTCCTGCTCCGTTGCATATCATAATATCATCCGCTCCAACTTTCCTTTCTTTTTCATCAAGTGTAATAAAGGGAGTGCCGGCGGGGAGGTTCTTTACGATAACGGCGTTTCCTTTTATTTTGTCTGCATCAAAAGCGTGCAATGGTTGCCCGGTTTCGTGAAGAATGAAGTTGGTAATGTCTACTATGTTGTTAATGGCGCGCAAACCGATCGATTTAAGCCTGTTTTTTAACCATGCCGGGCTTTCCTTTACCACTATATCATCAATAACCACACCGCAATAGCGTTGGCAGGCTTGTGTATTTTCAATCTTTACTTCAATTTCCGTGCCCTGCCTGTCTTTGTTAAAATCATTCGTATAGGGATACTTCATGATGTTTTCCCGGTTGTCGTGTATCGCCAGGTAGGCCGCAACGTCTTTGGCAACACCCAGGTGGCTCATTGCATCCATCCGGTTGGGGGTCAGCCCTATTTCGTATATCCAGTCCTCTTTAAGCTGGTAGTACGAGGCAGCCGGCAACCCTACCGGCGTATCTGCAGGCAATACAACAATACCGTCATGGCGCTCACCCAGTCCGATTTCGTCTTCTGCGCAAATCATTCCATAGCTTTCCTGCCCGCGTATCCTGGCTACTTTCATAGTAACAGGTTCCCCCTTCAACGGGTAAATGGTAGTACCTACAGGAGCAACAATTACCTTTTGTCCCACGGCAACATTGGGCGCGCCGCAAACAATGGTTAAAGCCTCACCAGACCCGGTATTTACCCTGGTAAGACTTAACTTATCGGCGTTGGGGTGTTTGCCGCATTCTATCACTTCGCCCGTTACCAACCCCTCTAAGCCGCCTTTCACCTGCTCTTTTTTTTCAAAATTTTCTACTTCCAGCCCCAGAGAGGTCAAAACTGCTGACAGTTTTTCGGGGGTAATGCTTATCGTTAAGTATTCGCAAAGCCAGTTATAGCTGATCGTCATATTAATTTGATCCTTTTAATAGTATACAAACCCTTAAAAACAGGGCGGGGCAAAGATAATTAAATTGACATGAGCGCTCAATTTCATGTAAAGCCCATACTGTTATCTTTCTTATTCAGCCAAAAAATACCGGATGAATTGTTTTGCACATGAAGTGTGAATTACCTCTTTTAAGAAGCGCAATTTTTTGGTAAATTGTGTACAAGTAAAATATTCAGGTGGAAAAGTGCCTGTAACCTGTGTATTAACATGTGCGCATTATTTAATAAAAAAAAATCCCTTTTCAATTTGGATAACAAAAATCAATGCCGTTAAATTCGCTCTCCCAATACAGTTGGTAACATTCCGGTAACAATGGTTTAACATTTACTGAACAATAGGGTTGATTACCTGTGATGGGATAAATAAAAAACATATATACGTGAATTTTGAAATGTGACGCGGCTTTTCAGCTATCTGATGAAAACAAAAACAACAAATGTCACCCTATATAAAAAATATTGATGGATCCTCTTGCCAATCTTAATAAAGATCGTAAAACCCGTCGTAAAACTTCCCTCGACCTGAGTACTATGATGTACGGAAAGGTTCCTCCGCAGGCGAGAGACCTGGAAGAGGCTGTACTGGGAGCGATTATGCTGGAAAAAACAGCTTTTGATACAGTAATTGAGATACTGAAGCCTGAGTGCTTTTATGTAGATGCTCACCAGCGGATTTTCAGGGCCATGCAAAGTCTTGCCCAGAAAAGCATGCCTATAGATTTACTTACCGTAGTAGAAGAATTAAGAACAAGGGAAGAGCTGGAATTAGTGGGTGGTCCTTATTTTGTAACAAAACTTACCAATGCAGTAGTATCGTCGGCAAACGTAGATACCCATTCGCGTATTATTCTTCAAAAATTCATACAGCGCGATTTGATACGCATCAGTGGAGAAGTAATAAGTGACGCTTATGAAGATTCTACCGATGTGTTTGATTTACTGGATGAAGCCGAGAGCAAGCTTTTTGAAATAACCAATAACCACCTGCGCAAGAATTTCGACAGCATTGATACCGTATTGGTAAAAACCATACAGCGCATAGAAGACATGCGCAATCGCCAGGAAGACATTACAGGAGTGCCAAGCGGTTTTCCCTCGCTCGATAGAGTAACTTATGGCTGGCAACCTACCGACCTGATCATTCTTGCCGCCCGTCCTGCCGTGGGTAAAACAGCTTTTGCGCTTAACCTGGTACGCAATGCCGCATTAAGCTCAACCAAGCCTACTCCCATTGCATTTTTTAGCCTGGAAATGAGCTCTGCGCAATTGGCGCAGCGTATATTAAGTGCGGAAAGCGAAATATGGCTTGAAAAAATTGCTCGGGGAAAGATGGAAGACCATGAAATGGAGCAATTGTACCGGAATGGTATCCAGCGGCTTCAAAAAGCGCCTATATTTATAGACGATACGCCCGCGCTGAACATTTTTGAATTGAGGGCGAAGTGCAGGCGTTTAAAGAACAAGCACAATCTTGGTTTGATCATTATAGATTACCTGCAGCTGATGAGCGGCACCGGAGATAAAAAGAGCACAAACCGTGAGCAGGAGATCAGTACCATTTCAAGAAATCTGAAAGGGCTGGCAAAAGAGCTGGGGATACCCATTATTGCGCTGAGCCAGTTGAGCCGCGAGGTTGAAAAAAGAAAGGAAGGCGACAAGATGCCACAGTTGAGTGACCTCCGCGAGTCGGGAGCCATAGAGCAGGATGCGGATATGGTCATGTTCCTGTATCGCCCGGAATACTATAACATAACCGCCAACGAAATGGGGGAGAACAATAAAGGAGAAACCCATGTTCGTATAGCCAAGCACAGAAATGGCTCGCTCGAAACCATTAAGCTCAGAGCTTTGCTTCATATACAGAAGTTTGTGGAAATGGAAAACGACGACTTCGGAGGGCTGGGTTTGCCCCAGGGTAACTGGAAACCGGTTCCCGGCGATAGTGGCAGCGGCAATGATAATGCCCGTCTTTTTATTCAAAAAGGCAGTAAAATGAACGACAGCGGCTTTGATGATGAAGCGCCTTTTTAGGTTTCGGGTTTGGAGTTTATGGTTTGATGTTTAATAGTTTGAGGTTTATTGTTTATAAAAAAAACTTGTAACCTGCAACCTGTAACCCGAAACAATAAACTATAAACCACAAACAATACATCACAATGCCTTTTCCTTTTTTTTATTCGGAAGAGATAGTTCCGCCCGGCGGTATTGTTACGCTGGATGAAACTGCGTCTAAACACGTGATGCAGGTGCTGCGTATGAAAAAAGACGACCAGATGTATCTCACAGATGGAAAAGGGAAAAAATTCATTGGGTCGGTGCACAGCATGGGCAGGAGGAATTGTATGGTGCAAATCCAAAGCGAGACGAATGTTCCCCCGCCACAGCAGCAGCTTACCATCGCGGTTTCATTGCTTAAAAATACATCCCGGTTCGAATGGTTCCTTGAAAAAGCTACTGAAACAGGCATTACGGTCATTGTTCCGCTGGTTTGCGAAAGAACAGAGCGTACCCATTTTCGCCGCGACAGGATGCAAAATATCCTGGTAAGTGCCATGCTGCAGAGCCGGCAATGCTGGCTGCCTTCTATGCCGGACCCGGTGAATTTTAAGGAATGGATACCTGTTTCAACCGGGGATATAAAATGGATAGCTCATTGTATGGAATCGGAAAAGGAACCTTTACCCAAAGTGGTTGCCTGTGCGGGAAGTAAAACAATATGTATAGGCCCCGAAGGCGATTTTACACCTCAGGAAGCTGCCTTGGCCCTGGAGCATCGGTTCAGGGCGGTAAGTTTGGGCAACACCCGGCTCAGAACGGAAACGGCTGCCCTGGCTGCGGCAGTTTTGCTGGCTATTCAGTAAATTGCATGTCACCTGTAAATGGCTCAAACGCGCATCATAGCACATTTTGACCTGGATGCTTTTTTTGTTTCGGTGGAGTGCATCAACGATCCTTCTTTAAAAGGAAAACCTTTAATTGTAGGTGGCAGTAAAGAAAGGGGAGTAGTAGCCGCCTGCAGTTACGAAGCCCGGAAATTTGGTATTCATTCGGCTATGCCAATGGCTACTGCCATGCGACTATGCCCGCATGCAACGGTTGTAAAAGGTACAAGGGGCGAATACAGCAAATATTCAAGATGGGTTACCGAAATTATTGCTGCCAAAGCTCCTTTATTCGAAAAAGCTTCTATTGATGAGTTTTATCTTGACCTGACAGGGATGGATAAATACTTCAATCCCTGGCAATGGACAAAAGACCTTAGGCAGGAAATTATTGATAAAACAGGATTGCCTATTTCTTTTGCGCTGGCCTCCAATAAAATGATAGCTAAAATAGCCACGAACGAAGCCAAGCCCAACGGCTACGTGCAGGTGGCTGCCGGTATGGAAAAAGAATACCTGGCTCCTCTTCCCGTCAATACGATTCCCGGCATTGGCAGGCAAACCCATCAGCAGCTTTTAGCCGTTGGTATAGTAACCATTGGTGATATTGCGGCAAGGAAACAGGAAGAAATGGAGTTTTTGCTGGGTAATTACGGGATAGAACTGTGGCATAAAGCGCATGGCAGGCATAACGGGGAGGTATCGTCCTACCACGAAGCGAAATCCATTTCAACCGAAAACACGTTCGAAGCCAACAGCAATGACCCTGATTTTTTGTTGAAAGAGCTGGTGCGGATGACAGAAAAAGTAGGGTATGAACTGCGGCAGGACAATAAGATGGCCGGCTGTGTGGCTGTTAAAATCAGGTATGCCGATTTTCAGACTACGTCGCGCCAGCTTTCCATATCATATACTTTTTACGACGATGAATTAATGCCTGTTGCAAAAGATCTCTTTCATAAATTGTACAAAAAAGGCGACCATGTAAGGCTTTTGGGCGTGAGGCTCAGTGAGTTGACAAATGAAGCCCTTCAAACCAACCTGTTCGAAAACAATGAGAAAAAAACCGGTTTATACAAAGCCATTGACGGCGTAAAAGACCGGTTTGGCAGGTCGGCTATCGGCCGTGGGAGAACATTTTAATTTTTTTTAGAAGAATAGTCCACCGAAATGGTAGGAAATGAATATATTCGCAATCCATTTTTAACCTTTAAATAGAAGTTTTATGAGTTTGCGTTTAGGTGATATAGCACCAAACTTTACCGCTGAAACAAGCGCGGGCAAAATTGATTTTTACGAATATCTTGGAGATGGCTGGGGTGTTTTATTCTCCCACCCTGCTGACTATACGCCTGTATGTACCACCGAGCTGGGTAAAACCGCTCTTTTACAGGATGAATTTGCGAAGCGGAATGTAAAAGTGCTGGCAGTAAGCGTTGACACGCTCGACAGGCATACCGGCTGGATCAAGGATATCAATGAAACACAGAATGCTGATGTCCGTTTTCCTATCATAGCCGATCCTGAAAGGAAAGTGGCGACTGCTTATGGCATGATCCATCCCAATGCATCGGAAAACTTTACGGTTCGTTCGCTGTTTGTAATAGGTCCTGATAAAAAGGTAAAATTGACCATTACTTATCCCGCGTCTACCGGAAGGAATTTTAACGAGGTGTTGCGCGTAATTGATTCTTTACAGCTGACTGCTAATTACAGCGTGGCTACCCCTGCAGACTGGCAGCCGACAGAAGATGTAATTGTGGTTCCTGCCGTATCTACCGAAGATGCTGTTAAGAAATTCCCTAAAGGCGTAAATGTGGTAAAACCTTACCTCCGTTATACTCCGCAGCCTAATTTGTAATAGCACTGACTTTGAATAGTTTGAAAGCCCCCGCTAAAAGCGGGGGTTTTTAGTGATATACATACAGAATAATAAAAAAATGATGGGGTTTTTTATTATATAAATATTATTACCTAATTTTCTGCATCAATTAATCTCTTCTACAAACACAATAAATTCCAACAATCATGGCTAAAGCAAAGAAAAAGAGTGCGCCTAAAAAAAAGGCAGCGCCCAAAAAAGCAGTTAAGAAAGTGGTGAAAAAAGCTGCTAAAAAAGCCGCTCCTAAAAAGAAGGCACCACCTAAAAAAGCAGCTAAAAAAGCGGTGAAAAAAGCTGCTAAAAAAGCCGCTCCCAAAAAGAAGGCAGCGCCCAAAAAGGCAGCCAAGAAAGCTGTAAAGAAAGCGGTAAAAAAAGCTGCTAAAAAAGCTGCTCCTAAAAAGAAGGCGGCTCCTAAAAAGGTAGTTAAGAAAGCCGTAAAAAAAGCCGCTCCCCCGAAGAAGACCCCTGCTGCAACGCCTGTTGAAATACTTCCTGTAGCCGAGGAGTCTGTTGTAGAACTGATCGTTGTAACGTCTGAGCCGGTGGATCCGGGGCCTGCTCCTGAGTCCGAAGAAAATGGAGGGGGACTGTTTAGTTAAGTAGAGAATGCTTGGTCAATTATATATTCAACTAAAGCGCAATGATCGTTGCGCTTTTTTACTGTCCGCAATTACCAGGTTGCCCACGTTTACCGCAGCCTTTTTTTCATTACATAATGAGGGATGGTCACTTCATAAAATTCATCGCCGGAAATGATATACCCGAATCTTTCGTAAAATCCGACAACCGATTTTCGTGCATGCATGACCAGTGTTTCATAGCCCCTTTCCCGGGCAACATTTTCAGCAAAGTTCATGAGGGTGGCACCCACTCCTTTTTGTTGTAAATTGCTGCTTACTGCCATTTGCCGCAACCGGCAGGTCGTGCTGTCAAACCGGGTAAGCAGGCAGCACCCGATTAATTTGTCTTCTTCAAATGCTCCTATTAATACATCGTCTTTTTCTCTGTTTAATTCTTCGGGGTCAAAATATAAACCCAGGGGCTTGCGCAGGATTTCATCCCGCAAACGGATCATTTGCTGGTATTCGGGGGTGCCGTGGTCGATGATCTTTAATGGCATGCTGTGCTAGGTTTAACCGGGAGAATGGTTTAAAAATACAAAAAATGCACTATAATACAGAGGGAGATTTCGATTTATATACCTGGAAGTCCGGCTGTTTTAAAAAGAGGGCAGAAAGCCTCTTTTTTGCACAAATTCAAATAGATATTGTTTTTATCCCAAAAACTATATTTTTGCACCCAAGTATTAACCAAATTTTACAACCATGTCTGACATTGCAACAAGAGTTAAGAAGATTATTGTTGACAAACTAGGTGTTGATGAAGCTGAGGTAACTCCCGAAGCATCGTTCACCAATGATCTGGGAGCTGATTCATTAGACACAGTAGAACTGATCATGGAATTCGAAAAAGAATTCAATATCTCTATTCCTGATGAGCAAGCTGAAACTATTACTACTGTAGGACAGTCTATTGCTTACCTTGAAGAGCATGCAAAGTAATTTCTTCCTATTTAGCTGATCGCAGGCAAACTTGCTTATGGATTTAAAACGAGTTGTTGTAACAGGCATAGGTGCCTTAACCCCATTGGGAAATTCCGTGCCGGATTACTGGCATGGGTTGATTAATGGCGTGTCGGGGGCAGATGCCATTACGCTATTTGATGCCTCAAAATTCAAAACACGGTTTGCCTGCGAACTTAAGCAATTTGACCCCACCAGTTTTCTTGATAAAAAAGAAGCCCGCAAAATAGACCGGTTTACACAAACGGCGCTGGTATGCAGCGACGAAGCTGTTAAAAGTGCCGGTATCAGTAAAGATTCGATTAACCCCGACAGGGTTGGCGTTATCTTTTCGAGTGGAATTGGTGGATTGATTACTTTTCAGCAGGAGGTAACAGAATTTGCACTGGGAGATGGCACCCCCCGGTTTAATCCTTTTTTCATTCCCAAAATGATACTGGATATTGCCGCTGGGCAAATATCCATGCGGCACGGATTCCGCGGACCCAATTACGCGGTTGTTTCTGCCTGCGCTTCTTCCACACACGCCATCATGGATGCTTTTAACCTGATTCGTTTGGGGAAGGCGGATATTATACTGGCAGGTGGCAGCGAAAGCGTGATCAGGGAAGCGGGGGTGGGTGGCTTTAATGCCATGAAAGCATTGAGCGAAAGGAATGATGATCCCAAAACTGCCTCGCGCCCCTTTGATAAGGACCGCGATGGGTTTGTAATTGGCGAGGGCGCCGGGATGCTGATACTGGAAAACCTGGAACATGCCCTGGCCAGGGGCGCCAACATTATTGGCGAAATTGCAGGCGCCGGCGCTACCGCAGATGCCCATCACATTACAGCACCTCATCCCGAAGGATTGGGGGCAAAAAATGTTATGCTGGCTACTTTGCAGGATGCAGGAATGAAACCGGAAGATATCGACTATATCAATGTACATGGCACTTCTACTCCGCTGGGCGATATTTCGGAAGTAAAAGCCATACAGTCTGTTTTTGGCGAACATGCGTATAAACTGAATATAAGCTCTACCAAATCCATGACCGGGCACCTTTTGGGCGCTGCAGGCGTAATAGAAGCAATAGCCTGTGTAATGGCGGTTAAAAATGACATTGTCCCTCCTACCATTAATCATTTTACAGACGATCCGGGATTGGATCCTGCGCTTAATTTTACCTTCTGGAAGGCCCAGCAACGTCCCGTAAGGGCCGCATTGAGCAATACTTTTGGTTTTGGCGGGCATAATGCCTCGGTGATTGTAAAAAAATATTCTGCCTGATTCTGCCGTTAACGTTATTGAATGTTCCAACTCTTAAAGAGTTGCGTTACATTTGCTATACATTACTTTTAAATTCTCTGTTTTGGCATTAGTGCGGTATTTTATTCAATATCTGGGTGTCGACAAAACCAGCCGATTCTTTTATAAGCAGTTATGCAATGTGCTTGGTTTTGCACCCGGAACCCTGTCTCTTTATAAAACAGCCTTAAGTCATCGCTCTGTAAAGGAAAGCACTGATGAAAATAATGAGCGCCTTGAGTACCTGGGCGATGCCATACTAAGTGGTATTGTAGCCGATTATCTGTTTAAGCGCTATCCTTATAAAGGGGAAGGTTTTTTAACCGAAATGAGGAGTAAAATGGTAAACCGTCAAACGCTTAACGAAATAGCGGTGAAAATGGGGCTGAAAAAAATAACCATCTATAATAAAAACGACGGTTCGCTTAAGGTAAGCCAGATCTTTGGTAATACTCTTGAAGCATTGGTAGGGGCCATTTATGTAGACAAGGGGTATAATACCACCAAGCAGTGGGTATTAAAGCGGATTATTATACCGCATATGTTTGTAGAAGACCTGGAAACCCTGGAGATCAATCATAAGAACAAGTTATACGGCTGGGCAAACAAAAACGGCAAGAACCTGGAATTTGAGACCCTGGAAGAGCGTTTCGAAAACGGACGCCGCCTGTTTACTGTAGGCGCCGTGGTAGATGGCGAACTGATTGCCGAAGGAAAAGCTTTCAATAAAAAAGATGCCAGCCAGATCGCCTCACAAATTGCAGTAGAAAAGCTGGGGCTGGGTAAGGTAGAAGAGTAGCCATTGTCTTTTTGTAGCTTCATGGAATGGAAACAGCCCACACCCGGAATATATCAAGGAATTCGAGAAACAGCGCATTTATCTTCGGTGGTCAAGTTCAATTTTCGCCCTGTCCACAACTGCGAAAAAAATTCCTGTTATTAAATATATTCCTAAAGCGGCAACCGATGCCAGTGATCAACTTATTCAAAATCCGGGGGTTTCAAATTTCAAATTCTTAAATTTCAAATCTCAAATTGAAATCATCATTCACCATAGGAAATAAAGAAAGCAACCTGTTCAGGGCCGTATTCTTTTTTGGCTTTGCCTCATTGGGTTGCTGGATGCCTAATTTTAATTTATGGCTGGAGGATAAAGGGATGAGCGGTTCTGTAATGGGATATATATCTGCTATTCCCTGGCTGGTAATGCTGGTGGTACAACCTTTCTGGGGAGTAATGGCAGACAAAAAGGGGAAGATGCTTTGCTTTAATATAGCAGTTCTGGCAGCCGCTTTGTTGTTTGCTGTTTTTCCTTTTGTTGCCAAAGGAAAATTTTCAATCGGATCATCTACTTTTTTGCTTGCTCTTTTTCAAACACCGGTATTGCCTTTGCTGGATAGCTTAACGCTTGATTATACAGCACGGCAGCAAAATACATCATACAGCAACCTGCGATTCTGGGGTGCTCCGGGCTTTGGAACAGGAGCATTGCTTACCGGGTTGCTTACTGAAACATATGGCAGCGATGTGGTGTTCTACCTGGGAGCGGCATTTCTTTTTATTACATGGATTGCCGCAAGAGGACTTGCTCTGTACATCTCTTCTGTTTCGGCAGCAGATATCAGTTTTAAAGGGTTGCGGCAAACACTGGAAAATAAGCTATTGCTGAGCTTTTTGATCATAGTGATGGTGGTCTCCATTGCACAGTCTGCCAGCTCTTTTTTCTTGACCGTATACATGCGTGAGATCGGCGCCTCCTCTTCCGTTACCGGAACGGCGATTGGTATACAGGCATTGAGTGAATTACCATTTTATTTTATTGCCGCCTGGCTGCTGCGCAAAACAAGCGCGGACAATGTTTTACAAATTGCCATTTGGGGAACTGCGGTGCGGTTGTTGTTGTATTACCTGAATGGTAATCCCTATATGGTGATTGGAATTGAAACCCTCAATGGTGTTACCTGGACATTGCTGTGGATTGCCAGTGTTGAGTTTGTGAACCATAAAGTGCCTGCAGCATGGCGAACCACCGGCCAGTCGCTGTTATGGGCCATGTATTTTGGCGCCGGGGCTGTTTTGGGAAATATTCTTACAGGAAGGTTGTATGAGTCATTGCCAATGCGACAGATTTTTGGTATATTCAGTGTGGTGGTATGGGCGGTGGCCGTAATTTTTTTGTTTTTGATGCGGGTAAGAAAAAATAAATCCGTAGCAATGCAGCAATGATGAAAATAAATGGCCGGGGGCATTAAAATTATGAACCGATAAAACTGTTGTTATATGAACAAAGTTCAGTTGTTATTGCAGGCCTATAAAAAGAACTGGAGCCTCGGGCGTGATTTTTATACCAGCCAGGAAGTGTTTGATGCTGAAATAGAACATGTATGGAAAAAAAGCTGGTTGTTTGCGGGGTTCGATTGTGAAATACCCGGGGCGGGTGATTATTTTTTGTTCACTATACTGGATCAGTCCATCATCATCATCCGGGGAGATGACGGCTGCGTATATGCGCATCACAATTCATGCAGGCACCGCGGCTCAGCCATATGCCTCGAAGAACGAGGGCATGAAGATAAACTCAAATGCCCCTATCATAACTGGGTGTATGAAAAAAACGGCAGGCTCAGGAATGCACGTTTAATGCCCGATGATTTTGATAAAAGTCGTTTTGGACTGCACCCGGTACATGTGTCGCTTATTGAGGGTGCCATATTTATCTGCCTGGCAGATACAGCGCCCGACTTTACCAAAGAAACCCGGGAGCTGTCGCCTTACCTGCGTCCTTACCAATTGCATAACGCCAGGGTTGCGTACAGGGAGCGTTATGAACTGGATGCGAACTGGAAGCTGATCGGTGAAAATTTCAGGGAATGTTACCATTGCGGGCCTGTGCATATTGAATACTGCAGTGTAGTAGTGGGTGCTAACCTGGTGGAAGACAGGGAAGCAGTTGTGCAGGATAGCATGGAAATATGGAAACGCAATGGGCTGGCAGTTGAAACGATCGAGAATGAAAATGGCAGCACTCATTATGCCACAAGGTACCCGTTGCGCCCCGGCATGGAAAGCTACACGTTAGATGGTAAGCCGGCAGCTCCTTTAATGGGGGGGCATCTGCACTATGACAGTGGTGTGGTGGGATTGATCAACTATCCTAACTTCTGGATGGACGGAGTGAGCGATTACATCTGGGCAATGCGCATTACCCCTATAGATGCTTTGCATTCTGCAGTAGATTTAACCTGGCTGGTAAATGGTGCTGCGGAAGAAGGGGTTGACTACGATGTTGAAAGATTAACAGAGTTCTGGAAAATAACCGGTGAGCAGGACTGGCATTTGTGTGAAAACAACCAGAAAGGTATATTGTCTTCGAGATATGAACCCGGTCCATTGGCGCCATCGGAAGCTGATGTGGTGAATTTCCACTGGTGGTACCTGGATAAATTGCGGCAGGGAGTGAAAAAAGGCTGATATGAAAAAAACAACCAGTGCTCCCGAAAAAAAGTTAAAAATAGTTTTGGTAGGAAATGGCCCCGTGGGATTTAAATTTTGCGAAAAATTTGTAAAATACCGGTTGTCAAAAAGCTACGATCTGGTAGTATATGGGGAAGAAACTTACCCTGCATATGACAGGATCAACCTGACCAGCTTTTTTACTGAACCAATAGCGGAAAAGCTGATGCTTGCCCCTGCTGCATGGTACACGCAGCATAAAATAGTATTGAAAACCGGTGAGCAGGTAATTGAAATAAACCGGCCAGAAAAATGGATAAGAACTGCAAAAGGCACGATCGAAAAATATGACAGGCTGGTTTTGGCAACCGGTTCAAATCCATTTGTTCCCCCTATTGAAAATAAAAATATACCGGGAGTATTTGTATACCGTACGTTACCTGATCTTGTAGCGATAAAAGAATATATCCAGCCTCAGCACAAAGCAGTGGTGGTGGGTGGTGGCATCCTGGGATTGGAAGCCGCCCGTGCCCTGGCGAATATGGGATTGCATACTACAGTAATAGAGGTTGCTCCTCACCTGATGGCAAAACAGTTGGATGAAGAAGGCGCTGCTCTGCTACAACAACATCTTGTTCATGCAGGTTTGCATGTATGCTGCAACAAACAGGTGCACAGGATAACAGGTGATGCAAAAACGGAAGCGATTGTATGTGCCGATGGAACAGTTTTGGCGGCGGATGTGGTAGTGATTTCAGCAGGTATACGTCCACGTGACGAACTGGCCAGAGAATGTGGGTTAACACTGGGAGAGCATGGCGGCATTACAGTAAACAACTACAACCTTACCAGCGATGGTGATATATATGCTATAGGTGAGTGTGCTTTTGCGGCCGGGAAAATATGGGGGCTTGCTGCGCCCTGTTTTGAAATGGCAGAAGTAGTAGCCGCCAGGCTGGCAAAAATCTACAAGGTCTTTTTGGGAAATGCTTTTTTGATCACCCTTAAGATTATGGATGTCAGGGTAATTTCTTTTGGAGATGCATTGGGAACGGCGCCTCATACCCCTTTACTGTATATAGATAAAAATGCAGGTGTTTACAAAAGGGTGAACATATCGCCCGATGGCCGGTATGTGTTAGGGGGAATGATGATAGGAGATACAGGCGGGTATTCCGCGCTTTTCAATTTGCTGAGAAATAAAATAAAGATCGCCACAGATCTTTCGGAACTGATCGATCCCGGGCTCGGTGGCCTGCAGCAGCGTGTAATTGATTTGCCCGACAACGCCATTATATGTTTGTGTGAAGGAGTAACCAAAGGCGCTATTGTAGCCGATATAAAAGAGAATGGATGTACCAGGCTGGATGAAGTAAAAAAAGGAACCAATGCCGGCACCGGTTGCGAAAGTTGCACAGCGCTGCTGGAAGAAATATTAGCGGAAATGAACGCACAGCATTAGGACATGCATGCAGCCGGAATTTTACTGTGCCGTATCAGACCTGAAAGGATCAGGTAACATAAAGGACAAACCGTAACAAACAAAAACATTCATTGATGACAAAATACTTTACCGATATTCTGAATCAGCCCGATCAGTTATGGCAATCGTTGCAATACAGCAGCACAGCAGGGAAAGAGCAACTGCACCTGGCCACCGGGTTGATAAAAAATGCAGGAAATGTTTTTATCAGCGCCATCGGCGCAAGCTGGAGTGCCGGGCTGGCTATACAGGCGGCTTTTAACCAGGCAGGTATACAGTCAATGCTGTGCGATGCAGCAGACTTTTTGCATCACACGAAAATTCCGGCATCGTCTACCGTAATTTTTTTATCGCGTAGCGGTAAGAGTATCGAAATTGTCAATGCGCTCACAAAATGCAAAGCTGCCAAAGCCTCGGTAGTAGCCATTACCAATGCTGTTGATAGTCCTCTTGGAGAGCAGGCCGATATTTGTTTGCTTACCAATGTAGCATTCGATCATAGCATATCGGTAAGCACCTATACTGCTATTATACTGGTAGGACAACTGCTGGCAGAAATAATAGCAAAAAATGAGATTACCCTTTCAACACAGGCAGCATTAAAAAACTGTTTTGAAACGCTGCAACAGGATATTCTTTCCTGGCAACAACAAATTGAATCAACCGCATGGCTTCAGCAAATGAATCCGCATGTATATTTTTTGGCACGGCATATCAACCTTGCTTCTGCCCATGAGAGTATGTTGTTATGGCAGGAAGCTGCAAAGCAACCTGCATCCGCACTTACCACCGGCAGCTTCCGTCATGGTCCGCAGGAGATCATCAAAAATCCTTTGAGCATTGCAGTTTGGTTAGATGAAGGAGCAGTGAAAGCTCATGATATCGCTTTGATAAAAGACCTGGTTGCAAAAGGAGTAAAGGTATTGATGATCGGAGATGATTTACCGGATATTGCAGGCGCAGAAGGAATCAATATACCTGCGCTGCCGTCTTTTTTTAGCCCGGTTGTCAATATTATCCCTTTGCAGATCGCGGCAGAAAAGCTGGCACGCCAAAAAAATATCGATCCCGACAATTTCTACTTCTGCAATTTTATTGTTGAAACAGAAGGAGGGCTTTAGTATCAGTCATGCCAAATGGGTGAAGCGGTTCCGAACGTTCGGAATGCCGGTTGGCAGCGTGCAAAGCATTTCAACAGTGTATCATTGTCCCAGGAGATTTCTCACTTCATAAAACTTCGTCGTACCTCCTCGTTTTATTTTGTTCGAAATGACGGTACAATAGAGCTCGTCATGCTGAACGAAGCGTAGCAGAGCTGAGGCATCTCTTGCCGGTTGGGAACGTGCAAGCACTTCAACGGTATATCAGGGTTTACATGTTATGTTAAGAACTACAATACCGGGTATTTGAAAGTGCTCTTCAGAGGAATCTTCATTCCTGTGGCTGATGATTTTCTCGCGGCTTCTATCACCTCCAGCACATGCAATGCATGTTCCACATTAATGGTAGGTTCCGTTTTATTTATCAATGCTTCTCCTACTTTGGTGGCGCCTTCCTGCCATACATACCCGCCTTTGTCGGTGCTTAATAATTTAGGCGCTTCATCCCAGGAGTCGTCGAGTATTACACCGTTGGTTTCCCAGTCGTAGCCTATCAGGCGGATATTGCCTTTGTCACCAAAGATCTGTATGCTGTGCAGTGTTTGATTGCCGGCTTCATGCCCGTGAGGATCAAAGAAATTAAACCCGCACATTACATGAGAGATCACTCCATTGCCGTGATCCATCAATACATGCGCATTGTCTTCCGCTTCTACTTTAACAATGCCTTTATCATCTACCTTTCTTTCGGGCTTAACAATGGAAAGCATGGCCATCACGCTTTTTGCCGGGCCTAATAATGCAGTGAGCGTAGCCATATTATATACACCAAGATCCGGCATGCTGCCACCGCCCTTTTCATAAAAAAAGGCCGACCAGGTGGGACCCGTATGGCCGTATTGCCCGTGCGCACTGGCCAGTTTACCCAATTTACCTTCCTGTATGCACTGGTTCATGAAAGCAAACTGAGGGCTGTTTACCACCGCCGGGGCGCCCCATATACGCAGCTTTTTCTGCTTTGCCAGATCCAGCAGGGCCTTACCTTCTGTATAAGTATTTGCCATTGGCTTTTCGCTCCAAACGTGCCTGCCTGCCAGCAGCGCTTTCCTGTTTAGTTGCCCATGCTGCTGCATGTCTGTTAAGGTGATCATCATATCAAAAGGAACTCCTTTCAGCATGGCGTCAATATCCGGGTAGGTTTTGGCGCCTACATTGTATTGTTTGTTTTGTGCTTCGGCGCGCTCGGGCTTTATATCGCAAAGACTGACAATTTCTATGAGCGACGAACTTTGCAGATGCGGAATATACCTGTTGCTCACACTTCCGCAACCAATAACGGCCACGCGTAGTTTTTGCTGTTTGGTTTCAATGGCAAAACTTTCCAGTGATGATAACAGGGCGGCAGCCCCGGCTGAGGCTGTATACTGTAAAAATTTCTTGCGCGAAATATGATTGTTCATCTTGTTGGTTATTTTAGTTACAGATAGGGGAAGCATATACAACAGCATGAAATTACTAAAAGCATTTTTGTTTTTAAAGTGGTTGTTTTTTTTGCTTCCGTAAGCAAGAAAATTATATTTTTAACAAAAGTTGGTTTTATAAAATCTCGAATTTCAAATTTCAAATCTCAAATTATATTATGCCCCGTTTAGCCGCATTTCCCAAAGCCTTTATGACCGCTCTTTGCAAAGAGGGAACAATGACCGTATCAGAATGGATTGATCTTGCTGTAAAACTGGATATTGACGGGCTGGAATGGTATGCCGGTTTCCTGGAAATGGCAGATAAAAGCAAATGGGCCGGATTTCGTAAACAGGTAGAAGATCATGGTAAAACAATCCCCATGATGTGCTGCTCGCCCGATTTTACTCATCCGGATGCAAAATTCCGCGAAAAGGAAATTGCCAAACAAAAGGAATGGATTGATATGACTTATGTGTTGGGTGGTTCTTATTGTCGTGTATTATCGGGGCAACGACGTCCTGAACTTTCGGTAGAGGAGGGTGTGAAGCTTGCGGCTGACAGTATTTATGTATGCTTACCTTATGCGCAGGAAAGAGGGATTACATTGATACTGGAAAATCATTATAAAGACGATTTTTGGGAATACCCCGAATTTGCACAAAAAATGGATGTATTCAGTAAGCTGGTCAATAGCATTCATCACCCAAACTTTGGCGTGAATTACGACCCCAGCAATACTTACCTGGCCGGCGAAGATCCACTTGAGTTGTTATATAAAATATCAGACCGCGTGGTAACCATGCATGCCAGCGACCGCTACCTGAAAGAAGGTACTATTGAAGATTTGAGAAAAGAGGAAGGCGGGGCATTGGGCTATGCCAAAAGACTGAGCCATGGTGAGATAGGAAAGGGATTGAATAATTACGATGCCATTTTTGCAGAATTAAAAAGAGTGGGATTCGATAGCTGGATCAGTATTGAAGATGGGGTCGACGGCATGGATCAACTGGAACGCAGCGTAGCTTTTTTAAGAAAGAAAATGAAAGAGTATTGGGGATAAATTACGTGGTATCAATATAAATAGAATGGTTCAATAATAAGTTCATTTTACAAATTTGTAATAAGGCACAGCATCCAGTGCAATTGTCCTGCTGCATATCTTACAAATATTCTTTTTCAAAAAATTCTTCGCAAAACAGGCAATACTGCCATTCAATAGCAAAATAATGCCACCTGTTGATGTGTAAACATTTAAAACAGGATATAATACAGTCAGTATTGGACATAATATGCAATTTCCCGATCTGTTATTTCTTCTACCTTAGAATTGTTAAATTTTTATTAATCAAAATAAACTGCCTGCCATGCTTTCCTGTTGTAAATATTGTTTTGTTTAAGCCCGCATATCCCGCTATCAGAAATCCTGGAATAGTAATTATCACATTGATCGATGTACGAACCTACCCGGTTGAATGCTGCCTGTATTCTCAACCTTTTAGTCCCAGAGAGTAGATTGTAATTTATTCATGGATCACTAAAAACAAAAGCCATGTGTTTAAATTTGCGCCAAACGATTGCTAGGCGTCTGAGAGTCCTATCCGGCTTCAGAATGCAACTATTAGCTGCCCTGCTGCTTCTTTTTTCCTCAACGGTCTTTTCGCAGCAAAGCATTATTTCAGGAAAAATAACAGATGACAACTCGAATCCTCTCGGAGGAGTAACGGTGAGGGTTTCGGGTACCACCACAGTAGCTACCACCGATGTGGATGGTATCTTTTCTATCAGCGCATTTAAAGGTCAAACGCTTGAGATATCATATGTAGGAATGATTGAACAAAAGCTGACCGTTGGAAATGCTACTAATATTGAGGTGGTGCTAAAACCGAAGGCTACTTCTGATCTGGATGAAGTAGTGGTAACCGGTTATATGACACAGAAAAAAGCAGATTTAACCGGGGCCGTGGCAGTAATTACACCCAGGGAGCTAACAAAGAGCCATGGCGGTACCAACGTAATGCAGTCCCTGCAAGGGGTTGTACCCGGTATGCGTGTCACTACAGATGGTAATCCTGCAGGTAATGTGGGCATACAGGTAAGAGGGCTAACTTCTTTAAACGGCGGTGCTCCGTTGATTGTAATCGACGGTGTACCCAGCTACATGAACCTAAGAGATATCAATCCGGAGAATATTGCGTCGATGCAGGTTTTGAAAGACGCCTACTCTGCCAGTATCTATGGCACACAGGGGGGAGCGGGTGTTATACTTATTCAAACAAAAAAAGGACAGGCGGGCAAAGCAAAAATCTCTTACAACGGTTCCATTGGATATTCTGCTTTTTGGAATAAAGTGCCAATGCTCAATACGCAACAATATGGACAGGCTTTATGGCAGGCAGCCGTGAACGGCGGACAAGATCCGAATGCGGTTACACAGATATACGATTATGAATGGCATACAGACGCTTCAGGCATTCCGGTTTTGGATAAGGTAACGCCGGTGCAGTATCTCAATGCAGATAAAACCATGTTAGCCGCTAATACCAACTGGCTGGATGCTATTTCTCAACTGGGCGTGCAGCACAATCACCAGCTAACGGTATCCGGTGGCAATGAAAAATCAACATCCCTGTTGTCGCTGAACTTTATGCAAAACCAGGGAATCATGATCCACACCGGGTTTAAAAGATTTTCGGTGAGGTTGAATACCGAGTATAAAGTGATCCGTGACCGATTGTCTATAGGAGAGAATATAGAAGTAGCCCATATCATAGACAATAATCAAAATGTAATGCATGATGCCATGGTAATGCCTGCTATTGTTCCGGTTTATACTACAGATGGTGGCTGGGGCGGTTCTGCGGTGGCCTTGGGCATGGACGATTACTGGAACCCGGTAAGAACGCTTACGCTTAACAGGAAGAACGGCAACAAGTACAATAAGATATTCGGAGATGTACACGCGAACCTGATACTGGTAAAAAATCTTACACTCCGGTCTCAATTGGGACTTGTATATACTGATGGGTATCACAGGAATATTCGTTTTAGTTTTGTAGAAGGAGGAGGAAAATTTGATCCTATCAGCAATGTCAATCAATGGTATTGGCGGGAAGCCATATTGGACCTTACCAATACGCTTAACTATAAATTAAATACAGGGAAACACAACCTGGATGTGCTGGCCGGTATGCAGGCAAATAAGTTTACCAGCGAAAATATGAGCGCTACCCGTCAAACACTTGCGTTCCAGAATTACGATTATGCTTACCTGAGCACTGCTACCGGTAATATGTCTATGTCGGCTGGTGGCGATCAGTATAACCTTCTTTCGTATTTTGGAAAGTTCAATTATTCCTTTGATTCCAGATACCTTTTATCGGGTTCGTTAAGGTACGACGGGTCTTCTAAATTTGGTGCAAACAACCGGTTTGCATTATTCCCTGCTTTTGCAGCCGGTTGGCGTATCAATAATGAAGCTTTTATGGCCGATAACCAGTTTATCTCCGACCTGAAGATACGTGCAAGCTGGGGCAGGAACGGAAGCCTTGCAAATATCAGTTCACTGGCAGCTCAAACATATTTTGCCACCAACTATAATTATACATCCTATGCCATTGACGGAAATATAACTTCCAGCCTTCCTTCAGGCTATAACAGGGTGCGTACAGGTAATAGTAATCTACGATGGGAAACCACTACACAAACCAACATCGGTCTAGACTTTGGGTTCCTGAGCCAGAAAATTTCGGGTTCTATCGATTTCTATAAAAAATATACCGATGGCATGTTGATCCAGCCTCCTTACCTGGGAACTTTTGGTGAAGGGGCCTATACTTATATCAATGCTGCGAATATGACTAACAGGGGCGTGGAGCTTACACTTGTATACCAGGGAAATGCCGGCAGGAATTTTAATTACCAGGTACGGGGGAATATAGCATATAACAAGAATGTTGTAAACAGCCTGCCCGTTTCGGTGCAGTATAGCTGGGGAGGTAGCGCTTTAAAGGGCGATGGTATTGCCGGGCATCCCTGGGGATCTTATTATGGCTTTATTGCCGATGGGCTTTTTAAATCACAGGATGAAGTAGGCAATTCCGCAGTACAACCCGGAAAAAGTTTAGGACGGATCAGGTATAAAGACATTTCCGGCCCGGACGGGCATCCTGATGGCGTAATAGACTATGATTATGACCGGACCTGGATTGGTGATGGCCCGATCCCAAAGGTTGAATATGGTTTTTCTGTAAATCTGACCTATAAGAACTTCGACTTCTCTATGTTCTGGCAGGGTATAGGTGGCCTTAAGGTATACAATGGTTGGAAAACCTACAGTGATTTCTGGAATGTATGGATACAAAATGGATTCAATCATCCAACGCGTGTGCTGGATGCGTGGTCGCTTTCCAATCCTAATTCTACCATTCCGGGCTTGTCGCTTAATAATGTAAATGATGAGCTTCGCCTGTCTACCTATTTAATAGAGCCGGGTAATTATCTTAAGCTTAGAAATATTCAGTTAGGTTATAACATTCCGCAATCATTACGTTCCAGGCTGGGAATGGAAAAGTTGTACTTTTTTATAATGGCCGAAAATATTCTTGGTTTCAAGAATAAAAAATTCACCAGCATAGATCCTGAAACGCCTGAAGGAAGCGACTACTCTAACCCGTATGTGCGTCCGCAGATTGTAAAAGCAGGAATAGAAGTGTCATTTTAAAGCGTAGACTGTAAAACATGTTCTGGTTAATGTACCAGGCATTTTTGAGCATCGAAAAAAGAATTTATATGAAAACATTATCTAAGTATATGCTGATATCAACTGTTTGTATATTGATCATCAGTTGTAAAAAATTTTTAGATGTCACACCGCAGGGTGTTGTGACAGAAGAAAATGTAAGCACGCCGGAAAATATTGACGGATTGGTAGTGGCGGCCTATGCCTGGATACCTCATGCAGGCGTTATTAACCAAAAGCAGGCAACCTGGCTGGCGGATATTAAATCTGACGATTCTTATAAGGGAGGCGGCGGAATTGGCGACCAGATTCCATGGTATCAATGGGAAGTTTTTTCCCTGAATACCCCCAGCACCGGTAACAATGATGGTATTTGGTATGGTCAGTACCAGGGTGTATCAAGGTGCAATACTGCTTTAAGGGCATTAAATGCTATTGACGAGTCGGCATATCCAAAAAAGAAGCAGAGAATCGCTGAAGTCCGTTTCCTGCGTGGGTATATATTTCTTGATCTGAAAAAATGGTACAGGTGGATTCCCTATTTTGATGAAACAGTGAGCAACGATTCTATCGCGAAAATCCCTAACAGGCCCGATGGCGCCCCCAATGATCTTTATTTATGGCAAAATATTTATGATGATTTTGCTGCAGCTGCTGCGGATCTGCCGGAAACACAGCCCGATGCAGGGCGTCCAACCAAATATGCGGCCCTTTCACAAATGCTGGAAATATTAATGTGGATGGCGTATGAGCAGGATGACAGGAACCAACTGGTTAACATTAACCAGGAAAAGCTCACCCAGGCATTGGGTGTGGCGGATCAAATTATTTCAGGTGGTAAATACAGCCTTGCGCCCGATTTTGCCATCAACTTTTTATACAGTTACGATAACCAGTCGCCGGAATCTATTTTTGAATGGCAGTATTCGCATGGAGACGGAACTCCCAATGGTAATTTGAACTTTGGTACTCCTTTGAACGCGCCCTGGTGGCCGCCCCAGTTTGCATGTTGCGACTTTCACAAGGCATCGGTAAATCTTGTAAATGCCTTTAGGGTAGATGCCAATGGTCTTCCGCTGTTTGATACCTACAATGATGCTGAGATTGTGAATAAAAATACCTACTTTGCCAGCAACACCTGGGATCCCAGGATTAGCCATACTGTAGCTGTTCCCGGGCTTCCCTGGAAGTATCAGTCTGGCCTGTTGTTCGACAGCAGCGGATCAAGAGATCCGGCTAACTATGGTTATTTTAATTCACTTAAAGAAAATGTTGAGTCTGATTGCGCCTGTTTGGTAAACCTGTTCTGGATGCATAACTCAAAGAATGAGATCGCTATACGTTACAGCAGGATATTGCTTCAAAAAGCTGAAATATTGATTCAACTGGGGCGCGAAAATGAAGCTTTGCCTATTATAAATGAAGTGCGCCAGCGGGCAGCAGAAAGTACCGGGCGGTTAAAGTTCGCTAACGGAACGCCTACTTTATCGTATCATATCAGTACATACCAGAACGGGGTGAATTGTAACTGGACGAAAGAATTTGCGTGGAAGGCCCTTATGTTTGAAAACCGGCTTGAGTTTGCGATGGAAGGGATACGCTGGTACGACCTTGTACGCTGGGGGATAGCAGAATCTGTGTTAAACGCTTATTTTGCAAAAGAGTTTCCAAGAGGCCGTCCCTGGATGAAGGATGGACATTTTACTGCCGGGCGCGATGAATACATGCCTATTCCACAGCCCCAGGTAAATTATTCATTTGGTGTGTATAAGCAAAATGTTGGCTACTGATCGCTGAGGAAATATGTACAGTAAGAGTATATACAGGAAAATTTTTTACTGTAGCGCAGGATGGAATAACGTTAATATCTGTTCAAATTATAAATTTAAAAAGTATCGTTTTCGTATGAAATTGTTTCGTCTTTCAAACCTTTTGCCCTTAATGTTTTCGCTGTATTTTGCCGTTGGTTGCAAAGCTCCTGCCGCGAAAGAAGAAGTAGTAGTAAAAACAGACAGGGAATATGTGCTGGAGTCAAAAATGACCGGGTATACAGGCATTGGTGGTGATATTGATGGAATAAGAAACCCGGTATTACGGGCAAAAAAAGGAGAACGAGTGCGGGTGCGGCTGGTGAATGGTGAGTTGATGTCGCATGATATTGTATTTGAAAAATCGGGCGCGAAAAGTATTCCCATCGTTCAAAAGGGAGATACCACGAGCGTGGTAGTAGAGGCACAGGAAGACGATGTTTATTTCTGCAGCATCCCCGGGCACCGGCAGATCATGAACGGACGTTTTGAGATTGTTGAAAGTTTTGAAGATGCGGCAGTTGATGAAGGAGTATCCCCCCGCAAGAACGGCAGGCCTTTGAACCTCGGTTTTGAGAGGGGAAGCCTCCAGGATTGGAAAGCTAGCGGCGAAGCATTCGGCCCAAGATCTGTTGCTTTTGATGCTGCTCCGTTATATCCCGATTCGTTGCAGTTGCAGCAGGACGGCGACTATTATGTCAGCAGCGGCGGCACGGTTAATTACCAGTTGAAGGGAACGCTTATCTCAGAAACATTTGAGATCACTCATCCCTGGGCCACTTTTAAAGTTGCCGGCGGCGCGCTGGAAGGAGCGAGGGTTGAGTTAATACTTGAAGATTCATCGAAACCGTTTTTTAAGATTTCAGGTCCTGTAACAGAAGGATACATAAGAGGAACGCGCCAGGCTGTTTTTCGCCCGGTAGTAGTGGATTTACGGCCCTATATTGGTAAAAAAATGTACATCCGGCTGGTAGATGAGGAAAATGGAAAAGTGCCGGAAATCCACTATATAGGCGATAATGTATGGTCGCATATTGCTTTCGATAATTTCCGTTTTCATAAGGAACAACCTAAATACAAGAACCAGTTACGCCCGGAAGATATCGTGATATTGCCCGCCAGGGATATTGTGCCGCATGCGGGTCTTTCCGGCCCGGAAGCGGTAAAAGCAATGTCGCTCCCTGAAGGATTTTCTGTACAGTTGGGTGCTGCTGAACCGGACATCGTTAAACCAATAGCATTTGCGCTCGACGACAGGGGAAGGCTGTGGGTGGTTGAATCTCAAACTTATCCTGTAAGGGCTGAGGAAGGAAAAGGAAGAGACCGTATTCTTATTTTTGAAGATACGGATGGCAATGGCACGCTTGATAGTAAAAAAGTTTTTACCGATGGTTTAAATCTTGTTAGCGGTATCGAATGGGGATTTGGAGGTGTATGGATAGGTGCTGCCCCTTATTTAATGTTTATTCCCATAGATGAAAGCGGCGATAAGCCGGCAGGCAAGCCACAGATATTACTGGACGGATGGGGATATGAGGACACACACGAAACCTTAAATACTTTCAAATGGGGACCGGACGGATGGTTGTATGGTACACATGGCGTGTTCACCCATTCCAATGTAGGCAAGCCCGGCGCGCCCGATGCCGAACGGACACGCATCAACGCAGGTGTATGGAGGTACCATCCCACCCGGCATGAATTTGAAGTGTTTGCGCATGGAACCAGCAATCCCTGGGGAATTGATTTTAACGATTACGGGCATGCGTTCATCACAGCATGTGTAATTCCGCATCTCTACCACATGATCCAGGGCGGCAGGTATTTCCGCCAGGGTGGAAAACACTTTAACGCTTATACTTATGACGATATTAAAACCATTGCGGATCATGTTCACTGGATAGGGAATGCCGGTCCGCATGCCGGTAATTTCCGTTCCGGCTCCGTAGGTGGCGGGCATGCGCATGCAGGTGCCATGTTTTATCTTGGCAACAAAAAATGGGGGTTAGACAGGAGCTCCATTTATATGAATAACCTGCATGGTCACCGGGTGAATACAGATATGCTTGTGCGGTCCGGCTCGGGGTATACCGGCAGGCATGGAAAGGATTTTATCTTACGCAACGATTCCTGGTCGTTGTGGCTGAACTTCCAGATAGCGCCTAACGGGTCTGTTTTTGTAATAGACTGGTACGACCAGAATCAATGTCACAATCCAAACCCGGCTGTACACAACAAAACCCTGGGTCGCATCTTCAGGATCTCTCATAAAGATGACACCTGGGAACCTGTTGATCTTTCCAGCAAAACCAATGCAGAGCTGGTGGCATTGCAGCTTCATGAAAATGAGTTTTATGTCCGTCATGCCCGTCGTTTATTGCAGGAAAGAAAAGCGGGAGACGATGTTCACAAGGCGCTTTGGAAGATATTAAATGAAAATCCGGATGCCACGCGTAAGCTGCGTGCCCTGTGGGCTTTGCATGCTACCAATGGCATCAGCGAAGAACAACTGATCGGCTTGCTGGATAATGCCAATGAGTACGTAAGGTCATGGGCTGTGCAGTTGCTGGCAGAAAATAAAAAAGTATCAGCCGCCGCTCAAAAACGTTTTGAAACGCTGGCAGGAAAAGATTCCTCCGCCATTGTGCGTTTGTATATTGCTTCCGCGCTTCAAAGGATGGAACTGTCTCAAAGATGGGAAATAGTAAAGAACCTGTCTGCCAGGAATGAAGATGCTAAAGATGCCAATATTCCGTTCCTGGTATGGTACGCGCTGGAACCTTTGACTGAAGCAGATCCCGGCAGGGCCATTGAGTTGGCAATGGGAGCTAAATTACCCAACCTGTTGGTATGTACGATCCAGCGGATAGGTGCAATACCCGATAAAAGTGCAACAGATGTTCTTCAAAAGGCAAAACAAACACTTCAAAAAAATACAGACGAGAACAGTAAGACAGCATTGGCAGCCATTGAGCAGGTTCTGCTGGAACATAAATAAGACACTTTTTCCAAAGGTCATGCGAACCCGACCGGAGATTGGGTGAAGCAGTTTCAACCAATTTTCAAGTCACTGCGAGTCCGCTCGCGTGCTGCTTTGAATTAAATGGATTTTGCAGCGGGAGAAGCAGTACCAACCGCTTTTTTCGTCACTGCGAGACCGCCCAGGTACTGCATTAAATTAAATTGGATTTTGTGGCGGGCGAAGCAGTCCCAACCTAATGTCAATCATTGAGATTGCTTTTCCTCCCATCATTCGTAATGCTTTTGAGTCGATCTAGCGGCTCGCAATGACGGTAATTTTTTTTGTCACTGCGATACCGCCCAGGTACCGCATTAAATTAAATGGATTTTGCAGCGGGTGAAGCAGTCCCAACAGTTTCCCTTCTCAATCAATTGACCGCATTCCCCATTTTCACCTTAATTTAGTGCGATAAATCCTGAGATTTAAAAAGATCGTTCAATGAATTTAAAAAATGCGTCTGTACTGGTAATAGATGATGATCAGGACGTGCTTACGGCCGTAAGGCTGCTGCTGAAAACAGAAGCGGGTTCGGTAGTGATCGAAAAGAATCCCGAAAACATCCGGTGGCTGTTGTCGAAACAATCTTTCGACCTGATCCTGCTTGACATGAATTTTAATAGCTCTATCAATACCGGTAACGAGGGGTTGTACTGGCTGAGGAAAATAAAAGAATTGGGATCAGACGCGGCAGTGATCATGATTACCGCGTATGGTGATATTGACCTGGCTGTCCGCTCCCTAAAAGAAGGCGCTGCTGATTTTATGGTAAAGCCCTGGCACAATGAAAGATTGATTGCTTCCATAAAAGAAACACTGAAGCAAAAAGGCAATACCCAGCCGGACGAAAAGGTAATTTCTTCGGATTCTATTATCGGCACCGAGCTGCTTGGCAGTTCCGGGCCAATGCAGGACATCTTTTACAAAGTCAATAAAATAGCGCCTACCGATGCCAATATCCTGATATTGGGCGAAAATGGCACGGGCAAGGATCTAATAGCACGCGCGATTCACCAGCAATCGTTGCGTAAAGACAAAGCTTTTGTAAAAGTAGATGTGGGCGCCTTAACCGAATCGTTGTTTGAAAGTGAATTGTTTGGACACAAAAAGGGTGCTTTTACAGACGCGAAAGAAGACAGGGCAGGAAGATTTGAATCGGCAAACGGCGGCACGCTCTTCCTGGATGAAATTGGTAATATATCCCTGCACCAGCAGGCCAAATTGCTCACGGTGCTTCAGAACAGAATGGTAACCCGCTTAGGTGCTAACCAGGCTACGCCTATAGATATACGGCTGATCTGCGCTACCAATGTTCCACTGGCAGAGCTGGCTAATGAGAACCGCTTTCGGAAAGACCTGATCTATCGCATCAACACTGTTGAAATTACGGTTCCGCCTTTACGCAAACGCCAGGAAGATATTGTGCTGCTGGCCAGGCATTTTGTGCAGCAGTATGCCGCCAAGTACTTAAAGCCAATGTTAGCGCTCGACGCTTCCGCAACAGAAAAGCTAAAACAATATCATTATCCGGGCAATGTAAGAGAGCTGCAATACACGATTGAGCGCGCGGTAATAATGGCCGATTCGGACAGGCTAAGCGCTGCAGACCTTATCTTTTCCCCTATAGAAGCCGGTGTTGCCGAAGCCGATGAGCCTGATGAGCTGAATCTTAGCATTATTGAAAAGAATGCAATCTTAAAAGTGATCGAAAAGCACAATGGTAATATTACAAAAGCGGCAAAAGAACTGGGGTTGACACGAACGGCCTTATACCGCAGGCTAAGTAAGTATGACATCTGAATAAGGGTGTGAGGTATAGGGTAAAAGGTATAGGGTAGAGGGCATAAGGCCTGCCACCCTCCACCTTTTAGCTTTCACCTTTCACCCTCTACCTTTCACCTTCCACCTTAAAAAACTATGCTTAAAAAATACGAATGGCGCATACTGGTAAGGGTGATGTTACTGTTTGTAACGCTCACCACTACCGCTTTTGTTATAGTGAAAGGCCCTTCCTGGTATGTATACCTCGCATTAACATTACCGGTAATAGCGTATCAATTGGTAGACTTTTACAGGTTTCACAAAAAAGCGCAGGACGAAGTGTCGCAGTTTGTAGAGTCGGTACATTACAGGGATTTTTCCCGCTACTTTGATGTTAAGCATGCCCCGCTTGAGCTCCAGCCCCTGCGGCGGGGATTCAACGACATCAATACCACTTTTAAAGTGATCAGTAAGGAGAGGGAAACACAATACCAGTATCTGCAAAAAATACTGGAGCTGGTAGATACAGGCATCCTGTCGTATAATCATGAAAACGGCAAAACGGGCTGGATGAATGAATCGCTCAAAAAAATGCTTGGCATACCCTATCTCAAAACAATCCATTCACTTGAAAAGCGTGATGCGAAATTGTATCATGAAATTATTGCGCTTCGGCCGGGCGATGGGAAAGTGGTGCAGATAACCAGAGACAATAAAATAATGAAGGTATTGCTTTCCGCAACTGCTTTTCAAACCGACAACAGCATATACAAGCTGATCGCCTTTCAGAACGTGGATGAAGCATTGGATGAGAATGAAGCCCAGGCATGGCAAAAGTTATTGAGCGTAATGACGCATGAGATCATGAATTCAGTGGCGCCTATTTCTTCGTTGGCCGATACATTAAAAAACCGCTTACAGCTTGCCTCGCGGCATATAGAAGACAAAGAAGGAACGGTGGAGGATCTTGAACTGGGCATTATCACTATCAAAAGAAGAAGTGAGGGGTTGTTAAAATTTGCAGAAACTTACCGGAATCTCAATAAGATCACAACCCTCAGTCTTACAAAAATATATGTACGCGATTTGTTTGAGAACCTGTACTTGTTAATGGAACCCACGCTGGAGCAGAAGAAAATAGACATTGATGTTATTTTGAAGGACACTGAGCTTACTGTTGAGGCGGATACCAATCTGGTGGAGCAGGTATTGATCAACCTGCTGGTAAATGCCATTGAAGCTGTAAAGGATAAGCAGGAGCCACACATTGCTTTGTCGGCATACAAAATGCCTAATCAAAAAGTGGTGATCAAGGTTACAGACAACGGGACCGGCATGCCTGCCGATGTGCTCGATAAAATTTTTATCCCTTTTTTCAGTACCAAAAAAAGTGGCAGTGGCATTGGCTTAAGCCTCTGCAAACAAATCATGCTGCTGCATAAGGGGAATGTGCAGGTACAAAGTAAGGAAGGAGAGGGAACTACTTTCTTATTGCTTTTTTAACCAGCCATTCTGGTCAATCCAGTTTTTACACCTGTCCATCCATGCGTCTTTGGTAGTGGGATTGTTCATACCAAACCCATGTCCCCCTTTTTGATAGATGTGCATTTCAGCCGGTACCTTATTTTTAATCAGCGTCTGGTAAAAGACGATGCTGTTATCGGGGGGCACGGCGCCATCATCTGACGCGTGTACCAGGAAGGCCGGTGGCGTGGTTTCATTTACCTGTAACTCATTTGAGTAGAGATTCAGTTGTTCGGGTTTCGCGCTTTCTCCCAGCAAATTTTTAAACGACCCCGCATGACCAATGGAAACATTGGCGCTGATAACAGGATAAATCAGGATCATGAAATCAGGGCGTGCGCTGATATTGGCAGGATTGTTAACCAGCACCCTGTTGAAATGCGTTCCGGCTGTAGAGGCTAAATGCCCGCCGGCAGAAAATCCCATTATGCCTACCCGCTCCGGGTTGATATTCCATTTCTTTGCATTTTGCCTCACTGTAAGCAATGCCTGCTGGGCATCCTGCAATGGTGCAATGGAGGGATCGGGCTGACGCTGGTCATTGGGTAACCTGTATTTTAAAACAAACGCGGCTATACCCATTTCATTGAACTTTTTAGCAACATCGTATCCTTCGTGCCCTGCAGCTACTATAGCATAGCCGCCGCCGGGGCAAATTACAACAGCGGTTCCGTTCGCTTTGGCGGCATCAGGCAAAAACACGGTGAGCGTTGGCTGGGTGATGTGGCTGATCCGTAAAATGCCTCCCGAAGTTTCTGATTTTTCCTGGTTGGCCCCGGGAATATTGTTGGGTACATTATTTTCAGGATACAAGCTTATTTCCATGGGTTTTGTTTGTGCACATGCAGATAGTATTTGTATAATCGTTGCTAATACAAAGGAAAGATATCGTAGCATAGAGCATTTGTTTCCCGGAAAGATAGGTATATTATTGGCTTATTCTTCTTCTAACAGGACAGCATCTTTTGTGCCCATGCAAATCTTTGTAAAAAAAGGAGCCTTTTTTAAATTTGACTCAAGGTAATCCTTACTCTCTTCATAGCTCCCCTGTGCTTTAGCGTCTGTTATCATGTCTTCAGCCATGGCTGTTGTCATAAAACGTTGGAGGGCAACGCCGGTTTCAGGGAATATATATGAAAAGCCGCCGTTTTCATCCGTTATGTTGTTATTGTTTTTGTGAGTTAACAGCGGCAGCAATGCTGTGTCCGGCGTTATAAAGAGGTTTTTCCCGTGCAGGACCAATTCAATGTTCCTTTCTGCACCAGTGGTGTGAAATATGAACAGCATGAGCAAATCATTTTCGTCAAATTCCAAAGTCATTTCATGCTGGGGATATTCCCATACATTGGCGGAATGTTCCCAGCCTTTGTTGTTTTTGATCGCCGGGCTGCCTAGTATCCGATCCACTTCTTCATGCGTAGCGCCAAAGCTGAGCCCTGTCTGCTCATTTATCAATATGCCTTTCATCGGCAAAAGCTCTATTTTATCGATGGCAACCGGTTGCGTTTCCGGAACATTTTCTATATCGCTTGTTGCGTTTCCTGTTATTACTTCGGTTACGGTTTCCATGAATTGCCCGTGCAATTTTTTATTGCTGCAAAAAAAAGAGCTGCCTTCATATAAACCCCTGTCTCCTCCCTCAAAATCGGTGACAATACCGCCAGCCTGTTGTACCACACAGATGGCTGCGGCGATATCATGATAAGAAAAATGGCCTGTGCTCCACACGAAATGCATGTTGCCCCGCGCAACCTGTGTCATATAATACGTCATGTTGGTGGGTACGCTGTTCAATACTCCGGTAAGGTTGTACTTTTCCTGGAAGTAAAGTATAAGTTTTGCGTGGGGATGGCTTTTTACGCGTTGGGCGAGTATATCGGGAAATGCAAAGCGTATACCGGAATTGCCTTTCGGCAACACGGTTTCCCTTACCTTGCAAACAGTTTCCGTGCCTGCAAGCTGCGTCCCTTCCCCTTCCACGGCAATGATCATTTCACCGTCTGAAAAATTGGCTATGATGCCGATCCGCAGCGTCCCGCTGTGCGCCAGGGCGACGCTGGTCATTTCTTTGCCCATCAAATCCTTCCGGTAGGGGTTTACAATCCATAGCAGGTTGGTATCCTGTGGTTGAGCATCATCTTTCATCCATAGTGCCGCTTCCGGTAATATGCCGGGCAGATGTTGCTCAAAAGTCTGCCTCATCCAAACATCAGCAGTATCCGCTTTTAACGGGTCATTGTAATAAGGCCCCACTATGTGGTTTTCTATTATTTCAAAAAGCTGGTCAGTGATGGACGAATAGTTCATAAGTTGTTTATTTGAGATACAAATCTATTTACTCTGTTGACGTTATACAATGGAAAATAAGATTTTGAATAGTGAATGCCTGCCGCCGAATGTATCATAATCATACTTTTATTGTATCAAAAGCGTACAGTTCTCTATTGGTAGCCCACCTTCAATACGCTGATTATCAAAAAATTAAATCTGTGGCACTGAATTTACTGAAACAGGGTGGCATGCAATGAAAGAAGAAGGATGAACATACCCTATCTTCATCGCATCTTCTACTTAAAAAAGAACCAATGATAGAGCTAAAGAACATTTCAAAAACTGTAAATATAGGCGGTGTTAAAACCTATATATTAAAAGACATCAACTTTAAGGTGAACCAGGGCGAGTTCATATCCATTATGGGACCCTCCGGATCGGGGAAGTCAACTTTATTGAACATACTGGGCATGCTGGACGATCCTTCGGAAGGATACCATTATTTCATGGGCGAAGCGGTGCACCTGATGAGAGAAAAGCAAAGATCGCAGTTGTATAAAAAATACATCGGCTTTGTTTTCCAGGCTTATCACCTGATTGACGAGCTGACGGTATACGAGAACATAGAAACACCCCTGATTTACCAGGACATGAAATCTTCTGAACGAAAAGCGGTGGTGGCAGACATACTGGACCGTTTCCAGATCGTGGGAAAAAAAGATTTGTTTCCTACCCAGCTTTCGGGCGGGCAGCAGCAACTGGTGGGCATAGCGCGGGCGCTGGTGGCTAAACCCGGCCTGCTGCTGGCAGATGAACCTACGGGCAACCTCAATTCCAAGCAGGGGGAAGAGATCATGGCATTGTTCAAAAAGCTGAACCAGGAAGACGGAGTGACCATTATACAGGTAACACACTCAGAGAAAAATGCGGAATATGGATCGCGCATTGTTAACCTGCTGGACGGAAGGATTGTTTGATTTGAGATTTGAGACCTGCCGGCATTAAATTTTTCGCAACAGAAGGGTGTGTGAATGATAATGTATCAATTGCAGAAAAGGGTACTACTTTAAAACTTGACAATGTTTAAAATATATTCTGGAATAATGATGTGCATACTGGCATGCGTGGTAACGGCAAGCGGCTATGCGCAAAATGGAACGCTGTCGCTGAAGCAATGCGTTGAAACTGCCCTGAACAATAATATATCGGTCAAACAAACGGGGCTGCTTGCAGAAGCGGCAAAAGCAGACTGGAAAAAGGCAAAGGCCAACCTGCTGCCCGATGTGAATGGCAACTGGGGCTATGGCTGGAACCAGGGTCGCGCCATTGATCCTTTTACGAATACTTATATTGACCAGCGGTTCTCTTCCTCCGGAGCCGGGGTGAGCGCAGGATTGACTTTGTTCAGCGGCTTGCAGTTGCAGAACTTGATACGCCAGACCGGCTATGCCTATCACGCCAGTGAAATGGAATGGCAACAGTCGAAGGACAAGCTGACCCTGGATGTCATTCTAGCCTACCTTACGGTGCTGAACAATGAAGATACCTGGCGGATCATGTCGGAGCAGGCAGAAGTGACCCATAAGCAGGTAGAGCGCCTGACTGTAATGGTTGAAAAAGGTGCCATAGGCAGCTATATGTTGTCTGATATGAAAGGCCAGCTTGCTTCGGATGAGCTGGCTACCATTAACAACTATAACGCGTTGCAAACCGCTAAGCTGAACCTCGCCCAGCTGATGAATGTTCCTTACAATAAGGATATACAACTGGAAAGGCTAAGCGAAGCCGAACTGCTGGAAATATACCCCGTTGACGCGGCAGGCGTATATGCCGCTTCGCTGCAGAACCTGGCCATGGTAAAAGCGGTCGATCTTCGGGTTAAAGGCACGCACAAGGCTTACCAGGTAGCCAAAGGGGGCTATTATCCCTACCTGAGACTGAACGGCAATGTAAACTCTAACTATTCCAGTGTATCCAACACCTTAACGCCTACAAATATTACCGAAGTTACCACGGGCGAATATGTAAATATAAACGGCGACAGGGCCCCGGTGTTTAAGGAACAACAGAATTATACTTCACATAAAATTTCGTATAACAACCAACTAAAGAACAATATAGGTACTTACGTGGGGCTGAGCCTGAACATTCCTATCTTCAATAATCTGCAGGTAACTACTAACGTAAAAAAAGCAAAACTTACTGCGAAAAATGCGGAATATGAAGCCGAAAACACCAAGATCATATTAAGACAAAACATTGAAAAAGCGCACCAGGACATGGTTTCGTCGTATGAACGCTACAAGGTGCTGCAGGAGCAGGTGGTACAGTATAAAGAATCTTTTCGCTCGGCAGAAATACGTTTTAACCTGGGAACGATCGTTTCAACCGAATACCTGATCACTAAAAATAATTTCGACCGGGCAAGACTCAATCTCACGCAAACATGGTATGAATATATTTTTCGCACAAGGATACTCGATTTCTACCAGGGAAAGCTCGCGCTTTAGCATTTTTAGTAAAGAATAAAAATCTTTGCCCCTGTCACTGCGATACTCCCAATGGGTTGTATTGGATTAAACATGTCGGCGCGAGGGGAGAAGTAGTCTCAATTATTTTCCGTCACTGTGATACCGCCCAGGTACTGCATTAAATTAAATTGGATTTTACGGCGGGAGAAGCAGCCCTAACCTAAATCAATCGTTGAGATTGCTTCTCCCAACCTTTGGCTGAGATTGCCAATGACATATCATCCAGTTTGCTATTTATCAACAGGTTATGAACTTCAATTTGTTGTTCCACAAACTCGGTTTTCCTTTCAACTACAATCCCTCCGCTTTTTTCTGTTACTTTTTTGCGGAAAAAAGTAACCAAAAAGCCGCCGGGAAATTATTACCGCAATTTCCCGGAACGCTCTGATGAAGCTTTAGTACTACTGTGAATTCAGCAACAGAGCCCTGATACGTTTGCTGATAACTTAGCCGACTTAGGATACTTACAAATCAGAAAGCTGTGACAAACAAATGCAACTTGTCACGGCGCAATGATGGAGGCGCCGCCTAATTAGTAACTCGCAATGACGGAAGTTTTTTTGTCTCAATACCACCCGCAAGCTGCATTACTTTAAATGCATCTTGTGGCGGGAGAAGCAGTCCCAACCATTTTCCGGTCACTGTGATATCCGCCTGTGTGCTGTACTAAATTAAATGGATCTTGTGGCGGTAGAAGCAGTCCCAACGGAATTGCTTTTATTATGTGCGAGGACTGCTTCGCCGCACATCATCACTCTAAAAGCTCTTACAGGACTACAGCCCCAATTACATTTTGTTCAACGATACGCCTTTTTGAGGTTGTTGTAATGTAGCTGTGTTTATTTTGAACGGTAACAGCTTTATCTTTTATTTACATATTTTTGGACACAAACATCCTCTTGTATATGCGAATAAATGCAACTTTAAAAAATACGTGCATAGCATTCATCCTGGCAATTATGTGTATTCCCGTATTTGCACAGGTTGATCTTAACGGCAGACTACCTATCGATACAAGCCTTACCATCGGCAAACTTCCCAACGGCTTAACTTACTACATTAAACACAACAGCAGGCCGGAACAAAAGGTTGAGTTGCGCCTGGTAATTAACACCGGGTCCATCACAGAAGACGATGATCAACTGGGATTGGCGCACATGACAGAGCACATGGCTTTCAACGGCACTAAAAATTTCAGGAAAAATGAAATTATTTCTTTTCTGCAGGATATAGGCGTGGGGTTCGGAAACGATCTGAACGCGCAAACGGGCTTCGATGAAACAATTTATATACTTCCTGTTCCCACCGATAAGCCCGGTAACCTCGAAAAAGGATTTAATGTGCTGGAAGACTGGGCGCACAATATCACTTTCCTCGGCGAAGACATAGACAACGAAAGAGCGATCATACTGGAAGAAAGCAGGCTGGGCAAAGGAGCCGAAGAAAGAATGTTCAAAAAAATATTACCCGGGCTGTTTGCAGGCTCGTTATACGCCGACAGGCTTCCGATAGGGAAAGACAGCCTGATCCAAACATTTAAGCACGATGTGATCAGGCGGTATTATAAAGACTGGTACCGCCCCGACCTGATGGCGGTAATAGTGGTAGGGGATATTGCAAAAGAAAAAGCAAAAGAGCTGGTTACGAAACATTTTAGCGGGTTAACCAATCCTGCCAATCCGCGCGAGCGTAAAGCGCCTGCAGTGCCGGCCTATACAAAAAGCGATGCCATCGTGGTTACCGATAAGGAAGCTACAAGCTACCAGGCCGCGGTTGAGTATTCTGCTCAAAAAAGCGATCCTGTAGTTACTTATAACGACTACAGGAACAATCTTTTGAAAGAACTGTTTACCGCCATGCTGAATAAACGCATGCAGGAATTGACCCAGAAAGAAAACCCTCCTTTTGTATATGGAGGAACAGGCTTTAGCGGTTTTGCAAGAGGATACGAAAATTTTGAAATCTATGTAGTATCGGGCGATAAAGAGCCGGACGATGCTGTTAAGGCCGGCGTAGCGGAAGTAGAGCGTGTAAAACGTTTTGGATTTACCGCTTCCGAACTGGAAAGGGCTAAAAAGAACCTGCTGGCTGGATACGAAAAGAGCTATAACGACCGCAATAAAAGAGAATCCGCTTCTTTTGTAGAAGAGTATGTAACGCATTTTTTACAAAATGAAGCAGTGCCGGGCATAGCGGTTGAATATGAACTGGTGAAATCATTGCTGCCGGGTATTACAGTAGAGGATGTAAATGCGGTTGCAGCCCCGCTAAAAGGAGATCAGCACCTGTTCAGCTATATTATTGGTCCCGATAAAGAAAATGTAAAACTCCCCTCACCTGCTGAATTAATAGCAACAGTAACCGCAGCTGAAAAAGCGGATGTAAAGCCCTATGAAGAAAAAACGATCGCGGATAATCTGCTGCCTTTAAAGCCCAAGCCGGGTAAGATCATCACGCGAAAAACCAATGCTGTATTAGGTACTACAGAACTTACATTAAGCAATGGCATTACCGTTACTTTAAAGCCTACCGATTTTAAAAACGATGAAATACTAATGGCCGCATCGCGCTATGGCGGCACGATTAATTACGGGCTGGCCGATAAATACAATGCAAATTATACCGTGCCTGTAGTAAATGCAATGGGCTATGGTAACTTTTCACCCATTGATCTTCAGAAGGCGTTATCAGGCAAAACGATCTCTGCCTCTCCCTTTATAGGACGTACCAGCGAAGGCATTAACGGGAGCGCTACCGTTAAAGACCTCGAAAGTATGTTTCAGCTCGCTTATCTTAAACTTACCTCACCCCGTAAAGACAGCAGCCTGTATCAGTCTTTCATTCAAAAGAACAAAGCCCAGCTTGCGTTGCTGAGCGCTAATCCTGAAGCTTCATTTATTGATACTGCCTTTCGTGTTTACACCAACAATAACCCGTTGGCTAATATCAATGTTCCTAAAGCGGCTTATTTTGACAGTATACAATTGAACAGGGCGATGGCAATTTATAAAGAAAGACTGGGCGATGCCGGCGGCCTGCATTTTGTATTTACAGGAAGCTTTCAACCGGAAGTGATTATCCCGTTGATTGAAACTTATATTGGCGGGCTTCCGGCAAGCGGCAAAAAATTCAGTTATAAGGATAATAAAGTAAGACCGGTCAACGGCAAAAAAGAATTGACTTTTTATAAAGGGGCGGAACAAAAAAGCTTTATCCTTTCTATTTATCATGGTGAGCTCCCTTACAATGAAGACCTGGCTTTAAAGGCAAGCGCATTAACGGAAGTATTGAACATACGCATCATTGAAGAGCTGAGAGAGAAAGTGCAGGGGATTTATGGCGGGGGTATTTTCGGCGGTTTGAACAAAGTGCCGTACCAATCGTTTCAACTGATCGTTCAATTGCCCTGCGGTCCTGAAAAGGTAGATACCCTGCTTAAAGCGCTGGATCATGAAATTGCCTCTGTAATTAAAAACGGGCCATCGGAGCAAACGCTGAACAAGGTAAAGCAACAATGGCGCGAATCGCAGAAACAACAATTAAAAGAAAACGGTTCCTGGTCTTCTGAACTGCTGGCTGCTAAAACGGAGGGTAAAAATATAGACCGTTTCGTGAATTTTGAAAAATACATTGATAAGCTCACTACCAAAGACATACAGCAAGCAGCCGCACTGCTGCTGAACGGAAAAAACAGGTATACCGCTGTTTTAATGCCGGCGGATTGGGAAAAGAAAAAGTAGGATTGCTTTTTATGAATGGAAAATTACAAAAAATGTTCGCAGCCCATGCTAACGGCTGAGTGAAACATTGCTTGTTATTTTTTCATCTACCACCCTGCCCGCGCCGGCATATTTTTTACTCCAGTAATTTTCCTCCAGGCTGCTTATCATAACGCCGTTCGACGAAGCCGCATGAACAAATTTATGATCGTGAAGATAGATGCCTACATGTGATATGCCGCGCCCTTTGGTGTTAAAGAAAACGAGATCACCTTCTTTCAGTTGTTCCGGGTCAACGGGCATACAATATTGCTTTTGTTCACTGGCTGTTCTCGGAACCTGTATGTTGTATATGACAGACAGTAAAGTTTGTGTGAAGGCTGAACAATCTACTCCCTTTTTAGTGGAACCACCCATCCTGTAAGGGGTAGCCCACCAGTTTTCAATAAATTTATACAACTCAGCATTAGCCAGCCGCTCTACTTCTACATTCATTTTAATGGCGTATTTAAATTGCAAAGGCTCGCCATATTCAATATTAAAAGCGGGGATAAAAAATATCCTGGGGTTAGATCGTAATTCGGGGATGGCAGGAAGCTGCTCATTGGTGTTACTTGGAGCTGCTGACCCGTTGATTGAAATATTATCTAAAAACCTGGGGTTAGCGCCTGCAGACTGGCTCCCGGCATTGCCGCCGCCCGACCGCGCCGCGTGCCTGGTGCTGCTGCAACTGGCAACAAATACCGAAATGCCCAAAAGGAAGATCAGGTAACGCAAATTCAATAATTTTAAAAGCGCAAATTTATCACAAAAATCAAACCAGCAATGCATGTTTAATTGTTAAAGCCGTGAAGATCAACGGCGTTGTTGCCTGTAATGGCAGAAGTTGTTGCCGTTGCAGGAGGTTTGCCCTGCGACTCCTTCAGCCTCCAGATCCAGGTAAGTAAAAAAACAATGGCTACAAGGAATAAAGCAAGCTGTAACCAGGCAAGGAACTGGTGTGTTTTGCTGATGCCGGAGCCTTTATGAAGCGCTGTTGCAAGCACAAGTGTAAGTAAAGTAGCTACCACCAACGAACAAATAAAGAATAAAATCGCTGTAAAAAGAAGGGGGCTTACTTTTTCGCTCACTCCTGTTTTTAATACGACCGCACATCCTGTTGCAGCGCCAAAGTTGATGCCTATTAGCCATTTGCTCCAGCCGGAAAGCAGCTCAATTGCTTTTAGTTTATTGTCGGCATCACTCATATGCTGGTTAATTATACGTTGGATGTTAAAATACAATATATATTGTTTACCTGCAAGAGGCTTATTTCGATAGTATCGTCAGCTCCGTTCTGCGATTCTGTGTTCGCCCTTCTTCGGTATTGTTATCGGCAACAGGCTTTGAGGAGCCAAATCCTTTTGATTGAAGCCGTTCTGCCTGGATACCTTTTGAAACAAGATAAGCTATTACCGATTTTGCCCTGTTGTCAGACAGCTTCAGGTTATCTGCCGCTTTGCCCGTATTGTCTGTATGCCCGCTGATAAGTACCCTGGTACCGGGATTATCATTCAGCAATTGCACTACTTTGTCCAGTTCTGCCAATGACTCAGGTCTCAACTCATATTTATTTATATCGAAGAAAATATTATTGAGTATAACTGAAGCATTTGCTTCTATGGGCTGCAGGGGAATATCTATAACATAGGTTGAATCGGGTGCTTTTTGGCTGAAAGGAAAATTGCGTGAATAGAACAGGTACCCTTTCCTGTTTACGTTAAATGCGTAATCTTTTCCCAACGGAAGCGTGATCAAATAGTTGCCTGTTTCACTGGTTTGTACTTTCAGTAAAGCTTTGCCGGTTCCGATATCAATCAGCTCAACTGCAGAGGGCAATCCCTCTGCTGTTTTTTTATCGAATACTTTTCCGCTTACCCATAGTGTTTTGCTGGGGCGAACGTCCTCCCGCAGCTCAAATGAATAAATGTCCAATCCTCCTCTTGTATCGCTCCGGTCGCTGGCGTAATAAGCCGTTTTAGCATCTGAGGCAACAATAAGGCTTCCTTCGTTTTCTATCGTATTGATGGGATATCCGAGGTTTTTCACACTGTCCCATGTATCGTTAAGCTGGCGTTTGGCCAGGAACAGGTCATCACCTCCATATCCCGGAAGCCCGTTAGAAGTAAAGTACAATGTCTGGTTATCGGCATGAACAAAAGGACAGCTCTCATCGCCAACCGTATTGATTTGCGGGCCAAGGTTTTCGGGTTCGCTCCACCTGCCGTTCGCCAGCCGCCGGCTTACATAAATATCTTTCCCGCCAAAACCACCGGGGCGGTTGCTTGAAAAATAAAGCTCTCTTTTGTCGGGCGACAGGGAAGGGGCTGATTCCCAAAATTCTGTATTCACCGATTCTCCCAGGTTTTCGGGCTTGCTCCAGCCCTGTTTGGTTTTTGATGAAAAATAAAGATCACAGCTCCCCAATCCTTCGGGGAAATTACAGCCGGTAAAGATCAGCCATTCCCCATCCTGGGAAATATTCTGGGCGCCTTCGTTAAAATTGCTGTTGATATCTCCGTCCATTCCTTCAGCCCTGCTCCATCCACCCGGCGTTCTTTCACTTTCAAAAAAGTCTTCATTATGCCCCTTTACACGTCGCGTGAAAACAAGCGTATTGCCATCTACCGTAACCGAGGGATAATACTCCAGGTCGGCGGTATTAATGCTGTCGCCCTCATTTTGAGGAGCAAAAACGTAGTTTTTAGTGTTCTGATCCTGCTCATATTGTACTGCAAATTCAAACGCACGCCTCCTGTATTCACCTGCTTTTCGACTGGGTTCATTCAACTCGTGGGAGGCTAAAAACTCATTCACCGCAGCAAGCGCTTTTTGAAACTGCCCCACTCCTGCCAGGTTGATGGCATAGGGTAGTTTATAATCTCTGCTGTAAGGCAGATCAATTTCAAACGCTTTTTCGTAATTGGCAATACAGTTCAGATAATCTTTGATCTGCCCGTAAATGCCTGCTTTTGTAAGATATGCGTCTACATACTTATTATCCAGTTGCAATGCCTGGTCTATAAACTCTAACGCTTCTTTGTAATGGCCGTTCTGGGCCTGGTCGAGCCCGAGATTATAAAGATTGATCGCCTTTTTGTTCACCTTATCAGGGTTATACTGTTGCGCAAAACAAAATCCTGATACTAAAAGGCAATAAAAAAGCGTAATGATATATTTCATAATTGTTATTCGACAATGAATAACGAAGCTATTCAAAAATTATTCCGCAGCGTTCAATAAAATGTTAAGGCACAACAGGGTTATATGGGTATCAGTTTTTACATTTGATAATCATTGGCATTAATTTTATTATTCCATGAAATCCCTTATTACAGTCGTCAGGTTCATTGTAGGAGTGCTCTTCATCTTTTCGGGGCTTGTAAAAGCCAACGATCCGCTGGGATTGGCCTACAAAATGCAGGAATTTTTTGAGATATGGGCACAATCAGGCTTTTTACCGGGCTTAATGCATGGGTTGAACGATTATGCACTGGCTTTTTCTGTTATCATGATCACTTTTGAAATAGTTGCGGGTGTGGCTGTAATGGTAGGCTGGCGCATGCAATTATTCAGTTGGCTATTATTGCTGCTCATCCTGTTTTTTACTTTCCTCACCGGGTATGCCTATTTATCGGGTAAATTCAGGAGCTGCGGTTGTTTTGGCGACTGTATACCCTTAACGCCTAAAGCATCTTTCATTAAAGACATCTTTCTTACCCTGTTCATTCTTATTATTTTCTTTTACAGGAAGAAGATCAAACCGGCTTTGCCGGCGTTTCTCAGTGTATCCGTTATCGTTATCTCAACCATCATTACGTTATGGATTCAATGGCATGTTTTGAAACATTTGCCCTTTGCCGATTGTCTTCCTTTTCAGAAAGGAAATTCTATTCCTGAAAAAATGAAAATTCCTGCCGGCGCCATACCTGATAGTTCAGTAATAACCTTTGTATATGAAAAAGCCGGTCAAACCGTTGAATTTACATCCGATCGTTTTCCCGACGATTTTGACGACAGCATTTACCGGTTTGTAAAACGCTACGACAAGCTGGTAAGGAAAGGCAATGCAGAAGCGCCTATTAAAGATTTTGTTTTAACGACTTTGTCGGGTAATGACACCACGCAGGCGCTGCTTGCTGCCCCGGGTAAAACAGGGCTGCTGTTTATGAAAGATAATCCAGGCGCGGGGGAATGGCTCAATCGTTTCAGTGAATTGCAAACAGCTTTGTACCAAAAACAAATACCGGTTTATATTATTTCAAATAATACCGACGAGGTTTCGGGCTATTTTGCCAACATGCCCGGCGTTACCTTATTGAAATGCGATGTGGTTCCGATTAAAACGGCAGCGAGAGCTAACCCTGCTTTTTACCTGTTGAACAACGGAACGATATTGAGCAAATGGAGCTATGCTGATTTGGATGAAGCCATTGAAACCGTTAACGCGCAATCCAACTAAACAGTGATGCAGTTCCTTACAAAGAAAATATTGTACGGGCTCCTGGTGCTTGCCGGTGTGGTGGCGATGGTTTTTTTCCTGTTCCAGGGATTTGGCGACCCTGCACGGTTGGTATTGGGCCAAACCGGCGACAGCGCTACCATACAGAATATCAGGAAGGAGCTTTATCTTGATCAACCCAAATGGAAGCAATTTTTACTGTATATAAAAGATATATCCCCGCTGAGTTATCATTCAAGGGAAGAAATCCGGAAGAAAAAGCTCAGGGGAATATTTATTGGTAAAGAGCATGCGCTGGCCATTAAGCTTCCTTACCTGAGAACCTCCTATCAAACCAAAAGAGACGTACTGGCAGTGCTGATGGAAGCCTTGCCCGGCACTTTACTGCTGGCCACGGCAGCTATGCTATTTGCTACCATCACAGGCATTGCACTGGGAGTGATAGCGGCAGTAAAACAAAATACATGGATGGATACTTCGGCCGTATTTGCCAGTGTGCTTGGCATATCTGCGCCTTCATTTTTCATGGGCATACTGATTGCCTATTTGTTTGCCATTGTGCTGGCGCCTTATACGGGACTTAATATAACAGGCAGCTATTATGAATACGATAGTTATACCGGGGAGAAATACCTGTCGTTGAAAAACCTGGTGCTTCCTGCATTTACACTGGGCATAAGGCCGCTTGCCATCATAACACAGCTTACCCGGAGCGCCATGCTGGATGTATTGAACCAGGACTATATCCGTACTGCCTATGCAAAAGGACTGGGTAAAACCAAAGTAATATTTAAACATGCATTGAGGAACGCGTTGAATCCCGTGCTTACCGCGGTTACGGGCTGGTTCGCAGAGTTGCTTGCCGGCGCCTTTTTTGTGGAATATATTTTTGGCTGGAAAGGAGTCGGCAAAATAACAGTGGATGCGCTCGACAAGCTGGATTTTCCCGTGGTCATGGGCAGCGTGCTTGTTACAGCCACATTGTTTGTAATAATCAATATGCTGGCGGATATATTATATACTATTGTTGATCCCAGGGTTAGAATGAGATAGCAGTTGGCTATCAAATGCAGGTTGCAAGTTGCAGGAAGATTCCTGATTTTTGATTTTTTGATTTCTGATTTGAGATGAGGCCTCATGAATGGAAAATTGACAGTTGACAATGGACAATGAAAATCACTATCAACGTCAATCATTTTGTTTCTTGTCATTCAGAACGAACAAATAACTGTTAGATAATAATGAATCATTTTCGTGAGTGAAGAATCTATGGGGGGCTGTGATCTGTCGGCTTTGGGCTATCAGCTGCTTTCAGCCGTCAGCGATCAGCTTTTTTGAACCCTGCCTATGCCGGCAGGCACAAAGCCACTGAGGCACAAAGGTACACAGAGCGTATCTCAGCTATGAGCTGTCAGCCGTCAGCTTTCAGCTATCAGTGTAACCTCAAATCTTCAAACTATAAACCCCAAACCATAAACCTTACGCCCTACTTAAAAATATCGTTGTAATACAGCACCGTATCATCGTCTTTTGAGAAGCCAATGATAATTACCCTGAAGTTTTTGGCATCGTCGTTGTTATACCACTTTACTGTTACCGGCCTGTTTCTTTCTGTAACGATCGCAGGATTCCAGTATAATACATCTCTTACATCTTTCTCTACACTTTTAACGCCAATTTCTTTATAGTCGGGAGCAGTAAAAGCAGCTACTTTATCGTAGCCTGTAATGGCAGCATTGTTTAAAGCTGGAGGTAGTTTTCCGGAAGAGGCGGCCCGTGTATCGCCCCTCTTGGTATAAATAGCAACAGCGCCGCCACCGCCGCCACCAACACCTCCTACAAACGGGCCTTTAATTACCTTCACCATGGCAATATCAGATACAGGCAAACTGCTGATCTGGCTGGGGTCTGACGGCATTTCGTTCAAATAAATACCTACCTGGCTTCCCCGTAATATGGGTACATAATTTCCATTCTGCATCTGTATTTGCAACCCCGCTACACGCCCCTGCAGCCATTGCAATATATTGGTGTAAGATTGTGCTTCCTGGTTTTCATTTACGAAATCAAATACATTTTCATTCATGCTCCGGAACATGCCGCTGCTGAGTTGTTCATTTAATTGCTCCTTACTGCTTTTTTTCTGAGCCGTGATTTTTACCTCCTGGAGGGTTTTAAACTTTTCGTCTGCATCCCGCTGGTTTTTACGGGTAGTTAAACTTCTGGCTACATCTCTCGGCAAAACGTCGTTGGCCGGCCGTTTCACCAGTGTATAGCCGCTGCCGGGCAGGCTGCCTTTAAAAGGAACAAACATGTACAAAGGTTCAAAAATTACATTGGTCTCTCTTGCTACTGCTCCTTTGCTTTCATTGTTCAACTGGTAATATACTTTTATCGGCTCTTCAAAAATCAGGTTATCCAGTACAAAAGAGCCATTGGCGTCTGTTTGTACCTGGTGTATCTGGGTTGTAGAATCCTGGAAGTAAAAAATAAGATTTACTGTGCTGTTGGAGGCGGTTCTTCCTCCGTTGGTAGTTACTTTTCCTTTATAAGAAATATAAGGCTGCGGGCGGTATTTTATTTCGGGGAACTTACCGGAGATGATAGAAGCCCAGTCAAAGCGCCTCCATTTTTCAGAGATCAGCAAAGCATCCAACGCTTCAATATTGGCATCATAGCCAAGGTAGGTGGCTGGAGCGAATATTTTACCGGGAACATCACCTGTCAGCCACATAGCAGTTAAGATATTGTCGCTTTCCAGTTCGTCTTTTGTGGCGCCATCTCTTACCAGTACCGTATAGTTCAGGTAGCTGGTATCGGGGGCAATGTCAAAAGCATTGAGCCCGCGTGCCGATTTGCTCAGGTATAAAGGCGGAAAAGAAGGGCGTCCTACCCGTATGTTTTCTGCCTGTATAAAGCAAAGACGCTGGGCTGCCACATTTTCCTGCTCGTCGAAAACAGTGAGATTCAACACCCCGTTAATGAGCTTATCGGTAGGGATAGAACTGGAGATCTCTGGGGAGATCTTATTGATATTGGCTTTATATACCAGGACATTATTGATCGTGCCGATGACCTTGTACCCTTTAGATCCCGATGGAAGGTTTATAAACCTGATCGAATATAAAACAGATTCAGGAGTGCTGCTTACCTGCAGGCTGACGCCCGAAGCGGTCGCTGCGGGGAGGTTGACGGTTTGCTTCTTTCCTTTTTTGTCCTGTACGATTACCTGGTATTGCTTTCCCTTTTGGGGAGTGATGGTAAAAAGCCCAACGTTTCTGTCCAGCGAATTAAAGCTGGCAATTTTTTCAGCCGGTTTTGCTGCATCTGCCACATAGCCGCTCCATTCGGCCGGCAATACTCCCTGCGACGAAAGTCTTACCGCCACTTTATTCGCTACGCCTTCAATAAAAGTGCCTCCTTCCGGGAAGGCTGCCGCAGTCCAGGGCGCGGTCGTATCCGCAACCAGCTTTTGCTGAGAGGAAGGATTGTATACGGCGATCGGCTGTATATACTGAAAAGATTCGTCGAAGTTGAGCATCCACTGCGTATAGGCTCTCACATAATAAGCTCCTTCTTTCAGCGAATCAGGCAAAACAATGCTTCCGTTTCCTTCCCCGTCAAATAAAGGGATAATGCCACGGGTTACCTGGTTTTTATTGCTGTTATACAATTCTACAAAAAGGCTTGTAGAGATGGAAGACCTGTTGTATCCTTCAAATACCACGGCTTTAAACCAAATTGTTTCGCCTGCAACATAGCTGTTTTTACTGAACAGCATGTATACCTTTTCCTGCGGGTAGTGCTGTTCAAACTGTTGTAGCGCCTGCTCCGCCTTATCCTGGGAATACAAAGTTGTAAGCGACAGGCTTATAATCATTAAAAAACACGTTCTTTTCATGTTTCCACGCTTTATAGTATATATGTTAGGCTGTTTTACCCGTAAAGAATAAGATGCAATTTAATAATGTAAACTGTTAGTCGGGGGTTAATTTTATACCTTTATTACCAACGGTTATGAAAGATTATAAGAAATATTATAGATTACCCGCGCTGCCGTCGGAGGTATATGCCGCATTGACCAATCCTGCCACCATACAATTGTGGAGCGGCGAACCCGCTGTTATGAGTACAGCGCCCGGTTCCGAGTTTTCGTTGTGGGAAGGAAACATCAGTGGCAGGAACCTGGAATTTGAAAAAAACAGGAAAATTGTTCAGCAATGGTACTTTGACGGACAGGAAGAAATATCTGTAGTAACCATCAAACTGCATCCTGACAAATCGGGCACATCGGTAGAATTAAGACATACCAATATACCCGATGAAGTGTATGAAGAAATGGTGGAGGGCTGGAATGAAATGTATTTCGGAGCGCTGGAAGAATTTTATGATGAATAAAAAATCCCGCTCTTTTTAGAAGCGGGATTGTTCATAAAAATTTCAATTAACTGCTTACAGCACTTTATAGCGCAGGTTTTTGTATTGTATTTTCATGGGCGGTCCTACATGTACCTGCATGCCAAGCAGTCCCGAAGATTTGCGATGCGCCGTATCTTCATCCGTCACTTCACTCATCAATACCCCGTTTATGTAATGTTTAAGATTATTGCCTTTTGCAACGATGCGCACTTCATTCCAGTCATTTACTTTGATAAGCGATTTCAATGAATCCGTGTTGCCTAACGAAGGGCTCTGTTGAGCTGCATTCCAAATATTTCCAACAGACTTGCCGGTATCCGTTGCCGGTAAGGTTACATTTTGCCCCCGGAAAGCAATGATCGTTCTGCCGCGTTCTTCATAGTTCTGCCCGGTATATACATTTTTTCCGTCAATATCTGCCTGGTAGCCCTTTAACGCAAATGGAATGTCTGTTAACTGCTCACTCCTGTAATTGATACCGCTGTTGCCGCTTTCGGTGATCTTAAAATCAGCGATCAGTTCAAAGTCTCCAGGCTCTCCGCCACGCCATATCAAAAAGCTGTTTGTTTTTAAAGGCTTGTCAGTGATTTCACCGGTAATGGCGCCGTCTTCTACCCGCCAGTATGTGGTATCACCCTCCCAGCCGGTCAACGTTTTGCCATCAAATATTTGAGTGAAACCGGGCACAGCGCTGCCGGAAGAGTCAACAGTAACTGCTTTTTTCTCGCCCTCCGATCCGGAATTACAGCCGGCAATGGCAGCCAGTAAAAATCCACATACAATAAAAAGTTGTCCTTTTTTTCTGAGCATTTTTTTAAGTTTTTAGAATGAAACGGTTGGGTATCCTTTTCGTTGGCCATTATCGGTGATAAATAGCAGGCAACAAAAAATGAGACAGCACAAAGCAATGAAATTATTTTAACAATGACCTACTTTATTTTGCTGAAATCTGCTCCCAATAAGCCTTTATGCAAAAAACAGCAAACAACTATCCTGAAGTTACCTGCTCATTACTTTCAGAGTATTTTCCTATTTTAGTCGCTTTCTTGGGGAAAATATTGGATATTAGACCCCTGATTATCTGCGGCGTTGAGGGTACGTGCTATATGACAATATAAAACAGAAAGAATAACATTTACGAACGGAAATTAAAACGATTCGCTTTTTATCAACGATGCTTACTACCGATCCAAAAAATACAGATCATCAACGCTGGAAAAATAAGATTTCCCATCATGCGCAAATCGGGGGAATAGAAACTTCAGTGCTTGACAATGGTTTGGCAAGAGGCACACGCATTGCATGGATCAATACAGGAACCGGGCTTCGCTATAAGGTTGTTATAGATCGTGCAATGGATATAGCCGATGCATTCTATAATCAGCATAGCCTGGCATGGCTAAGTCATAGCGGCGTTGCTGCTCCACAACCCTTTTCCAACCAGGGTGTTGACTGGTTAAGAACATTTGCAGGTGGTCTGCTCACCACCTGCGGACTTTCACATACCGGCGGGCCGGAATCAGATGCATGGGGTCAACGCGGCTTACACGGAGAAATAAGCAATCTTCCTGCTGAAATAGAATCTGTTATTCAACCCGACCCTGCCACAGGTAAATTGGAGATGAGCATTACAGGCGTTGTAAAACAGTCAATGGCATTAGGACCTAACCTTGAATTAAAAAGAACCATCAAAAGCATACTCGGTTCATCATCCATTCAAATTATTGATACAATCATAAACCGCGGTAATCAGCCTGCGCCACATATGCTGCTATACCACTGTAACTTTGGCTGGCCATTGGTTGATGAAGGAACAGATATTGTATGGGATGGCGAATGGCAATCCCGCGAAGGAGAGCCTAACAACAAAATTTTCAATAAGAATAATAATTTCAGAAAATGCCCCGCTCCCCTGAATGACCATGCAGGCAGAGGGGAAGAAGCCGCTTTCATTGATATAGCTGAAAATGAAGCAGGAGAATGTTATTGCGGGTTGCATAATGATCGTTTAGGGATAGCTGTTAGCCTGAAGTTTTATAAAAAAGAATTGCCCTGGCTCATCAACTGGCAGCATTGGGGTAAGGGAGAATATGTTACAGGCCTGGAGCCTGCTACCCTGCCGCCGGTAGGACAGGCAAAAGCAAGAGCCGAAAATAAATTGATTTTTATTGAACCGGGCGAGTCAAAGACCTATCGCCTTGAAATAAAAGTATTACACGACAAAGAAGAGATCAACAACTTTTTACATATTTCAACGAAAGCAAATTAATAAACCAAATGGAAAAATTAAGTTTAGCGCAGAAAGCATTTGACCAGGGAAAAGGTATTGTGCGGTTAGCTCCTAACTGGGTGCCGCGTTCATTTTGTGTGCCGGGCAGAAGAATAAAGCTCCATCCCGATGATTATTATGTATTGGGAGGTGAACGAGGAGGTATAGATGAAAGATGGTTTTCATCAACCACGCCCGCAAAAAACGGCCCGCTTACCGGTGAATTTGAAGGATTGAGCCAGATCGTATTTGAAGACGGCGGAAAAACACAGCAGGTGCTGCTAAGAGATGCCGTAAGCGAATTAAAGGGACAATTGATTGGTGAGCGCTTATGGAAAGAATATGAAAGCTGGCCAATGTATTCCAAATTTTTTGATAACATGGGACCCCTGCCGCATCATATTCATCATAACGATGAAAAGGCGGCGCTGATCGGGCAGTTGGGTAAACCGGAAGCGTATTATTTTCCTCCGCAGGTAAACAATCATGGCGGCGATTTCCCGTATACATTTATGGGTATTGCGCCCGGCACCACCAAAGAGCAGATCAAAGAATGTTTGATGAACTTTACCAAAGGCGATAACAAGATCACGAATTACTCGCAGGCATATCGTTTACAGCCGGGCACGGGTTGGGATGTACCTCCGGGGTTATTGCACGCGCCGGGCAGCCTTTGTACATACGAGCCACAAAAAGCGTCTGATGTTTTCGCGATGTACCAGAGCCTGGTGAACGAAGCGATTGTGCCCGAAGTACTGTTATGGAATGGAACACCTGCGGACCAAATCGGTAATTACGATGCCCTGATGGATGTAATTGACTGGGAACTGAACGTAGACCCCAACCAGTATCAAAACCGTTTCATGGCGCCTGTACCGGTGCAGCCCTTCGAACAAACCAAACCGCAGGGATACTATGAAACATGGATCTGCTATAAATCAGACGCATTCAGCGCAAAAGAATTAACCGTATTGCCCGGTGCTACTGTTACTATCAAAGACAGCGCAGCGTACGGCATTATCTTAATGCAGGGGCATGGCAAGTTCGGCGTTTGGAATATAGATTGCCCGGCGTTGATCCGTTACGGTCAGTTAACGAACGATGAGTTTTTTGTGAGCGAGCAGGCTGCGAAGGAAGGTGTTACCATCACCAATGAATCTGCAACAGATCCGATAGTGATATTGAAACATTTCGGACCATTTAATCCGGATTTAAAACTGTAAAACCCGGTCGCATGATCGTCCTCAGAAAAATAGCGTTAAAAGGCAAGGTTTGAGCTAAAACAGCAGTGAACATTTTATTTTAACACCTTTAATATAATATTATATGGCACAAAACAATCTTCCCAAATTACACAATGCTACCTGGCCCGGCGTGGTGGGTAAAGGACCCGATTCCGAACCGCCACTATTGATTGATACCATGCTGGAGTATACCGCGAAAGCAGAAGTGAACGGTGTAAAATTCGATGGTGTTGATGTGGGTTTCTTTGACCCTTCCATTGACCTGAACGACCCCGATGGGCCAAAGAAACTTGCCGATAAAGTAGCCAAACATAACCTGGTAATAGGCAGTGTGGTAGCTCCCATCTGGGGTGGCCCTATATTAGGCACTGCAGATGACCGCAAGACATTTTTAGAAGAAGTGCGGAAAAGCTGCGTGTTTGCACAAAAGCTGAATGATATCGGTATCCGCAAATACGGTATTGTGCGTATTGATTCTGCGAGCAGTCCTGAGCAATATTCAAAAGACCCTGCAGGCAGCCAGAAACTGATTGTAGAAACATTTAAAGAGGCAGCAAAAATTGCCGGCGACAATGGCGAGAAGCTAGCCGCCGAAGGTGAAATTTGCTGGGCAGGTATGCACAGCTGGCGCACCATGCTTGATACGCTGGAAGCGGTGAACAGCCCCCATCTCGGGTTCCAGGCAGATATGTCGCATACCTTCCTGTACCTGTTGGGTTATAATGCATCTGAGCATCGCATCCTCCCTGAAAATTTCCAGTGGAGCGATCGTGCCGCATTGGAAGAAGGACTGAAAAAATTAACCGCAGCGCTTCGTCCCTGGACAATAGATTTTCACGTTGCGCAAAACGACGGCACTGTACACGGTACAGGTTCTCATGATAAAACAGGCCGTCACTGCCTGGCTACAGACCCCAACGGCAGGCTGGATATTGTAAAAGATGCAGGCTACTGGCTCCGTGATGAAAACGGCAATCTCACCAAAAAGTTCAATCATATCTGCTGGGATGGTTGTATGTTCCCTAATTCGGTAATGCACAATCAACAAACCTGGAATGATATCCTGGCAGTGATGATAAAGGTAAGAGAGGCACATGGGTGGAGTTAGTGGTAAGGTATAAGGTAAAAGGTATAAGGTGAAAGGTGTGGGGAATGCGGAGCAGGGGTGAAAGGATGAACCAGCACAACCTAGAAACTTGAAACCTGGAACTTGAAACTTTTTAAAAAATAAAAACGCCTTGGTGAACCTTTGTGCCTCCGTGCCTTTGTGGTTCAAATTTCAAATCTCAAATTTTTAATCAATCATGTCAACTAAAAAACAACTCAGAATAGGTTTGGTAGGTACAGGCTTTATGGGCCGTACACACTCAAACGGTTACAACAGGGTGCCTAATTTTTTTCCAGATCTGGAATACACGCCTGTATTAAAAGCAGTATGCTCGCGCAACAAAGAAAAAGTGCAGGCATTTGCCGACCAGTGGGGCTATGAATCCATTGAAACAGACTGGAAGAAACTCATTGAGCGCAGCGATATTGACGCTGTAGATATTTGCACGCCCAATGATATGCATGCCGAAATAGCTATTGCTGCCGCAAAAGCAGGAAAAATGATCCTGTGCGAAAAACCACTGGCACGCACACTCGCAGAAGCCAAAGGAATGGTGGATGCAATAGAAAAAGCAAAAGTAAAAAACACGGTATGGTATAACTACCGTCGTTTGCCTGCGGTTACATTAGCAAAGCAGATCATTGACAGCGGCAAGCTGGGTAAAATATTTCATTACCGTGCCAATTTTCTACAGGACTGGACCATCAGCGCTGATGTGCCGCAGGGTGGTACTGCTGCCTGGAGGCTTGATGTGGAGGCCGCAGGCTCCGGTGTAACGGGCGACCTGCTGGCGCACTGTATTGACACCGCCATGTGGCTCAACGGTGGTATCACCGATGTGTCTGCAGTTACGGAAACTTTCATTAAAGAAAGATTTCACCAGTTAACGGGTAAAGTAGAAAAAGTAGGCATTGATGATGCCTGTATTTTCCATTGTCATTTCGCCAATGGATCATTAGGTTTGTTTGAATCAACCCGCTATGCGCGCGGACACAAAGCCTTGTATACTTTCGAGATCAATGGTGAAAAAGGTTCTTTGCGCTGGGATCTGCATGATCTGAACCGCTTGGAATATTTTGATCACAACGATGAAGGCATCGTACGCGGCTGGCGCTCTATCCTGGTTACCGATGGCGACCAGCCTTATATGGGCAAATGGTGGGTGCCCGGTTTGATCATTGGTTATGAGCACAGCTTTATACACCAGGCAGCCGATTTCCTGAAAGCATTGCAGGATGGCACCGAATGTCACCCTAACTTCCGCGATGCATACGAAACACAGAAAGTATGTGAAGCGGTGATTGATTCGGCAAAAAGCAGGAGCTGGAAAGAAACGGATGTTGAATGGGTGGAGAAGTAAATCTTTATTAGTTCACATTCGCCTCGATTCTTGTCTCTTGAATCAATTATAAAAATTACCCCGGAATAATTTTTCGGGGTGATTTTTATATAACCGGCATTGGTAATACTGTTAGGCTTTTGTTGTCACAGTTTATCCCGTACTTCAGTCGGGGCTAGCTTGTGCTGCAATAATACTATGCTGCTCTGTTATGTCGGGAATCCCCGTTTAGCAGTTTTCTCTTATCGCCCACGGCGAACATTTGCGGGACTAAGTCCCGGAAGAACATAGAAATCCGAAGTCGGAGACTTCGGATAGCGAAAGCTGCGCCAAACGTCCCTGACTGCCGTTAGGCAAGCTTGCTTAGCACTCCTGTCCTGTCGCCTCCCGGCGACCTCATGACACAGCAAAAAACAGTCCAGAGCGAATACTTCATGTATTCATATATCCCCGCTATTGCTGCTCAAGATATTCAGTAAGGAATCTTTCGGGGCTACAGGATTGGGATGCGTACTCATTATACGCCAGCTTGTGCTCTGCCTGCAAGGATCCGAAAGGCATTAAATAAGCGGTAAAGCCGCTGCCATAACCATCCCGGTAGGTTAATACAACATATTCTTTCCCTTTCCATTCTATGCTATAGTCAATATTAAAATTATTGCTGTTGCTGTTGTTTTTAAACTTCTTCATTTTCGCTTTAAATATCTTTCCGCTCCACGGATGATCAACGTCGCTAAAACCTAAGAGCGCTTCATTTTTTTCTTCGGGGCCTACCCTGCAGGTAGTTATTTTCAAACCTTCGGCGCCGGTATAAGCTTTGCATACTTTGCCCACTTCGGGGCGGGGTTTATTTTGTGCCATTGTACATACAGTTATTACACTAAAAAGACTATACAGGAAAAAAAACTTCATAATTGTAATTTTTAAAGGGTGGTTATAACAAATTGGAGATTTCTTTAGACAATACCTCCGGCTTATACAGGTTATTGCTGCTTTCGCTGAAGGAGCAACTTACCGTAAGTACACCGTCTTTTAACCGGAGACTGCGTCCGCCGTCTTCTTTCCACGATTTAGCAGTGTTTGTCAATACGATTTTCTGAATGGCTTCCTTCACGGCTTCTTTACCCAATTCGTCAGATGTAACGGTGGTCATCGCTCCAAGTATGGAATCAATCCCGTATATTCTATGTACGTGAAAATCATTTAGCACCGCTTCATCTTCCGGGAAACTGGTTTCATCAACGGTTAAACCAATGTCAAGCCCGGTTTGTTGTTTCAAATCAGCTTCTGCTTTTGCAGTGGTTTCTTTAATTTCTTTCAGCATCCTGCGGGTAGTTAAACTCATGATTGTTTTTTTGTTTGAATGAATAATCGGCCGGCAAGTTCTGTTTCAACAAAGCATTTTTAATAGTTAAGTCAGGTAAAATTAAAAGCAGGTTATACTGCCTGCAATACTGCATTTTCAGTATTTTATACTATGTCCTTACGCTAAACACCTGCCGGATACTGCTTATGCAGTATTGGAAAAGCTAAAGGCATAAGATATATTTGTTGTATGCAGACTCTTTTGTACAGCCTGTTTATTACATTATATCTTTGCTGCCTGATTACCTGTAAAAAGCATTCGTCTTCCGATACGCCGGTTTATTTAATGCACGCTACAGACACAATGAAAGCTGTTTTGAGGAAGGCATATAAAGCAAGATCTGCAGATTACAGGCAAAGCCTTTCTCTTTACAAAGAAGCAATTGCGCTTGGCAGGTCAATTGGCGATAACGCCGGGCTTGTGCAGGCATATCGCAGCGGGGCTTTTGTAGCAGGCGCTTTGTTGAATGATACAGAAAATGCACTGGCTATTTCGGATGAAGCGTTGATTTTTTCAGCAAAGCTGGGAGATGCAAATACACTGTGCGACATGTATGGTATGCGAGGCGTAATTTACCAGGCTGCCGGTAATACCGATTCAGCCATTGCTGCCGGCAAACTGGCGTTGAAATATATGGATGAAGATACAGCGCCGGACTCTTTGAAAAACTGGCCGCTATACCTTAACATAGCAGACCTTTACAGTCAACTGGATAATCAGCGGCTTGCTATAGAATACACGAACAAATACCTGGATGAGTATGTGCTTAAGATAAAAGATACGATGCGGATGATAACCTCTTATAACAACCTGGGAGTATATTATACATTATTGGACGATTCAGTGAATGCATATGAAAATACATATAAAGCCTGGCAGCTTTTTACGGCAAAACCTGATAAGCAAAACGAAGCTTCAATATACTCCGGTATGTTTGCTATGTACAATAATCGTGGCATGTACGATTCCGCATTATTCTTTTGCGAAAAGAGCATTGTTCTTTTTGAGCAAAGCGGCAATACCCAGCGCTTATTCGATGCAACTCATAACCTGATGGAGATTGCCGTAAATGCAAAGGATGCAAAGCTCGCGATGGCCGTTCTTCAAAAACCGGTGATGACAACAGCATTTCATCTGTTTGCAACACAGGAAGATCAGCTATCATTGCGAAGCCGTAAAAATTTTGCAGAAAATCTTTCTTACCTGTATTCGCTTACCAGGGATGAAAAAAAAGGTTACCAATATTTAAAGATAGCCTACCAGCTAAATGGTTTATTGCGTACACAGGAAACCAATAAAGCCATGGAAGAGTACGAGCTTAACAGAAAAAAAGTACTGCAGGAAAAATTATTGCTCACAAGGCAACTGCAAATAGAAAGAAAAGACAATACCATCTTATTATTGGTTATACTTTTTATAGCCGCATTTTCCACAGCCTTGCTGTTATTTGTATGGTACAACAGGAAAAGTACGCTGCAAAAGAAAAAAATTGAATACCTCGAAAAGCAAAAAGAGTGGGAACGTGAAAAATCATTGATGGAAGGTCAGCTTGAAGAGCGCAACCGCATCAGCCGTGAATTGCACGATGATTTAGGTGCTTCTCTTACATCCATTGTACTGGCGAGCGATTTATTGAAAAACAAAAAAGGCGATGCATTAGCATCAGTGCTGATGATTTCAGATACCGCCACCGCCTCTATTGATTCGCTCAACGAAATTGTGTGGAGCCTGAACAGCCGCAATGACAGCATGATGGGGCTTATAGCATATATCCGCAAATTTGCTGTATCTTTTTTGGATAAATCCGGAATTGTACTGCATACTTCGGAAAGCCTGCCCGGAACCGACCTGGTTGTTACAAGCAATATCCGCCGCTACGTTTATCTTACTGCAAAAGAATGCCTGAATAATATCGTGAAGCACAGCAATGCAACGGCAGTACATCTTGGCTTTTTTTGCCATTCATCATTATTGCTGATAAAAATACAGGACAACGGCAAAGGAATTGACACATCAAAGCAGTATACCGGCAATGGCTTACATAATATGAAGAAGAATATGGATAATATTGGCGGTAACATTCAATGGACAAGCGACAACGGCACCCTGGTGGAGATTTCAGTTAAACTTGATTGATCATTGTTATTTCTTTTAAATGATAACCGTAGTAATAGTTGAAGACAATAAAAACATAGGGCAGTTACTGGAACATGCCATTAACAGCCATGAAGATTATTCGTGCCTTGCCCGTTTTGAATCGGCAGAAGCGGCGGTGAAAGGTATACCGGATTTATTACCGGATGTGGTGCTGATGGATATTGGTCTGCCCCAAATGAACGGGATCGAAGCTGTGAGGCAGTTAAAACCTGTTTGTCCAAATGTGGAGTTTATGATGTGCACCGTGTATGATGAAGATGAGAATGTATTTAAAGCGCTGGAAGCAGGCGCTAACGCTTATATTCTGAAACGAAGCGGTCACGAAGAGTTGCTGCAGGCTATAAGAGATCTGTATGAAGGCGGCAGCCCCATGAGCAGCGACATAGCGCGTAAAGTAGTGCAAAAGATGCAGCAAACCGGTAAAACAGATGTAAGATCATTGTATGGAATCACCAAAAGAGAAGAAGAGATATTGGGGTATTTAGCTAAAGGACTATTGTACCGCGAAATAGCCAACACGCTGTTCATCAGCGAAAAAACCATGAAAAAGCATATCTACAATATTTATGAAAAAATGCATGTAAACAGCAAGGTAGAAGCCCTGAATAAATATTATGGAAGGTAAAAAGCTGGTTTATCATGCATTATTACAGACAACAGGCTTGCTTTTACCCATACCGGTATTTTAGTGAACTAATGTAATGCTTCCCCTTTTAGTGATCACTTTGCCTGTATAATCTACTCCCTGGGTAACGTAAACAAAAGTAGCCGTTGATTGTACCTGGCCATTTACTCTGCCATCCCATCCTTTTTCCAGGTCGCTGGCGTTGAATACCAATTGTCCCCAGCGATTATAAATGCGGAAATAATCGATCCGGGAAATACCAACACCAATAGGGCGCAGTACGTCATTGAGCCCATCCCCGTTAGGAGTAAATGCAGACGGGACAAAAATATCAGGAGCCGTAGCAAATACCATGACCTTGATATCATCCACACCAAAGCACCCTTCTGCTGTAGCAGCTTTTACGCTATAAGTTATAGTGCTGCCTGCCATACCCGACAGATTGGCGACAGGATTGGTAATATCAGTATAATCTAATCCTGTGGCAGGTGACCAGGTATATTGATTGGCCAGTGAATCGCTTACCAGGATATTCAGTTGTAAGGGCTGGCCGGCCACAATGAAAGTATCGTTCCCCGCGAAAACGGTTATGGGCTGCGTAACGGAAACATGAAAGGTATCCAGCAATACATTTGGGCAGCCGGCATTGCTAACGCTCAACACATAATCGGTGTTTTGCTGTGGCGTTGCCATCGCCTGAATGGTATGAGGCCATGAACTCACCAAACCATTACCGGCATTATCCAGCGTGGCTGTATTGTTCCATGAATAATGAGTGCCGGCAATGATGGTAGCATTCACCGGTATACTGGTTCCGTAACATATAGAAGCCGTACCCGGATCGACCGTTGCTGACGGAAATGGAACATTCACAAACTGAATGCGGGCTGCGGTACTGGTGTCGCCAGGGCATATTCCGCTTTTCACCAGCGCCCTGTAATAGGTAGTTCGATCAATGGAATTTATATTATACTCTATACTTCTATTCACAGGCGAGAAGCTGTTCCAGTTGATTCCATCGTAGGAATATTGCCAGTTTTGCACCTGCCCGACGCTGCCATTCAGCATAATGGAGTTGTTCTGGGTTTGAGTTGCACAAATGGAAAAGTCAGAAGGACTTAAACTGCCGCCATTGCTCCGGGGATCTACCGTAACGATCGCTTCCGTGCTGGTATCTATACTGCAGCCGCTTCCGTTTTGCACCAAAGCCCGGTACCGGGTAGTAGCAGCAATATCCCGGGCAGTATGCTGGTGCGTTGTATTGGTAATGTCAGACCATGTAACTCCGTCTGTTGAAGCCAGCCAGCCCAATATACCCCCTGTTTCTCCGCTGAGCGTTAATACAGTACTGTTTGCATCCGCACAAACAATATTATCGCCGGTAACATTACCTGCTACTGTGGGTGGCGATGTGCTTACGGCGATCGTGTCCTTCAGATCTGCACAACTGTTCACTTCCCGTACGGTAATAATGCCACCTGTACTGCCCGGTTTTACGGTAATAATGTTGGTATTAACGCCTGAAACAATGTCCCATCCCGCAGGAACCGTCCATGTGTACACGCTGTTGGCCAGGGCGGGTATAGAATATACCGTATTGGTATTGCTACAGGCATTATCAAAGCCGGAAATCCTGAGCCCTCCGCAATCATTGCGTAAGGCAATATAGGCATAGGCGAAATGAGCGCCGGGCGTACAATTGCTGGTTTCAAAAGTAAGCGTTACCTGCTGACCCCGATACGCCGACAGGTCAAAAGTTACTTCTGTCCAGGGTTTGGTCCATACATCCTGCAACAAAGTGCCATTATTGTTATTCTGTCCGGCATGCGAAAGGAACAGGGTAGGGCTCAGTGAAAATCCATCTGCAATAGCTGCGGCAGAATCCAGGGTAGCCCCCGTTGAGGTCTGGCCATTTCCTCCCGTTGCATCGTTCAATGTAGGAAGATAGTAGGACGGAGAAGCGCAACTGATAATACCGGCAGGCCCTCTTACTGTGGCCGTAAATACGGGTTGCTGGTTGGAGTTGTGCGTACCATTTTCCAGTACCAGCGCATAGGCATAGGTCATGGTGTATGGAACAGAGGGAGACCCTGCAGGAACATGAACGGTATAGGTAACCGACCGCACAAAACCTCCGGGGTTGCGGCTGTTAGATCGAAGCTCCCACGAAGTAGCGTCAGATCCTAATTTTATGGAATAGCCGTAAGAATAACCATTGATGGTGGGAACAGTGGAGAACCCGCCAAATCTGTCGGTGCCGGGCGACGTGAGCACCTGTATGCCCGTGGTTGAAATGCTGTATTCAGGAATTGCAGATACCCCGGTATTGGGAGCGGCATATTGCTGCGTTGCTCCACCCACCAAGCCGGTTTTTGCGGCCCAGGTAGTAATGTCCCCCGTTGAAAAATTGATATTGAACGGACAGGACTGATCCTGGCTGATTCCCGGAAAAACAGATAATACCAGCAAGCCGGTAATAATACAAGTCACTCTTGCCATCATACCAAAAAACTATTGAATAGCTATCTCGCAGGTCTTAATACAACAGATGCCTGCATTACAGCTTATTGCAAGTTATCAAAATGCCGAACACATCTTTAGTTAAATATGCTTTTACCCGGTAAACAGGCAAAATATTCCGGTCAATGGCTGCTTCATTCACCTGTAATAAGATACACAGGGCAGGGCTTATTCTATAAACCTGATTTTACTCCACTTTTCGGGGAGGTGGGTATCATAAATGCCATGGCTGTTTAATGCCATTGCGGGGTGTGGAACCAGTTCTTTGCCGCCGGGCGTCAATTTCTGAAATCTCCCCAGGAATATATTCCATATATCGCCATTTGCAGGCGGCACGGTTTTTCCGTTCGATAATATTTCAAGACTGTTCCAGGGGATGGCTATTTCAAGCGACCAGCCTTTGTCAATATCACTATTGTCATTTAATGTACCGTCAATTTGGGTAGCAACCTGCAGGCCCGGCATATCAAAATGAGTAAAAGCCCAGCGGATACCGCGCGGATGATTGCCTTTCCAGAATGTAGCCCCTGTACGATCGTAGTCTCCGCCAAATGTATAAACCTGCGGATGATGTACATCAAATAAAGGAATATCAAAGCGACTGCCTTTTGTGAGCGCATCACGCCAGATAAAAAATACTTCGTATATCGTGCCGGCAGCATTTACTTCAAGTTCATAATAGCAGTCACCTCCGTCAATCAATACTTCCAGGTCATTTTCCAGAAAAATGATGCTATCCCGCTCCGTCAGTTTTGCTTCAACAAAGGGCTCTTCTGCAGTAAATGCTATGTATAAATGATCATCATTCCATAGCAAAGCCGATTGGGTATTGTACATACCCGGCTCACCTGTTACCATATCAACAAACCGCTTACTCCAGCTTGCGTTAAACCATGGCGCTTTGTTGATATTGCCATCAATAATGATAGAGGAAGAAATTTTCCGGGCTGTATAATCTGGCTTATTCATACTGCTAGTTAATAAAAAAGATGCAAACCGGCACATGGCGGTATGCAGGTTGTTGTTGCGCCCATACAAACCGGTTTTTTACAGCAACCCCTCCTCCGAGAAGCTGAAATACCCTTCATCGCTTACTATAATGTGATCAATTACCCGTATGTCGAAAAATAATGCTGCTTCTTTTATTTTGGAGGTAAGCCTTTCATCAGCCTTGCTGGGTCTTAAGCTGCCGGACGGATGGTTGTGGCACAGAATGATACTGACCGCTTCTTCATCCAACGCCTTTTTTAATATTATCCTCGGGTCGGCTATTGTTCCGGTAATCCCTCCTTTGCTTATAATTTCAGTATGCTTGATCTTATTGCCCCTGTTTAAAAATACTACCACGAATACTTCCTGTTTATTATCTTTTAGCAGCGCCTGGAGGTGACGCGCAATACCGGCACTATTGGTAATGACGGTCTTTTCCAGCTTTTCGCCCGCCTGCCGCCGGCGCCCGAGTTCCAGCGCCGCCGCTATGGTGATGGCCTTTGCCTCTCCAATGCCATTGATTTTCATCAAATCTTTAATAGACACCCTGCCTAGCTCATTGAGGTTGTTTTTGCCCAGTTGTAATATTTCTTTAGCAAGATCAAGTGCAGACTTCTGGCGGGTTCCATTCTGTAAAAGAATGGCTATCAGCTCCGAATGACTTAAGCTCTCAGGTCCTTTGTTGCGGAGTTTTTCGCGGGGGCGGTCGTCTTCCAGCCAGTCTTTGATGGGTATTTTTACAGGATGCATAATTTTTGAGTTTTTCAATCGTTAACAGGTATGTAATTTATCCAATTCCCGTTAAAGAGACCTCAAAATCTGTAATCTTATGAAAATGACAAATCGCCAGTTGGTGCTTGGCTCCCTTCAACCGCTTCTTTTCTGTATAGGCATGTATTGTGTCATCCTTATATTTTCAGTATTTATATGTTCCTCCATTTATCATGCGGTAAATACATCCAAAAAAACGGCTGATACCCAAAGTTCCACTACAGCGTCTTTACGCCCGGGAACCAACAAAGCAGCTCAGGCAAATTAATGCGATATGCATTGATACCTTAAATAGTTACGGTTTTGTAGCTGTTTTATCCCATGCTGTTCGCACAGCGGGCCAACCTGAAGCCTCAATGATCAGGGTATTTTCAAATTCATCCGCTCCTCACCTCCGTCATAATTACATTTAGGTTATACCGGTTAATATACCCGGTTTTCCGGCTTTTAAGAAATGCCCCGGTAAAGTAATGTATTTACGAAAAATAAATACAGGGCAACGGATAATAAATCATGCTGCAATGCCTGTCTGAGGAGGATTAGTTTTAGCACATAATATTTACCCACTAAAAATAATAGTAAAATGAAAAAGTCAGCATTAAAATCTTGTGTTATCATTAGCACAGTTTTGTTGTTATCCTGTAATGGTGGGTTGAAGGGCACATACAATGGAAGTGAAGGCTCTTTTTTTGATAAGCTTGTTTTTACTTCCGGCAGTAAGGTTGAGGTATACTATATGGGAACTGCGCAGGAAACCACTTACGAAAGGGACGGTGATAAAGTTAAGATTGCCGGTAGTGGCGGAAGCATGGTTTTTAAACTTGACGACACAGGTTGCCTGACGGCAGAAGGATTAGCAGGAGGGCAATACTGCAAAGAATAATAATTTTGCGATTTTCTCATTTTTTTAATTCTTTGTTTCTTACTTAATTCCTTCTTTCTATCTTCGCCTCTTATCCACCAATTATGCAACCAAGGGCGAAATTATTTTCAGGTACTGGTTCCCGCTACCTGGCGGAAAAAATAGCTCAACAATTTGGACAACCTTTAGGAAAGATCAGTATACAGCGTTTCAGTGATGGAGAGATTCAACCCACTTTCCTGGAAAGCATCAGGGGAGACTATGTTTTTTTGATCCAGAGCACTTTTTCGCCAGCCGATAATATCATGGAACTTTTGTTAATGATAGACGCGGCTCGCAGGGCATCGGCCTACAAAATAATTGCGGTACTGCCCTACTACGGTTATGCCCGGCAAGACAGGAAGGACAAGCCCCGCGTGGCCATTGGCAGCAAGCTGGTTGCCAATCTTTTAACGGCTGCAGGCGCCGACAGGGTGATTACAATGGACCTGCATGCTCCACAGATACAGGGCTATTTTGATATACCCGTGGATCATTTGGACAGTTCGGCAATTTTCATTCCTTATATTGAAAATCTAAACCTGGAAAACCTTACCTTTGCCGCCCCCGATGTGGGAAGCGCTAACCGTATTCGCGAAATAGCCAGTTATTTTAACGGAGAGATGGTGATTTGCGACAAGCATAGAAAACGCGCCAATGAAATTGCAAGCATGGTGGTGATAGGGGATGTGACCGACAGGAATGTAGTGCTTATTGATGATATATGCGATACCGGCGGTACGCTGGCCAAAGCGGCAGGACTGCTGCTTGAAAAAGGCGCCAGAAGTGTGAGAGCCCTGTGTACGCATCCCGTGTTAAGCGGCAATGCCTATGTAAACATTCAAAACAGCGTGCTGGAAGAAATGGTGGTATGTGATACGCTTCCTTTAAGGGAGCATGTAGAAAAGATCAAGGTATTGAGCGTGGCTGAACTTTTTGCAGTGGCCATCAGGAATGCCTACGAGAATCAAAGTATTACAAACTTGTTCATACACAGCCAGTTGCGCAACAAATAGTTAATTTTTAAACAACAATAAACAATGAAAACAATTACAATCGAAGGACAACTGAGGACCGGAACCGGGAAAAAGGCCACCCGCGAACTCCGCTCTCAGGGACTGGTGCCTGGTGTAATTTATGGTGGTACCTCGGAGGTGAATTTTCAGGCTCCGGTACTGGCTTTTAAAAACCTGGTGTATACGTCTGAGTTCCAATTGGCAACAATCAGTGTAAACGGGCAATCGTATAATTGCATTCTTAAAGATATCCAGTTAGATACGGTAACGGATGAATTAAGTCACCTGGATTTTCTGCAACTCGTTGAAGATAAGCAGGTAATAGCCAACATTCCGCTCAAGTATACAGGCGCCCCCGCCGGGGTAAAGGCAGGCGGTAAGCTGGTTACCAAAATGAAATCTCTAAAGGTGAAGACCTATCCTAAGTATTTGAAAGAAAATATAGAAGTGGATCTTACCAACCTGGAAGTGAACGGCAACGTAAGAGTCGAAGACGTAAAAGAAGAGAATTATGAAATATTGAATTCTCCCCGTATACCTATTGCGTCTGTAGTAATGACCCGCCAGTTGAAACAAGAGGAGTCTGCAACTGCGGCACCGGCTAAAGGTGGAGCGGCAACTGCTCCGGCTAAAGCCCCGGCAGCAAAAAAATAGCCGGATACATTTTTTAATAATTCATACCCAATCCTCTTTGAGGGGTTGGGTTTTTTATTATGCCAATGGCATTGCAGATAGTATGTCGAAATTTTTAATTGTAGGACTCGGAAATCCCGGACCGGAATACAGGCATACCCGCCATAATATTGGCTTTGATGTGGTAGATGCTTTTGTTGCCAAAAACAACGGCAGCTTCAGGACAGACCGCCTGGCAGAAGTAGCTGAAGTGAAGTGGAAGGGCAAATTTTTTATATGTATTAAACCTACTACTTATATGAACTTGAGCGGAAAGGCATTTAAGTATTGGATGGATAAAGAAAAAGTGTCATTGGAAAATACCCTTACAATAGTAGATGACCTGGCATTACCGCTCAGTAAACTTCGTTTGCGGGCGGGGGGCAGTCATGCGGGGCACAATGGCCTTACGGATGTACAATTGACATTGGGGACCGATCAATATCCTAAGCTTCGGTTCGGGATAGGCAATCATTATCCAAAAGGAATGCAGGTAGAGTTCGTATTAGGTAAATGGTTTCCGGAAGAGGTGGAGATTGTAAAACAAAAAATTGAAAAGAGCGTTGAAGTTATTGAGAATGTTTCTGTTATAGGATTAGCAAGGACAATGAACTGGGTTAATACGATAGAATTTAAAAAATGAAGCGAAGTTTTACGTAGTAACATTCGCTAAAAAATTGCCTGAACGTTGTAAGATTCGATTTGTTTGCATTAAATTAGCGTCTTGCAATAAGCTTACTCACACTCTATCCATTTTCCTTGAATAGCCCGTTAATTTAATTTTTAAAAGTACAGCGCTTATACCGGTTGAGAAACATTGTTAAAAATTGCTGAACTAAATTTTATGAAGATATTCTGCATTGGCCGTAATTATGCTGATCATGCGAAAGAGTTGGGGAACGAAGTACCATCTGAACCGGTAATTTTTATGAAACCCAAAAGTGCATTGTTACAGACGCACACCCCCTTTTATTATCCGGAATTTACCAATGAACTGCATGCTGAAGCTGAACTGGTATTGCGCATAAGTAAAAACGGTAAATACATACAGGAAAAGCACGCTTCTAAATATTATAATGGTATAACTGTTGGTATAGATTTTACCGCCCGCGACATACAGGATGAATTGAAATCCAAAGGCTTACCCTGGGAAAAAGCAAAGGCATGGGATAATTCAACGGTTATCGGCAAATGGCTGGATATTACTCCTGAAATGAAGAAAAATGATATAAATTTTTGTTTATATAAAAACAAAGAGTTGGTGCAGCAGGGGAATTCCAGACAAATGATATTTAATTTTGATAAGATCGTTGCCTATATTTCAAATTACTTTTCCCTTAACATTGGCGATGTGATTTTTACAGGAACGCCTGCCGGCGTAGGGGAATGTGTAGTAGGGGATGAACTGGAAGGTTTTATTGAGGATGAAAGCCTGTTTGAACTTTCTATCAAATAATAATGGACTATAGTTCTTAGCAGAAGCTCCTTTCAAAGGAGCTTTTTTTTATATATTATAATAAAGGAGCTGACCCAGAAGGCCGTTAATGTCCGCCACAACGACCTTTTGGATCAGCCCTGAAATGTCCGGAACCAGGCAATGCACCCGATTCATTGGCCTGATCCGGAATCCTGTTTTGACCGTCCTCGTATTTTTAACCGGCTTTGCCTGTATACTATTTTTACATAAATGGAAGAGCGAATGATTGGTACAGGGAACTGATTATCAGAATCAGAAAAATATCATTCAATTAACCATTTTGCTCAATTTGTTTCATAATTTCAGGCAGTTTACAGTTTCTATATCCGTCCTTGTTAAAAATTGATACCCCTCCTTTGAAGAAGTTTTTAGCTACATTCATGTTCTACAATTAAAAAATGCAACACCCAGACCAAAAATATATTACGGCATTGGTAGAAAACGACCCGGTTTTGTTGGAAGAGCTTTACCTGCGGTTTTCCGGAAAGATTAAATGGATGATTTTACAGAATAACGGTACTGAAACGGAAGCTGCCGATATTTTCCAGGATGCGCTCCTTTCCATTTACAACAAGGCAAAAACCGGCGATTTTACACTCACCTGCCCCCTGGAAGCTTTTTTGTACCTGATTTGCAAAAACAAATGGCTCAATGTGTTAAACAAAAAGAAAACACAAAAGGTAACAAATAGTGATACAGATGGATTTAATTACATAGGAGAAGACAATTTTAAGCTGGCCGAAGATTGTGTATTGCAACAGGAACGGAGCAATTTACTGGCTGAAAAACTGGCAGAAATGGGCGAAAGCTGCAAGCAGTTGCTTAAGCTGAGCTGGAGCGGTATATCGATGGATGAAGTAGCCAAAAAGATGAACGTAACATATGCCTACGCCCGTAAAAAAAAATCGGAATGTATGGCCAGGCTGATTAAACTGGTAAAGGAATCTCCAAAATTTAATTCATTGAAATGGTGATCTTATGAACGACTACAGAGCCCTGGACATTGAAAACTATCTTGAAGGAGATATGACAGAAGAGGAAAAGCGACGCTTTGAAGCCGAACTGTCGTCCAATGCCGAATTACGGGCACTATTTGAAACCTATCGTACAATTAACATGGAAATGCGTAACGCCCAAAAATACAACGAACAGGAAAGCGCATTAAGAAAAACACTGGAAGGGCTAAATAAAAAATATTTTTCTTCAGAAACGCCATTGCAGTCTGCCGCTCCGCTTGTATCCATCAGCCGGTCGCGTAACTTTTTGAAAATAGCGGTCTCTGCCGCTGCCGCAGTAGTGCTTTTTTTTACAGCCTATTTACTTTTTATAAATAATGACAATGCCGTAAAGCTTGCTAACAAGTATGTTCATGAAGATTTAAGCCATTTAAGTCAAACCATGGACGGTGCAAGAGACAGTTTGCAGCAGGGAATTGCCGCCTATAATAATAAAGACTATTCCGCCGCTGTAAATTTGTTTGAGGCGATCTATAAAACCCACCCCGACAACAGCGATGCACTGCGTTATGCGGGAATAACCTACCTGGTTACAAAAGACTACAGCAGGGCCATTGCATGTTTTGATGAACTGGCAGCTAAAAAGGATTTGTTCAGTAATGCAGGTAATTTTCTAAAAGCATTAACACTGCTCCAACGCAACGAAAAGGGTGATAAGGAAAATGCGAAACAGCTTCTTGAAAAAGTAGTCAAAGAAGAACAGCAGGGAAGTGAAGAAGCAGCGCGGTGGCTGAAACAGTGGTAATGGAATTGAACATTGAGTGCTTTTTTTTCAACAGATTTTTATTCATCCATTAATAACTGAAAAAAACTTTTCAGGAGCGTTTCTAAATATTAATATACATGAAAGCTGCTTACGACCAGGCCGCTCATAAGCCTGTTTTAAGGTTTACCGTCTTTATACTATTCCTTGTATTTTCCGGGTGTAATTGCAATGAACAGTTTCCGGACTGGCACAGCTATTACAAGCCCGTAAACAAGCCGTCCAAAAATGATCCGTATAAGCAACTGATCGTTTGGCTAAGGCCAGGCACTACAGAGGATGCTTTCAGTCGTTGGATATATGATAGCGTCATAAAAAAAAGCAACAACCATGACTTAACGATAAGTTATGTATGCGGCAGTTGCGATTCTACGCTCTTCCTGCTGGAAGGAAAGGCAACAGAGGTATTTATGCAGGGAGAAGTAGCTTCGGCGGGTAGTGGCAGTAAAACCAGGCAAAAAGTTACAGGCGAAAGTGGTCCGGTATATTTTACTACCAATCTGCCGGTATTTTCTCCTGATAAAAAGGACCGGGAAAGAGGGGACAAACCGGAAGCCGCTCATGCAATTTACAGTGAACCGGCAGTGAAAGTGGCAGTATTTGATACCGGGCTTGACTCCACCTTAATGCCATCTGATTTTACACTTTACAATTCGGCTGACAGTTCCTGTATTCCTGGTGCAAATACCGGGTGGAACTTTATTGACGGAACAGAAGATTATAAAGAGGATAATGCTCAGCTGCACGGAACCACGGTAACGCGTTTCATTGTGAATGAAGCCGCTTATTATCAAAAGAACAGCATTGAAATTTTACCCGTTAAGGTTTTTGCAAGCGATGGTACCGGCGACTTGTTCAGCATCCTGTGCGGCATGGCATATGCTCACAACCGGAAAGTAAACATGATCAATGCCAGTTTCGGCTTTTACGAATCTTTGCATAAGTACGACGGGGAAGGACGGCAATTAGATCTGTTTACTGCTCCTGTTTTATTACAGGCGTTCATTGAACATTACCTTACCAGGAACAATATCCTGTTGGTGGCTGCGGCAGGCAATAAGGACGATGCCATTGAAGATAGCGAATACAATCCTGCTGACAGCTTACAAAAAAGGAACCTGGACAGTGTACATTTTTACCCTGCATCATTGTCGAGGGTGCTGCCTAATGTAATTGCCGTTACAACCGTATATAAAGATATGGTCAGCCCCACTCAAAATTTTTCTCCCCATGTAATAGACGCAGGCGTTGTGGCGGATATTGTAGATAACAACGGAAGTTTTTTGTTTATCAACCCTTTTGACAGAAACCTGGAACCGGTAGGAGGCTCGTCTTTTGCTACGCCCATTCTTACTGGTAAAATGGCGGCCTGGTATTATTTGTATAAGCCTTTGCTCCAGGGATATCCTATCACAAATACTACCAGAGACAGTATCTTTTCATTGTTAAAAGCCCGGGCGCTACCGGCTTTTGTTATAAATAACATAGCTTTAAATGCGAAATTAAAGGAGGGAAGAACGATTGATAAACCGGTAGCAGCTATAAAACGACTATCGTCTGCCAGGAAACGATAATTTTCCAAATTCTTTAGGATGTATGGTAATATTAATATTACTGTTCGAATTATATTATTAATTGTTGTTCTTATAACGGTTGAAAATAAAGTTATAGGAAAGTGTCCTGCCTCTTCGGATGTATGGCAGAAGATAATCGCGTTGGAAGAAAATCAAATTCTTTCTGCAGCCGATAAACTAAAGAAAGCGAATGATCTTCGCAAGCAGTTGGAAAGCTGTAATTATCCCGAAGATTCTGTTTACGCAAGGTTACTGCACCGGATCGCTGCTTTTAAATTTGTTTTAAATAATTACACGGCTACGTATGAAGCTATAGACGATATCCTTGCTTCAATCCGCATCAATACAAGCGGAAAAAAGGCTGCCAGCCGGGATTATGTAATCAATAGTTATTATAACCTCGCTTTTTTTTATAAAACAATTAATCAAAACAGCAAATCGCTGTCGTTTTATGACAGTGTTATTATATATAACCGAAACGATGAGGCCCATGAGTTGGCCATGATAAGCCGGATCAATAAGGCAGACATTTTTTTTAACAACGGCGATTATCAAAAATGTATTGACGAAGCTGCCTATGTTATTGCCGATGCAAAAACCACGGCAAACCAGGAGCACAAAATGGAAGCTTTTAACAGGCGTGCCCAGGCGTATGCCTACTTAGGCATGAATGAAAAAGCTTTTTCTGACGCTGATTCTGCCCAATACTATGCAAAAAAGCTTCAATCGGATTTTGAAATGGCAACAGCCTTAAAGATCAAAGCAAGATTGTATATATCGGAAAAAAAGCAGGCTAAGGCGGCGCTCTGCTTTGAGCAATGCATCCAAACCCGCATTAAGACCAAAGAATATATACAGATTGCAGGTGATTATACCGATTTTGGAAATTATTATCTTAAAAATGAACAGGCATACGGCAAGGCCGAGCAATGTTATTATCGTACCATAGAATATGCTCAAAAGTTAAGCAATGCTGAATTTTTGTGCAGGGCTTATATTAATTTAAGTGAGCTGGAATTCCGGAGAGCACATCAGGGAGACTTTACAAAGTTGAAACAATATTATTCCAGGGCCTTAGGGGCATATGGCATTACAGATACGATTTTCTGTGAAACCCCCTCGTTGTCAGTACTGTCTAAAATTACCAATATAGAATTACTCCTGGTAATGCTGAACAATAAAACCGAGTGGCTGCTGAATATGTACAGGAACGACGGGAAAAAGGAGACGCTTGATGCCTGTCTCCGTTCGGCAATGGTAATGGACTCGGCTATTACAATGGCAAGGCGACAGCAAATCGGAGAACAAAGTAAGCTGTACTGGCGCAATAGTACCAGGAGTTTCTTCGTAAACGCTGTTGAGGCTTGCTATCTGGCAAATAATAACAGTCTTGCATTTTATTTTATGGAGAAAAGCAGGGCTGTGCTGTTGAATGACAAAATTAATGAGCTGAATGCAGCTATTCACTTACCTGAAACCGAAACCGCTAAAGAACAGGGCTTTATCAGTCGTATTGTGGCATGTAAACAAAGGCTGAATGAGTTGGATCCCGATTCGGATAAATATAAGGAAGAGCAGATGGAGCTATTAAAAGTAAAATCAGATTTTGAATATTTCATTACCTCTCTTGAACAAAAATACCCGCTTTATTATCAGTATAAATATGTGGATGCGATTCCCCCAATGCCGGAATTACAGGAATGGCTGAAAAGCTCCGAAAGCTATTTTGTCCATTATTTTTTACAGGATACAGTGGCTTATATTCTTGCTATTGGCCCACAGGAAACACATATGGTAAAATTGGAAAATGGAGATTTCAGTATACATGATATTGCTGATTTTTTGAGTTATTGCAGCGATAAAAAGAAGTTGAACAATAACTATACTGATTTTACCAGGTTATCCGATAAGCTTTATCAAAGCTTATTTGCTGCTTTGCATATTCCGGAAGGACGGGTGATTCTTTGCCAGGATAATTTTTTGATCCCGTTCGAAGCATTCACAACCGGCAGGGATGGCAGGGATTTCCTGGTGCATCACTATACATTCAGTTATGCGTATTCTGCAGGATATTTGTTGAAGCATTCCAAAGCGATTGCTCCTGCATCAGGAAGCTTTATTGGCTTCGCCCCTGTTTCGTTCGGTATAAATCTTCAGGTGCCCGATCTCAGGAATGCGGGGCATGCGTTAAAAAACGCATCCTCCTATTACCAGGATCCTGTATTGTTCGTTAATAAGGATGCAAGTAAAAATAATTTTTTAAAGCGCATGTCGTCGTATGCGATCGTTAATGTATTTTCTCATGCACTTGCAGATACTTCAAGCCAGGAGCCGGTTTTATATATGCAGGATTCGGTAATTAATCTGCAGGAACTGCAATTGATTAATAATACGGCCACTCAATTAGTCATGTTGAGCGCCTGTCAAACAAATGTGGGGCGTAATGCCGCAGGAGAAGGGGTATATAGCCTTGCCCGGGGATTTGCATCTGCCGGAATTCCTGCAGTGTCTGCTACCTTATGGAATGCTGATGAAGAATCGATTTATGTTATCACCCAAAAAATGAATGAATACCTTGCGGGTGGAGCAAGAAAGGATGATGCCTTACAAAAGGCCAAGATTTATTTTATGCAGGTGGGTGGTAAGGAAAAACTGCTTCCTTATTTTTGGGCGAATATGATACTGATTGGCAACGGAGATCCTGTATATATAAAGAAAGCAAATCCGTTTACGTTCGAGATCTGGCATTGGGCGCTCATTATTTTATGTATCGGGTGTGCTGTTGGCGCATATATTTACAGAATAAAATTCTAAATTGGCAGGATAAATCATACATATATGCAAAAGAAAAAAAGCCAGCAACCTGCTAAAGCCACAACGCGTACAGCTAAAAAGCCCGCCAGCAGGAAACAACAACCCGCTCTTGCCTCTAATGGAAAAGTTTCCGAAGCAGGCAGTGGGTCCAGGCGTAAAGGTAAGCTTGCTTAAACGTGAAATGTTCCCGGGATTTTTCCTTTCCGGTAATGGTGATATTGTCCGGTGAACGATTACCAACGTAATAGTTTATACTTAGCGTACTGTGTAAACTGGCTTATATGAGCCGGTTTACAGGCGGCAGCGGCAGATATGTTTTCGGTATATTCGGTTTTTTGTGTAACTTTTCTCTTACAAGTGCCTGTTTGGATGTGTTTCGAAATATTAACACACTGCTTACTAAACACGCAATGAACTGGTCTGCCCGGAAAATATTACTTCTCATGCTGTTTTTGACTGTTGTACTGGTAGCGGTCAGTGTATACATTTCTATTAATCAATCCAATAAAATAAATGAAACGTTTGTATCCATCGGGCATACCCAGGACATACTATACAGTGCCGAAAAACTAATATCGGCATTGAAGGAAAGCCAGTCCATGCTGAAGGAATATGCCCTGACAGGAGAAGAAGGGACCCTTGTGTCGATTCAGCAATTGAACAAAACCACAGAAGAAGCGTTTCTGCAGCTTGAAAGTGTTGCAGCTAATGATGTAAAGCACCAGGCCAGGATCGATTCTCTTTCTTTTTTTGTTGATGAAGTGCTTGCTTTTACCAGTGTTGTCACATCGCCCGGTGCCCCTGTCAATAACGCTGATGTCAAGAAACGGGATAGCTATACCAGGGTGAAAGCTAACATAACTAAAATCAGTGAACTGATCAGAAATATTGAAAATGAAGAGCAGGGATTATTACAGCAGCGGCAGCGTACCAACATCAATGCAATTGCCTCGTTTAAGTCGGTTTTGTATGTGGGTTTGGGATTATTGATCATACTTATGATCATGCTGGCACAAAAAAGACGACTGGATGTGATGGCAGATAAAACCGTTGATTCGGTAGTTAAGTACAATGCTTTGTTGTTGGAGCATATCCGGGATGCGGTGATTTCAACCGACAAGGAATTTAAAATAATAACCTGGAACAAAAAGGCAGAAGATATTTTTGGCTGGACGCAGGATGAAGTGAGGGGGAAGAAAGTAGCAGATACATTGAGCCCTGTATTTTATGGAGAGACGGGAAACGGTATCATAAAAAAGCTCCTGCAAAAGGGTTCGTGGGAAGGAGAAGTGACGCTGTATAAAAAGGACCGAACGCCTGTAACGTTATTATTATCAGGCGCTATGATTGGCAAGGAATCTGGTAAAATAACAGGAGTTGTGACAATTGCAAAGGATATAAGCGCGAGAAAGGAGGTTGAAGAGAGCCTGAAAAAATTCAATCTTCAATTAGGTAAACAGGTAGAAGACAGGACTGCGGAAATAAAGAATATTATTGAACGCCTGGTGGGGTCTGAAAAAAAATACAGGCTGCTGTTTGATAATAATCCGCTTCCTATGTGGATGATTACCCTGCCGGATCTTAATATAACGGATGTAAACGATGCGGCCATACAGCAATACGGGTATGCGCGCCGTTCATTTTTACAAATGAATGCACGTGGTTTGTTGCCCCGGGAGGAGATAGCGCGCTTTGAAAGCAATATGCTTGTTTTGGAAGCAGGCTATCAAAACGCAGGCGTATGGAAACAGCTTAAAAAAAACGGGACGCTTTTTTTCGCCGAATTGTTTACATACGACCTGGAGCTGAATGGCAAGTCCATGCTTCTTGTACTTTCTAATGATGTTACGGAAAAGATCAAAGCAGAACAGCAGTTACGACAATCGCTCGAAGAGATCAGGATGTTGAGTGGTCATTTGCAGGAAGTAAGAGAGGAAGAAAGAAAAAGCATAGCCCGTGAGATACATGATGAATTAGGGCAACAACTTACTGTGCTTAAAATGGATATAGCCTGGGCTATAAGAAAGTTGAATGATACGGACCCGGATGTTATACAGCGGTTAAGAGAGTTAATGGAGATGATAGATGCGACTATTAAAACAGTACGGCGAATATGTTCAGAGTTACGCCCTGTAGTGCTTGATGATCTGGGATTGGCGGCCGCCATGGAATGGCATGCAAGGATATTCGAAAAAAACACCGGGTTATCCATTCAACTGGATATATCAGAAACAGATATAAATTATCCGGCAGATATGAAGACCGGATTGTTCCGTATTTACCAGGAGTCGCTTACCAACACCGCCCGCCATGCCCAGGCCAGCAACGTAGAAGTTCGCCTCCGCGTGGAAGAAGGCGCCATTGTGCTGCGGATTGTTGACGATGGGAAAGGATTTGATATAGAAACCGTAGATCAAAAAAAGACATTGGGTATATTAGGAATGAAAGAACGCAGCCTGATGATGGGCGGCCGATATACAATTGAAAGCAGTGAAGGAAAAGGTACGGCTATTACCGTAATTATTCCGTTGGAACATGAAGCTGTGGAAGTAGTGGGTATGATGAAGGAATAAAGAAGATTCAACTGCTATTAGTAGATATTTAAAAGAGGGTTAATTATATTTGAACAACGGAAGAACAGTTTTATGATTAGAATACTTATTGCCGACGATCATGCAATAGTGAGAAGAGGCTTAAAGCAACTGATTCTTGAAGAGTATCCTTCCGCCTGCCTTGCAGAAGTAAGCGATGCTGAAAGTCTAATGTCGAAAATTTCAGAAGACAGTTGGGATATTGTGATATGCGATTTGAGTATGCCCGGCAGGAGCGGGCTGGATGCACTCCGGCAGATCAAGCAGGCGTACCCGTCTATGCCGGTGCTTATCATGAGTATGCATCCCGAAGATCAATACGCGCTCCGCGTTTTGAAAGCAGGCGCATCGGGTTATCTGAGCAAAGAAAATATTCACGACGATATCATAAAAGCCGTACGTACGGTAATGCTCGGAAAAAAATTTATCACAACTTCTGTTGCCGAAAAGCTTGCCCAGGCTTTTGAAAGCGACCAGCAGGAGTTTTCGCATGAAAAGCTTTCTGACCGGGAGTTTGATGTTTTCAAATTACTGGCTGTAGGAAAAGCGGTCAGCGATATAGCGGAACAACTGTCATTGAGTGTAACCACTGTTAGCACCTACCGGGCCAGGATACTCGATAAAATGCATATGAAATCAAATGCAGATCTTACCCGTTATGCATTGGATAATAACCTGATTTAAAAGGATGATGGCTATGTAGTATTTTGTCTACAAATTTTCTGCTTTCTCTCCTACATGCTGACGATTCATTCTTGCATAATTTTCTTGTTTCGTATTCTTCACGTATATGCTACGAATATTAATTGCCGACGATCATGCGTTTATACGCAAGGGGTTAGTACAGATTCTTACTGACGAGTTCATGTCAATATATGTAGAAGAAGCAGAAGATACGCAGGCTTTACTGGAGCTTGCGTTTAAGCAGCCCTGGGATCTTATCATTTCCGATATTTCCATGCCGGGAGGGGGCGGGCTTGAAGCGCTGGGAATTATTAAAGAAAAACTTCCCGGGCAACTGGTGCTTATCCTCAGCATTTATCCCGAAGATCAATATGCGCTCCGCGTGATGCTTGCCGGTGCGGCCGGCTACCTCAACAAAGATGCAGCTCCCGAAGACCTGGTTGTTGCGGTGAAAAGGGTTTTGTCGGGCGAGAAGTATATTACGCCTCCTGTTGCTGAACAAATGCACCAGGAAGAGCAGCGGAATAAGTAGCTGCTGCTTTTCTTTACATTATTCCAGTAGCTGCTGCATCCTTCTTACCCGGTCTTCCAGCTTTTCAGAGGTAAGGCTTTCTCGCAGGCTGTCTACTTTTATAGGAAAGCAGAACGGAGTAAGTTGTTGGGGAAATGTAATAATAATATCTGCCTGCTGGATGCGTTCCAGCATATTCCTCAGCCTCACTTCCTCCATTTGCTGGTCAAGCACTTCCCGGAAAGCTTGTTGTACCAAAACATTCCCGGGGTCGTATTCCATAAACACCTTAAAAATTAATGAGGCGGAAGACTGCAGGTGCCTTGCTTTTTTATGTTCACCGGGAAACCCCTGGAAGATCAGTCCTCCGATCACTGCAATGTCCCGGAATTTCCGCATGGCCATTTCCGTGGCATTTACACTGCGTTGTATATCGGCCAGTAAATTTTCAGGGGAAAAGAGTTCATACACATTGGTATCGTCTACCGGTATCGGCCGGTCGCTCAGCAGTTCAAAACCATAATCATTCATGGCAAACGAAAAGGTAATGGGTACGATCTGGCTGATTCGCCATGCCAGGATAGCCGCCATGGCTTCGTGCACCAGCCTTCCTTCAAACGGGTATACAAAAAGGTGATAACCATCCGGGGTTTCTATATGCTCGATCAGCAGTTGATTGTGCCCGGGCACTTTGGATAAGCCGGACTGCAGGCTGAACAAAGGCTGCAGGGCCGAGATTTCCGGGTGATTGATCGCATCCGTTTCCCGGTTGGCATTATCAAGCTCCTCTCTCAGCTTTTTCCCCAGGTTAGCCGATAGTGGCATCCTTCCGCCCTGCCAGCTTGGAACAATAGATTTCCTGGCATTTGATCTTCGTACCAGCACGGTCATGTCTTTAATGCCAACCAACTCAAGGTTCCGTCCTGCCAGTGTAAAAACGGCGCCCGGATCAAGCCGCGAAATAAACCATTCTTCAATTACCCCTATATACCCGCCCGATATAAATTTTACTTTCAGCATTGCCTCGCTCACAATGGTACCAATATGCATGCGATGCCGCATGGCGATCCTCCTGTTTGTAATACGGTGCAATCCGTCAACGACTTCTACTTTTTTAAAATCATCGTATTGTTGCAGGGCTACTCCACCGGCTGTAATGAACTGAAGGATTTTATCCCACTCTTCGTGTGTCATATCCCGGTAGCAATATGTTCTGATAACCTCCCGGTAAGTAGCGTCTGCATCAAATCCGTCGGATACGGCAAGTGTGCACAGGTATTGGATCAATACGTCGTAACAAAGCAGCATGGGCTCCTTGCTTTCTATTATATTTTCCCTGATAGCGTCTTTTAGCGCTGCGGCTTCCATCAGCTCGAGCGAATGAGTAGGCAGGAAATAAATTTTACTTACTGCGCCGGGCTGGTGTCCGCTCCTGCCTGCACGTTGTAAAAAGCGGGCTACTCCTTTGGGCGATCCTACCTGTATCACTGTTTCAACCGGACGGAAATCAACGCCCAGGTCAAGGCTTGCAGTGCATACCACGGCTTTTAGTACACCGGTGTGCAAAGATTCTTCCACCCACATTCTTAGTTCCGGCTCAATACTGCCGTGGTGCAGGGCCAGCGTGCCTGCCAGGTCGGGTGCCGTATTCAGCAGGCTCTGGTACCAGGTTTCGCTCATGCCGCGGGTATTGATGAAAATAAGCGTAGTGCGGCTTTGCTGTATAATGGGAATTACTTTGTGGATCAGCTTTAAGCCCAGGTGCCCCGCCCACGGAAATTTTTCAATCTCGTCAGGGAAAATAGATTCTACCTCTATATTTTTCCGGAGCCGGGCCTTTACGGTAACCGTAGCCGTATCCGGCGGCAAAGAAGCGTGTAATACTTCAGCGGCCTGTTCAAGATTGCCAATGGTAGCGGAAATACCCCAGATAAGGGGGAGCCGATTGCTGATTGTTGATTGCTGATTGTTGACTGCTGATTTCTGACTACTGATAGCCGATACCTGATCGCTGAAAGCTGGTGGCTGACCGCTGACTGCTGATGGCTGATAGCTCAAAGCTGATAGCTGATAGCTTACAGCTACAATCCTGTTGACTGCCAGCTCTACCTGTACTCCCCGCTTGCTGCCCAGTAATTCGTGCCATTCATCCACCGCTATTATTCTTAATGAAGAGAAAAAATCAGCATAATTTTTTTGCGCCAGCAGCAGGTGCAGGCTTTCGGGGGTAATGATCATTACTTCCGGGGGCGACTTTTTCTGTTTCTGCCGCTCGTTTACGGGCGTATCGCCATTGCGGATGCCCGTACGCCATGGCATGCCTAACCCTGCGATCACTTCTTCCATCGACCTGCCAATATCCTTTGCCAGGGCACGCAAGGGTGTGATCCACAACAATTGAAGCCCGTTCTTATTGCGCTTCGTATAGTCGTTGGGGTGGCGGTTTATAAAATCAATAAGACATCCCAGGAAAACAGAAAAGGTTTTTCCAAACCCGGTAGGTGCATTTACCAGCCCGCTCTTGTTTTCGGCTATATGCTGCCAGGTTTCTTCCTGGAAAGCAAACGGGCGGAAATCTTTTGTGGCAAGCCACTCCGCTACAACCTGGTATCCCTTTGATTGCTGTAACTGCATGCAGGAGTGCAAATTACGAAGTGTGTGTAAAAGCAGGGAATAAAAGAGTTAAAGGTGAAACGGTGATCAACCGCTGTTTTTGTAAAGATGATTATGTAATAAAACGGGCGTGGGAGCGGAGGCCGGATGGCCGGGCACAATCCGTAAAAACTGCTGCCGGTTACAGCAGAAAAACCGGAATGGCCCCAATGAGTTTCGAATTTTTAAAGGATTTTTCCACTTCTAAAGAACTACCGGAATAGATGTCCGAAATCAGGATACAAAAATATCCCGCAGGAAGGGTGTAACTGTACCGAATTCGGGAAATCCGGTTTACGCAAAAGGTAAATTGACATTTGTATGACAGAAGGGGTGTGGCTGTCAGCCGTGGGCTATGGGCTGTTGGCAATGAGTAATGGGTGGACAATGGACAGTGAAAAGGGTAGGAGATTTTTGATTTTTTGATTTCTGATTTTTGGAGAATGGATTATTGGGGATTTAAGATTTGATGGCTGTTGCAGGTTAGGCACGCACACACTATCAACCGTCCATTATCAACTGTCAATTGCTTTTTTTCTTGTCATTCAGAACGAACAAATAATTGTTAGATATAAATGAATCATTTTCGTGAGTGAAGAATCTATGGGGGCTGTGAGCAACGGGCTATCAGCTTTCAGCCGTCAGCGATGAGCGATTCTTTTATAGTTTATAGTTGAGAAACAATCAGGACAAGACAAATGACACTCATGCCTCATACCTGACACCTCATGCCTGAAACTTCAAACCACAAACATCTCAAATTTCAAATCTCCCAACTGGTCAAAACGTACTGATTGTTGTGCTCCTGTTGTCAGGTTCTTCACATTACAGGTGCCGGTTTCGAGTTCGCGGCTGCCGACCATAACGGCGAAGGCTATACCTTTCCGCTCCGCGTATTTAAATTGCTTATCAAATTTTGCCTGTTCGTGATACAGCTCGCAGGCAATTCCATTGCCACGCAATTGCTGCATCAGTTCAAAAGCCTTCCTGCTTTCCGCCTGTCCGAGATTAAAGAATAAAACCCGGGCTCCTTTTTGCACCTCTTTCGGAAATAATTTCAGCTCTTCCAGCACATCATAAATCCTGTCTACTCCAAATGAAATGCCAACGCCCGGCACATCGGGCACACCGAATAACCCGGTAAGGTCGTCGTACCTGCCACCGCCGCCAATGCTGCCCATCTGCACGTTTTTTGCCTTTACTTCAAAAATAGTCCCGGTATAATAGTTCAATCCACGCGCAAGCGTAAGATCAATACTCAGCAAATGATCCACATCCAGCGATTGTTGGTATTGAAGAATGAATTCAAGCTCTTCTATCCCTTTTACTCCAATGGTGCTGTTGACAAAAAGCATTTTGACAGCGGCAAGCTTTGTTTCGTTGCTGCCACTGATTTCAAGATACGCTCTTATCGTCCGGATTTGTTCCGCATCCAGTCCTCTTTCAGCCAGTTCAGCTTCTACTTTTTCCATACCGATCTTATCCAGCTTATCAATGGCAATGGTGATGTCGGTCATTTTATCAGCGCCGCCACATTGTTCAGCAAGCGCCGCTAATATTTTCCTGTTGTTGATCTTTATTTCAACTTCAATGCCCAGCTTTTTAAAAGCGGTTGTATAAATATTTGCCAGCTCTACCTCGTTCAATAATGAATTGCTCCCTACTACATCCGCATCACATTGATAAAACTCGCGGTAGCGTCCTTTTTGCGGCCGGTCGGCACGCCATACGGGCTGTACCTGGTAGCGCTTAAACGGAAACGTGAGTTGCCCGTAATTCATAGCAACATACCTGGCAAACGGGATAGTAAGGTCATACTTCAGCGCTCTTTCTGTAAGATCTTTATCATTTTTTCCCTGTAATATATGTTCAAATGCCCGGGTAGCTTTTTCAATATTTTTTGGATCGCTTAAGCCGTTATTAAGTATTTTAAAGATCAGCTTATCCCCCTCTTCACCATATTTGCCCATCAATGTATCGAGGTTTTCCATGGCGGGTGTTTCCAGCGGTTCAAAGCCGTACAATTCAAATACGGCTTTAATAGTGGAGATGATATAATTCCTTTTGCGCACTACTTCCGGTCCAAAATCTCTGGTGCCTTGCGGCAGGGAGGGCTTACTCATACAATGGAAAAAATAAATTAAAAAATAAAAACGAATGACACAGGCATATTACTCCCCGCCTGGTACCCTGCTTTTCGAATACTTTTCAACGATCCTGTCGCAGGCCGTATCAATCATATCAAATACTTTGTGATAACCTGGCTCGGGTCCATACCAGGGGTCGGGAACATCCATATCTTTCCCGGGATATACCTCATTCATCAGCAGGAACACCTTAGCGGGATTGAATTTTTTGCCCGCTATCCATTTTATCTCGTCTATCACATCTTCCGCCATCGCATAAATGCGGTCGAATCTGTCAAAATCTTCGGGACAAAAATTACGTGCACGCTGGCGGCTGATATCAATTCCACGTGCGGTAGCTACTTTTTGTGAGAGGCGGTGTGGTGCTTCTCCAACATGATAGCCGTTCGTACCCGCGCTGTCTACCTGCCAGCTCAGCCCCTGCCGGGCTATTTTGTATTCCATAATGCCTTCTGCCAGGGGGCTCCGGCAGATATTTCCAAGACATACCATCAATATTTTCATATTAAAAACCGGACACAAAGATACTGGGATTTTTGGTTACGGGTTGCAGGTTGCAGGTTTCAGGAGATTTCTGATTTGAGATTGGATATTTGAGATTTGATATTGCCACTGATACCTCATTGCAGTTGCAAGTTCCAGGTTACAGATACAGGACTTTCATTGTCCACAGTCCACCGTCCATTGTCAATTGTGTCCGCTCACTGCTGATAGCTGACGGCTCAAAGCCGATAGCCCACACCTATCCCGGATATTTGTTATTTTAGCATATGCTTAAATCTTATATCTGCACATTCGCAATGAATGCTTTTTGTTGTCTCTTTTTGTTGCAGTATGTTCCCGCACAGCAAACAGGTAAAACGCCCGGTTCCGATCTTTCTACTTACCAGCCACCTGTATTTAAGGATACTGCCCGCATGAGCAAAGTGAAAAAGCTGATGCCCCTGGTTGAAAAGATGTATAAAAGCTATGCTGTTAAAAACAGGTTTCCCGGGTTGGCATTTGGTGTGGTAATGGATGGCGAGCTGTTGTATGCCGGTAATTTCGGGTATACCAATTTTTTGCAGCAAACAAAGGTTTCATCCAGATCATTGTTCCGGATCGCCTCTATGTCCAAGAGCTTTACTGCCATGGCGATCCTGAAGTTGCGCGATGAAGGCAGGCTCCGGCTGGATGAACCCGCTTCCAAATACATACCGGTATTAAAAAATATTCCGTTGCTTACAAAAGATGCGCCTGCCATCACTATCCGGAATCTGATGACGCATACGGCGGGATTTCCGGAAGATAATCCATGGGGCGACAGGCAACTGGATATTACCGATCAGGTTTTCCAGGCAATGCTGAAAAATAAAATATCTTTTTCTAATGTGCCCGGTACCACTTACGAATACAGCAATATGGGATTTGCGATGTTAGGCGAAATCATCCGGGCGGTTTCCGGCAAGTCCTACCAGCAGTACATAAATGAGCAGATCTTAAAGCCATTGGGAATGACCCACACGTTTTGGGAATACACCCAGGCTCCTCCTGAGCTGCTGGCGCATGGTTACAGGTTGAATGACAACATCATTGATGATGAACCCATGCTGCACGACGGGGTATATGGTGCAATGGGCGGATTGATTACATCCATAGAAGATTTCAGTAAATACATGCTGTTCCACCTGTCTGCATGGCCCGCGCGCAATGATGCCGAACCGGGTGTGATAAAACGGAGCTCGGTAAGGGAAATGCACCAGCCCTGGTCGTTCAACAACCTCGATGCCCGGTATAAATATCCTGACGGAAGAGCCTGCCCTCTTGTAAGTACGTATGGATACGGATTGAGGATCGGGACAGACTGCGAAGGGAGAAAGTACGTGGGGCATACAGGAGGTTTGCCCGGTTTTGGAAGCCAGTGGTGGATATTACCCGACTATGGTATAGGCGTTGTGGCCTTTGGTAATCTTACCTATGCCGGTATGAACAGCATTAATTTCGCGGTAATGGATACGTTGATTAAATCGGCAAAGCTTACAGCGCGGGAGCTGCCGGTTTCACCTGTCCTGCAGCAACGGAAAGCAGCGCTGATGGCTTTATTACCTGACTGGAATAATGCAGAAAAGTCCGGTATTTTTGCCGTTAACTTTTTCCCCGATGAAGCGCTGGAGCTTCGAAAGAAAAAAACACAGGCGATATTTGCACAGGCGGGAAAGATCCGATCGGCGGGAGAAATAAAGCCTGAAAATCAATTGCGGGGAACTTTTGTCATTGAATGTGAACATGCTCCTGTAGAAGTATACTTTACCTTATCGCCCGAAAATCCGGCGCTGATACAACAGCTTGATATAAAGCTATTGCTGTGATGGGGTACTCGTTGCCCCGGATGTAAAATACTGTTGCCAGGCAAGCTGCCGATGACCATATTATTCAGTTATCTGCTTATTAATGAAATATGAACTGCGGGTTTGTTGCTCATAAAACTCGCTCTCTTTTCAACCACAAATCCTGGTGCTATTTTCTTTGTTACTTTTTTGCGGAAAAAAGTAACGCAAAAAGCCGCCCGAAATCGGCCGTAGTCGATTTCGGGAACGCCCTGATGGAGCTTTGATACTGCTGTGAACTCAGCAATAGAACCCTGATACATTTTCTCCGAACCAGGATGGATATAAATCTAAAAGTTACAAGAAAAGGATACAACTGTCACGGCTCAATGATTGAGTTCCCCTGATTGGTAACCGGATCGTCTTTTACAGGTAGCTGCTCATTTCTTTTTGATACTGCGACGCTATGTTCGCAGCTTCTGCGGCAAAGTCTTCTTTCTCTCCTGCAAAAATAATGGCGCGCGATACATTTACAAGCAGACCTACCTGGTCGTTCATTGCTTTTTCAGAAATATCTTTCAGGCTTCCGCCCTGGAAGCCAACGCCCGGTACAAGAAAGTAATGATCCGGGAGAATGCGGCGAATGTTTACAAATTCATCAGCCTGCGTTGCGCCTATTACAAACATTAAATTGCCGGGAGTGCCCCATTGAGAAACGGTGCGTAGTACTTTTTCATACAATCGCTCATTGCCTGCAGGCAATAGTTCAAAGTCTTTTGCGCCGGCGTTCGAGGTAAGCCCTAACACAATCGTGCATTTGTTTTCGTATTCCAGGAAAGGCTGTATACTGTCTGCGCCCATATAAGGAGCCACGGTTACCGCATCAAAATTCAGTTCTTCAAAAAACGCTTTGGCATAATGGGAAGATGTGTTGCCGATATCTCCCCGCTTGGCATCGGCAATGGTAAAATGTGTACCGGGTATATAACGAATTGTTTTTTCAAGGCTTTCCCAGCCCTTTACGCCCCTGCTTTCATAAAAAGCAGTATTGATCTTATAGCTTACGCAAAAACCAAGCGTGGCGTCAATGATCTGTTTGTTGAATTCAAAAACAGGGTCGGCAGAGGAATGCAGGTGCCTGGGTATTTTGGCAATATCCGAATCCAGCCCCACGCATAAATAAGATTTTTTTTGCCGGATTTGTTGGGTAAGCTCCCGTATAGTCATGCCGCGAAGATATTAAGGGTTTGCGATTGATCCCGCGTTCTGTTGGTTTTAATTTGTTTTAAGAATTTTTTTCGTTACGGTTTTATCGGTATAGATCAGCTTTACGAAATAGACTCCTGCTGCGGCATTGCGCATGTCTATCGGGATGTAATTGAGCGCGGTAGCGGTGCTGAAACTCATTGAATGATATAGCTGCCCGGTGCTGCTGAATACGGCAATTCCTCTCAGGTTACCGGCTGAAGGGTAATGTTGCACAGTTACCATTCCCGTAGTGGGATTAGGTACTATTATAAATCCATTGTTCTTTAATGCTGCCGGCAACTCACGGCTATAAATATTTATATCGTCAAGATAAATATTATTGCCATAGCCGTTGATGCACCGGAATTGTACCGTAACGTTGGTATGTTGGCCAGCCAGGTAAGGCGAAAGATCTACCGTATCTGCTACCCATTCCTCTTCAAACGGAATAAATTCTGAGTTTGAAATATTGGTACGGGTACGCAAGGCGGATCCTCCTTTTTTGTAGGCAGACGTAAATGTTTGCCCGCAGTTGGTGGAAAATAATATTTCCAGCGTATCACTGCTTATACTGTTGCTTTGCGCTGCAGCTCTCCAGAATGTTACCTTTACAGAGTCTGCAGTAATAGGGATTGATATATCGGGAGAGGAGAGTATGGATGATTTGCCAAAAAGCTGGAAGTTGCGTGTATCAAATTTTACAGACCGATTGCCGCTCCGGTAGGCTGTATTCACCCTTACAGGATTAAAATCCGTCAAATCGCTTGTATTGCTGATGCCCCAGCCGGCGGCAGGAAATGCAGCGCCTTCAAAGCCTTCTGTTGCAGGATTGACGGTGTTGCCTGTAACCGTAAACACCGAGCGAGCAGTATCGTTTGAAGTATTCTGATCCGGACTGCCATTAGGTTCGGATGTGTAAATTCGTACGGTATGCGAGCCTACAGCGCTGGTAATTGTATTCGCTGCAACAATGGTTTCCTGGAGGGAGGCCAGGTTAAGCGTAACAGGGGTAGATACGGGCGTTGCACCATCTATCGAAACATTCAGCGTAACACTGGTAAGAGGCAGAGCGCCCTGGTTCAGGATACGGACAGACGGCGTAAAACTTTGCCCGCAATACATAATGACGTTGTTGGGAACATCAACCGACAGCACTTTTACATCGTTGTTGAACAACAGAGGCGGCACACATCCGTCCGAATGCAGCAACGGGCTCCGGTCGGGGAAAGTCTCCAGGGCGGTTTCCATCCTGTCTGCCTGTCCTTCGGTAAACATGCACATGGCGGCATCATCCACATAATCCATATAATTCATGAACATGATGCCCGGAGCATTGTTAGAGCAATTGTCTGTTACGGGAAAAGAAGGAGTGCCGTATGTACAGGTATTCTGATTGGGCGTGTCGTCTACTTCATCCGAATCGGAACAGGATTCAATACATTCATTGCTGCCCCAAACATGAGCAAGGTTAAAATAGTGGCCTATTTCATGCGTGGCAGTACGTCCTTTGTTAAAAGGCGCTTCAGCGGTTCCTATGGTACCAAACGCGTGATAAGCAGCTACAAGCCCCACATCACTGTCTGCCAGCCCCGGTAACCCAGGCATAAATGCATAACCGAGATCGTTGGAGTTGCTCATTTTGCAAACCCATATATTCAGGTATTTTGAAATATTCCAGGCATTGGAGCCTCCCATATTTGCGTATTTAACAGGGTCATGATCGCCCGGGTTAGAAGTGGCAGACGATGAAACGCGCACAATGCCATTGGTCGACTCATTATTGGGTGTTCGCTGTGCCAGGCAAAAACGAATGTTGCCTTTTGCGAAAAGCGGTTTAAAAGCTGCCGGTATTTTGGAGGAATCGGCATTCAGTCCTGCATAATCAGCGTTCAGCACATCCAGTTGGCTCTGTACCTGCTCATCCGTTACCAGCGATGGATTATCCATTACAATATGTACGACTACCGGAATGGTTACAACAGCGCCCAGTCGTTGCTGTACTCGCAACTGGGCTTTCCGGAGCCTTACTGCTTCATATTTTTGCTGGAAATCAGCCTGGCGTTTTTGATACTCGGCTTGCCGCTCAGGATATTTCAACAGGTAGGTTTCCATTGCTTTGCCGGTAGCGCATCCCCGTTGCGCCTGTACAGATATGGAAATGACTGTGAATATGGCTGTAAAGAAAATACTTATGATTGCCTTCAATATAAAATGATTTGATAATCCGTTCATCAAATGTATATCATGTATGGCGGGTAAAAAAAATGCTTTTTGCAAGGAGCGTCTGTTTTAAAAGTATGGTAAAAATGTATATGAAACGGTAGGGTATACGTGTTGCCCGAAAGTGCGGTTTGCTATACAACGTTAATTTGCGCTCAAAATATATAAACTTCACGTTTTTACAGATCTACGAGCATCCCTGCTATACAGCCACACATAAGGCAGGCGATCGTTCCGCCAATAAGCGCTTTAACCCCCAGTTCGGTAAGATTCTTTCGCTGGTTAGGAGCCAGCTGGCTGATACCGCCGATCTGGATTCCTATAGATGCGAAATTGGCAAATCCACAAAGCGCATAGGTTGCTATCAATAAAGATTTGGGGTCGGTAATAATATTATTGGCTTTCATATTGCCCAGCGAAATATAGGCCACAAATTCATTCAGGATGGTTTTTTCACCCAGCAGCTGACCAATGGATATCATATCTGTTTGGGCGACCCCTATCAGCCAGGCTACCGGGGCAAATACATATCCGAATATCATTTGCAGCGAGAGCTCATTATAACGGCCTCCTGTAACAGAAGCGATATACGGGTTGATATTTGTGATGTCTCCCGTCCATCCCAGCAGGGCGTTTACCACCCACATCATAGCCGTAAAAACAATCAGCATGGCACCCACGTTTACCGCCAGCTTTAATCCATCGGTTGTACCCAGTGAAAGAGCATCCAAAAAATTATCGCCCAGCTTTTCCTTAGGTATGGCAAGGTCTTTCGATATGAGGTGATGGTTTGTTTCGGGGAAAAGTATTTTTGAGCAAACAATAGCCGCCGGGGCGCTCATGATGGATTGGCTCAGCATGTGAAGCGCGAAGTAGTTTTGCTGGGCAGGGTCGGAACCGCCCAAAAAGCCTACATACGCTGCCAGTACGCTTCCGGCAGTATTGGCCATGCCGCCCACCATGATACAAAGGATCTCGCTCCGGGTCATTTTATCAAGGTAAGGACGGATCATCAGGGGGGCTTCTGTTTGCCCTAAAAAAATATTGGCAGCGGTTGACAGGCTTTCTGCCCCTGAAATGTTCATTTTATTAAGCAGGTAAGCAAAAACAAATACTATTTTTTGCAGTATGCCGAGATAATACAGGACGGAGGAAAGCGCAGCGAAGAAAATAATATTGGGTAATACCTGCACGGCAAATATATAAGCCCAGGCCTGCTTATCGTCTGCAAGACTTCCGAATAAAAATTCTGTTCCTTTATGACTTAAATTAAGCAGCTCCACAAAGGCAGATGAAACACTGCCCAGGAATACTTTGAAAATATCGGGATCGCAGGTTTTAGTATACACAGAAATGCATAGTATAATGCCGGTAATACGGATGCCCCATTTCACCGCTTCGGTATTTCGGGGAGAAAGATATTTAATGATGAAGCCGATAACAACCATGCTTAGCAAAACAGCGATGCCCGGGTTGCTGAAAGAAGCGCTCCTGATCATTCCAAAAAAGAAAACCAGTTGCCAGGCAGCCACCGCTGCGATGGAAAAAGCAGTCAATGTTGGCCACGTATTATTGCCCGCATAGTATCTTATTTTTTGGATAATATTATACAACAGCAGGCTGCCGGCAAATATCCAGAAAACAGGTTGCCCTGCTATTTTGGTATTCAAAACGCCCATGGCAAACATGAGTTGCGCAAAAACGCCTATGCCCACCAGTTTCCAGTTAATGGCTTTTCTGTTATTGCTGAGCAGGTAGCAAACCAGCAAAAGAAATGTCATTCCCAGCGCGCCCCTGCCTATATTTTCCAGGTGTGTTGTCATAAAGCAGTCAGATTGTATCTCATTTGTTTAACTGGCAATATACAACATTCAAAAGAAGAACGCTGGCGGAGGGTGCATTTGCCTGCAGTGAAAGTTCATAAAAAGGTGAATATGTTTCGGTATGTGAAGACACCATAGCCGTCAAGTTAAGCCTGGAAAGATTGAACCAGGCCTGCTACAGACTGCTGTGACTATCTTCCAATAATACTTGTTCTGTTCAAGGTTCCATTAAAGAAGAACAATTTTATAAAAGGGAAATGTCGCCTCTACGAGGCTTTATTCAAACTAATATCTCTGCTCTACCAAACTATCGGTCGTACCGACCTGGGCAAAAGCGACTATAAAAGCATTTTGAATGATTAGCCGCTTCATATCGAAACTTTAGCCATATGCTCTTCCGGGTAAACTCCGCTCTTTTCCATTAAAGCCCTGTAAGGGCGATATTTTGGTAGAACAGGATATACCCTGATCAAAGCCCCATCCGGGGCAACATTTTTTATAGCCGGCAGCTTTCTTTGATTGCCCAAAAAGGTGCTTATTGCTATTATTTTTTAAGTTAACGGCTATGGTGAAGACACATACCGATAGAACAAATGATAATGCCTGGGCTGATGCGCATTTATGCAAACAAGCAGATCTCTGAGGCTGAAACCTATAAGGGTAACAGGAAAGTTCCTGCATCACCCTTTTTGGGGTTGTTATGATTTGGCAGGCGAAGCAATTTTGCCGGTATAAATAACAATTCAACAAAAATATCGAACATGAAATCGCTCAGTGTAGTCTGCCTTCTGATAGTTGCCCTTTTAGCAGCCTGTAATAAAAACGACGATGATGATAATGGCGGAGGAGGCGGTGGCGGCGGCAATCTGACCATCACTTCCACTTCGCCCGATTATGTATTTTGGGGCGAGGAGCTGACCGTAGACGGAACCGGTTTCAGCACCAATGCCAGTGAAAATATTGTTTATATCAAGGGCAACAAGTCGTGCGATAGCGATACCACCTGGCAAAAGGCTGCTGTGGTAAGCGCCACTGCCACCAGGCTGGTGGTGAAAGTGCCCTATATAAAAAAAGAAAATGGCGTTTACTGTGGCGCCGATTATGGAAGAGTAAGGGTTACCGTAGGCAATCAATCAGTTACGCGCGAGCAGGCAGTAAAATTCGTGGGGCCGCTTAAGATCAACATTTGTCATCCTTTTGGCATCACCATCGGTGCATATCCCAATACGTATCGCACGGGCGATTCCTCAGTGATGACTGCACATTTATATACCTTGTACGGTCGCGAATCGGGATATTATGATAAGATCAAATTGTATATCAACGGATCGCCGGTCAATACGGTAGACCGGTATTTCAAGGGCGCCACCTGTGGCGGGCTTACTTTCAAATTAGAGCCGGAAGACTACGCCGATATCAACAATTGCACTATACCGGACGGTTACAATGGAGATCAGCCCGTGCGTAAGTTCAGGTTCATCGCTAAAGTAGACGGAACCGCTTTTGCCGATACAACGGATGGCTATGTTTTCAATCATCCCAAAATGTCCATTTCCGGTTCAAACAGCCCCGGTTCAGTGTCAAAATCTGCGGGTGGTAATCCTACTGTCAAGGTAACTGGAAAATATATGTACTTCACCCGGGTTCGATGGAGCGATGGCCTGAGTCCGGCCTTTCATACGGATGCGCCTCCAATTTCCATGAATGACACGGAGACTTCTATATACATTCCGCTCAGCCTGATGCTGCCGGGCCGGACCTACAATGCTGTTGCCATAGGGCCCTGCGACCTGGAAGTGCCGTTATTCGGGGTGAGCATAGTTGATTGATCCGGGCTGCAGGCAGCGTAGTAACCCCGGTCTGGTGCAGTTTTGCAGCTATGTCAACCTGCGCCGGCCAACCTGTGCCCCGCGTTTAGGATGTCTTTGCACCTTCTGTACCTCCTGCTTTCGGCCTTATTTGGATTTTCCCAGGGGCTGACCAAAAAGGTCGTTGAACGTATTCCGGGAGGAATCCCGACTGTATCGGGAAAGCAATCTCATTGAACGATAACGGCTTGAGTATTGGGGATTCTTCCCCGAACGTTCGCATAGGCGTTAAGCTAAAAATGCATTAAATAAGCTGGAATGCTTTGTGAATAAGGGTTTTAAAGCAAAAGAAGATGGTGTAAAATTCATTCAATTTCAAAAAAATTGTTCTCCTTCCAATTAACAAACAGGAAAGGAATAGTGGTCAAGACTGAATGGTAAAAACTCCTATAAATAAGGCTTACGTGGAACGCAAACGAAAGCAAAAATCAATATAGTCCTATATTTTGAGGCTTTCTCATTTTTTCTTAACCTGACGCGAATGCGAACGTTCGGGGCGGTCGGTATGCCAATGACATATCATCCAGTTTGCTATTTATCAACTGGTTATGAACTTCAATTTGTTGTTCCACAAACCCGGTTTTCCTTTCAACTACAATCCCTCCGCTTTTTTCTGTTACTTTTTTGCGGAAAAAAGTAACCAAAAAGCCGCCGGGAAATTATTACCGCAATTTCCCGGAACGCTCTGATGAAGCTTTAGTACTACTGTGAATTCAGCAACAGAGCCCTGATACGTTTGCTGATAACTTAGCCGACTTAGGATACTTACAAATCAGAAAGCTGTGACAAACAAATGCAACTTGTCACGGCGCAATGATGGAGGCGCCGCCTAATTAGTAACTCGCAATGACGACCTTTTTGGTCAGCCCCGAATAAATATAATTAATAATAACTTTGAAAGGCTCTTGAAAGGCTTTTATATAGAACGGAGGAAGTTTATTTAATTATTTAAAGATTATATCCTTTCTGTCAACAAACAGCATAATTTAACAACTTCACATCTTCAATATGTTCAAATACGAATTAAAGATTGCTATAAGAAAACTCCTGAAAAATAAGCTGTACTCTGCAATAAATATTGTTGGACTTGCCCTTGGAGTAGCGGCTTGTCTGCTTGTTGCAACAATTGTTTTAGACGACCTGTCATATGACCAGCACTGGAAGAAGACTGATCAAATATACAGAATTATAGGGGTGGCCAACGTCAATCACGGAGTAGAGGAATTTCCCAATGTTTATTCGGGATTAGGGCCTGAGTTAAAAAGAAATTTCTCGGAAGCGAAGCAGGTAAGGAAAAAGCTCTTCGAAAGCTGCTTTTAAAAGAGCATCATCTTTTTTGCGAGGCATGATATTGTTTTGGTTAGCCATAATGCTTTTGTTCATAGCGTTTTACCGATGGTGTTTATAACAGTCAAATATACCGTTTTTAACTGTTTCTCTGCCGGTGTGTACCTTCAGACCAGCATATAAGAGTAAGTGTTTCGGTGTGAAGCCGCCTCCGGCACAAAAACTACATGCAAATAAATTTTTTCAAAAAGACACTTTAAAATTTGCATAACTTAACACTGTTAACTATTTTTGCACCTGCATGGGTATTAAAGAAAGAAAACTGAAGCACAAGGAAGATCTGAAGCAGCATATATTAAACGCTGCCAAGAAGCTTTTTTTAGAGAACGGGTATGAGGCCACTTCCATAAGGAAAATAGCGGCTGAGATTGAATTCAGTCCCACCACTATTTATTTATATTATAAAGACAAGCACGAAATAGTGCATGCGCTGCACGAAGAGGGATTCAAAATACTGGGTGAAAGCTTTAAAGTGCTGGCGCATGTGGAGCATCCCTTTGAACGGCTGAAAGCAATGGGACGGCTGTATATACAGTTTGCGCTGGCGAATCCCGACTTTTACGAGCTGATGTTTGTAATGAAGGAGCCGCTGGAACATATTGATGAGGATTGCGGCTGGGAGGAAGGTACTGCGGCTTTCAACACCCTCGTGGATACGATAAAGGCGTGCCAGGAAACAGGATATTTTAAAAACTTTGAAGCCAATGTATTTGCCTTGCTGGTATGGAGCACCATGCATGGTTTGTGCGCTTTAAAAATCAACAATCATCTTGATCATATGGTAACGAATAAAAAAGTACTGGAAAATATTTCGGACGGGCTTGCCCACACTTTTGAAGCATATGTGCAGATGCTGGAAAGGCTGAAATAATTTTTTTTCCGTTATAGTTAACACTGTTAATAATGAGAACAATATTAATCTTTTTAAGAAAGAGGGCTGTTTTACCCTTCGTTTTGATGACAGGCACTGTGACCTATGCACAAACGAATTCCCTTGATGCTTATATAGATACAGCCTTTGCAAACAACATTGTGCTGAAGCAGAAAAACATTTCGCTGCAAAAAGCCGGTTATGCATTAGAAGCAGCAAAAGGGCTGTTTTACCCTACAGTAGCTTTCCAGGCAGGATATCAAACAGCAGATGGCGGGCGCGATATACAGTTGCCGCTAGGTGATTTATTGAATGGAGCGTACGCTACGCTTAACCAGCTTACACAGTCCAATAAATTTCCGCAGCTTGCCAACGAGCGCATCAATTTTTTACCCAACAATTTTTACGATGCGAAGATCAGGACAACGGTTCCTATCATCAACACAGATATTGCTTACAATAAAAAAATAACTGAACAACAAGTTGCTATTAGTGAATATGAAACGGAGATCTATAAACGGGAACTGGTGAAGAACGTAAAAACCGCTTATTACAATTACAGGACGGCATTGGAAGCGGTTAAAATTTACCAGTCTGCATTGCAACTTGCGGAAGAAGGAAAACGGGTAAATGAAAAGCTGCTGGAGAACGGAAAAGGATTGCCCGCCTACATTCTGCGCGCTACCAGTGAAATAGAAAACGCAAAGGCGCAGATCATCGCCGCGCAGCAACAGCAGAACAACGCCCAGCGTTATTTCAACTTTTTGCTGAACAGGGACCAGGTGGCACAGATAGATACAAATGATAATCCCGATACCGGTGAGGAGGCATTACAGGCACTCGCGGCAAAAGATATTGCTACCACACAACGGGAAGAGCTGAAAGTCCTGAAGGAAGCAATAACGCTAAATGCTACGGTATTGCGGATGAATAAAGCCGTTTACTATCCAAAGCTGAACGGCTTTCTCGACCTGGGCTCGCAGGCGCAAAACTGGAAATTCAATACACAGTCGCGCTACTATATGGCGGGGCTTCAGCTCGATGTGCCGATCTTTTCAGGGTTCCGGAACAGGAATAAAATAAAACAATCCGACCTCGATGTAAAGAACGCGGAGCTCCAGCTCGACCAGGCAAAACAGCAGCTTGACCTGGCAGGAAATGTTGCCGCTAATAATTTATTATCTGCCTATCAAACTTTTCTTTCTTCTCAAAAACAACTGGAGGCAGCCGAGACCTACCAACGTTTGATCGACCGGGGGTATAAGGAGGGTGTAAATACCTATATCGAAACAATAGATGCACGCAATCAATTGACACAGGCGCAGCTTGCCGTTGCTATCAATGAATACAAAGTATTAATAGCTGCGGCAGGTGTAGAAAGAGAAACCGCCTCCTTCCATTTACAAAAACAATAAAATCATGGTTATGAAATATATAGTTGTATGTGTTGCCGGCTTATACGCCTGTATAGCATTGGTGTCCTGCAAATCCCGGGCAGAAAAAACGGAAATGCAGAAAGAGGATGTTATACCTGTAAAGCTGCTGCCTTTGAAGCAGGAAACCATGCAGCAAATCATTTACGCTTCCGGGCAGTTCAGCACAGATGAGGAAACCAACCTCTCCTTTAAAAGCGGCGGTATTATTGGCAGGGTGCTGGTAAAGGAAGGCGATGCTGTAAAAAAGGGGCAATTGTTGGCCACACTGAACCTTACAGAGATCAATGCGGCGGTAGAACAGGCATCGCTGGCCTATCAGAAAGCGCAACGCGATTATGAGCGTGCCGGTAACCTGTACAGGGACAGCGTGGCAACCCTGGAGCAAATGCAGAATGCAAAAACCGCCATGGAAGTAGCAAAACAACAATACGCCAGCGCCGGCTTTAACCAGCGCTATGCCGAAATACGGGCTCCCCGTAACGGTTATGTGCTTAAAAAATATTTGAACGACGGCCAATATGCTTCCTCGGGCACACCTGTGATACAGGTAAACGGCGCGGGCGAAACCAACTGGATATTAAAGGCTGGCGTAAGCGATTACCAGTGGGCGGCTATTCATACAGGCGATAAGGCAACGGTGAGTACAGATGCCCTGCCGGGAAAATTATTGAATGCCGTGGTAATCCGCAAGCCCGAAGGAGTAGATCCCGTGAGCGGCACTTTTATCATTCACCTGAAGCTTACAGAACAGCAGACTGCTTCCATCGCCTCAGGGCTTTTTGGGAAAGCTGCCATACAACCCTCTCATGCTGTTGCTGCCTGGGCCATTCCTTATGATGCTTTATTAGATGGGGATGCCAGCCAGGGATATGTATTTGTAACCAACGACAATGTTACCGCACAAAAAGTGAAAGTACAGGTTGAAAAAATTGAAAGCGGTAAGGTAATCATTGCTTCCGGGTTGGAAAACGCAAAGTCATTGATCGTATCGGGTAGTGCTTACCTGGACAATGGCTCTGCAATTAAGGTGATCGCTCAATAAAATACCGATTAAACATTTCCTGAAATGAAAATAGCTGAATACGCCATAAAAAATTACCAGTTTACGCTTATCATGGTGTTAATGGTAATTGCGTTGGGTGTTTCCACCATACTCAATATGCCCCGTTCGGAAGATCCTGAACTGGATGCACCCAATTTTCCGGTGGTTGTGGTATACCCCGGAACAAGTCCCAGGGATATGGAAGAACTGGTGGTGAAACCATTAGAACAAAAAATATACGGGCTGGATGATATCAAGCGGATCAAAACAAGCATCAATGATGGGCTGGCTGTTCTGCTGGTAGAATACAAGTATGAAAGCAATGTGGATGATAAATACCAGGAGCTGGTACGCGAGGTAAACGGATTGCGCTCACAGCTTCCGCAGGATATACACAGCGTTGAAGTAAAAAAGATTGATCCTACCAATGTGAATATCCTGCAAATGGCGCTGGTGTCGGAAAATGCATCGCGCGACAAGCTAAAAAAAGTTGCCGAAGACCTGCAGGATGTGCTGGAAAAAATACCGGGATTAAAGAATGTGGAAATACAGGGACTGCCCGAACAGATCATCCGCGTGGATCTGCAACTGGATAAGCTGGCGCATCTGAATATACCGGTAAACTATATAGCTGGCGCTTTGCAGAGCGAAATCGCAAATATACCCGGGGGAAGCGTGAATGAAGGAAGCAAATCATTCAACATAAAAACAAATGACAATTACCGCAACCTGGATGAAATAAAAAATACGGTTGTTTTTAGCAGCGGAGGCAAAAATATTTTCCTGAAGGATATTGCCAGCGTATATTTCGATTATTCGCAGGAAAAGCATATTACCCGGCTTAACGGCCACAGGTCCGTAACGGTAATTGCAGCATTGAAGAGCGGTGAAAATATTTCGAAGACGCAGGAACAATATCTCCCGGCGATCCGGGAATTTAAAAAAACACTTCCTGCAAATATAGACCTGATACTGCATTTCGACCAGGCGGACAATGTGAACCGAAGGCTTTCGGGGCTGGGCAAAGATTTTTTAATAGCGATCGGATTGGTTTTGCTCACGCTGCTTCCGTTGGGCAACAGGGCCTCGCTCGTGGTGATGATCGCAGTGCCCCTGTCGCTGGCAATAGGCGTGGTGTTGATCAACCTGATGGGCTATAGCCTGAACCAGTTGAGCATAGTGGGTTTTGTAGTGGCGTTGGGTTTGCTGGTAGATGACAGCATTGTGGTGGTAGAGAATATTGAGCGCTGGATGCGCGAAGGGCACTCCCGGCTGGAGGCAACCATAAAATCTGTTAACCAGATCGGAAAAGCCGTATTGGGCTGTACCGCTACCCTCATCATTGCCTTTATGCCGCTGGTATTCATGCCTGAATCGTCCGGCGATTTTATCCGGAGCTTACCCATGGCCGTTATCTCTACTGTTTTCGCGTCGATGATCGTAGCGTTAACGATCGTTCCTTTCTTGTCGAGCCGTTTACTAAAGCCGCATGAGCATGCCGGAGGCAATATCTTTTTGAGAGGGTTACAGAAAATCATTCATGGCAGCTATGCCAAATTGTTAGACAAGGCCCTAAAGCACCCTGTGATCACGGTTGTTGTTGCGGGTATCATTTTTATCGCTTCGCTGCAGTTGATACCAGTGGTTGGTTTCAGTCTTTTTCCCACATCGGAAAAGCCACAGTTCCTGATCAATGTGTCGGCTCCTTTACAGTCTAATATATACTATACGGATACCATTACCCGCCAGCTGGAGAAGGAGCTGAAAGACATCCCGGAAGTACAGTATTTCGCCTCCAACACCGGCAAGGGAAATCCCAGGATATATTACAACGTGAACCAGCAGAATGAACGCGGTGATTTTGCGGAAATATTTGTACAGCTTGCTCCGGAGACAAACCCGAAAAGAAAGATTGAGATCATTGAACAATTAAGAGAGAAGTGGACGCCTTATCCCGGCGCAAAAGTGGAAGTAAAAAATTTTGAGCAGGGACAACCGATGATATCGCCCGTGGAAGTCCGTTTGCTGGGCGACGATTTAGATACCCTGCGGGCTCTGTCGGCAAGGGTAGAAGAAATGCTGAAAAAAACCAGGGGTACTTTATATGTCAATAATCCCGTTCGCAATTTAAAATCCGATATCAGGATAGATATCAATAAAGAGAAAGCGCAGGCTCTGGGGGTACCCACAGTAAATATCGGGAGGGTTGTGCGCATGTCTGTAGCAGGATTGCCTGTTGGCAACTTTACCAATCCCGATGCTGACGGGGATGATTACAGCATTGTATTAACGGTGCCGCGCCCGTCTTATCCTGACCTGGGAGTATTCAATAGTCTTTTTGTAAACAACCAGCAGGGGCGTTCCTTCCCCTTGTCCCAACTAGCGGGTGTGCAGCTCGAAACATCGCCGTTGAGCATCAATCATTTTAACAAGACAAGAACCGTATCCGTTACATCGTTTGTGCAAAAGGGTTACCTGAACGATGAAGTGATCAACGATGTAATAGCGCAAATGGATAAGATGGAGCTGCCTGCAGGATATCATTACGAGATGGGAGGCGAGCTGGAAGGCAGGAACCAGTCCTTTGCAGGCTTCGGCAGCATTATTATGGTAACAGTGTTCATGTTCATCGCGGTATTGGTACTCCAATTCAAAACTTTCAAAAGCACATTGATCGTTTTGTCGGTTATTCCGCTGGGTATAGTGGGAGCGGTATTGGCGCTGCTGGTAACAGGCAATTCCATGTCGTTCGTGGCAACCATTGGTATTGTGGCATTGGCCGGCATTGAAGTGAAGAATACCATACTGCTGGTAGACTTTACCAACCAGTTACGACAGGAAGGAATGGCGTTGAACGATGCAATTGAAAAAGCAGGCGAAGCCAGATTCCTGCCTATTATCTTAACCACATTCACTGCTATAGGCGGACTGATACCCATTGCTATGTCGAGCAATCCGTTGATCTCACCATTAGCTATTGTAATGATCGGCGGTTTGATCAGCTCAACATTGTTATCAAGAATAGTAACCCCTGTAATTTATAAGCTGATGCCGCCACGGGTTGGGTGATTCAATATTTATACAGCTAACTGCTTTAGCGATATGCTTCGTAAAATTGATTGCTGAATACTTCTGAAGGATCATATTTTTTCTTAAGCAGGAAAAAATCTTTTGCCTGGGGATATGCCTTCTGCATTTGTTCCTTAGTGGCATGTAAACGATATGGCAAATAGTAAGTTCCTTTCAGCGCAATCGAGGCATCAATCAGCCTTTGTGTCAGTAATCTCATTTGTTCTTCTGAATGATCGTTCTTTGTTTGATTGAATAACATTACAAAGCCAAATACTTCTTCATTGGCATATCTTAGATAGGTGTCTTCATCTTTTTTTACATTCCGGACGGTAATATTCAGAAGATCGACATCATAACCCGGAACAGTGGATTGTAAGATCCCGATAAAGCTTGCTACCGAGTCTTTAGGTATAAAATACTCATGTAAGATGTCAGTGGAGGTAGTATCGGTATTTTGAAAAATTTCAACGCCTTCATTCAGGAGCTGATTGCGTGAGAACAACCTGTCTTTTATTAGCCGGATACCCAGCTTCTCTAACTGCCACCGCAGGTTTTTTCCATATTCGCTTTTGGCGGATGCCCTGAAAACAGTTCTTCTGAAACTTTCCAGTTTGTTTTTATCGAGTGGGAGCAGGGGCGCATCTTCTTCATCGGTAAATACAGAAATGATCGCTTCCTCCATAAAGTTGTCTGGATTGATATTGATACGCCCGTATACCAGCCCTATATTATTTTTGCCTTTGGTAAATTGGTCAAAATGCTGAATATACTCTTTGCTTTTAATGAGGTATTGATGGATTGTATACATTTTATTGTCCACCACTTTCAGTTTTACATCCAGGATCACTCCAAAAAGCCCGTATCCTCCCAGTGCCAGCGAAAAAATTTGTTCATTTTCGTACCTGCTGCATTGTATCAATTTCCCGTCCGGATCAATCATCCGGAATGATTCAACTGTGGATGCTATCGGGGGAGCATTGGGTTGCCAGCCATGACAATTCACGCTGACAGACCCTCCAACCGAAAATGAATTGTTTGATTGCATGACCGAAATGGATTTGCCATAGCTGTTCAGGTAAGGAATGATTTCATCCCACAAGGCACCCGATCCTGCTGATAATATGTTGGTAGCGGTATCCAGTTGCATGTAATGAAAACTTTTCATGTCAAGCAAGATCCCATCGGGGTAAATTGTATGACCTCCCATGGAATGCCTGGCTCCTGATATGGAGATTTTTTTCCCTGCTGATTTAGCTTGCAGCACCAATTCGGAAATCTGGCTGATCGCTTTCCCGGTATCTTCAAACGCCTGTATGATTTTAAAGACCCTGGTCTCATTTAAATTGCTGGCATCGTTTGTGTATCCCGGCTTTTCATTCTTAATTTGCTTATTGTCTTTGTAATAATGATATGCAAGAAAGACAGCTGGTCGCCCGATCAATACAACAAGGATTACAGCCATTGAGAATAATAATATCCGCAAGGCCAACCTGGAGTGTTTTTGTTTTTTCACAGTATTTATTTGAAACAGACTTTATATCGTTATGGCATAGGGATGAATGCCGGAATCACCATCGTAAAACTGATTAAATATACTTATTATGCCTCAGAAAATTTAGACAAGCTGCTGATCTTGGTTTATCTTAGAACGATTAATTCATCTATTTTAAATTATTTTGTCATGCGCTGTAAGCTAAATTGTTTTTTGTTCGGGATCACGGCCTGCCTGTTTATGGTATGTATCAAGCAGGTAAGCGCGCAGTCATCCAATAAAAAGCCGTATGTGGTTTTTGTTACCGGCGATCACGAATACAGCAGCGAACTGACAATGCCTTTGATTGCCGCTGAGCTGGAAAAAAATTACGGTATGCGTACCCGTGTGTTAACATCCTATCCTGACCATGAAGCGGAAAAGAATATACCCGGGCTGGAGGCATTGGATTCCGCTGATCTTGTTGTATTCTATTTGCGCTGGCGGTTATTGCCCGCAGAGCAGGTGGCGCATATTGAAAAATATCTTCAGTCAGGAAAACCGGTAGTAGGTTTCAGAACCACTACTCACAGCTTTCATTATCCGGCCGGGGATCCGCTGGAAAAGTGGAATGCTTTCGCGGAATTTGCTTTTGGCGCGCCGCCCGGATGGGGCGGCAAGGCTAAACATACACATTACGGGCACGAAAGCGCTACCGATGTAACCATTATTCCCGCTGCCGCAAAAAATCCGATCCTGAAAGGCGTGGCGCCCTCCTTTCATGTGCGTTCGTGGTTGTACAGGGTATTGCCCGACTATCCTGAAAAAAGCGCTACCTGGCTATTGATGGGAAAAAGCGTGAACCCTGATAAAGAAGCCATTGAAAATCCTGTGGCATGGACCTGGACAACCCCTGCAGGGGGCAGATCATTTATGACTACGATGGGGCACCCGGAAGATTTCCAGGTTGAATCGTTTCAAAGACTGGTATTTAACGCAATATGCTGGGCATTGAACAAGCCGTCAAAAGGATGGAAAGGAAAAATGGATATCAATATTCCGTATGGCAAGCATGCTGCCCCGGTTTCAGAATAAAAATGATCCGTATTTCATTTAAAAGCATGCTGAAATCCTGCAATATTCTTTCGTTGTTGTTTGCATCTGTTCGGGTGGGTATAGCGTTCATATGCATCACCAACGGCATATACTGCCAGGATAGTGTGAGATACCGGTCGATGATCTTCGAAAAAGTAAGGGTTACCAAAGATATTCTATACAATGAAGCAATTGAAAAAAGCATAAAGCCCGAAAGGAACAGGTTAGATGTATACATGCCCGGTAATGATACTGCCATGCGCAGACCGCTGATTGTGTGGATGCACGGCGGAGGGTTTAAGCTTGGCAGTAAAAAGTCGAGAGGCATTCCGTTGTGGAGCCAAACTTTTGCCAGGCGGGGTTATGTATGCGCCGCTGTTAATTACAGGTTCAGCAAAAAAAATACTTTGAATGATTTTACGGAACTGGTCCGTGCCTGTTATTATGCGGTAGAAGATTTACACAAGGCGGTTGATTACCTTAAAACGAATCATGGGGTATTTGGCATAGATACCAATCATATTATTCTTGCCGGTAACTCCGCAGGGGGAATGATCGCGCTGCAGACTGTGTATGCCAGTTACAGTGAATTAGGGAAACTGGCAGGATTGACCGTATCCGCAAAAGATTCAGCTGTTCATAACGGCTTAAATGCATGCGCCGTTATCAATTTTTGGGGAGCAATGTATGATACCACATGGTTACACAATGCAAAAGTGCCCATTGTAAGTGTACATGGGCGTAAAGACCGTATTGTTCCTTATGATCATAAAAAAGCGCCTGTATATGGCAGCTATGCCATTCACAACAAAGCAGATGCTTTAGGCATTCCCAACAGCTTACTCAGTTTTGATGAGTATGCTCATGAACTACAGAAAAATTTCAATCCCTTTTGGGCAGGCAAAGCGGCTAAAAAACGCTGGCTGCAGGCAGGAGCGTTCGCTGCTGAGTTTCTTTACAGGGAATTATTCTTTCACCGCTTGTCAGATTGAATGCAAAAGGGTCAGGAACTTTTGGGCCATGATGAAGGACTGTTATGGAGGAAAAGCAACCCTCGTACATACAAAAGCTATTCCCATTGGAGCTGCTCCCCATTTTTCAAGCCTTTGGCGATCTTTTTGCTATCCACATGATCTGTTTGGCGCAGTTGTTCCTTATTACTGTTTGGCCCGTCTGCCGGATTAACTACCATATCATTTACTCCTTTGGCAGCAAATGATCTCTGTATCCAGAAACCGCAAAAACCAGCACCTTCCAGCTTTTATGAAACGTGTCATTAATTCAATGCAACTTATGGGCGATATCGCAGTTTTGTTTTATAACTGATGTTTCTTCATGGAGGGGTATAATATAATAATTATACTTTTGGAATCTGCACCTGTTGAAGTAGCTTTATATCACAATTGCACTTTTAGCATGTATATAAAGCGGCTGTTTGTTTTTATCATCTCTGTATTGTTGTTCACCAAAATGCACGCGCAGTCATTAAGCAGCTATCAATACCTGGTCGGGAATATTGGCGGCTTTCCTGTAGTCATGCATTTGCATAAGGGAGGGCATCATTATAACGGCTATTATTATTACTCCAGAACAGAGCAGCCTGTATATGTCAACGGAAGCGATACCCTTACCCGCGACGGGAAGATAAGGTTGCTGGCATTTGTGTCCGGGGAGGGAGATAACGAGCTATTTACTTTGCAGCCCGTGGAAGGAGGTTATACAGGAGAATGGCAAAAAAGTCGGGTAGTAACCCGTTAAAAGTGTCATTGAGAAATAAATCGGATCAGCCGCTATCTTTTGAATATATTTTTACAGATGGTACTGCCGTGTTACGCCCATCCATGGAAACGTCGCCTTTCGCAAATTTTGACGCGGGATCGGTTTGGCCGAAAGAACAGACAGCCCTGGCTGATATCATAAAAGCGCTCATACGCAAATGCTTCACTGAAGAAGACAGCAATGAAGCGATTGATAAAATGTTACCGGAACAGAAAAAGGAACTTCTTGAAAGTTATATCAATGACAATAAAAGCCTGGCTGACAGTGAGATCATGGCTTTTCCATCCGCTTACATCCTGGATGAAAGCAGGTATGTAGGTGTGTGTTACCAGTCTGCCGCCTTGCTCAGTCTTTACCATTTCAGCTATTCCTATGCAGGTGGCGCTCACGGCAATTATAGTACAGCTTATACGTCTGTTAACATGTCAACGGGAAAGGTGATACGCCTCAACGATGTAATTATACCCGCAGGTAAAAAGAAATTGAGTATGCTGCTGGAAAAGCATTTCAGGAAAAGCAGGGGATTAAAACCCGGGGAATCTCTGAGTAAAAAAGGCGGGTTGTTTGAGAATAAAATAGAAGCCGGCGATCATTTCTATCTTACAGGAAAGGGTATTATATTCAGCTATCCTCCTTATGAAATTGCCCCTTATTCCGAAGGAGAGGTACAGGTATTTGTTCCTTATTCCGATATGACGGGTATACTGCAACCGGGAATGAAAAAAATATTTGCTTTGAGATAACTGCCAGGGATATACGAAGCTTTTCGCTCAGATCGCGAACAAAATCAGGAAAAAGAGGTATTGTACCCCATCTCCAATTTCAAATCTCAAATAGATCATCCGGTCACGAGCGTTCCTACTTTCTCCCCATTCACTACTTTCAGCAGGTTGCCGGTTTTGTTCATATCAAAAACAATGATAGGTAATTTGTTTTCCATGCAAAGTGTAAAGGCGGTCATATCCATCACTTTTAAATTCCTGTCGATGCATTCTTTAAAGCTGATGGTTTCGTATTTGGTAGCAGCAGGGTCTTTTTCAGGATCGGCAGTGTAAATGCCGTCTACACGGGTTCCTTTCAGGATCACGTCTGCTTTTATTTCAATCGCCCGCAGAGAGCCTGCCGTATCTGTAGTAAAATATGGATTACCTGTACCTGCGCCAAAGATCACTATTCTCTTCTTTTCCAGGTGACGAATCGCTCTTCTGCGTATATAGGGTTCCGCTATCTGTTCCATTTTAATAGCGCTCAGCAACCGGGTATACAAGCCCTCTTTTTCCATAGAAGCCTGCAGCGCCATGCCATTTATAACGGTTGCCAGCATTCCCATATAATCGCCATGAGCGCGTTCAATGCCGGTTTCAGATTCATTCATCCCCCTGTAAATATTTCCCCCTCCGATTACTATTGCTACTTCTACCCCGGCATCCTGCACTGCCTTCACTTCCAGTGCATATTGTTTTAATACGTTGGGGTCCAGGCCAAAGCCGCTATTGCCAATCAGTGATTCACCGGAGAGCTTCAGAAGAATGCGTTTGTATTTTTGTGCCATAGAGAGGAAAAATTTGCGCTGCGAAGATAGGGGAAGAAATTTTTACAGGCAATTCTTAAACTTTTTTGCATAATAAGGGTAGCTCCTACGGTGCAAGGAACGTTGTTATATTTATTTTTTTACAAACGGATAGCCTCTATGAGGCTGTCTTGCAATCGCAATAATCGTAAGAAAAATTATTAGGATAGGGTAGTAATAGTAATACTGAAATTTAATGAGCAATTTTTAATATCTTTTCTATTTGCCAGTCTTTAAAATTTTCTCTAAAGAGTATAATAGGTACAGGTCATACGGATTAAAGCTGTCATTTACTCTCGGTATAACCCCGTTTGCCTATATACATTACGCTGCAATAGATTCCTCGTGCCTGCCAATACATATTATTCAGCCTGGTGCTTATCAACCGGTTATGAACTTAAATTTGTTGTTGCACAAACTCAGTTTTCCTTTCAACTACAAACCCTCTGCTTTTTTCTGTTACTTTTTTGCGGAAAAAAGTAACCAAAAAGCCCCGCCTGAATGACCAGTCGGGCAGGCGCCGGGAAATTATTACCGCAATTTCCCGGAACGCCGTGATTAAGCTTTTGTACTACTGTAAACTCTGCAACAGAGCCCTGCCTGATGCGTTCGCTGATAACTTAATCGACTTAGGATACTGTTTCATATGTCGTGGAAAACATAGTGGAGCAAATGTTGAACTATTGTACCCATACCGGGCATTGCACAAGCAAACCCGAAACAACAAACTATAAACCCGAAACTTTATAAGCTGATAGCTGAATGCTGATAGCTCCCCATCATACCCAATTATTCTTATGCGCCAAACTGATAACCTGCGCTTTGGAATTAACGTGCAGCTTCTCGTATATATTGGCAATGTGCTTACGAACCGTAAGTACACTCAGGTTCAACGCAGACGCAATGCGTTTGGCATCCCAGCCATTCACCATTTGCTGCAATATTTCTTTTTCTCTTTCGGTGATGGCAGGAGGCAAATTAGTTTCCGTTTTTGCTTCTGTACCGCTGTTTGAGCGGCTTAATAACTGAAGCGCTTTTCTTGCAATGGCAGGACTCATCGGTGCACCCTGGTATTTCAGGATATTATCCATGGCATCCTGCAATGCCGCCGCGTTTTCGTGCTTAAGCAAATAACCCGATGCGCCTGCTTTGATGGCATCGAATATCTTTTCATCGTCATCAAATACCGTTAATACAATAAAATGGATTTGCGGATACAGGCTTTTGGCAAGGGCTATTGTCTGGATGCCGTCGAGTTCCGGCATTTCAATATCCATAAAAATAATATGCGGCAACAGGTGCAGCGGCAGTCCCTTCAATTCCTCCAGGCATTCGTTGCCGTTTTTTGCTGCAAAAGCAAGTTTATATCCCTGCAACTGATTTATTTTTTGCAGGAAGGTATTCCTGTTAATGGCATTGTCTTCTGCCAGGGCTATTGTTACCAGTGAGATGTTGTCCATAATTAACGCAATTTCGTTCGGTATGAAATGATGATCAATACTTAATTTATGGTAGCCGGTGATATGGCTACTGTTGTTCCCCCTGTGGGATTGTTTAACCATTCAATGCGCCACCCTGCTTCCGCAGCTCTTTCTTTCATGTGGTTCAGCCCGTTCCCCCCGGATTGGTTGCTGTTTTCTTTTTTTATACCTGTACCATCGTCCGCTATCAGGGTTTTCCATGTATCTGCTGTGCTTTCTATGGTAACTGTTATTTCTTTAGCCCTGCTGTGACGCAGGGCGTTGTTGACAGATTCCTGCGCGATACGGAAAAGGTGAAATGCGTGTGAAGGGGAAAGCAGGAAGTCATTTTCAATTTTTTCAATGGTATTGATAACAATATGCGGGTAGCTGCGCTGAATGCGCTGGATAAATATTTTTATCCTGTCGCTGATGGCCGTGAGCGACAGGGCATCTTTTTTCAAAGCCCATATCGTGTCATTCAGCTGTGATACGATTGCCTGCGAATTATTGCGCAGCTCCTGGATAGCGCTGTTGCTTTCAGGTGCTTCTGTTTTGGGCTCTATAAAATCGAGGTTCGATACAATAGATGCCGCATACGCGCCCAGGTTATCGTGCAGATCTGCGGCTATCCGTTTCCGTTCATTCTCTTCCGCCCTGGCAACAGATTGCGCCGCAATGCTTTTTTCTTTTTCCAGCATCATATTCAGCCTGAGCTTTTCACGTTTCCTGTAGCCTGTAAACAGCAGCCATGCAATGATGGCTATAAAAAAAGCGCTGCCCAGCAAAGCATAAAACCTGTTATTTTCTTTTGTAATGTCGAGCTTTTGCTGGATAATCGTGTTTTCCTTTTTCTGTACTTCATATTTGGTTTGCAGTTCCGCTATGGCATGCGCCGAATTGTGCTGGTAAAAAGAGTCCTTGGCGGCAATGATCTGTTCCAGGGTTTGCTGGTATAACAGCGATTCTCCTTTTATTTTGTAGCAGGTTGCCAATGCCTCGTAATAGCTCAGTCTTATATGAATACTGCCGGTAAAAGTCTTGAGGTCGTTTGGAGGAGCGCCGTTAAAGTTACCCTTTGCCAGCATGGTCTTGCACAACTGTATTCCTTTGTCAACCTGGTTGGTTTGCATGTAAAATTCAACAAGGCTCAGGTTATCGTCTACGAACATCGAACCGTCGCCTGATTGCTGCCGTACGGCAATCATTTCCTTTAAAGCGGCCTCAGCTTCACCCTGCCTGCGTGCCTGGATATAAATGGCAGATTTCCGTTGCAGGGCGGTTCCCAGGTTTGAAAGATTACCTGTTTCCTTAAAAAGCTGAACGCCCTTGTCAATATAATAGATGGCGGAATCGATTTTTTTTAGCTGCATATAGGCTTCGGCAGTGTTCACATAAATGGCGGCCCTTATTGAATTGAATGCAGGGCTGGGTTGAGAAAGCATGGAAGCCCGGGAAAGCCATACCAGCGCCTCTTTGGGTTGGTTTCTTGCCAGTGCTATAGAGCCAATGCTGTTGATATTCTCCCCCGTTGTCACGGAATCTTTATATGCCTCCGCTTCGCTTACCAGTTGGTAGAGTATGGACAGCGCTTCCTGGTAATAGGAATGCATGGCATAAGCCATTGCCTTTACCCTTGAAGCCTTGAAATACAGGGCGCGCTGCTCAATATGGGTTACTTTATTGTTTTGGAGAATGGGTCGCACCGTATAGATGGCGCTGTCTCTCCAGCCCCACCTCAGGTAGTCGTATGCAACACACAGCTCTGCCAGGTCTTTTAGCCGTTGATCGTTTGTGTGTGAAGCCAGTTCGCGTGCCATAAAAGCGTAATGGTCCAATGTGTCCCTGTTAATGCTTTTGTATTCGGCGCATAGCTCTATGATGGCTTCAAGCTTTTGTATGTCGTTGCCCGCGATGTAAATGCGTTGTTGTAAACTGTCGATCGGCTTGTTTTGCGCCATGTCGTACAGTGTGCATATGCACATTATACTTATCAGCGCATACCTGTACCCGGTAGACATAGTCGTTTTTTCTGTTTGAGGTGACTGATAAAAATACTCAAACCTTTTTACTAAATGCCGGGCATACTACAAATTGAGTATATAAAATACCGGTATTATTTCTTCCTCCCTTCCGTTTCTTCTCTCTAATGCTTCAATAGGCTGTTTTTGAACCTTTTGTAATACTACTATAAATTAAGTATTTCCTCTTGTGTTGGTTAGAACCATTTTTGTTCTGCAAAAAACAATGTTTTCAACTCAAAGCTAAGGCAGAATGAAAAAAATAATCTTTTACTCCATGATGCTACTGGTGATAATGGTCAACAGTTGCCAGAAAAACGATCTCTATGAGCCTCCCACCGGCGGAGATACAACACATTTACCCGAACTGCCCAAAGAGGGCGTCCCTGTTAAAACCAGTGTATTCGGAAGGATTGTGGATGAACAGGATGCACCGCTCCAGGGCGTAACCGTGTCCGGCGGAGGATCTGCCGCCACTACCGACATGAATGGCATTTTTATCCTGAAAGATATCATGCTCGACCAGGCACGTGCTTATATTACCGCCACCAAAACCGGTTATTTCAGCGGTTCCCGCATATTTCAGCCGGTGAAGGATGGCATGTCGAAACCGCCATTGATAAAAATGCTGGCGCAGAAAAGCATCGGCTCTATTAACGCGGCATCGGGCGGCGTGGCAGAATCCAAAGGCGGCATTAAAGTAGAACTGCCTGCCAACGCTATTGAAGGATACAGCGGGCAGGTAAACGTAGTCTCATCATATATCAACCCTACCAGCCCTGATTTTTTTGCAAGGATGCCCGGCGACCTTGCTGCGGATAATGCAGAGAACAAACGCGGTGCGCTGATATCCTACGGAATGGCTGCTATTGACCTGCTGGATGGCGCGGGTAAGAAATTAAAATTAAAGTCCGGCATGCAGGCAACCATCACTTTACCTGTTCCGCAATCCCTGCAAAAATCGGCGGCGACTACCATAGCCATGTGGCATTTTGATGAAACAAAGGGTATATGGAAAGAAGAAGGCAGCGGCTCGTATGCTGATGGAAAATATACCGGAAAGGTTTCCCACTTCAGTATGTGGAATTATGACCACTGGAATCCTACGATGATCCTGCCAATGATATTCAGGTGGATATTGCCGAAGCTGTCCAGCGTTTCTACGGACGATGATGTTAACAGGCTGGTGAATAATCCGCCGACCTTTTTACTGTCGGTGAAGGACAAAACAACCAAAACCACTCTTTACAGCAATACCATTCCGCCTCCTGTGCGGGATAATAACAGCGAACCGAAGTCCGCATCTACCGATGTTACCTTTCCCCTGCCGCAGGTATCGGATGTAATGGAAGTAACGGTGACGCCTGTACAACCCGGCGGCCCGGATTATCCTACCAACACCGACCACTCACCTACGGCTGATGAAGTAAAGCCTGCACCGCCTACCATTGCAACAGAAGGAGAAAGCGTAACGGTGGAAGTAAAGCCAACCAACCCGCCTTCCAAAATCACTATTACCCTTCCTCCCCAAAGCGGCGGGGGCGGCGGCAATGGCGAAACCGTGGTAAATGTAAACGGCATAGCAGTAGATTGCGACAACAAACCTATAACCACGGGCTATGCCTTTATGAGCATGAGAAGCGGCAATACCATTGTTAAAAGCACCACCGCGCCTGTTTATGGGAATGAAGGCCGCTTTACCGCGCAGTATGTTTTTTATACGGCATTGCAGAATAAGATAGACAATGTGGTGCTGACGATATATGATGTAACTACCGGCAAAAGAAGCCCGGATATGAAAATAAATGTCAATCCTTCTGTTGCCTATATGTTGCAGGAACCGGTAAAAGTGTGCGATGCCAATAATGGCGGCGGCAACAACGGCAATTCAAAAGTATTTAAAGGAAATTACGTCATTGAAAACGCCGCAACGCTGCAGGCGTTTATTGACTCTGCTTATACCGAGGTAACCGGTATACTCTATGTTTCCAACATGAGCGATCTTGGCGGCATCATCAAGCTTAAAAAAGTGGGGGGCATTGAGCTGAGAAGAAATACAATAACCTCGCTTGGCGGGCTGGCGGAACTGGAGGATATGTCTTCTTTAACATTAGTGGAAAACGGGCAACTGGTAAATGCCGCCTTTCCCAAACTGGCCAATAAAAACCTGCAGGGCATAAATATATCTTATAGCCTGAGCCTTGTCGGGCTTACCTTACCATCTGTCGAAAATATAGGCGCGTCGGGAGGTAGCATCAACATTACAGGAAATCCTGTTCTTAAAACATTGTCCATCCCCAACCTCAAATCGGTAGATAAGTGTGGTTATATGGTGATCTCTAATTCATTGCTTGAGAACCTGAATACCTTTGCCAATGCCAGCGGTACATTAGGCACCTGGGGACTAACATTAACGGATAATTCCGCACTTACTTCTGTAAGCGGCCTGAGTAAAATTGTATGTACGGCAAGGCTCACCATTGACCAGTGTGTTAAACTTCCCACATTACAGGGCATTAATATTCCGGCCGATATGGCAGACTGGGTAAGCATTACCAAAAATGATGTGCTGACAGATATTACGGCAGTATCCGATAAGCTGAAATCAACAGGAACACAGGGGGGACTCACCATTACGTCCAATGCGGCGTTGAAAACAGCCAGTTTCCCTTTATATGAAAAAGGAAATGTGGTTTGTAAAGAAAACGGGGCGCTTGCCACGCTAAGCATGCCTAAGTTTAAAGAAGCCGGATCTGTTGACATAACACACAATATAAAGCTCGCAACCATTGATATGAAGGTATTGGAGTCGCTGCCGAATGGGTTTTACATGAGTGGTGGTTATGAAACTACGCAGGCCTTAACTACCTTTGATTTACCGGCCTTAAAAACATGCGGACAGTTTGTTATTATCAATTGCCCCGGCATTACCAACCTCGATGGGTTTGCCAATCTTGAAACCGTAAACGGCGACCTGACCATTACCAATGCCCAGATTCCGGGGGCCAGCATCAAGCTGAAAACGATCAACGGGTTCAATAAGCTTACCAGCCTTCCTTTTTCCCTGAACCTTGAACAGGCAGCAAGCGCCGGCGACGGGTTGGTGGGGTACGATGGCCCGCTTGCAGGCATCAAAGGATTTAAGAACCTGAAAACGATCGGCGGCATGTTCAATATCGGCGGCAAGAATCTGACAGATATTTCAGGATTCGCCAACCTGGAATCAGTCGGGCAGGATACCCGGATAATCACTACCGGCTTGGCCGGGTTGGAAGGGCTGGCAAAATTAAAATCAGCCGGTTTAAAAGAAAACAGGCTCATTTATATCCAGACCAATACCAAGCTCACTTCTATCAAAGGGCTGGCTGCGCTTACAGATATTTCAGGTATTTATTTTACGCGTAATCCGGAGCTAAAAGACCTGCAGGGGCTGGAAAAAATAAAATCCATGAAGTATGGTATCACGATCAGCGTCAATGACAAGCTCACCAATATTGACGGACTGGCAAATGTGGAAGGGGCTATTAACGGGATCACTATATCGGAAAATAAAGTATTGAGCAGTTTGTGCGGTATCACCAAACTTATAAAAGGCGGTGGCAACACCGGTGTTTACCGGGTTTCTTCCAATGCTTATAATCCTACAGTGGATGATATAAAGAGCGGGAAGTGCAGTAAGTAACTGAAAAACTGATAAAGAGGAGAGGTGAGAGGAGATCTGATCAATCAATGATCATTCTCTTTTCACCTCTCAACATTTCGTATTATCAACGTGCGTTTTGGGTGTAATATAACCAGTTTAAAAAGTATGGTTTCAACCAGACTGCCGGTACGGACGGGGGCAGGCAAAGGGCGCAAAGAAAAAATGCGTTGCCACGCCGCTCCGCTGTGAACGCTGCGGGAAAGTATTGATGAAACAGGAGAAAAAAGTATAACAACCTGCTGATTATCATTTTTAGCACCCAAGACTCACGTTATTATCATTTTACCAGCTTGCCAGCACCGTAATGCCGCCTTTAACAACCTGGTTCAGCTCAACATGCACTTTTGTGCCTACGGGCAATAATACATCCACCCGGCTGCCGAATTTAATGAAACCCAGCTCTCCTCCCTGTTGCACTTTCTGACCGGTTTTGAGATAATTGACAATTCTACGCGCTACGGCGCCGGCAATTTGCTTTACCAGTATGTCTGATTGAGGATGCCTGATCACTACCGAGTGACGCTCATTTTCAGTAGAAGATTTCGGATCCCATGCCACCAGGTATTTGCCTTTGTGGTATTGGCTGTACACTACGTCGCCACTTACCGGGTTGAGGTTCTGGTGTACATTGGCCGGGCTCATAAATATGGAAAGCTGCAGGCGTTTGTCTTTAAAATATTCCTGGTCTGTCGTTTCTTCAATCACTACAACCTTTCCATCAGCAGGGGCAACGATTTTATTTTCGTCGATGGTAAGCACCCGCGACGGAACCCTGAAAAAAGAAATGATAAATAAAAAGAAAAGGAAGGAAACAATAAAAAAAGTCCACGACAACCATATCATGCTATAAGGCATGAAATAGAATAATACAATATTCAACACTACGAAAAATAAGCCACAGAGTGCAATGGTTTGGTAACCCTCTTTATGTACCGTCATGTATGCAAGGTTAAGTGGGCAAAAATAGGCAATGCGTCCAGAGCTTCAAAATTTAAAGCATCAGCATTACGTATATCCATACCACGGGAATAGCAAGCAATAACGAATCAAACCTGTCGAGAAAACCTCCGTGCCCGGGCATAAAATGACCGCTGTCTTTTACATTCGCCATTCTTTTTAATTTGCTTTCCAGCAGGTCGCCGGCAGTACCGGTTATAGCAGCAATGGCCGCTATCATGCAAACGTGTATTACCGGCAGTTGCATACGCTGTGCGATCAGTCCCATGGTAACAATACAAAGCAGGATGCCTCCGGCAGTGCCTTCAATTGTTTTTTTGGGAGATATTTTAGAGAAAGGGGTTTTGCCGATCAGCGAGCCGGTTATATAGGCCATCGTATCATTGATCCAGATGGAGATGATAATAATTAAAGGAATGATGAACCCTGTTTCGTACAGGGTTCCCGCGCCTGTTTCCCATACGTTTTGATGAAAGCGCATATGGATCATCAGCGACCAGCTTACGGATATGTATAGCAACCCCAGTGCAGAATAGCCGATGTGTTTAAGATTAAATTGTTTTGAAAATAAAATTTCTATCATGGGCAGGGCGAATGCAAATACCAATCCTAAAGCCAGCCCTATGGAGGATGGGCTGATTCCCCATTGGTCGTGATGATCGCCTGTACAATATAACATCAGTGACCAGCCGGCTATCATGACGCCATACCTGTGAAAAGAAGAAATATTTTTATAAGACGGATCTGTTTTCCCGACAAGTTGCTGGTATTCTGTCCAGCAGCCAAAATGAATAACAGAAAATAAAAGGAAAAAGCTCCATTCGTTCCACAGCAACCCAATCATCATTACCGCCACAAAAACCAGTGCGGTAAGTGCCCGGGTTCTGAATACCTGCCAATTCATTGCCATAGCCGGAAAATTAATTTTCAAAGTTCAGGTCATTCAGCCTGTTTGCCGACACTTTTTTGAACACAATAAACAAAGCATACAAAGCTACAATCGCAATCAACCCCCACCACATAGGTAATTTGTCGTTCATGGCTTCTGCCACTGATTTGCCCTGCCGGAGCAATACATACATTTGAGTAACAGCAAAGGCATTGTTGAAGCAATGAGCGAGTATACTTAGCCAAAGATTTTGTGAATAGTAAAACAGCAGGCCCAGCACAATGCCAAGGCAAACCCTGGCCAAAAAACCATAGTAAGAAAAATGAATAAGGCTGAAAATAATACTGGTGATTATGATTGCCATCCAATGGGAGTGAAGGGATTTGTTCAGCAGGTTCTGCATTCCGCCTCTGAAGAAAGTTTCTTCAAATACCGCCGGAAGCAAAGCGATCATGACAAGCGATACCAGGTAATCCCCAAAAGTTTTCATATTGGTAATGGCTTCTACCTGGGCAGCGTATTGATCTTCCAGTTTTCTGAAAACGGCTTCCAGGGATTTAGAAACGGGGATCATTTCATTGAGTTGCCCCAGCATGCCGGCGGTTAAAGCGCCGCAAAAAATAATCAGCAGCGCAAGCAAGGCCTGCCTGCTGTTTATATTTTTATTGAAACCTAATAGCTTTAACGGCTTGCGATTAAGGATAAACGCGGTAAAATAAGCTGGCAGGAAAAAAGCACAAAATGTGGTGACTACCTGTATTACGCGCAATGCGTTTACATTTTCCGGGTCTGACATCCGGGTGGCCATGTCCAGTATGCTTCCTTTTCCCATCAGCAACCATACAGGCACTGTTAACAGGGCGCCAAGAAAGAAACCGCCCAACCATAAACCCAGTAATATAAAAAAGCCAGCGCCATTTGAAACGCCTTTGGAGTCATCTGTATACATATATATGCCTGATTGCATTAATAAATCGTCCTGAATTCATTGTATGCAAGATAAAGGTTTAAATAAGGACACAAGCATTGTATACACAAAAAAGGCTGCCCCGGATACGAGACAGCCTTTTCAGGAAAAGAACTTTATTTTAGCGGGAAGCTGTGTTTTCTTTTAGCCATTTGCTTATTTCTTCGCAAGAGCGGTAATCATCGTCCACAGAAATATAAAAAGTCGGCATTTTAGTACGGAACCACCTGTCCAGCAACTCTCCTTTCTTTTCTTCCATTACCCTTTGAGCAATCCTGTTATAGTCGTCCTTAATATTTTCTCGATGAGGTTCGGTTTTGGATTGTAAAAATAAAATACGCGCCCCTTTTTTCCCGCTTTCATCAGTGAAAGGCATTGGTTTTGAATATTCTCCTACTTTCAACTGGGCAAAAACGTTTACCAGGCTTTTGTCCAGCTGGTCAATAGTAAGATAAGGGGACCCCTGCTGGTTGGTTACCGATCCGGCGGTGAATTTGCTGTTTTCGTCTTCGCTGTATTTATCTACCGCTTCACCAAAGCTAAGGGTGCCGGCTACCAGTTTCGATCTTACTGTATCAAGCTTAGCGATGGCTTCATTGATTTCAGTATCCGTAACCTGCGGTATTTTAAGGATATGCCTTACTACTACATCATCACCCGAACGGCTCACAACCTGGATGATATGATAACCGAATTTAGACTTTACCACCCGCGATATCTGCCCTTCTTTTAGTGCAAAAGCTGTTGAAGAAAAAGTGCCGTCTACGCTTTTATCGCCCCGGTTAAATTCAAATCGTCCACCCACTTCTTTTGTGCCCGGATCGTCGCTGTATAGTTTTGCCAGCCTGTCGAACGATGTTACCCCGCTTTCTACCTGCCTTTTATACTCTGCCAGCTCATCCTGGGCGTACTTTTCCAGGTCGCGGCTTGCTTTGGCATAGGCAACTACCTGCTTGATCTCCAGTTCGGTTTCATAGAAAAAGAGGCTGTCTTTGGGTATCTTATCATAGTATGCTTTTACTTCTGTAGGAGTAACTCTCACATTTTCTATAATGGATTTCTGCATTGCATCGGCCAGCTTCTGCTCTTTGATGGAAATGCGGTTGTCTTCTTTTATCTGGTAAATGGTTTTACCTGCAATCTGTTCCAGCGACTCTTTTCCGTTATAAGCCCGGATAAAATAGCGGATGCGCTGATCCAGTTCAGCTTCAATTTCATCATCTCCTACGGGCAGGGAGTCTTTCTGCGCCTGCAGCATCAACGCCTTGCGTATCATCATTTGCTGCAGCAGCATGCAATTGGCATCCGGCGGAAGCTCGCGGCCCTGCCGTTTCTCATCCTCTATGTAATTAAGAATATCCGAGCGGAGAACAATTTTATCGCCAATCACAGCAACGATTTTATCAGCCAGCACTTTGTGCGACTGTCCCTGCGCCCGGGCGCCTGCAGTAATTACCATCAGGAATCCAAAAACCAGTAACTGTTTCATAAATAAATGATTCATACTGCTCAAAAATAGCCGTCCTTTTTTACCGGGATGAGCAGTTACCTGTTATTTAACAAAGGTTTATACCGAAAGCATTACCGAAAGCATATCCGTAACAAACCAATAAAATTGGTGTGAACGGCTATTGCTTCGGCATAATACGATTAAAATTGGGGCTATTCAATAATTCCACTTCGTATTACAAGCTTCTTTTTACCTCTTCAATTTCAAATGCCTCTACTATATCGCCGGGTTTAAGGTCATTGTAGTTCTTGATAGTAAGACCACATTCCATTCCGCTTGTTACTTCTTTTACATCGTCTTTATAACGTTTCAACGAGCCCAGTTCCGCACTCTGGCCTTCCCCTGAAGGATATACCACGATGCCTTCCCTGATAAGCCGTACTTTAGAATTGCGTTGTATTTTGCCATCCAGCACCTGGCAGCCTGCCACAGTCACTTTGTCGAATTTGTACACTTCCCGTATTTCAACATTGGCCACAATTTTTTCAGTAATGGTAGGTTCCATCATACCTTCCATTGCACTCTTCACTTCTTCTATTGCGTTATAGATAATAGAGTAAGCTTTGATTTGTACACCTTCTGACTCCGCCAGCCTGGAAGCCTGGGGTGAAGGGCGTACATTAAAGCCGACAATAACGGCATCTGAAGCCGTTGCCAGCAATACATCGCTTTCGGTAATGGCGCCCACGGCTTTGTGTACTACCGCTACCGCAATTTCTTCAGTTGAAAGTTTCTGTAATGAGTCGCTTAACGCTTCTACGGAACCATCCACGTCTCCTTTGATAATCAGGTTCAGTTGTTTGAAATTACCCAATGCAAGGCGACGTCCGATTTCGTCGAGCGTAATATGTTTTTTCGCCCTGATGCCCTGTTCCCTCAAAATCTGGGCGCGGCGGTTGGCGGTTTCCTTGGCCTCGCTTTCGTCGTAATACACTTTGAATTTTTCACCTGCCTGCGGTGCACCGTTCAACCCGAGTATCTGTACGGGAGTAGAAGGCCCGGCTTCGTCCAGGCGCTGATTGCGTTCGTTGAACATTGCTTTTGCACGACCAAAGAACTGCCCGCTTACCACAATTTCGCCTTGCTTCAGGGTGCCGTTTTGCACCAGCATGGTAGCTACATAGCCACGTCCTTTATCAAGGGATGCTTCGATAATGGTACCTGTGGCTTCGCGGTGTGGATTGGCTTTTAATTCCAGCAATTCGGCCTCCAGCAATATTTTTTCCAGCAGCAGATCTACATTCAACCCGCTTTTTGCGGAAATTTCCTGGCTTTGGTACTTACCGCCCCAGTCTTCAACAAGCAGGTTCATACCTGCCAGTTGCTCTTTAATTTTTTCAGGATTGGCTCCTTCCTTATCAATTTTATTAATGGCGAATACCATAGGCAGGTTGGCTGCCTGTGCATGGCTGATGGCTTCGCGGGTTTGAGGCATCACCGCATCGTCGGCCGATATTACGATGATGGCTACATCGGCAGCTTTAGCGCCACGGGCACGCATGGCCGTAAAGGCTTCGTGACCGGGTGTATCAAGGAAAGTAAGTTTTTTACCTGAAGCGGTGGTTACCTGGTAGGCGCCTATGTGCTGGGTAATTCCCCCGGCCTCGCCTGCTACCACATTGGCGCTTCTGATATAGTCGAGCAACGATGTTTTACCATGGTCTACGTGGCCCATAATGGTAATGACCGGTGCCCTGGGCTCAAGTTCTTCCGGAGCATCTTCTACTTCTTCCTCATCTTCCTCATCCACGTCATCCACGCCGATAAATTCTACTTCAAATCCAAATTCCGCAGCTACCAGTTCTATTACTTCCGCGTCGAGGCGTTGGTTGATAGATACCATGATGCCGAGGTTCATACATTTGCCTATTACTTCCGCAAAGTTTACATCCATCAGGTTAGCCAGTTCACTAACGGTAACGAACTCCGTTACCTGCAGTTTGTTATCCTGTGCAGCATCGCCTGCCATGTTTTCGGCCAACTCTTCCCTCCTTGCCCTGCGTAATTTAGATTTTGTGCTCTTTCCTGTGCCTCTTGAACCGCCCGCCAGTTTGGCCTGGGTTTCCCTGATCTTATCCTGTATTTCTTTAGCGTCGATTTCCTTGGCCTCCCGATGGATATTACTGTCCCTGCGTCCACCCTGTTGCCTGTTGCCCTGCCCGAAACGGTTGCCTCCGGCATTGTTTCCACCCTGCTGCCGGTTGCGGTCGCCCTGCTTTTGAATGGTTGTACGCGGACCGTCTTTGCGCTGCGGATGATCTTCTCCTCCGTGCCGCGGACCCTGCTGATCCCTTTTTTCGATGGGAATACGTTTTCTCTTTCTTTTTTCCTCCTGCGGTTTAGCAGAAGGGCGGGGTTCATTATCAACAGGAAGCGTGATCTTACCAACAATCCGGGGGCCTTCGATTTTTTCTGCGCGTATATTTTCAACCACTCTCGTGTCTTCTTCAGACAGTGACGTTTCTTCCTCCACCTCAGGCTCTTCAACCTGCTGTGGCTTTACATCTTCGGCAATGGGTTGCTGCGGTACAATTTCGGGTTGCGCAATTTCTGCTTTCGCCGGCGCTTTTTCTTCCGGTTCTTCCTTCTTTTTGCTTCCTTTCTTGGGTCTTGTAGAAGAATCAATGGCGCTGAGATCGATCTTATCCAATACTTTAGGTCCTTCTATTTCAGGCGCTTCGATCTTGGTTATTTCGGGCTGGGGTTCCTTAGCTGTTTTCTGTTCCGGCTCGACAGCGGGAGGTGTTACCGGCGGTTCCGCAACAGCCTGTGCCGGTTCTGCTTTTTTCTTGACATCTTTTTTGAAGAGTATCTCTTCTTCATCTTTTTTCTTCCGGGATTCCAGTACATTCCCTTTAGGGATTTCTATCTGGTCGCTCTTTGCTTTGGCGGCTTTGTCAGACGAAAATTCCTGCTGCAGGGAATAGTACATGTCTTCCGTAAGCTTACTGGTAGGTTTCAGTTCATCTTTAGAAAAACCTTTTCCTATCAGGAAGTCGATTAATGTTTCCTGCCCGATGTTGAACTCTTTGGCCGCTGCGAGTAAGCGTGGTAATTTAATTTCAGCCATATTTTTTTGCTCCTGCATACCGGTTGATATGCAAAGAATAGTTTGTTTTTTCTGTTCCTATGTATTACCTGCTTCCACAGGGGAGGTGGTAATATTATCCTTTTTCGAATTCTTCTTCCAGCACTTTTCTTACATCTTCAATGGTTTCTTTTTCAAGGTCGGTTCTTCTTTCCAGCTCTTCTGTAGTAAGATCAAGCACACTGCGCGCGGTATCGCAGCCAATACGTTTCAGCTCATCGATCACCCATGTATCAATTTCATCTGCAAATTCATCCAGGTCAATATCAAACTCTTCGCTTTGACCTTCATCATCGCGGAATACATCTATTTCATATCCTGATAATTCGCAGGCTAACTTAATATTTACGCCTCTGCGACCGATAGCAAGCGATACCTGGTCGGGCTTGAGATATACATTGGCGTGTTTTCTTTCATTGTCAATTTCCGTAAAACTCACTTTTGCAGGTGTCAGTGCCCGCTGGATCAACAGTTGTATATTGTTGGTCCAGTTGATCACATCTATATTCTCGTTTTTCAATTCGCGTACTATGCCGTGTATACGGCTGCCTTTCATACCTACGCATGCGCCTACCGGGTCAATGCGGTCGTCATACGATTCTACCGCTACTTTAGCTCTTTCACCCGGCTCACGCACAATTTTGCGGATTACTATCAATCCGTCAAAAATCTCAGGCACTTCAATTTCCAGCAGCTTGGCAAGGAAGGAGGGATGTGTGCGCGACAGGATGATAACGGGTGAGTTGTTTTTCAACTCCACTTTTTTCACTACGGCTTTTACGTTTTCCCCTTTTTTAAAGTAGTCCGAAGGTATTTGCTCCGATTTAGGGATGATCAGCTCGTTACCGTCTTCATCCAGCAGCAATACTTCCTTTTTCCAAACCTGGTATACTTCGGCGCTGATGATCTCACCTACGCGGTCGGCATATTTTTTAACCAGGCTGTTCTTTTTAAGATCGCTGATACGGCTCGCCAGGGTTTGTTTGGCTGCAAGAATGGCGCGACGTCCAAAGTCAAGAATATCTACTTCCTGGAACAACTCTTCACCTACTTCGAAGTCCGGTTCAATTTTTACGGCATCGCTGTAAGCTATTTCGGCTACGGGGTTTTCAACCTGCCCGTCTTCCACAATTGTGCGGCGGTGAATAATCTCAAGGTCTCCCTTTTCCGTATTTACAATTACATCAAAATTTTCATCAGATCCATATTTTTTACGGAGTAAGGTTTTAAAAACGTCTTCCAGCACTTTCATTAGCGTAGGACGATCAATGTTTTCGGCGTCCTTGAAATCCTGAAAGGATTCTATAAGATTAATACTTGCCATAGTACAGCATTTTTATCCTTTGAAGAACGCGACAAAACCGCGCCCGGAGGGATCGTTAAAATTGAATTTGAATTTTAGTTGTTTTAATGTTATCAAAAAAAATGGTATGTTGAATGATCTCTTTTTTCTTGTTTTTACCTCTTGTTTCTTCCACTACTATTTCATTTTCGCCAGCCACAAGCAATTTTCCTTCTGTTTTAGTTCCGTCGTTCAATATTACTTCCACATTTCTGCCCGTATTTTTTTGATACTGGCGTTTGAGTTTAAGGGGTTCATCCAATCCCGGCGACGACACCTCCAGCGAAAAGTCGCCATTGGGAAAAACTCCTTCGGCTTCTATTTGTTTGTATAAGGCCCGGTTACAGGCTACGCACTTGGCAATGGAGATTCCTCCATCTGCATCCAGGAAAACTTTTACGTTATTGGTGGGTTTAATTTTTACTTCTACCAGAAAAATATCCGGGCTATCCTCCAATAACACCTCTATCATTTGTTCAATTAACTGCGTTGTTGCATCACTGCTCATAATCTGGATAAATGAAGAAGGGAACGGATCCGTTCCCTTCTTTTGTTCTTTTCCTTTGGCAAAGTTAAGCTATTCAAACGAAGCGCAAAATTTTTTTGTTGTTAAATGCGGCTGATATTTACCCTGCTGAATACTACCTGTCGCAGACAGGCAGGCAGGTTACTTTTTATAATAGTCGAGGTACCACTCAACAAAGTTTTTAATGCCTGCCGACACTTTTGTTTGAGGCTGATAGTGAAGATCGGCCACCAGGTCCTGTACGTCGGCACAGGTAGCTGCTACGTCGCCCGGCTGCATGGGTAACATTTCTTTTTCGGCTTTTTTCCCGAGGTGCTTTTCAATAGCTTCAATAAATTCCATCAGGCGAACCGGGTTGTTGTTGCCTATATTGTATACTTTATAGGGCGCGGTAGAGGTGGAAGGATCCGGGTGGGCGGCGTCCCATTGCGGCTTGCCTGCCGGCGGGTTATCTATTACTCTTACTACTCCTTCAACAATATCGTCCACATAGGTAAAATCGCGCACCATATTGCCATTGTTGAATACCTGGATGGGTTTGTTTTCCAGGATGGCCTTCGTAAAGAGGAAGAGTGCCATATCGGGTCTGCCCCACGGGCCATATACAGTAAAAAATCTCAATCCTGTGGTGGGTATTCTAAACAAATGACTGTAAGTATGCGCCATCAGCTCATTGCTTTTTTTGCTGGCGGCATACAGCGATATCGGATGATCTACGTTATCAGAAGTGGAAAAAGGCGACTTTCCGTTTAAACCGTATACGCTCGAACTGCTGGCGTAGGCCAGGTGCTTGATCTTATTGTGGCGGCAACATTCCAATATGTTTAAAAAACCTATTATGTTGCTCTGTATATATGCATCAGGGTGGGTGAGGCTGTATCGTACCCCTGCCTGGGCTGCCAGGTTGCATACTTTATCAAATTGCTGTTCGGCAAACAGTTTTTCAAGGTTGGTCTTGTCTTCCAACTGTAATTGAATAAAACTGTAATTATTATGTTTATTACTGGTTACCAGCTTGTTATATGCAATTTTTCCTTTTTCAATGCCGGCTGTAGCCAAACGGTTGTATTTGAGCGTTGTATCGTAATAATCATTAATGCTATCCAGTCCAACCACTGTATTCCCTCTTTTAATAAGGTAATTGGCAAGATGGAAGCCAATAAACCCTGCTGTGCCGGTAATTAAAATTTTCATATATCTTTTTTATTCGGGTGCAAAGTAAATAAGAATATGTCTATAAACCGAGCCGGACACAAAAAAGTACCATATATAGGATTTCTGATTGGTTGATTTGTGGATTTTTGATTTGAGATTTGAAATTTGAGATGAGCCGTCAGTCTATATGAAAAAGGTTTCGGAGCAGCAGTCGAAAAGATTGCTCTTTACGTTGCTATCAGCTTTTTTAAACCACAAAGCCACCAAAGCACAAAGGTACACAGAGCGTATTTGGGCTGTGAGTTGCCGGCAGTCAGGTATTAGCTATTGGCTATGGCTATGAGCAATAGGGATCCGATATCGAATCTCAAATTTCAAATAACAAGTAACCAGAAAAACTCCCTGGTAATTAAAAAAATGGGTATCTTTCCAGTAAACTCGCGTAATAAAACCAGACCATTTGCGCCAGGCTTCGTGTATATTACTCATCCTTATTTTCCTTTTTAACCTTTTGGGTTATAAAGTAGTGTTGCATTACTGGGAACAGGAAGAAAGCGGGAAATTGCAAATAAAGCTTGATGAGGAACAATATAATAAAGAAGACCTGGTAGAAGTTAAAATCCCGATCAATCTACCTTATCACAGCAACTGGAAAGAGTTTGAAAGGTTTGACGGGGAAGTTGATATTAATGGTGCCCATTACCGTTATGTAATGCGTAAAATATACAACGACTCTCTTGTGCTGCTTTGCATCCCCAACCAGGTAAAAAATAAAGTGCAGGCTGTACAGGATCAGTTTGCAGGTCTTGTAACAGATTTGCAAAAAAATCCCGCGCAACAAAAATCGAAAAAGACAAGCTCTTTTCCTTCTTTTACATTTGTAACGGATTACCTGCTTCAACAATCAGTCTTCTGGAATGCGGCTATTACTGTCATTCAGCCTGCATATGGAAGAGATGCAGTGGTTTCTGTTATCAACTTCGCTGTTGGCTGCCCCTGGCACCCCCCGGATCCCATCTCCTGAATTAATTGATCGTACAATCGAAATGATTGTAACAAGTATGTACTGCATAGCAAATATTCTGCCGGCAGGATGTGTTGTTAAAAATACAAGTGCGTTTGCATGGCTTACCTATCAATGCTTCATTAAAATGCGGAGGGGCGACCTATTCTGCAGTGTTGTTGGGCAACGCTGCAACAAACATGTCTCTAAGTTTTGGAGTTTAAGTATATATCAGACACCGTGATTCCTCACGGTGTATTTTTTTTATGGAACCGCCAAATACAGATTATTTTTTCCTGTTCCAGGCGGGTTTGTGCTTTAATACTTTTTTGTAAACAGGACAATCAGGCGTATGCGCCCCCGGCAGGTACCCTGTGCTCATCAGAAATTCATTGACAATTTCTCCACCCGTAAACCTGAATGTTTTTTTAAACAGGTTTACCCACTCCTCTTTGGTTTTAGGATGATGCTGGTCGAGCCATTGTTTAAATGTGCCATGCTCTTTTTGTATAAGAAGGATGGCTTTTGCGTTTTCAATGGCAGCGTTTATTTTAAGCCTGTTGCGTATAATACCAGCATCATTCAGCAGGCGCTCACGATCTTTTTCTGAATACTTTGCTACTTTGGCAATATTAAAATTGTGGTATGCCTTACGAAAGCCGGGTTGCTTTTTTAAGATAGTAGTCCAGCTTAAGCCCGCCTGGTTTATTTCAAGCACCAGGCGGCAGAACAGCTCGTTGTCATCTTCAATGGGGAAGCCATAATACTGGTCGTGGTATTCCTTATGCACATTTTTTTCTGCGGCGGGAATGCCATTTATATAAGTGCAGTAACTCATGGTTGTTTATACATTTACAGTATCATACACCACTACTTTTTTCCAGAGATGCTTACACTCTTCCACGAATGTAAGATGGATAGGGTCGGTTTGATAGCTGTCCTGACCGGCTTTGTCTTCGAACAACGCCAGCCACGAAACACTGTAAGAGCGGTCAATTACATCGCGGTTGGTATCTGCGGGTTTGCCTATATAAAAAGTTTTAATGGTGTTAACTGCCGATAGCTTTCTGAGTCCCGCAACCAGTTTATCAAAATCTTCCTGGCTTGAGGGGTTGTTCAGCCAAAAATAAACATGATGAATAAAAGGATTATTTTCTGCCATAGCTTTGTGTTTGTAACAATGCCGGTCGTAATGAGGCAATTGCTGTTTTAGTTGTTCTGCTTTACAAATTTATGATGCGTACGATTTTGTATGGAGATAAAAATAGAACATTATTTTATTTTTTTCAGCCAGTCTATAATACCCAGGTATATCTTTTGCGCAACTGCTGCATGGAATTTCGGATCCAGTATTCGTTTTTCATCCTCCAGGTTGCTTAAAAACGCTGCTTCAACGAGGCAGTTGGGATAATCAGTTGGCCCGTTCAAAGCAAAATTGAAGTTGCCGACATTGCCTATTTCCGTAAGTTTCAGCTCAAGCATACGGTCAAGTATGGATTGAGATAATGGCCTGAAGCCGATATAACGGTAATAGGTACTTGTACCTTTAATAAGCATATTGCCCGAAGAGTTGAGGTGAATACTCACCAGCAGGTCAGGGTTCGCCGCCCTCAGCATTTCCACTCTTTCCACCATGCTCAGGCTTGTATCTTTTTCCCGGGTCATAAAAGTTTTGATCCTGTTCTTTTTCAGAAGCCTGTTCAGCTCTTTTGCAATGCGGAGCGTGTAATCCTTTTCCAGTATTTTACTGCTAACGCCGGAGGCTCCCAGGTTGTCGCCGCCGTGACCGGCGTCTATAGCAACCGTTAGTTTTTTAATATTCAGTACGGGTGGCTGGCGCTTGATGCGTATAATAAGTTTTTGCCCTGTGCTGTCGTACTGAATAAAATGCCCCCAGTGCTGCCGGTGCTTCAGTTCTATATAAACCCGCATTACGTCATCCTCTGTTTGCTCGTACCAGGTATTCTTAACTTCCTTAGCGGTTGCAAATTGCGATATCCAGTTGCTATTGGAGGTAGCACCGAATAAATCGATCACGATCCTGGAAGGGTTGATCTCATGCAGGCTCCGGTAGGGAAGGCGTTCGTCCGTATTGATGGTTACGTAGTCAAAATGTTCATCGCCATATACCCGGAAGCTGGATGTGAGATAATACCTGCGGGGAAGCTTATCAGGACTCAGCTTTGTATTTTCCTTTGCTATAAATGCCCTGTGATTTTCGGAGAGCTGCACAATATAATCACCGTCAAGGGAGTCTGTCACACGCATCACAATACCCGAATCAAGATAGGTCATTTTCGCCCCGCCCAGCCTGTCATCGCCTGGGCCATATTCAAGAAAAGGAAGCCTGCCGGCGGTTTGTATCATCATTGCACTTTGGGTAGTATCCTGCGCCTGAACGATGAAAGGAAAAAGGCAGAAAAGAAAAAGCAGTTTTTTCATGCTTTGAAGATAAATCAAAAGCCGCTCTTGCAGTGAACGATGTGGAAAGGGGTAAAAAATGAAAACCCCCGCAGGCACATGGGGGGATTTCAGGTCCGTTCTGTTTTCACATATACGGAGGACTTTATAATAGATTGAAAAAAGGCAGGTATCGCTGCATATAGCGTGTTAACATACGTGTAATAAAATGCGCCGGTTGGCAAAGAAGGGAAGTGTTTTGCAGGTATATGTTAATTAAAGCCCTATTTAATACCAGCGATTACCTTATGCAACAAAAAAGGAGAACCCCAACCGGTTCTCCTTTTATAAAGTGACTACGCTGTAAAGTGCAATACGACTATTTTTCGATGATGACTTCCGTGCCTATGGGAAGCATATCATACAGTTCATCCATATCACTATACCTCACAGAAATACATCCACTTGTCCAGTTTATGAATTTATCAATGACCCATTCTTCATTGGGGCGTGTGCCATGGATGCCGATACCGCCGCCTATTGTTGCCTTTTTAGGGATTTCACCCGATGCTTTCCTGCTGTTAAAACGATCATAGCTTTCTTTGGTAGGATAGTCAAGCATTAAAAATTTCCCCCACTGCTTATGTATTTTTTTGCCAATAATTTTAAAATGACCTTCCGGGGTTAGCCTGTCGCCTTCCATTCTTTTGTCATCCAGCTTTTTGCTTCCAAATACAACGGGGTAAGTTCCATACCAGCCTTCTGTATCGTATAAGGTCATTTCGTAGGAACTCTTTTTTATAACCAGTGTGTATCCGGCAGCATTGGTCGCTTTTTTTTCCAATGCATTAGATTTGTTGGATGAAGTATCCGAAATAATATTACCGGGAGTAGCGTTGTTTTCATTAAAGCTTTGAAATCCAAAGCACAGCGCAACAGCGCAAACTGCGAGCGAAATACGGATCGGATTTATCATATACTTAAACAATTAAGCCTTATAAAAAACGGGCAGAGAAACCAAATATTTTCTCTTGGCCGTTTCTTTGACTTTTGTTATACAGCAAAATAAAAGCCGTGTATTGTTAAAAAATGTTTATATCAGCTATGAGCAATCAGCTTTGGGTGTAGGATGTCAGCTTTCAGCCATCAGCTATCCATTCAGAGTGAACAAATAGCTGTTGGGTAATAATAAATGAATCATTCCCGTGAGCGAAGAATCTGTGGGTGGCTGTGAGCGGAGGGCTATCGGCTACGAGCTGTCAACAATGGAAAATTGACAGTTGACAATGGAGAATAAATAAACTATAGACCACAAACCATAAACTACCACATCTCAAATCTCAAATATCAAATCAAAAATCAACCAATCAGAAATCAAAAATTTCTGAAGGTTGATAGCTCACAGCCGTTAACCATAAACCTCAAACCATAAACTAAAAACTCCTTTACAATCCCGCTTTCAACTCCAGTAAAAACAATTTTATTTTTTCCAGCCGCTGGATCATTTCAAAATTTTCCTGGGCTTTCGATTTGTTCTTTTTCAGGTATTCTTTAGCTCCTTCAATGGTGTATTTCCTTTGCCGGAGCAGGTGGTGGATGAGCGTAAGGTTTTTGATGTCTTCGGGACGGAAATGCCTGTCTCCCTTACGGTTTTTACGTGGCTTCAGTATATCGAATTCTGTTTCCCAGTAACGCAGCAGCGATGTATTCAATGAAAACATTTCTGCTACTTCGCCGATGCTGTAATATTGCTTCTTAAAAAGAATTTCATCCGGCGGTATATCTATACAGGATGCTTCATTTTCCATTTCCTTCAGCGATTTACGGCCTCTTTTACCCGTTTTTGCGGCACGTACTGCAGCAGGAACTTTAACGGCAGGGATATTTTCAGCAACCGGCGGGGTATTTACAATAAATGCTTCTTCTTCAAGCAGTATATCAGCAGTACCGATCTCTTCTTCCATTTCCGCTACAGTTGTTTCTTCTGTAACAAGAAGTGGCTGCTTTTGCTGTTCCTGTATTTCCGGCTCTGCCGCCGTCGATGCAAACAGGTCGAGTTGTTTATACATGATGCTAAATTAACGGTATGCAGAAAAAATAGTGCCGGGAATTATTAACATTTAATCAAAGCTCTGGTTGCCCGAAGCAGCGATTTTAAGAATGCGGTCGAATTGTTCAGGCGTAAGATCGTTGTAGAAAAAGTAGATAGGGTCAATATGCCGCCCGTTTTTATGCACTTCATAGTGCAGGTGAGGGCCCGTTGATTTGCCGGTACTGCCCACCCAGCCAATCAGCTCGCCCCTTTTCACCCGTTGCCCCGCCCTGGCTTTTATACGGTACTGGTGCCCATACAGCGTTTCGTAGCCATAGCCATGATTGATGATAACATGGTTGCCATAGCCATTGCCCGTATTGCCCGAAAGCCGTACCACACCATCGGCGGTAGCATAAATAGGAGTGCCTTGCGGAGCGGCAAAATCAAGCCCGGCATGCATTTTAACTGTTTTGTATACAGGATCTATACGATACCCAAAGCCGGAAGCAATGCGGTTCAGGTCCTTATTGCTTACAGGTTGTATGGCGGGGGTTGCGGCCAGCAGCTTTTCCTTCCCCTTGATCATTTCTTCAATTTCATTGTATGACTTTGTCTGAAAGGCCATCCTGTTGGAGAGATTGTCCAGCGTGGCAGCAATGGAATAAGCCAGCTCGTTGTCCTCCATACCTTCCACCAGCTTTATCTCCTGCTGTTTTTCCATGCTTTTGGCACGCGCACTGTCCGGTACGGGATTGGCTTCAAAAATTTCCCGGTAAACGTGGTTGTCTCTTTTTTCCAGTTCTATCATTTGCTGCTGCAAAGCCTTTACCTTGTTATTGAGTAATACATAATCCTCGCGAATGCGCTGGTTTTCCTGGCGCATCAGCATTTCTTTGGGTGAATCAATTATCTGGAAGGCAATGACCACTATGATGAGGGCGGTAACCATGGCCGCAGCCAGAAAGCCCAGTATACGCAGCAGCTTCACCCTGAAGGGAACTACCAGCTTTTCATAACGGAGTGTATTGGTATTGTAGTAATACTTTATTTTTTTCATGCAGCAGGGTCTGTACGCCTGGCAAAAATCCAGCCATAATTTAACTACCTTCGCACCCTCCTCAGGGGGTACAGGCAAATATAAAATTTAAACATTCAAACGCCACAAAAAATATAACGGAGTTATGATGACTTCAGTACAGATCCGGCAGGCTTTCCTTGATTTTTTTCAGTCAAAAGGGCATCATATTGTGCCTTCGGCGCCCATTGTTATCAAGAATGACCCTACCTTATTGTTTACCAACGCGGGAATGAACCAGTTCAAGGATTATTTTCTGGGCAATAAAAAAGCTCCTTACGACCGTGTTGCGGATACACAAAAATGCTTGCGGGTAAGCGGTAAGCACAACGACTTGGAGGAAGTAGGGGTGGATACCTATCATCATACCATGTTTGAAATGCTGGGCAACTGGAGCTTCGGCGATCCTCAAAACCCTGCCAACGGGTATTTTAAAAAAGAAGCCATCGCCTGGAGCTGGGAGCTGCTTACAGCAGTATACGGCATTCCTGAAGATCGTTTATACGTTACTGTTTTTGAAGGAGATGAGTCCGAAAACCTTCCCCGCGATGAAGAAGCATACAATGAATGGAAGAAGGTAATTGCGGAAGACAGGATACTGCCGGGCAGCAAGAAAGACAATTTCTGGGAGATGGGTGATACCGGTCCCTGCGGGCCCTGCACCGAAATACATGTAGACTGCCGCCCCGATAATGAAAGAAAAGAAACAGATGGCAAAACGCTGGTAAACAACGATCACCCTCAGGTGATAGAGATCTGGAACAATGTATTCATGGAATTTAACAGGGTATGGTCTGACAAGAAAGCTTTTGATAGCTGGAGTAATGAAAATAAAGATGCTGCGAAAGAAGAAAGAGCAAAAAAGGTGGTTGAATATACTAAATTAGACCCGCTTCCTGCCAAACATGTAGACACCGGCATGGGCTTTGAGCGGCTGGTGCGGGTGCTGCAGGGCAAAACCTCCAATTACGATACCGATGTGTTTACCGGCACCATTGAAGCCTCGGAAAAAATAACCGGCAAAAAATACGACTTCAGCGACAGCAGGCAGGCAATCGCTTTTCGTGTAATAGCCGACCATATACGCGCCATCAGCTTTACCATTGCCGACGGACAGCTGCCTTCCAATACCGGTGCGGGATATGTGATACGGAGAATATTGCGGAGGGCAGTGAGATATTATTATTCCTATCTTGATTATAAGCAACCCTTATTGCATCAACTGGTAGTAACGCTGTCGTTGCAGTTTAAATATGTATTTCCCGAGCTATACCAGCAGACGGAGTTTGTAGCAAGAGTTGTACGTGAAGAAGAAGAGGCGTTTTTACGGACGCTGGAAAAGGGATTGAAGAGGATAGAGGATATCATCAGCACCAAAAAGAATGAACCGGATACCGTTATTTCGGGTAAAGACGCCTTTGAGCTGTATGATACTTACGGGTTTCCTGCGGATCTTACACGACTTATTGCGTTAGAGAATGGACTGAAGATAGATGAAGCCGGCTTCAATACCGAAATGCAATTGCAGAAAGACCGCTCCCGTGCCGCTACAGCCATTGACACAGAAGATTGGGTAGATATCCATAAGGCGGATAAAACTTCCTTTGTGGGATACAATGACCTGCTGATAGATACACAGGTGATAAAATACCGAAAGGTAAAAACCAAAGGAAAAGAGCAATACCAACTGGTGCTGGAAGCTACCCCGTTTTACGCGGAGAGCGGCGGACAGGTGGGCGATACCGGTTACCTGCAGTTTGGCGATGAAAAAATAACGGTAAATGATACCCGGAAAGAAAACGATCTTTTTATTCATTTTACCGATCGTTTGCCGGCCGATATTACATTACCCGTAACGGCGGCTGTTAACTGGGAGAAAAGATTGTATACCATGTACAATCATACCGCTACGCATTTATTGCATGCGGCGCTGCGGCAGGTGCTGGGTAAGCATGTAGCGCAAAAAGGATCGATGGTATCAGCCGGCGAGCTGCGTTTTGATTTTTCGCATTTCGCTAAGGTAACAGACGAAGAATTACGGCAGGTGGAACTATTGGTGAACGAAAAAATAAGAGCCAATATACCCGTTGTTATTAAAGAAATGTCCAAAGACGACGCTTTAAAGCTGGGCGCCATGGCCTTGTTCGGCGAGAAATACGGAGAGGTGGTAAGAGTGGTCATTGTAGATCCTGAATATTCCATTGAGCTTTGCGGAGGCACGCATGTAGGGCATACAGGCATGATCGGATTGTTTACCATAACGTCTGAATCTGCTGTGGCGGCCGGTGTTCGCCGTATAGAAGCCCTGACCGGTACTGCTGCTATACAATACAGCTTTGAAAAAATAAGCCAGTACAAACACATTGGTGAATTACTGAAAGCCAAAGATCCTTTAAAGGCCATTGAAAAGCTTATGGAGGAAAAGAATGCCTTACAGAAAAAAGTGGAAGGGCTGGAAGCGAGGCAACTGGTGCAGTTAAGAAATGAGCTTTTGCAAAAAGATGAAATTGTAAACGGAGTAACCTTTATAGGTCAGATAGTGCAGGTAAGCAATGCCGATGCGCTGAAAAAGCTTTGTTTCGATGTAAAAAACAATCTCCGCGATTATGTAATGGTGTTATGTGCCAATATCGACGGCAAGCCATTTGTAGCGATCGGCATGTCGGATGTAGTGGCAGCGGCCAAAAACCTGGATGCGGGCAGGATCATCAAAGAACAGGTGGCGCCCCTGATAAAAGGCGGCGGCGGCGGGCAAAAAACACTGGCTACCGCAGGCGGACAGGATGCATCGCAATTACAATCGGTGATCAATAAGGTAAGATCATTGCTGTAGCTTCATGAAAATTCTTTCAGGAAAAATGGTTTGTAGAAATAAATCCCCTTATCGTACGCGTCTGCGACGGGAACGATTTGTGTAAGATCTGTAAAATTTTTCCGGTCAAATCCACTTCCAAAGCGGTGATGCTCTTTATCATGTATGCCTGTGAGCAATGTTAGTATTGCAGGTTTTTATGTTATGGTGTAATTCTTGTACTTTAGAGGAAAAACATATATTATGGCTAAAGTAAATATTGGCATTACAGAAAAGAACCGCCAGTCCGTTGCAAAAATCCTGAACCAGATCCTGGCCGATGAGCACATATTATACAACAAAACACGTAGCTATCACTGGAACGTGGAAGGGCCCAGCTTTATGGAATTGCATAAGCTGTATGAGGCACAATACACCGAGCTTGCCGAAGTAATTGATGAAATAGCCGAGCGGATCCGCACCATTGGTTACTACGCGGAAGGCAGGCTGAGCGAACTGCTGAAACTGGCATCCTTAAAGGAACCTGCCGTACCGACAGGGTTTAAAGAACAAATTCCGAACCTCGATGCCGATCATGAAAAGATCATCCTTAACCTGCGCAAGCAGATAGATGAACTGGACGAGAAATACAAGGATGTTGGCAGCAGCGATTTTTTAACCGGCTTGTTAAAGCAGCATGAAAAAATGGCCTGGATGCTGAGATCGTATCTGGGATAAAAAAGTTTCGGGTTACAGGTTTTGAGTTTATGGTTTCATAGCTCATAGCCCATAGCTGATTGCTGATAGCCGATTGCTGACAGCCGATTGCTCATAGCTGACGGCTGATAGCTCGACGACTAATATAAGGGCATCATTGAACCCGGCGATTTTTATATCGCAGGTACATTGATGCTTTTTGTATTTGTAAAATTGTATAACTTAACATTCAACCCGGCGCACCTATAGCTGTACCCCTCATTAAAAACAGCAATTAAAAAATGACAAACAACCCTGATGTATCTGTTCAAAAAGAAATATTTCCCTTTCTGAATATAGCATTGTACCTGAACCATATCCCCTTAATATATAAGCTTGCCGTTGCCAACAACAGCAACCACGACACTCCTCCTCTTGAGCTAAAGATCACCAGCGATCAGCCCTGCCTTGAACCTTTCAGTTACAGTATTGAATCTGTACCGGCAGGCAGGGATATAAAAATCCCGCTGCATAACTTAAAGGTCAACCGGTCGTATATCAGCAATATTTCAGAAACGGAAAAAGCCGTTATTACCATTGAAATCATACATAACGGGCAACCTATAGCTGTTGAGGAAACCTATATTGATGTACATCCGATGGAACAGTTCGGTGGCTTCAACGTATTGCCCGAGCTGATCGCGGCATATGTAACACCCAACCATCCATACGTATATCATATCAAGCGAAGGGCTGTTGACATAATGGAACGAAGCGGTCATCATACTGCTTTTGAAGGTTACCAGGGCAACAGCCCGGAGAGAGTGCTACAGGTAATGTCTGCAATATATTCAGCCATCCGGGCTGAACAAATTGTATATAGTTCTCTGTCGCCGGGTTATGAAGAAACAGGGCAACGGCTGCGATTACTGAATACTATTCAGCACGAAAAGTTCGCCAATTGTATTGACATGAGCCTTTTGTTTGCTGCCTGCCTGGAAGCTGCTGATCTGCATCCTGTACTGATCATTGTGAAAGGGCATGCTTTTACAGGTTGCTGGTTGCATGATGATAAATTTGCCGAAGCAGTAAATGATGACAAAACTGCCATTACCAAACGACTTTCTAAAGGCATACGTGAAATGGCCGCGGTTGAGTCCACCAGCATGTGTAAAGGCAATGATATACCATTTACAGACGCGCTTAACACAGGTGAAGCACGGCTGGTAGAAAAGGAAGATTTCCTGTTATCTATAGACATAAAAAGAGCAAGAACGGCACGCATACGGCCGTTACCATTATTGAACAGTACTGCAGGTGATCGCCTGGATGAGACCGCTGTTCAGCAGGCTGAAATAGCGGATATGGAGGGGCAGTTTGAGTTAGGAACCATTTATACCGATGAATTACTGCAGGGCAAACAAGCCGTTACCAAACAAAAGATATGGGAACGAAAGCTGCTCGATCTCTCGCTGCGCAACAATTTGCTGAACCTGCGCATGACACGCAATATGCTGCAATTAGTAGATATTGATATCAGCCACCTGGAAGATACATTAAGTGATGGTAAGGGTTTTTCTATTATGCCTGATCCCCGTGCCGGGGTGCAGCGTAAGTATAATCTTTTTGTACAGCCGCTGCATGCTTCATCTCCTTTGTATCAAACCGCCAATGAAGAATTAAAATACAATCGCCTGCTTACCTGGTACCACCAGCAGGACCTCGACAGCATACTAAGCTATATGCACAGAAATGCTAAACAGGCAATCGAAGAAAACGGATCCGGCACGCTATACCTTGCTGTAGGATTATTGAAATGGTACGACCGGAAAACAGCAGAGCAACCCCGCTATGCGCCTGTGCTGCTGCTACCCGTGGAGCTTAGCCGGCGCTCGGTTAACAGCAGGTTCATCCTTAAAAGCCGCGAAGAGGAAACAATGATCAATATTACCCTGCTGGAGTTTTTAAGGCAGGAGTACGAGCTTAATCTCAGTGCGCTGGAGCAATTGCCTGTTGATGAAAAAGGCGTTGATGTGGCTAAAGTGATGGGCACATTGCGCCGTGCTGTAATGCAGCTAAAAGGCTGGGATGTAGAAGAGCAGTTGGTGCTGGGAAATTTTTCATTCAGCAAGCTTATTTTATGGAAAGATATTGTAGTGCACCAGCAAGATTTACTGAAAAGCAATATGGTGCGCAGCTTAACAGAAGGAAAACTGGTATTGAACAATGTTGTTGAAAATGCTGTTGACACGGATGTTAATGCCATTCCTTCCCAAAGCATTGCATTACCCATTGCCACCGATGCATCTCAACTGGAAGCAGTGATCACTGCACAAAAAGAACAAAACTTTATCCTGCACGGACCACCCGGCACGGGTAAGTCGCAAACCATTACCAATATTATTGCAGATGCATTGTACCGGGGAAAACGCGTGTTATTTGTAGCTGCCAAAAAAGCCGCGCTGGATGTGGTGCATAAACGCCTGCAGCAAATAGGGTTAGCGCCTTTTTCGCTGGAGCTGCACTCCAATAAATCCAAAAAATCAGATGTGCTGGAACAACTGGCAACATCACTCAATACCGCTAAGCTCAATAGTAGTATTGATTATGCCAAAGAAGCAGAACGTTTGGATGCCGCGAAAGAATCCATCAGCGATCATGTAAACCTGTTGCACCGGCAACAACCTGCCGGATGGAGTCTTTATCAAAGCATCACCACGCTGGAAGATTATAAGCACAAAAATTTCAGCAACAACTATATACCTGAAATTGTTTTACAACAGTTAACCCAAACACTTTGGCAACAATGGACAGATTGGTTGCCGGAATTTCAATCTGTTGCAGGCTTAATTATTCACCCCGCCGATAATCCGCTGGCGGCTTTACAGCTACTTCACTATACACCGGCAATACAGGAAAGTATTAGCGCTCAATCTCAGCAATTGCAGCAATTGTTACCCGGGTTTAAGCAACAGGTAGAGGAACTTGCAACAGCCATTCACTTTCCATATCAACTCCATAATAAAACCGAATGGGAGCAGTTTGTATTAATGGCGCACACCCTGAAAGGAGCCCCTGATATTTTATTGAGTGTAGCAGATTACCTGTCTGACAAAGAAAACAACAGCACCAGTGAAGAATGGAGTAACTATTTTGACAAAAACCTCTCTTCATTGAAAAATATACTCGCGGGCTATAACCGCAACGTGCTAACCGCGGATATTGTTACTATAGAAACAGCATGGAAGAAAGCAATGCAAAGCTGGTTTCTTCCCAAATGGTTAAAGAAAAGAAAGATCAAAAAAGAATTATCGTTATACAAAACCACGCCCATTAGCAGCGATGAAGAAATAACACAATTATTCCTGCAACATCAGCAATACCGCGAGCTGGCAGAAATATTAAAGCGCCCCCGTTTTATAACAGTACAGCAATACTTAAAAAATTTATATAAGGAAGAACAAACCGACATCAATGATATCAGGCTGAAAATTTCTTTGGTTCAGCGGTTGAGCACAATGATGCAACCCTTTGAACGCAACGGGTTGAGTAAATGGATGCAGGTATTGCAACAAAAGCAATATGCGTATACAGATGATGTTAAAAATATCAACAGTGCCGCATGGGAACATACGCTTTCCATTTCAGCAGAAGCGGACAAACAATTAACCGCATACAGGGAATTGACCGGAATAACTATACCTGCCACAGACAACTGGATAGATAAAACCATTACACAAATACAGCAGATCCGGTTGCACCTGCCCGCATTAAAAAACTGGATGAACTATATGCAGTTGTGCAACCAGGCAAAAAATCTTCACCTGCAATGGCTGGTACAGGCATTTGAAAACAGGCAATGCAATGCGGCAGATATTACAGATTATTTTCACTATACCGTTCACCTGTCGGTAGCACGAAGCGTGATAGCGGCACATGATTCGCTAAGTTTATTCAGCACCGGTTTGTTTGAAAGCAAAATAAGCCAGTACAAAAAAATAGCTGCCGGTTTCCGGGAGCTCACTATCCGGGAGCTGCGGATCAGGCTGGCAGCGCAATTGCCCAACACCACTATGGAAGCCATGCAAAGCTCGGAAATAGGTATACTGCAACGCGCCATCAAAAGCCGCGGAAGGGGCATGAGCATACGCCGTTTGTTTGACCAGATACCCACCCTTCTGCCGCGCATTGCACCATGTATGCTGATGAGCCCTATTTCGGTGGCGCAGTATTTTGATGTAGATACCAGACACTTTGACCTGGTAATATTTGATGAGGCTTCGCAATTGCCCACCTGCGAGGCAGTGAGCGCATTAGCCAGGGCTAAGCAGGCAATTGTTGTAGGCGACCCCAAACAGATGCCACCCACTTCTTTTTTCACCACCAATAAAATGGACGAAGAAAATATGGAGGTGGAAGACCTTGAAAGCATACTGGATGATTGCCTTTCCCTGTCTGTTCCCTCAAAGTATTTATTGCGCCACTACCGCAGCAAACATGAAAGCCTGATCGCTTTCAGCAATACAAATTATTACGACAACAAATTGCTCACCTTTCCTTCTGCGGATGATCTCAACCGTAAGGTGCAATACCATCATATACCCGGCAGCTACGACAAAGGTAAAACCCGCACCAACCGGTTTGAGGCCGACGCTATAGTGCAATACATCAAAGCACATTACAGCAACCCGGAAAAACAAAAGCTGAGTCTTGGTGTGGTTACTTTCAGCCAGACACAGCAGAGCCTGGTGGAAGACAAACTGCAGGAACTGTTTATGGCTGATGCAAAGCTGGAACAGATCGCTAATGAAAGCGCTGAACCATTATTCATAAAAAATCTTGAAAATGTGCAGGGAGATGAACGGGATATCATTTTATTTTCAATAGGGTATGCCCCGGATGAAACCGGTAAAATGTCTATGAACTTTGGCCCGCTCAACCGCAATGGCGGCTGGCGCCGGTTAAACGTAGCCGTTACCCGCGCCCGGTACGGGATGCATGTATTTGCAACGTTAAGATCCGACCAGGTTGATCTGAGCCGTACTGCCGCCGAAGGGGTAGCCGGGCTGAAAGCATTTCTGCAATTCGCCGAAAAAGGGCAGCTCGCTTTACGGTCTGAAGATGTACAGGCATCATTACACACCCGTCACCTCGCAGATGCCATCAGCAAACGTTTACAGGAAAAAGGACTGAGTGTAAAAAACCATATCGGTACATCAGGATTTAAAATAGATATTGGCATCATCCATCCTGAAAAGCCGCAACAATATATTCTCGGTATTATAGCAGACGGGCATTACTACTATAACGCACGCACAGCCAACGATCGTGAAATGGTAATGCCCGCCGTATTAAAAGCATTGGGCTGGAATATATATCGGGTGTGGAGCATGGATTGGTATGAGAACGCCGGGGCAATTACCGAAAGCATAGTAGAAAAAGTAAAGGAATTACAATCTCAGCCCGTTATGGAAGGCGATGCTTTTCTACCCGAGCCTGCTTTATCTGAACCACTGAAGGCAGCGCCGGCAGTGGAAGAACAAGGGACTGCTGTAATAAGTAACCAACGCCCATACATTGCGCATACACTCACACCCATTGCCAATTCCGGCAGCGAAGCGATGTGTGATTTTCAAAACCGGAACCGCATTAAGCAGCAGGTACAAATGCTGGTTGATGCCGAAGAACCCATCAGCAAAGCATGGTTGTATAAAAAACTATTGCAGGTATGGAATACATCCCGTGCAGGTGCACGGTTAGACAAGCATATTGAAGAGATCATCAGCGAAATGCCGCTAAAGCAAACAATGCATCACCAGCCTTTTTACTGGCGGGCGCAAACAGATACAACAACACTAACCCATTACAGGAACAACGATACGGAAAAACGCGGCATAGAAGATATAGCCCCGGAGGAAATTATAGTCGCGCTGCAGGAAGCGGTATTGCACAACCTGAGCATTGAAGAAGGCGAGCTCCTGCGCTATCTCAGCCGCACTTTTGGCTTTGCCAAAACAGGCAGGCAGATAGATGCCTTACTCCGCTACGCGATAGCTATGGCAGAACGCGAAGGGAAAGTGAAAAGAGAAGAAGGGAGAGTGAAGGTGGTGTGAAAACCTATAAGGTTTGCCGGGGCTGCATTGCTGGGCTGCAAGCCTTATAGGTAGGCTGTTCAAACGCCGGGAGGTTTTTCGCCCGCTTTTTATCGAAAAAATCTCTCCTTTTTTAGTCATGAGATCGAAGTATTTTGGTATGATTGGATATGATCGTCCTTTCGACTGAGCCAACACGAGCACTGTGGTTTAATCACTTTTATGCGAAGGAGAAATCTGCTGAGCTTTTGTACTAATACTCAACATTTGCACTTTGCCTAACAGACCTGCCTGCCGCAGGCTGGTTTCTCTCCCGCCACAATAATGCATTTAATGCAATATGGCCTAAAGCGGGATCGAAATGACGACGGAGGCTGGCGATTGATTGGTATATGCTTCTATTTGCAGGAGGACTTTATTATCCTCTTTTGAACAGCCTACCTTATAGGTTTACTAATCTTGCAATCAATTTTTTTAATATCTGTAAAATTGTATAACTTAACAACTCAACCCGGTTGCTTGTATACCTGCAATATCATCTACATGAACCCTTGTCCGTTGTTTCAAGTAGGAGAGCTAAGGGTGAATAGAAAAGCCCCTGTTAAGTACAAGGGCTAAAACTTGTTGAGGCAAGCCTCACTACGGAATAAAATCCTTATTGTGAATTGCTTCACGACAAATGTAACAAAATATAATTATGAATATAAAAAAAGTTCTTGGATTAGACATTGGAACAAATTCTATCGGTGCTGCTTTACTAAGTCTTCCACGAGAATATGAAAATTATGGTAAAGAGGGAAATATAGAATGGGTAGGAAGTAGGATTATTCCTCTCGATGGCGATTATCTGCAAAAGTTTGAAACCGGTACACAGGCGGAAACAAAAGCTGCATTTAGGAGAGGAAAACGCGGTTCACGTAGATTGAAGCACAGATACAAACTTCGTCGAACACGACTGATACAAGTTTTTAAAGAGATGAAATGGATTGACGAAAGTTTTCCGCTTGATGACTCACGTAAATTTAAACGAGATATAAACGCGAGTGGTTATTTTCTCAAAATAAGTGATTATCTGCCTTTTTCAGGAAAAACTATTTCTGATTTTGAAAGAGAACTCGGAATTGAAAATAGAAAAAGTAAAAAGGGTAAAAGTATAGTTCCTGAAGACTGGATTGTTTATTACTTGCGTAAAGAAGCGCTTAGAAGAGAAATAACGCTTGCCGAATTAGCTCGTATTCTATATATACTCAATCAGCGCAGAGGATTTAAGAGTAGTAGAAAGGACCTGAAAAATACGAATGTTTTACCTTATGATGAGTTTTTAAGACGAAAAGAAAGCAATGACTTTGGTGAAAACGGCATTGAAACTCAGTTTGTAGTTATCACAAAAATAAAGTCGGTAACATTTAAGGAAGAAAAGAAAGATAAAAAAGATAATGTTGCTGGCAACGTTTACATTATAGAAGCTGAGGATCAAAGAATGGAAACCTGGGAAGAAACCCGTAAGAAAGAACCTGATTGGGCAAAAGAAACGAATGAAAAGGGCGAAAAAATCGAGAAAAAGGAGTTTACATTTTTAATCGTTCAGAAAATAGACAAAAACGGTAAATCTACACAGCTCAAACCACAAATACCTAAAGCAGATGATTGGGCATTATGCACTACTGCGTTAAGTGAAAAAATAGAAGAAAATAAACAGTATCCGGGTGAATACTTTTTTGATGAATTAATAAAGGCGTACAAAGCAAATCGCAATTATAAAATCCGCCAATATCCTGTTTACAGGTGGCGTTATCAAAAAGAATTAGAAGCAATTTGGAAAGCACAATGTGAGTTTAATGAGGATTTAAAAAGACTTAATACCGACAAGAATGTCTTAACCAAACTCGCAGAAATCCTTTATCCGACACAGGCAAAAAACAATATGTCTAAGCTTTCGGAATTTCAGAGCAAAGATTTACTGCACATCATCAGCAACGATATTATTTATTATCAGCGTGAATTAAAGTCACAGAAAAATTCTATTAGTGAATGTCGTTATGAGAAGCGGAAGGGAATTGACGGCGAGTTTTATGGCTTAAAGTGTGTTCCGCGCTCTTCACCTTTATTTCAAGAGTTTCGTATTTGGCAGGATATTCACAATATCAAAATACTCAAAAGAGAAGAAAAGGTTGATGGTAAAACAAAACTTGATATTAATGTTACAGCTTTATATATTGATGACTTTGTGAAAGAAAAGTTATTTGACTGGTTTCAGTCTAAGGCAATAGTTTCAGAAAAGGACATACTAAATCTTATAAAAGAAATCAAAACAGAAAATGATATCGCAATTTCTGATAAAAAGGACGATGAACATTCACATCGTATCAATCTTTTTGCCAATAGAGAAAGTTTAAAAGGCAATGAAACCTTATCACGTTATCGTTCTGTTTTCAAAAAAGCTGGATTTGACAATGAAATCATCTTGAATGACAAGGAGAGTCTAATGAAATTGTGGCATATTGATTATTCCATTACTTCTTCAGATGAAGAAAAATCTAAAAAAGGAATTACTACGGCACTTATTAATCTGTTACCTGACAATCCAAATAAAATTCAAGCAATTGAAACATTTTGCAAACTGTCAGAGTTGAAAAAAGAATATGGGGCGTACTCCGCTTGTGCCATCAAGAAGCTTTTACCTGTAATGCGTTGCGGAAAATATTTTGACGAAACAGCAATAGACAATAAAACGAAAGAAAGAATCGAGAAAATTGTAACTGCTGAATTTGATGAAAAGATTGACAACGAAACGAGAAAGAAAATTCAAAAATGGGAGAGAGAAAACAATGCTTTAATTGCAATAAGTAATTTTAATGGGTTACCTACTTGGCTTGCTGGATATGTTGTTTATGGTATTCATTCAGAAAAGGGCAAAACACCGATTCATACCGTTGAGGAATTAGGCAAGTATATACAAAAAGAAATTCCGAATAACAGTCTGAGAAACCCAGTAGTGGAACAGGTTGTAAGAGAAACGATGTTTTTAGTCCGCGATGTATGGAGTCGATATGGTGATATTGATGAAATACATATTGAGTTAGGCAGGGATTTGAAAAATAACGTTGCTGAACGCAAAAAGATTTCCGACAATCAAAAGAGCAATTTCGATGAAAAACAAAGAATTAAAAAATTGCTTTACGAATTGATGAATGAGGGATTTGAGCAGTACGTAGATGAAGACGCATCAGAGCCATTTGATTTCAAGAATGGAATATTTAAATGGAAAACTAAAAAAGAAAATGTAACGTTTGAAATAAGTCCTAATCCCGAAAGCCCTATTGATATTGACAAGTTTAGAATGTGGAGAAATTTATCTAACAAATCAGAAGTTGACTGGGCCAAGAAAGTAAAAGACGAGAAAATACCAACAGAGCAGGAAATAAAAAAATATGCACTTTGGTTAAGTCAAAATTGTCGTTCACCCTATACAGGGAAAATTATTCCGTTGAGCAAACTGTTTGACATTAATCAATACGAGATAGAACATATTATTCCTCGTGCAAAAATGAAAAACGATAACTTAAATAATTTAGTTATTTCTGAATGGGGTGTAAACAAAGCGAAAGATAAAAGTCTTGCCACAAATTTTATAAGTGAAAGCAAAGGGAAATGTAAATATGGCGATATAGAATACAAATTATTTACTTATGAAGAATATGAAGTTTACTGTAAGGAAACATTTAAGTTTCAAAAAGGTAAACTCAAAAACCTATTGGCAACCGAAGTTCCCGAAGATTTCATTGAACGTCAATTAAACGACACTCGCTATATAGGAAGAAAGCTTTCTGAACTACTTGCACCTATTGCTAAAAATGAAAATGGAATTATTTTTACAGGAGGAGCTATTACTTCGGAACTGAAAAATAATTGGGGGTTGAATAAAGTTTGGAAAGAAATTATCTTACCGCGATTTGAACGATTGGAGGAAATAACGGGTAAAAAAGGTGAGTATGTAATACACGACAAAGACGAGCACGGCAATCCTGTCATTCATCTGAACATAAAAGAAAATCCTAAGTTGGATACTAAACGTATTGACCATCGCCATCATGCATTAGATGCATTGATTATTGCAGCTACTACAAGAGAACATATTCGTTATTTAAATACGTTGAACGCGGCAGATACTGAAGAAGAAATAAAAAAAATCAAACAATCCTTAGTAAAAGGGAAAGTGAGAGATTTTAAAACTCCGTGGGAAATACATAAAGACGAATCAGGAAATGATATTAAAGGGTTTGTAGAGCAAACTAAAAATAAATTGGTTGAATTGGTTGTAAGTTTCAAAACGAATAACAAAATTATTTCTCAACCTAAAAACAGAACAGTTTACTATAAAACGGAAAACGGAAAAATAAAAAAAGAGTTTAAGGAGCAAAAGGCAAATCCCAAGTGGATGTCTGTTCGCAGGTCAATGTTTAAAGAGCCGCAGGGGATTATTAAGTTGAAAGAAGTTTATGAAGAAAAAAACATTGTAAAAGCAATTGAAGTTCAAATAGAGCGAATGTTAGTTCAAAACACACCTAAAATGAAGATTGCCCCTTATGTTTACGACCAAGAAGCAAGAACAATTATAAAGGATTTGATTGACAGGGTTGGCATTTCTATACAAGAAAAAGACGCGCTTTTAAAAGAGCTTAAAAAACATCTAAAGAAAAATCCTTTAAAAAGTTTATTAGGCAGAGAGTATCAAACAATTAGAGTGGCAACATTTGAGGAATATGCTGCGAAGAGGGTAACACTTGATAAATCTTTTGACCACAAAAAAATAAACAAAATTCCTTACACAATATTTGGAAAGTCTATTTTAGGAAAGCTATTGCATGAACATTTAGATTCAGATGAATTTAAAGACGAAAAAGGCAATATTGATCCTGCAAAAGCATTTTCTAATGAGGGGTTGGAAATACTTGCAAAGAAAGCTGGGCGACCAATAACTAAAGTAACCATTTACGAAAAGAAAGACGAATCAAGTAAATTCGGAAGGCAATACGTGGAAATTGATGCAGGAAGCAATGTTTATTTCGTTATATATGAAAATAGAGAAACTAAAAAACGTACAGAGTTTGTATCTGTTGCTACACACAACGCTATTGAAAAGATTGTAAAAGGGGACGAGATTGCCGACGATAAGGATGGCTTTGATAAAATTATTTTATCACCAGGAGATTTGGTATATGTGCCAACGAAAGAAGAAAGAGAGAAAATAGTAAGTGGTAATAAAATTGAAAATGCTATTGATTGGGAAAGTAACAAGCACCTTTTAGAACGAATGTATAAAATAGTTAGTTTTTCAAAGACAGATTTGCAGTGCGTCAAAGCAAATATTGCCGACCCAATTATTCCTTATAATCGGAAAGAGAAAACAAAAGGAGAAATTGATTGGAATGATAAATCTGCAATGACAATGGAAGGTGATGTAACGATAAAAGAGAGTTGCATCAAACTGAACGTTGATCGCCTCGGCAATATCTCTCCAATAAAAAAAAAGCCCATGAATAATATAACTAACCAGGAAAATATTATATCAGATCCGGAAGTCATTTACCAAAAAAGAACCCTGAAAACATTTAATACCTTTGAAGGGGCTGCCGAAGCAGACGCAAAAGCAAAAGCAAACCTGCCACCCGAACAACATATCGCGAATGTGACCCAACGAATTAAAGAAATATATGCCGATGAACTGAAAAAGCCGATGGATAAAAATCTGAAATTCAGGAATGATTAATCTTTTTACAAACGAGCACCGGGAGCTGTTATCTGCCCTTATAAAAAACAAGGTAGAGTTCATGCTTATTGGCGGGTATGCAGTTATACATTACGGATACGACCGCAATACCGGGGACATGGATATATGGATTAAAACCGGCAATGAGAACAGGAACAAACTGATACTGGCATTAAAAGCATTCGGAATTATAGACGAACACCTGAAAATTCTGGCGGAAATGGATTTTACCAATCCTGTTCCGGTTTTTTATTTTGGCAATGAGCCAAGAAGATTTGATTTCGTAACAATGATCAGTAATGTAACATTTGAAGACGCTATCAAACAGGTGAACTACATCAGTCTTGAATCATTGCAGGTTCCGGTAATTCATTACAATCACCTGATCGCTTCGAAACTTACTTCTTCGCGATTGAAGGATAAGGCGGATATAGAAGAATTGGAAAGGATAAATAAATACAGGAAAAAGTAATAAATTAGGGTTCTGTAAGTTATTATAAGAATATCTGTTCTCCGTTATAAGCCCTTAAAAAACTCAACAGCTAACCCGCAACAGTGTAAAGCGGTACAACCCATTTACTATAAACCCTGCTTCCCATGATCAAAAGAACTCTTTACTTCGGCAACCCCGCCTATCTAAAAACCAACAATAACCAATTGGTGATTGAAATGCACGACAGCGGCGAAACCAAATCAGCGCCTATCGAAGATATCGGGTTACTGATACTGGATCACCAGCAGATCACGATAACGCAGGCACTGATGGCAAAACTGCTTGCCAATAATACTGCTGTCATTACCTGCGATGATACCCACCACCCAACCGGCATGATGTTCAACTTAGACGGGCATACCCTTCAAAGTCAGAAATTCCAGGCACAGATAGAAGCTTCCACACCATTAAAAAAGCAATTATGGCAGCAAACCGTTTCCTGTAAAATAGAAAACCAGGCGGCATTGCTTCAACAGGAAAGAGAAGAATATAAGCTCCTGCTTACCTATGCTAAAGATGTAAAAAGCGGCGACAGCGAAAACCATGAAGCGAAAGCCGCGGCTTATTACTGGAAAAAAATATTCCCGGAGTTCCTGGAGTTCAGGAGAGAACGGTACGGGCCACCACCCAACAACCTGCTGAACTACGGCTACGCTATACTGCGGGCATTGGTAGCGCGTAGTCTTACTTCTTCCGGACTGCTGCCTACCCTGGGCATTCATCACCGCAATCAATACAACGCCTATTGCCTGGCAGATGATATTATGGAACCCTACAGACCGTTTGTAGACAAAGTGGTATGCCATATTATACGCGGCAACGGGAAATTTCTTGAAATGACACCCACTATGAAAAAAGCTTTGCTCGAAATACCGGCAATGGATGTGCAGATGGACGGGCAGAAAAGCCCGTTGATGAACGCAGTGCAGCGTACCACCGCCAGCCTGGCAAAATGTTACGAAGGAAAAGCAAGAAAAATATTATACCCGGAAATGCTGCAATGAACCTGCTCGATAAACCTATAAGGTTTGCAGGGTTGCAGAGCCGCGCGGCAAACCTTATAGGTTTTCACCGGATAGGTTTTCTGAATCCATCCGAACCCTGCATAAAAAACATTTTCATATTCATTTACGTAACAGCACCGCAGGGCTGTGCGTAGCAACCCTCCCCTTTGGGGAGCCGGAGGGGCTGTATTATTATATATGTTTCAACGCTTTAACGCATATCGCATCATGTGGGTACTTGTATTTTTTGATCTTCCAACGGAAACCAAAAAAGACAGGAAGATCTATGCCAAATTCCGGAAGGATATTATGGCGGATGGTTTCAATATGTTCCAGTTCAGTATTTACCTGCGGCATTGCGCCAGCAAGGAAAACGCCGATGTACATATAAAACGAGTGAAAAAAATTTTACCCGCCAGGGGACATGTGGGTATTATGTGCATTACCGACAAGCAATTTGGTATGATGGAAATTTTCAGGGGAAAGGAACCGGCTGAAACACCGCCGATGGCGCAGCAGTTAGAGTTGTTTTAGCAGGCATTAAACCTATAAGGTTTGCAGCGCTGCATAGCCGGGCGGCAAACCTTATAGGTTTTTATTCAAGATCCACCGCATTTTTCAAATAAACAGGTTGGGCGTGATAATCCGTAAAGCTTTTTAAACCGCCAAACCAATCAAGCACCTCGTCGCGTAAAAGCATTGTCGGCTTTTGAGAAAACATCGTATTATAAGATGACCATTTCCAATCTTCCATTGCCTTACAATATCCGTGATGAACAGGATTTTTATGAATATAGAATACAGTTGCGCCGAACTGCTCCTCCTTTTCTATTGCTCCTCTTCTTAAAAAATCTATAAACAATGATCCTTTTCTCGAATTAGCTTTGTTATAGGCTTTGGCATAGCTGTTAAGCAATTTTGAAAATTGCAGCATAATCATTGCAGGAAGCTGCTCCGGGGGAATTTGTTTATCCGGGAGACGGAAAATTGCAGGCTCTTCTTTTATTTTCACCAGGAAATGAAAATGATTGGGCAGAAGAGAATAACAGTAGGTATCGGCTATCGGGGATACATATTTTTTATACCGCTCAAGAAAAAAACAGTAGTTTTCCTCAGTTAAGAACAACTGTTCATTGCCAACAGCTCTGCTGAGAATATGGTATTTTTCGCCAGGTAGCAGCGGGATATGATAATCAGGCATTCTACAAATTATGAAATTGCCAAAGAAAAGGCCCATTTTTAGACCTCCTGAAAAACCTATAAGGTTTGCCGCGCGGCTCTGCAGCCCTGCAAACCTTATAGGTTTATTAAGCAGCTTTTAGGAAATCAGGAATAAAAAAATCGCTTTTTCGATCGCTTTTTTCATCCTGCAACCTTGTTCAAACAGCTCAAAAACAAGCATTTACCCGGTTTCAAGTTGTAAAAGAACTAAGCTACATAATAATTGAAAGCAATTCACAACACTTTCGTCTACAATTATATTATCCAAAAAGTTGTAAAAGAACTAAGCTACATAATAATTGAAAGCAATTCACAACTCAATTCAAGATTGGCACTTTCAATCCTGAGTTGTAAAAGAACTAAGCTACATAATAATTGAAAGCAATTCACAACAGAAAAAGAGGACAAAACAACTTTTGTTATGTTGTAAAAGAACTAAGCTACATAATAATTGAAAGCAATTCACAACATCTTCCCGGTAGATACCTTGAAAGCCACTGTTGTAAAAGAACTAAGCTACATAATAATTGAAAGCAATTCACAACTCCTGAAAATAGCCCCCAAACCGTGTTACCAGTTGTAAAAGAACTAAGCTACATAATAATTGAAAGCAATTCACAACGGCAAGTGCCCTCCATGCTTGAAACGCCGAGTTGTAAAAGAACTAAGCTACATAATAATTGAAAGCAATTCACAACGTGGGTTTGTTTGTCATTTTAAAGTTTTTTGTTGTAAAAGAACTAAGCTACATAATAATTGAAAGCAATTCACAACTGAATCTGTGTATAAGTACATTTATTAATCGTTGTAAAAGAACTAAGCTACATAATAATTGAAAGCAATTCACAACTGCTGCGTGGGTACATGCTTACAATGATTTGTTGTAAAAGAACTAAGCTACATAATAATTGAAAGCAATTCACAACTATTTGTGACGAAATTGTTATTGCTCATTTGTTGTAAAAGAACTAAGCTACATAATAATTGAAAGCAATTCACAACAGGTATGGGGGCAATCGGATCCTGGGTAATGTTGTAAAAGAACTAAGCTACATAATAATTGAAAGCAATTCACAACTTTAAGGCAGGGGGCGTGGAGAAAATCCTGGTTGTAAAAGAACTAAGCTACATAATAATTGAAAGCAATTCACAACTGATATGCAGTGACAGGCATCACTGACATTGTTGTAAAAGAACTAAGCTACATAATAATTGAAAGCAATTCACAACAGATCGCATATCCTATGTGTATTGCAGGTAGTTGTAAAAGAACTAAGCTACATAATAATTGAAAGCAATTCACAACTCTATAACAATAGATTCAGATTCCTCTTTAGTTGTAAAAGAACTAAGCTGCTGAACAATTTACTTCGATATTTTTGTTTGTTATTATTGCCTCAGTGAGATTGTTGAAAGTATTTCAAATATTCTGTTGTAAATTGATCATTTGTATTCAGGAATTACAATATTCAAGCATTATCAATGAAAGGAATAGCATTAGTAGCATCTGTTATTTTGGGAGGATCAATGGCTGCTCATGCGCAAAATTCATTGCAGAAAGTATATCCTGTTGGTTTTTCAGAAGTGAATATAACAGATGCATTTTGGAAACCTAAAATGGAAACCGTGGCCACGGCTACGCTGGATGCCTGTGTGAGCTATACCCAGGATAAAACCGGACGTATCCGGAATTTTGAAAAAGCAGCTAAACGCTCAGGTAGGCATGAGGGTATTTATTACGATGATTCGGATGTGTACAAGGCTATAGAAGCGATCGCGTATTCATTGAAAAATCACCCCGACGCCGCATTGGAAAGAAATACGGATGAATGGATAGATAAAATCGCCGCTGCGCAATTGCCGGATGGCTACCTGAATACGTATTATGTGCTCACAGACATCAATAGGCGCTGGACGGATATGGAAAAGCATGAAGATTATTGCGCCGGTCATCTTATTGAAGCAGGCATTGCCTATTATAATACGACGGGGAAGGATAAGCTGCTGAATACCGCTATTCGCTTTGCTGATCATATTGATTCGGTTTTTCGCCGGCAAAACAAACCCTGGGTAAGCGGTCACCAGGAAATTGAGCTGGCATTGATGAAGCTGTATCATCACACAAAAGATAAAAAATACCTGGAGCTGTCCGACTGGTTTCTCCAGCAGCGTGGATATGGCAATGGCAAAGGCGTGATCTGGGATCAATGGAAAGATCCTGATTATTGCCAGGACGGACTACCGGTAAAGGATCAACGAAAAATAACCGGTCATGCTGTAAGAGCCGTGTACCTGTATACGGGTGCAGCAGATGTTGCCGCCGTTACCAACGATGCCGGGTATATTACCGCCATGGATTCTATATGGAAGGATGTAGTGTTCCGGCACATGTATATAACCGGCGGTATTGGAGCGCAGGGGAAAAACGAAGGTTTCGGTCAGCCGTATGATCTCCCTAATGAAACTGCTTATTGCGAAACCTGTGCTTCCGTGGGCATGGTATTCTGGAATCAACGCATGAACATGCTTTCGGGTAATGCGCAGTATATTGACGTGCTGGAAAGAAGCTTGTATAATGGAGCACTGGACGGCTTATCGCTCTCCGGTGACCGTTTTTTTTATGGCAATCCTTTGGCTTCCGAAGGCGGATACAGCCGGCGTGAATGGTTTGGAACAGCCTGTTGCCCCTCTAATATTGCCCGGCTGGTAAGTTCGGTGGGAAACTACATTTATGGAACTTCTGCCGGTGCTGTATGGATTCATTTATTTGCAGGAAGCAATACTGTAATACAGCAGGGCAAAAATAAAATAGCGTTGGCAATGGAAACGGGTTATCCCTGGAAGGGGAATGTAAAGCTCACGGTATCGCCTTCTAAAAAAGCATTATTTGAACTTCGCTTACGCGTTCCCGGCTGGCTTTCAACACCCGTGCCGGGCAGCCTCTATCATTATGTTGAGCCAGGCAATGATCAGCCTGTTATAACAGTAAATGGTGAAAGTGCTGAATACACTATGGACAATGGATACGCAGTGATAAAACGCAACTGGAAGAAGGGGGATATTGTAACAATGGAGCTGCCGATGAAGGTTCGCAGGATTGCCAGCAATGCGGAAGTAAAACAGAATGCTAACAGGATTGCTTTGCAATATGGGCCAATACTGTATTGCATTGAAGGTGAAAAGGAAGGACTGAAAGCGGGGAATGTGATATTGCCGGACAATACTGTATTTCAAATATCTTACGAACCTTCCTTACTGGGAGGCGTAAACGTAGTTAGGTTTGATTCTCCCGTTTTAACTGTTGGTAACAATGGCTTATCCGTATCTACCGAAATAAAAAAAGTTACTGCTATACCTTACTTTAGCTGGAACAACCGGGGCGCGAACGATATGCAGGTATGGCTGCCGGCAAGCATTCAAAAAATTACGATAAATGAATAACGCGTTTGCATGACAGCTAAAAACCAGTTAGGTTATTTTTCTCTTACCGTTATTGTGGTAAGCCTTGTTATTGGGATGGGCATATTTGGTACGCCAGCTAAAGTGGCGGCATCTTCCGGTACATCTTCTATCTTTTTTGCAGTATGGCTAACGGGTGGCTTGGTTGCATTATGCGGAGCTTTAACCTATGCGGAAATAGGACTGCGGTTGCCGGTGATGGGAGGGTATTATAAAGTTTTTTCCGAGTGTTATCATCCGGCAGTAGGATTTACCGTAAACGTGTTGATACTCATCAGCAATGCAGCTTCCCTGGGGGTAGTGGCTTTAATAGGAGCAGATTATGTGAGCGATCTTTTGTTTGGCGCGCCGTCAGGAACTTTGTTCAATGTAACTGTTTCGATAGTGGCGGTTGGTCTTTTTTATACGGTTAATCTTTTTGGTTTGCAAACCAGCAGCCGTACATTAAATGTATTAACTGTAATAAAGCTGGCATTGATGTTATTGCTTATTGCCAGTATAGTAAGGGGGGTAATGGTGGTCCCGCACGGATATCTCGAAAGCGCAGGATCCTATAACATAGAAAAAGAAGGTTGGCTTACACTTTTTATGGTGAGCCTGGTACCGGTATTTTTTTCGTACGGAGGTTACCAGCAAACCATCAATTTTGGCAGCGAGATACAGACAACGAATATTTTCCCGAAGGCGATTATAAGTGGAATGATTGTGGTGATAGTTTTATATATGGGAATTAACTATGCTTATACCGAAGTAATTGGGTATGAACAGATGAAAAACGCATCGGCAGTGGGAGCGCTATTGTCCGAAGCATGGTTTGGAACTATTGGGGCGAAAGTGTTTGACGGTATGATGTTCCTGTCTGTGCTGGCATATGTAAATATCAGTCTTATGAGCAACCCAAGGGTAATGTACGCGATGAGCCGGGATAAAGTATTGCCTGCTTTTTTCTCAATACGCAATAATAAAACCCTGGCATTAACCGGCGGTCTGACCGTATTTTCGATTATTACCATTGTCATTACCTTTTTTGGAAAAGGCGTTGACAACATTCTTGGCTTCAGCATTTTCCTGGATAGCATAGGCATGAGCACCTCGGCTGCAACGCTGTTTGTTTTGCGCTATAGAAAGAAAAACAATGAAATCATCAAAGGCGCATGGACAAGATGGACGCCTTTCCTGGCAGCTATATTTGTGTTGGCGTATGCGGGTATTGCCATAGCGGTTATTATGGACAAACCATTTGCAGCGCTTACAGGATTAATATTGCTCGTGATACTGGCAATTGTATATTTTATATTTTATCACCGAAAGCATTTATAGATCATATGGATATTTCATACATCATCAACGAACTGGGCGAAGACCGGGAACAATATTTTAATGCAGTTGCTCCGCCCATTGTGCAAACCAGCAATTTTGCTTTTAAAACGGTAGCGGATATGCGCAATCGTTTCCGTGACGAATACGGCGGGTATATTTACAGCAAAGGATTGAATCCTACAGTAGATATACTCCGCAAAAAGCTGGCAGCGCTCGACGGGGCAGAAGATTGCCTGGTATTTAACAGCGGCTCCTCGGCTATTTATGCCTCTGTGATGGCCAATGTTAAAGCTGGTGACCATATTGTAAGTGTGAAAAATCCATATACCTGGGCTCAGAAGCTGTTCGATAATATATTACCCAGGTTTGGCGTAGCTACCACGTATATCGACGGAACAGACATCCGCAATTTTGAAGCTGTTATTCAGCCCAATACCACTGTTATTTACCTTGAATCTCCCAACTCCTGGTACTTCGAGCTGCAGGATCTACAGGCTGTAAGTAAACTGGCGGGTTCCAAAGGAATTCTTACTATATGTGATAACAGCTATTGCACGCCGCTTTATCAGAAACCATTAGTGATGGGTATAGATATCTCCTTACAGTCGGCTACAAAATATATAGGCGGGCATAGTGATGTGGTGGCAGGCGTGGTATGCGGAGCAAAAAAAATGATGCGGAAAATTTTTGAAAATGAAATGTCTACTTCCGGCAATGGTATATCTCCCTTTAACGCCTGGCTGTTAATAAGAGGGTTGAGGACATTGCCGGTACGATTGGAAAAAATAACTCAAAACACAGCGAAAGTGATGGAATTCCTGTTGCAGCATCCTAAAGTAGAATCGGTGATTTTCCCGTTTAACGAGGATTTTCCACAATACGAACTGGCCTGGCGGCAAATGCAGGGATGTTGTGGATTATTGTCGTTCTTTTTAAGGGTGAACAAAGTAGAAGAAGTGGTAACATTTTGTGAAAGTTTACGTCATATACTAATGGCGGTTAGTTGGGGCGGATACGAGTCGTTGATTATTCCGGCTTGTGCTTCCGTATTGCCAGACAGGTATGATATTACAAAAAAAAGCCACAGGATGTTGAGGCTGTATATCGGGCAGGAAGAACCCGGATATATTATTTCTGACCTGCGGCAGGCGTTAAATACTATATAAGAGGTTTTGCCAAATGTATTTTTAGTTGAATATTTGTAATGTCAACGGAGGAACTAACGCCGGTGGGTGGTTATTTCATTTGGGGATATTATAAATTTGTTGCATGAGAAAACAACTATTTTGCCCGGCACTGTTAGTTGCCTTGTTTGCTAATCTATCTATACAGGCGCAGGACAAATGGGATTTACGAAAGTGTGTGGAATATGCCAGGGAGCACAATATCCAGGTTCGCCAACAGCATATACAGGCTACCTTAGCTCAGCTTGATTATAAACAGAGTAAATTTTCACAATACCCAACGCTGAATGGTAGTTACCAGGGCGGCTGGAACTTTGGTCGTTCGGTAGATCAGGTAAATTATACTTATTCTACCCGGTCTTTTTTTCAGACTAATGCAGGCATCAGCAGCAATGTTACTTTGTTCAATTGGTTCAGCAAAAGCAATACTACATCGGCAAATAAGCTCACAGCGGAGGCGGAAGCTTTGCAGGAAGAAAAAGTGAGAAACGATATATCGTTGAACGTAGCCAATCTTTACCTGCAGGTAATGTTCAATGTGCAGCAGGCGAATGTATACGAAACCCGCTTAAGCCAATCGCGTGCGCAGTTTGATAATACCCGGAAACAGGTGGATGCGGGAGCATTACCTGAGCTGAATGCTTCGGAACTTGAAGCCCAGGTAGGAGTTGACAGCGCTAACTGGATACAATCTAAAACCAACATTGAAATATCGATATTGCAGTTAAAGAACGCTTTGAATTTACCTGCAGATACACTTTTCCAGGTTGAAATACCACCTGTAGAATCTATTCCTGTTGATAATATACTGGAACTGTCTCCTGCCACTATTTATGAAATGGGACTGAATTCATTGCCCCAGTTCAGGGTGAATAATTTAAGATTGCTGGCGGCTGAAAAAAATTACAAAGCCGCGCGTGGTCAATTGTATCCTACGATCTCTTTATGGGGGCAGCTCAGCGGTCTGTCCAACAGCCAGGTAAGGGAAGGTATAGGAAGTTTTGTGGAATTCAAGCCGGTAATTGGTACTGTCGGCACGAGCCCGGGTGCTCCGGAAGTCAATTCCCTGATGGCACAACGCCTGTATGATAGTTATCATCGTACTCCGTATTTTACACAGCTTAATAACAACTTTGGACAGAATATAGGGTTCAGCGTCAATATCCCTATTTTCAACGGGCTTACCGCAAGAACAAATGTAGAAAGACGCAAATTAAATATATACAACGAGCAGTTGCTGGCAACCCAGGAAAAGCTGAATATGAAACGTGATATTTATGACGCATATAACCAGGCATTAGGAGCGTTTGAAAAATACAATGCCAGCGTGAAATCCGTTCAGTCCGCTCAAAAGGCATTTGATTATGCCAACAAACGTTATGAAATAGGTGTATTGCAAACCATACAATGGTTGAGCAATCAAAATACTTTAGCAGAGGCTAAAATCAATGCTTTGATCGCACAGTTCGATTACGTATTTAAAATGAAAGTACTTGAATTTTATAAGGGGCAGGGGATCAAATTGTAATCTTCATCGTATTTAATACAAGCAAAATGAATAAAAAATTATTGTGGATTATTATCAGTCTGGCGTTACTGGTGGTATTATTGGTGGCGCTGAAAAAAGCAGGTGTGATCGGCAGGGATGAAGGCACAAAAGTATCGGCCGAAAAAGCAAGCCGTAAAGATATTACCGAAATTGTTACTGCCAGTGGTAAGGTATATCCTGAAGTAGAGGTGAAGATCAGCCCTGACGTATCCGGCGAAATTACAGAGCTGAATGTGCAGGAGGGCGACAGCGTAAAAAAAGGGCAGGTGCTTGCAAGGATCTACGCCGATATTTATGCTACACAGCGCGATCAGGCGGCTGCCCAGGTTTCCGGTCAGCAATCCCTGGTATCAAATGCCGAAGCTCAGCTGGCGGCTTTAAAATCCGCGCTTGATCTCGCTAAAATTACTTACGACAGGCAGAAGCAATTGCTGGCGGATAAGGTAATTTCCAAATCAGAATTTGAGCAGGCGGAAAATACATTGAATACAGCCCAGGCAAATTATAATGCCGCGTTGCAAAACATACGCAGCAATAAGGCGCAGGTACAAAGTGCGGCAGCCAATCTTGCAAAAGCCAACAAGGATCTGAGCCGTACGGCATTGCTGTCTCCTATGGAAGGAGTGGTGTCGTTGCTGAGTGTAAAAAAAGGCGAACGGGTAGTAGGTAACTCCATGATGGCGGGTACTGAAATGATGCGGATCGCAGATATCAGCATATTTGAGATCCGTGTTGAAGTGGGAGAAAACGATGTACAAAAAATAAACATCGGCGATACATCGATCGTTGAAGTAGATGCCTATAACAACAGGAAGTTTAAAGGAGTTGTAACACAGATTGCCAGTAGTCAGAAAGGGGCTGCATCGCAAACCGCTTCCTCACTGAGCACGTCTACAGATGTTACCAATTATGAAGTAAAAATACGCATCCTGCGCGAATCGTATGCCGATCTGATCGATCCTTCAAAACCCAGGAAATTCCCGTTTCGTCCCGGCATGAGTGCAAGTGCCGATATTCAAACACGTACCAACCAAAATGTGATTGTGGTGCCTATTAACGCGGTTACTACCCGCGATAAAAATGATACTGCCACTGTTGCTTCCGGAGCCAGGCCCCCAAAAGCTGAGGTAAAACCTGCCGATAATACAAACGGCAACGATGATAATAATATGCTTGAAGTTGTTTTTGTATTGCAAAAAGATAACACGGTGGTGTTGAGACCTGTTGCAACCGGTATACAAGACCTTAACAATATTGAAATAACAAAAGGATTGAACGAAGGCGAGGAAGTGATTACCGGGCCTTATACCATCGTAAGTAAAACTTTAAAAACAGGTACAAAAGTAAAGGTTGTTTCCAAAGAGCAGCTGTTTGAAGTAAATAAATAGGCAGTTTGTAGTTTCTGGTTTGTGGTTTATAGTTTTAAGTGTGTAAGCTACAAACATTTAACAATAAACAATAAATCATACATGCAGTTTGGAATTATAGGAAGCGGTAGTTGGGGAACGGCATTAACTAAAATGCTAACAGATAACGGGCTGCCTGTTAACTGGTGCGTGCGTAATGAGGAAATGGTAAAACATATCGGGAAACGAAGACATAATCCCAACTATCTTACGTCTGTTTCTTTTGATACCGGGTTATTAACGTTGTTTACCGACCCTCAAAAAACAATAGCTGCTTCCGATCATATTGTAATAGTTACCCCTTCGGCTTATGTATCGCAGTTGTTTGCAGGCATACCCGGTAAAATGCTGAACCAGAAAAAGATCATTTCCGCTGTTAAAGGAATACTGCCGCAGCACAATCTTTTACTGAATGATTATCTCAGGACAAAATTCAATTTTGACATTGATAATTACTTTACCATTATGGGTCCCTGTCATGCCGAAGAAGTGGCGGCCGAGCGACTTTCTTACCTTACTTTTTCAGGCGTTCAGCGTGCGTATACACAAAAAATAGCGGAGCAATTCAGCACGCCCTATATCAATACGGTGGTAAATGCGGATGTGTATGGTGTGCAATACGCCGCTGTTCTTAAAAATATTTATGCCGTAGCATCGGGCATCGCATTGGGCAGGGGATATGGGGATAATTTTTTGAGTGTGCTCATTGCGAACAGCGCGGATGAAATGGCAGGCTTCCTGCGCAAGGTAGGAATAAGAAATATTAAAGTTGGTATTCATTCGGCTCATAAGCTGCAGCAGAAAAAGTCTCCTAACTATGCGGCATCTGTTTACCTGGGCGATTTACTGGTAACCTGTTATTCAATGTTCAGCCGTAACAGGACTTTTGGCAATATGATCGGCAAGGGATACACCGTGCAATCGGCCGAGCTTGAAATGAAAATGATTGCAGAAGGGTACAATGCCAGCAGGAGTATCTTTAATATCAACAAGGAAACAGGGGCAGAAATGCCCATCGCTCAGGCAGTGTATGAAATTTTGTGGAAAAAACTGCCGGTAACGGAGGGGCTTAAACGAATTGAAGACAGTTTGGTTTGATAGCTACCAGCTTTGAGCTATGGGCTATGAGCGATCAGCTATCGGCTGTCAGCCTTTCGCTATAAGCTTCATTTCAAATTTCAAATTCGTCATCACCCTTCCCTTTTCAACAAAAAAATCTGCACATTCTTTTTTCCATTGCTTTCTATGCGCCGGTTATATGCAAGCATTTTTCCATTGTTCGACCAAATGACGGCGCCTTCAGGCTTTATATTGTTGTCGCTTTCGGGAGTAAGCCTCTGTGATTGGTGCGTTTGTATATCGGTAACGAATACACTATTGTCTGCCACATACGATACGTATTGATCATCGGGGCTGATATTGATCGGGCCTTCTACAGAGAAATCGTTAAAGCTTAGCTGCTGAACGGGCTCTCCGTTGGGTGATACGCCGAATACCTGCACCCGGCCTTTATCATCTTTTGCCAGGAATAAGATCATTGAGCCATCCGATAATGATTTCAGCCAGTGCCGGGGACCTTGTATCCCGTGCCGGGTGTGGGTAATTCTTCTTTGTACGCAACCTGCAGGAAGGTTAGGGCGACCGGAGGAGGTTCCCTCAAGCGGTTTGCCTGCTTTGGCTTTTGTAATATCGTCCGGTATATCTGTTATAAAAACTTCTGCTATTGTTTCATTTTGCTCATTTCTTACATTTCCCTGGAAGGCTACTGCCCGGTTTTGCCATGTGCCGTCTGTTTTTTTATATCCTTTTTTGCCAACCCATCCCTCGTCAAATGCCTTGTCTATATCATCGCTGCCGGGTCGAGGCTTTTCGGTTACCAATGCTACCACCGCCGAAAATTTTTCACCGCTGTTATTTTCCAGTGCAGGATCTTCCGGTACTGTTACCCTGCCGGGGGCCATTACTGCTATGGTTCTCAGGTCTTTTACGGAGGAGTCTTTTTTACCAAGTTGTTCGATGATATAATCGTTGTAGGTAAAGCAAATCCATTCCCCGTCGCCACTCCACGAGTAAGCGTGCGTGCCGCCCCGCAATGCTCCCGGTGTAAACGGCGGAGTGATGTTACGGGCATCCAAAAATATGGGTTTGAAAGGTGCTTTAATATCAATGGCCACAGCGGTTCGCCTGCTGAAACCATAAGGGTTTTCCTTATTGGCATTCCGTATTCCATGAATGAATAAGACGCTGTCTTCCACCGGTGAAAAAGTAGCCGCCCCCACGCCCGGCCCATATTCTGTTTGATTGGTAGTACGGTACAGGGTTTTTATTTCGCCGGTTGCTGTATTTACCATTTCAATGCTGTCGGTTACTCCAATCCCCCCGTCGCTGTTGCGGGTATCGTATACGATCCATTGGTCATTGGAGGAAAAAACCTGCGTTGAGTTTAAAAAATGCCCGTAGGGACCTTTCGTAAGCTGTGTTTCGGTAAAGTGCATGAAGTTGCTTTTTGGTTGATCGGCACAGGAGTATAACATCACAATAAAAAAATATAAGAGTAATAATAGTTGTTTCATGACCACTGTGCTTATTGTGTAAGGAGGCAAATATTACTGCTTCATACTCTTATATGCAAAAAACAAACTGCCGGCAAAACAATTGCCGGCAGCGTATATAAATTTCCATAATGGGGTTTCCAACCTTCCAAAGGTTGGAAACCCTTATGATTGACTACCGTGGCTTGATCCACTCTTCGGGGTTGAGGTATTTAGGATTGCTTCCAACAACCATTGTTACTACAAACAGCACTTTTCCAATTCCGTCTTCATCTTCTGATTCGCCGGCTTTGCCGATAACATCTCCCAGCTTTACGTCCTGGTTTTTGCCGACGTTTACACCTGTAAGGTTGTAATAGGTAGTAAGGTATTTTCCATGGCGGATCGTAACTGCTGAACCATCTCCAAAATTATGCACAGAAGACACCGTTCCTTCATACACTGCTTTTACTGATGCGCCAATATCTGTTTGAATGTAAATGCCGATATTGTCTTCCGTTATCCTGGTACCTTCAATTTTTTGCGTACCAAACTTGCCGGTAATGATGCCTTTGCTTACCGGCCAAGGTAATTTACGGCGGTTGTTTTCAAATCCAACAGAAACGGCTGTTACTTCCGGTGTGTCTTCCAGCTTATTGGCTGCCCTGGTGCTGGTAGTTTTTGCCGGGGCGGTAGTTTTATTGGCAGCGGACGCTTTGGCTGCGGCGGCTTTGGCTTTGGCTGCTTTTTCCGCTTCCATTATTTCGCGTTTAATAATAGCCGCTATAGAATTTTTGATATTGTTTTCCAGTTTCCGCTTGGTAGTGAGTTGTTTTTCCAGTTCACTCTCCCTGGCTTTTAATTTTGAAACCACAGCATCCTTTTCTTTCTTTTCGTCTTCCAGCTTTTTCATTTCCTGGCTCTGCTCGGTAAGCGTTTGGCTCTTGAGCGTTTTGTTCGCTTCAAGTGTTTCGTTCTTTTGGGCAAGGAGCTTCTGTGTTTTATTAATATTTTCAACCTGCCTTCCCCTGTATTCACGGTATGCTTTCAGGTAAGCAATCCTCTTAATAGCGTCGTTAAAGCTTACCGCAGAAAAGATAAAGTTGAGCATATCGTAGCTGCTCCTGTTTTTATAAGCATATTCTATGGTTTTAGCGTATTGTGCTTTCAGTGTATCCAGTTCTTTGGTAAGCCGGTAAATTTCACGGTTGTTTGAAGAGATATCGTTATCGATTAACTGCATCTGCTTATTAATGGTGGCGATAATGGCATCTCTCTTGCGTATGAGCGCCTGTACTCTTTTTAGCTGTGCAATGCTCGCATTTTTGTCTTTTTTTAAGGAGTTTTGCGACTGCCTGATTTCTTCAATTTCCTTTTGGATTTCTTTTCTTTCTTTCTCAAGCTCTTCCCTGCTTTGTGCTTTTGCCGCACCGGTCAATAAAAGCATGGAAACAATGAAAGCAAATATGCGCATGCCGTAAATTTTTATGGTAAAATAAGCTTATATCTGCAAATAACGACAGTATCAGTTCCGGATTGCCCGGAATTTTGTTAAAATTATCGCTCTTTATAATTGCGGGGTATATTAAAAGGAAAGCTGAGCTCTTTATCGAACTCAACCTGTTTGTAATCGAGGCTTACCTCCAGCCTTGTTTTTTCTGCAACGGCAATTTTCCGGTTAGTTGAAAAAGGCTTGCCGTTAATATTGATAAAATTGTCGTACGTAAAATCGGCGGTCCGGTTACGAACCATGTCTACATCGTCGAGCTTGCTGTGTAAAATCACAAAATCGTCTTTTCGTATACTGAGCAATTGTTTGAAAAAATCGCCCATTGTTGACATGGTGATCGAGTTTTCCCGCTCTTTGTACATCATTACGCGGGTGCTGTCGAGGTATACGGGGTTGCCTACTATAATGTTTTGCAGAATGTAAAAATCTACGGGAAGTTGCACTATTTCTTTGATATACTCAACACTGCGGTATTGTACAAATTTATCCAGCCTGTCCATCACCTTAACGCTATCGGGCGTGATATATACCCTGAAAGCTTCTATGCCCAACGCTGCATTGATGGAGATCCAGATGACACTGTCTTTTTGAATGCGCACAAATGCGTTAAAGTCGTAATTGCGTTGTTTGGTATCCCTGTAATCAACTTTTATTTTGGAAGAAAAGGTTTTGAAATCAATGTTATTGTCTTTGATTTTGTCAAAAGCAGCATGCACCAGCCTGGCCGAGTCCGTTTCTTCTGGGTTTACCAGTAAAGTGATGATCGTATCTTTTTGGGTAATGGCCGATTGCAGTTTCTTGGAGCTGCGGCAACTGAATAAAAGGATAGCGGCAATGGATGATATAAGTATGATACCAGGTCGCATGATACCGTTTTGATCTTTAGTTTTTTCCGGTATGCCCGAACCCTCCTTCGTTGCGAGCCGTTACGTTGATGTTGGCTGTGGGGATCCATTCGGCCTTCTCCACTTTTTGCACTACCAGTTGAGCGATGCGGTCGCCATTATGAACGGTTTGCGTTTCATTGGACAGGTTGATGAGGATCACCTTTACTTCCCCACGATAATCGGAATCGATGGTACCGGGGGTATTTAAGCAGGTAATACCCTGCTTAACTGCCAGCCCGCTCCGGGGCCGTACCTGTACTTCATAGCCTTCGGGAATTTCCATGAACAGCCCCGTAGGTATTAATGTTCTTTCGAGCGGCTGCAGTACAACAGGTGAGGACAGAAAAGCGCGAACGTCCATACCCGAAGCGCCCGCAGTGGCATATTCAGGCAACGGATTGCCGGATTGATTAATAACCCTTATGCTGATATTTGATGACATCCGGCAAAAATAAGGGTATTTTAAGAAAAGCCAGTAAAGCCTCCTCCGCCCCTCCAGGAGAGGGGAGACCCGGGCACAAGACCGGCTTTTCGAAGATGTTGATAAAAGAGCATTTACCTGCGGTGAAAAAATCCAGGTTTGGGAGATGCCTGGCAGAGGTTTTCCACGTATGATAAAAGAGGGCTGCACCTACGGCGCAGGGAGAGGTAAAGGCCGGGTGGTTACAAACGGGTTGCACCTATGGTGCAATGGCTTTTGAAGGACAAGGTTTTCGGGCTCGCATAGTAATATTTTATCCTTGAGTACATGAAACGGTTACTTGTAATTTTTCCTGGTTTACTGCTGGTGCCTTTATCAGGGACTTTACTATTAAGCAAAAAAGAAGGTGATTTTTTTGAATTATTCTATTACACAGGAGAGGCGTGAGCCTCAAGGAATATTTAGAAGTAAGCTGTCATTATGCCTCATAGAGGCTACCCGTTGGTAAAACAATAGCAATAGGGCTTTATGCACCGTAGGTGCTACCCTTTCGTGCAAAAAGCGGGCTGTTGCTATGATGTAAAAAGCAGTGTGTAAGGAAAATAGATTACGCCGGTGTATAGATCGGATGTATTCGCCCTGCATACCACGATGGGTATTTAGGGTTCCGAACTTTCCAAAGGTTCGGAACCCCGGGCGAGACAGGCATTACTCCTTCTTCAGCAAAACCGAGGCATAAGCCATCAATCCTTCTTCACGGCCGGCAAAGCCCATTTTTTCGGTAGTAGTTGCTTTGATGGAAACATCTTTAACAGATATCGAAAGTATGGACGCGATCGCTTCGCGCATTTGCTTCACATAAGGCTTTATTTTAGGCGCTTCCAGGCAAAGGGTAGAATCGATGTTTACCACTGAATAACCTTCCTTTTGTATCATTGCAAATGTTCTTTGCAGGAGTATTTTGCTGTCTATATCCTTAAATTCAGCAGAGGTATTGGGAAAATGCACTCCTATATCACCCAGGCTCAGCGCTCCGAGCATGGCATCGCAAATGGCGTGTAACAGCACATCGGCGTCGCTATGTCCTACCGATCCTTTATAATGAGGAATTTCAATACCGCCTATCCAGAGCTTTTTTCCTTCCGCCAGTTGATGAAAATCTACGCCCGATCCGATCCTGTAAGACATGTTGTTTTTGACTGCAAAATAAAGAGAAAGCCCCAACAGTAATTGCCGGGGCTTAAAAAAATGAGTATATAGTTTAGATATTATTCACCTGCTGCTTCGCCACCGAGGTTAAATACCAAACCGATCCTGATGGTATTCGACAGGGGGTTCCTGTTTACACCATTGCCCGATGGAAGCAGGTACGAGAAGTTAAGTCCCATTACACTGTAATTGATACCGACGCCCGCGGTAAAATAATTTCTTTTTCCCATGCTGCGAGTATCGGCATAATACCCGAGGCGCAGGGCAAACTGGTCGTTATAGGTGTATTCGCCGCCTGCCGAGTAAGACATAGCGCTGTTGCTGAAAGACTTAAACCAGCCGGATACCACACCATCACTGTTATATTTAGCATAAGCTGCCGAGTCTGATCCATAACCCGGAGGGGCAGGTACCAGCAGTTTATTCAATTCGCCATGCAATGAAATTTTATGTACCTCATTGGTTACCCAGGTATGACCTACCCCAATGCCCAGGTTGGCGGGTATATAGTTTTTTTGAGATGCGTCGGAAGTATAAGATATTTTAGATCCGAGGTTACTGAAAGCCGCCCCGATGCTCCAGCCCTGTCCTTCTTCATTGGCGCCGTTGTAGTATATTCCAATATCTCCGGATACAGCGTTGCCGGGTTTGTATGCCGTACCACTTGAAGGTGCATTGGCTGCCAGGTTTGAGTAAATATAACGCAAAGCGATGCCCAAAGACAGCTTTTCTGATAATTTCCTTGAATATCCCAAATCGATTCCAAACTCTCTCGGGCGTCCTTCGTTCAGATCATTGCCATTGGCATCGGTAAACTGGATGTTGCCCAGGCTGAAATAACGCAAAGAAGCGGAGATTGCCTGCAATTCGTTTAATTTATAATAGCCAGCCAGCGAAGCCAGGTATACATCATTTAACCCCAGGTCTTTTAACCAGGGTGTATAAGTAGCGCTCACACCATAAGGTGAGTTTGCAAACGGGTACTTTGCCACATTGTAAAACTGAGAGTTTGCATCTGCACTTGTAGAGATGCCCTGGTCGCCCATTCCCCCTGCACGTGCGTCCGGCGATATTCGCAAAAAGGGTACAGCCGTAGTAACTATATTAATCGTATCGGTTTGTGCAAAAGTTTTTGCCGTTAACCCCATAAGCAGCACACCGGCAAGGTAAAATCTCTTGAATGAGTGTTTCATCAGAAATCGTATTTGATTGAAAATGAATAATGAAGTAGAGTTTTATTCAATATTCAGTGCCTTTGTTTTATTAATGAATGGGACTGCAAAATAATGCAGTGTTTTTGTTTTTTCAGGTTTTATTTTCCCGGGTGACCCACTCTCCGGCAAATTTCATGCGGATTATGGATTTCAGGCATAATTCCTGCTAAAACATGCTCAGTAAACGGGTTAAGGAAATAATTATTGTTTGGTATATGAATTTCACCCGTTTACAACAGCCAAATAAGTTTAGCATTTAATAAACACAAAAATCGGGTAGGCAATCCCCGTTATTTTATTAAAGTACCTAAATTGCATCGTTAACCGTGGAATTTAACCCTGCTAAAAGGATGATTACAGCCTTTTATGCAATAATGAAAGTATATACCCGTTATCTTTTTTAGTTTAAATCCAGCAAAATGCAAAGACTATTGAACTTGAAAACTGTTTTGTTGCTTTCCGCAGTACCTCTGCTGTTTGGCTCGTGTAAAAACGGACTATTCGGAAAGAAAAAACATGAAAAATCCGATGTGACCGGTTGGAACTACAATGATAAAAACATGGGTGGTTTCAACGTGTCAAAAGAAAGAGAACAAAATACCGGACCCGGACTGGTGTTCGTACAAGGCGGTACTTTTACGATGGGCGCCACAGAGGAAGACGTAATGGGCGACTGGAACAATATCCCCCGCCGTGTTACCGTATCATCTTTTTACATTGATAAAACAGAAGTAGCCAATGTGCACTACCGTGAGTACCTGCACTGGCTGGAAGCTGTGTTTGATGATCCTCAATACAGAAAAGTAGTTGAAGGGGCTATGCCTGATACATTGGTATGGAGGGAAGAGCTGGCTTACAATGAACCCCTGGTTGACTACTATTTCCGCCATCCTTCCTATAATTATTATCCTGTTGTGGGTGTATCCTGGAAACAGGCGAACGACTTTTGTCTTTGGCGCAGCGACAGGGTAAACGAAAGGACCCTTGTTGAAAAAGGCTATATCAATAAAAATCAATTAAAAACGCTTCAGGGACAGGGACAGGAAAACTTCAATACACAGGCGTATTTGAAAGACCTGTATCAGCCTCAGCCCGGCAAGCCTAAAAAGAATCCATTAATGGATGCGAATGGCAGGCCCAGGACCAAAGTAACTTTTGAAGATGGGTTCATGTTGCCGAATTACAGGCTCCCAACCGAAGCCGAATGGGAATATGCAGCATATGGTTATATCTCTCAAAATCCCAGGCCTAAGAAAAAATCAAATGGTTCCGGTGAAGAGTTAATCAAGGAAAAACAAGTGTATTCCTGGAGCCAGAATGTAAACGGGTTACGCGATAGCCGTCACGGAAGCTGGCAGGGTAAGTTCCTGGCAAACTTTAAGCGTGGCAGCGGTGATATGATGGGTGTTGCCGGCGGATTGAATGATAATGCTTCAATCCCGGGACCGGTTGACGCATTTTACCCCAATGGTTTTGGCCTGTACAATATGTCGGGTAATGTAAATGAATGGGTAGCCGATGTGTATCGCCCGCTTTCTAACATTGATAATAACGACTTTAACCCTTATCGTGGTAATAAGTTCCAGAAATTTAAAAAGTCTGATGATCCTGATAATCCCTTCGAACGCGACAGTCTTGGACGGGTAGTAAAGGTGGATGTAACCGATGAAGAAAGTAAAGACCGGCGCAACTACCAGAGAGGTGATGTAATCAATTACTTGGATGGTGACTCAGCTTCGCAGGTAACGTATGGGTATGGGGTGACTACTTTGATCAGCGATCACTCAAGAGTAATTAAGGGTGGCAGTTGGAACGACCGCGCTTATTGGTTAAGTCCCGGCACCCGTCGCTTCCTTGATGAAACACAGGGCAGCAGCACTGTAGGCTTCCGTTGCGCCATGGATCGCGTGGGCAGCCAGGAAGGAAATGGATTCAAGCCAGGTAATAACTGGAGCAAGCGCAGACAGAATGCACGCAAGTCTTAGTTCATAGTCTTAGTTAGAATAAATAAAATGCAAGAGCCCTCGATCTGAGGGCTTTTGTATTTTTCACCCTGTTCTACTCACAAAAACCTATAATGTTTGCCAGGCAGCCATTTCCTTTGTGTAGTTGCGGGTGAAAACACCCGCAACGGCGATCGCCGATGTTGGTGTTTTCACCAACATCTTAAGGAAACGACATTGAGTAGCCATTCCCCATTAGGAGCCGCAGGGGTGTGCTGCAACACTATTAGGTTTAAAAGCCGCTGGTGCTTTTCAGAACAATGACAAAATAACCGGATAAGGAGAAAGTGTAGAGGAACTGCTCAATTATTTACAGGCTGCGATTGCCGTGGAGGAGGGATGAGTATAAAGATTTGTTTGGGCTAGGAGAAATCAAATTCAACGACATCATCCTGCTTTGATTTCTTCTCGAAAGATTGGAACGAAGGCTCCCGGCTGCTGGTAGCGAGGTGGAAAAAGTACTTCCCGTCTTTAAGATGCGATACCCGAAGCTGAACCAGCGAACCTGTGAAATGCCCTTTGCGGCAAACTTTTTTTTCATGGTTCATAATGCTGTATTCAAAAGAAGCCCCGTCAAGTTCGATGTCTTCTATTTTTATTACGATCATTTCGCGCACAATGGGCGGAATTTCAGCTATAAACGGTTTCATGGAATTGGATCTTAATTATTCTGATAACGTTTTAAAGAGGAAATAATTTTTAAAAAAGATCAAATTTTCAGTCGATTTTTAGATTGTAAAGATGATGAGTTTTCTGAGATCACGCAGTCACAAAAACAAAACACTCGCGCACGCCCCTGCGATTCGCTACGGCCGGGGAAGCAGTCCTCGCAGAGGGAAAATGCAGCCCCACGAGGATGGCTTCTCCCGCAAAGCAACCTGCTATTTCAGGATTTGTTTAAGCGGGCTCGCCATGACGGCGAGTGGTTGAGTAACAGTATAGCTTGGTCAAGGCTCTCGGTGTAAATGGTAAATATCTGTATCACAGCACATATAGAAATTGAGTTGAATGTATATAATTATGAAGAGGGAGGTAAGCAATTTTTTTCACTTTCCTTGAATACTGATTACAAAAACAAAATACTCGTGCGGTCTCTGCGATACCACCCGCGCGCTGCGTTGAATTAAATTGAATTTTGCGGCGGCGGGGGAAGCAGTCCTCGCAGTGGGAAAAAATACAGCCTCGCGAAGATGATTTCTCCCGCCGGAATGTTTATTTTGAACCGATGCAAAACTGGCGGCGGGCTTGCCTATATGGATACGGACAATTTGAAATGCAGGATATAAGACAGAGCGGTTAATTTACGATCACTTCACTCAAAAATACCCAGGCAGGTGAACGTTTTGGATCCTGCCATTCGGGAAGGGCTTTTAACGGCTGCGCAACAGCTTTTATACATTTTACCGTTGTTGCAGGAAAATCAACCTTTAGCTCAAGTAATTGTGAAAACTCCCCTTTGTTAGCAGGCTGAGGGGTTATTTTACCTAATGGCTTTAAGTGATCTTTATCTTCTCCTCCCCATATTTCTACCGAAGCGGGTGGAAAGATCTGTCGCCCCAGGTTTTTAGCTGCTATCAGCAATACCGATTGAACTTTTACTTCTTTTTCAAACAGCAGGTAGTAAACCGCTTCATTTTGCCTGTAGCCAAACCAATCTCCGTTCCCTACGTTATCAAAGCTTCCTAATTCACCGTCAGTAAGCGCTTTTACACTAGGTGGTGTAAAACGCTCATGGGGGCTGGTGGCCATTACAACCGAATCAGGCTCGATTCCGCGCCGTATGAATGATGCCCTCACGGTACTGCTTCCATACCAGCCGGGCTTAAAGGCGCGGGCAACAACAGTCGTATTTTTATCAACGGGTACTGGGGTTGTGTAAACAGGCCCGTTTACGCTGTCGGGATCCGATCCGTCAAGCGAATAACGTATTTCAACTCCTTTAAAAGGATGTTTCAGCTCAAGATCAATTTTATTATCGAAAACACCGGGCGGATTTTTAATAACAGGAGGGCTTAATGCTATCATCTCATTGTTCTTATCAACAAACCCGGATTCAATATATACTTTAGGAAATTTTGTTCTGAAAGATTGCAATTGGTTGCTGTCAATTTTGGTGTCCCATACATAAATGGATGCAATGGAGGGAAGTGATAATACTTTTTCAAGAGCTGTTGCCGTAATCCCGGTGCCCGATAAGGTAAGCTCTTCCAGGAACTCCAGCTTGCCCAGTTGCTCTACCCCTTTTGAGGTGATATCGGTGTAGTTAAGGTTCAGCTTCCGCAGGTTTTCCAGTTGCTGAATGTATTTCACGTCTTCATCTTTTACAGGAAGCCTTGAAAGATTGAGGTCTACAATTTGTTTTTTCAGCGGAAGGATTTCTTCGAGCAGTTTGCCCTTATATACATTGCGTCCGTAAAAATTAACGGCAAGAGCAGGCGAGTTTTTGCCAATGGGTGCAATTACACGGTAATTATTATTTAAGGTAATTATTTTCTTTTCATCGGCGGCTTCAAAGGTATAAACAGGGGTGGCGGCTTCATTGCTGCCGGTCTGTAAGTAGCTGGTAGCCATTACCCTGAATGAATCCTGTTCGGGCAAACTAAAAAGTTTGGCTTCTGTTACAGCCCCTGCTTTTATCCATTCCTGCAGTAATGCAATTTCTGTTTCTGTAAGTTGTGGCTTGGAGGCGGGCGGCATTCTTTTTTTATCTCCCGCCGGCAGATGTATACGTTTGATGATAAGACTTGTGTCGGGCTGCCCGGGTATAAACAAAGGACCTGATTTACCGCCGGCTAACATACCCTTTACGTCTTCAAGCAATAAGCCGCCTTTCTCGCTCGACCCGCCGTGACAGCTCACACATTTTCTTTCAAAAATGGGCTGAATAATATCTGCAAAAATCACAGCTTCTTCCGGGGCTACCAGTCTTTGCCGGTCTTTTTTAATGGGTCCCAGCACAAAATCTTTTCCGTGGGTGAGGTCTGCCCCCCAATGCCCGGTTACAACAATAGCAGTGGCAGCAATAAGCGTAAATGACCTTGTAAGTCTTACTTTTTTTACCAGCAGCGGATAATAAGAGTAAAAAAGAAAACCCAATATGGTCACCAGTACGCCACCCCATTTATGGAGTTGTAAAGTTTGCCCTGCCCTGTCATCTTCCAGCGATAACAGCATGCCCATGATGGCTGTTACGACGGCAGACAATGCGGCCACCAGCCGCAGAAAGTCGAGCCACTCATTATCTGCGTTTTTATTGACGGGTATCCATATAGTAAAAAATGAAACCAGCAGCAACACAATGGGGAAATGCAGAAACATCGGGTGCATCCTGCCCGCTACGGCCAGCCACGATGGGATTTGCAGGATGCTTTCAAACGTCACCAGGAAAAGAAGAAAGACCATGCAGCCGAACAATATACCATTACCTGTTTTCTTTACTTTTTCCATGCGCAGATATAAGCTTTTCTAGCCGCCAGGGGCGGAGGATTAGAGTGATATTACATGATGCAGGCGGAGCGTTGAACCGCCTGCCATTGTTGGCCGAATCCCGGTTACACAATTATACTCTTGTAAATTTATAAGGATATACTTTGCCCGATGCCCATTGTGCCACATACAGGTTGTCATCATCATCCACGCACACATCATGCGGGTTTTTGAAGATGGCTTCCCCCTGGCTCATGGGTTGCAATTTTCCGTCCTGGTATACGGGCTCGGAACCTCCTATATTAGATACTACTTTATTGTTTTTATCCAGGATGGTTACAAAGCCTGAATCGGCAGTTTGCAAATTAGGAGAACGCAAAACAGCCGCGTATAAATAGTCGCCTTTAATTACCGGCCGGCATACGCATGCTCCCGGCAGCTCTATTATTTCAATCAATTTTCCGTCGAGCGAAAAGCGCTTGAAACAATTCCGCGTGCGGTCGGTTACCAGCAGGGTGGTATTTCCCTGTCTTTTATCTACCGTAATACCATGTGCATTGTCAAGATGGGCGGTCGTTTCACCCCTGCCGCCAAAAAAGTTTTTGATCTTTCCGTTGGCATCATAATGAATAATATACTGCGATCCATATCCATCGGCTATATAAAATTCGCCGTTGTCAAGAATGGTTGTTTCCGTGGGAATAAAAGCTTCTGCTTTTTCATATACTCCCGTTTCTTTAGGGTAGTCAATGGTAAGTAATACCTTCCCGTTCAGGTCTGTTTTGTATACCTGGTGCCTGTTGTTATCTGTAATGAAAAGATATTCCTCACCACCGGCGCGTTGAAGGCTTAGTCCATGGGCGCCGGGAAATTCATGGCCCCAGCTTTGCAACAATTTCCCTTTTTTATTATAGATAAGGATATTGTTTTTGGTTTCGTTTGTAAGAAGTATGATGCGTCCTTTTTTGTCCTGTACCATTTCATGGCAATCTTTTACGGGGTATTGTTCAGGATTTAATTTACCCCACTGATTGTTCATTTTATAGCGCATGTTATTATGGCCGTATACAGGATCATTTTGCCCGGCAAACATATCTTTGGCAATAGCGAATGAAGCCGTAGCAATGCCGGCCTTTTGAATAAAATGTCTTCTTTTCATAAATGAATGATGTTGATATAATAAATGACAAGCGTTTATATTACTACTATTTTTTTCACCACATAGAAACAATAGAATGGTAAGGATACACAGAACTGCTTTTTTGATGCTTATGAAACCTGTCTTCGTCTATATGCCTGTATGGTTAATATTTACGTGATAATATCTTTTACCACATGCCCCGCCACATCTGTCAGCCTGTAGCGCCTGCCCTGGAAACGATAGGTTAACCGCTCGTGATCAAATCCAAGCCGGTTCAGTATCGTTGCATGAAAATCGTTGATGTGCACGGGGTCTTTCACAATATTGTATCCAAACTCATCTGTTTCGCCATATACCATACCGGGTTTCACACCGCCGCCTGCCATCCAAACGGTAAAGCAGCGCGGATGATGATCACGACCGTAATTGTCCGCGCTGAAAGTTCCCTGGCAATAGTTGGTCCTGCCAAATTCTCCTCCCCATATCACCAGTGTTTCATCCAGCAACCCTCTTTGCTTCAGATCGGTAATCAAAGCGGCGGAAGGCTGATCCACATCTTTAGCCTGCCCCCTCATTTCGTTGGGCAGGTTGCCATGCTGATCCCAGCCCTGGTGGTAAAGCTGTATAAAACGAACGCCGTTTTCGGAAAGCTTACGCGCCAGCAGGCAGTTGGCGGCAAACGTACCCGGCACCAGGCATTCAGATCCATACAGTTTTACAATATCGTCCGATTCTTTGGATACATCCATAATTTCAGGCACGGCGGTTTGCATGCGGTAAGCCATTTCGTATTGCTGGATTTTTGCAGCAATTTCCGGATCCCCAAAATCCTTCAATTGAATTTCGTTCAGCGCAGCTACCTTATCAAGCATTTTACGCCTGGCTTCCCTGTCCATTCCTTCGGGATCCTGCAGGTACAGGATAGGGTTTTCGCCACTGCTGAACTGTACGCCCTGGTGTACGGAATCGAGGAAGCCGTTTGACCATAATTTGGAATATACTCCCTGCCCGTTTCCTTTTCCCCGCGATAACAATACACAAAACGCAGGCAGGTTTTTATTTTCTGTTCCCAGGCCATAGCTTACCCAGGCGCCCATACTGGGACGGTTACCTTGTTGCGCCCCCGTCTGGAAGAAAGTTAAAGCCGGATCGTGGTTGATGGCTTCGGTATGCAGGGAGCGGATAATACACATGTCGTCTACCACTTTAGACATGTGCGGGAATATTTCGCTTACCCACGCTCCTGACTTACCATGTTGTTCAAATTTATAATACGAACCTACCAGCGGGAAAGACTTTTGCCCGGATGTCATACCGGTAAGGCGCTGCCCGTTGCGGATGGATTCAGGTAAGTCCTGCCCCATCATTTTATTAAGCATGGGTTTATAATCAAATGTTTCCAGCTGAGACGGGGCTCCATTCTGGAAAAGATAGATCACTCTTTTTGCCTTTGGCGCAAAGTGAGGAATACCGGGGATAAAACCCGCTTCTTCTTCTGCGCCGCCGCGGCTGAAAAGATCCGGAATAAGCAACGAACCCAACGCCATGCTTCCCAGTCCTATGCTCATCCGCGAAAGGAATTTCCGGCGGTTGATATTCAGCCCATGTTGTAATAATTCGTTCTCCATGTATTTATGTTTTTGTGATCGCTTCATCCATGTTATAAATAACCTGCAAGGTTCTTACCATGGCGGCAAGATCGGGTGACGGGGTATTTTTCAGCTTGTATTCTCCTATTTTGTTTACTACTTTTTCTACAAGCTCGGGATTTGCTTTAAAATAATCATCCTGCTCCTTCCAGTATTCCTGTAAAATATCCAATTCCTGCTTTCCGGGTCTCCGGTTGATGATCCGCATAAAAGCGGTTGTAAGGGCAGCTTCCGTACTTTGTTTGCCGGAAACCAGCAGGTCTGCCAATGCAACAGAAGATTCGAGCACAGTGGGGTCGTTCATCATGATCAATGCCTGCAAAGGGGTATTGGTTCTTGATCGTTTCACTTCACACTGGTCGCGGTTGCTGGCGTCAAATATCATCATGCTGGGCGGAGGAACCGTTCGTTTAATGAACGTATACATGCCCCTGCGGTACAGCTTATCGCCATGATCCTGCTTGTAGCTTGCCAGCAATCCCCTGCCCGAAGTAGCCAGCTCCCATAAGCCGGGTGGCTGGTAGGGCTTTACGCTTGGTCCCCCGATAATCGGTTGCAGCAAACCGCTGCTTGATAATACCAGGTCACGTACCATTTCGGCGTTCATGCGTATGCGGGGAGCATACGATAAATAAATATTTAAAGGATCGGATTTTAATTTTTCAGGCGTTACAACCGAAGATTGCTTATAAGTAGCAGACATATATACCTGCTTCACCAGGCGTTTAATGTCCCAGCCGTTATCCCGGAAGTCAACCGCCAGCCAATCGAGGAGCGCCGGGTTGGTTGGCAAATCGCCCTGCATTCCGAAATCGCCGGAAGATTTTACGATACCCCGTCCAAATATCTCCTGCCACACGCGGTTCACAAATACCCTTGCTGTGAGAGGGTTGCTTTTATCGAACAACCATTTGGAAAGTCCCAGCCTGTTTTTGGGCAGGCTATCCGGGAAAGGCAATATGGAAGCCGGTGTGCCTGCGGTCACTTCTTCGCCATGCTGGTCATAATTACCGCGGGTAAGGATATACGTTTTACGCATGGTATCCATGTCTTTCATAATAGATACCTGCAGGCGATGCGTATCGGTTTTGTTCATGAAATTCAACACGCCTTCCAGGTCTTCCCTGGTAATGTCTATGCGTGGATTTTTGGCGAAGGTTTCCTGCCCGCCCACGGTAGATTCCAGTCCTACTTCTTTAATGCTGTTGAAAAAAGCAGACATCTCGTAAAAGTCCTTCTGTGAAACAGGGTCGTATTTATGATCGTGGCATTTCGCGCATTCAATGGTCATGCCCAGCAGGGCGGTACCCAGCGTGTTCGTTCTGTCTACCACGTATTCCACCCGGTATTCTTCATCAATGACGCCGCCTTCTTCGGTAATTTTATGGTTGCGGTTAAAGCCCGTTGCCAGCAGTTGTTCTTTGGTGGCATCCGGCAATAGATCGCCGGCCAATTGCCAGGTTATGAACTTATCGTAAGGCATGTTTTTATTGAACGCATGGATCACCCAGTCTCTCCACGGCCATTGTGTACGATAGTTATCATCCTGGTATCCGTGAGAGTCTGCGTATCGCGCCACATCCAGCCAGGGAATGGCCATGCGTTCGCCATAGGTTGGACGGCTCAGCAATTCATCAATCTTTTTTTCGTAGGCATCCGGCGCTGTATTTTTTACAAAGCTGTCAATTTCTTCGGGAGCGGGAGGCAGACCTGTTATATCAAGCGATATACGCCTGAGCAATCTTTCCTTATCGGCTTCTTCATTGGGAGAAAGCCCGTGCTTTTCCATCTCCTTCAGCACAAAAAAGTCGATTTCATTGTTGGGCCAATCCTTGTTTTTAACCTTAGGCATGTCCGGCTTAACAGGGGCTGCAAAAGCCCAGTGTTTTTCATATTTACCGCCTTGTTCGATCCATTTTTTTATGATCGCTATTTCACCTTCGGTAAGCGGAGGTAAATTGCTGGAAGCCGGCGGCATCACCACCGAAGAATCGGTAGAGCTGACCCGTAAATATACTTCTGACTTGCTTGGCTTTCCCGGAACGATGGCATGAGCTTCCGGGTGATCTTTGAGCGCTTTATAGGCATCGGCTTCTATATCGAGCCGTAAGCCCGCTTCGCGCTTGTTGACATCGGGTCCATGACAGGCGAAACATTTATCCGAGAGGATGGGCCTGACCTGGAAGTTATAGCTGATTTTTCCGTCGGCTGCATCTGTAGTGTTGCTGCCGGAATAATGTCTGAAAGTATAAATCGCAGCTACAGTTACCAAACACAGCAGCGCAATAATATATATCTTTTTCATACTTCAATTTTAACAACTCCGTACTGCGGAATTGCTGAGAGGTGCTTCTCTCAATCTACAAGCAATCTTCCCCGGGTTAAAAATTAAAATCCGATTATTAACAGACCTTAAAGTTAAGCAATTCCCGGCAGTTGAGCACGATTTGCTACCCGGATAACAAAGTGTTTGCTATTTACCATATCTTAATCAGCAAACACTTAAATTACCGGCAGGCTGCTCCAACAAAATCCTGATTATTCAGGTACTCCCGCTTTATATATAACAACCCTGCCGGTTGTCGTAATGGTATACTGTTCTCCTGCGCCCGTAAATATCACTTCCCCCTTGTGCACCGCGATGCTTTGAAGCTGACTGGTTGCCGAAGCGTCTCCTTCCGTTACCAAAAGTACTTCAAGCGATCCGGAAGTATGTACATACATTCCACCTTTCTCTACAACAATGCAACTTACAATAAAATCCGGAACAGGGCAATGATAAATTGTTTCATTGCCCTGCTTTTCTCCCTCCATAACAGCCGGGGTAATGCCTTCAAATAAGGTGTGCTTCAGCAATTCCGGCACATCAATGTGTTTAGGGGTAAGCCCGCCTCTTAACACATTATCCGAGTTCGACATCAATTCAATATTCTGTCCTTCCATATAGGCGTGCGGCACGCCGGCTCCCTGGAAAATGGCCTGTCCGGGATGCAAATGAAGAATGTTAAAAAAGTAAATGGAAAAAATGCCCCTGTCGAGCGTGACAAGCGGTTGATCGCCGATCGCCTTACAAGCCCAATAGCCGGGTTCAGCCCTTGATAATTGATTGGCTTGATAGCGGGGTTGTATCTTTTGAATGAGCGGTACCAGTATGGCATCTACTTCATTTTGCGGCAACTCCATTACATATTTGTATAAGCCATAATAACCTTCTTTTTCAAATATGGACAGCAGCGGATGGAACAGGGGCTCATTGTGCAGGGTTTCTTCCAGCAATTCTTTTTTCTTAAACCCGTGCAGCAGCCAAAACTCACTTAATGCAACCATTACTTCGGGTTTATGATTGTCGTCTTTATAATTCCTGTTGGATGCATTCAGCGGTATACCCGCTTCGTTTTCGCGGGCAAAGCCTTTTTCCGCCTCTTCTTTAGTAGGATGTACCTGTATGGATAACATGTCTTTTACATCCAGCACTTTAAATAAATAAGGAAGTCCGCCGAAACGCGTTGCTACCTTTTTGCCCAGCCATTTTTCTCCTTCTTCTTTAAGAAGCCGGTTAAGTGTTGTACGGTGCGTTTCGCTGAGCAGCACTTCCGAAGGACTGCTGGCATGCGCGCCCATCCAGTATTCGGCATAAGGCTGATGCTGAATATTTTCTTCTCCCAGCAGGTGCGGAATATATTCGGTTCCGCCCCAGGCGTAGTGCTGTACTTTTCCCTTTAGCTTATACATTGTGTTTGTTTAAAGCGATGATGGATAATATTTTTGAAAAAATCATTTTCAGTCTTACCGGGATTTGCAGCTTACGTGGTACTGACCTTTTAGGTTAAGTTTGCCCGCTTTCGTATCCCTCATCCACCAGTAAATCTTTTCCATCGGCGGCAGTAGTAGCCAGTACATCGCAGCGGTTGTTGTACTGGTTATCCGCATGCCCTTTTACCCACACAAATTGTATGCTGTGTTTTTTTGAAAGAGCAAAGAACCGTTTCCACAGATCCTTATTTTTCTTTCCTCCTTTAAAGTCGGTACGCATCCAGTTGTTCAGCCAGCCTTCCTTTACCGCTTTTACTACATACTGGCTATCGGAATATACGGTAATGGAAAGATTGGTTTTTGTAAGGGCTTCCAATGCGGATATTACAGCCAGCAGCTCCATGCGGTTGTTGGTAGTAAGCCGGTACCCTGCTGATATTTCTTTTTCCGATGTTCCCCATTTTAAGATGGCGCCGTATCCTCCCCTACCGGGGTTCCCTCTTGCCGCGCCATCTGTATATATAAGAAGATTAGACATTGGAATTTGAGATTTGAAATTTCAAATTTGAGATATCAAATCATTAGTGTCCGGTTAAATTAGGTTGATTTTCAATTGAGTATAATTTTGTTCTTTGACATCTTGGGATAAAGAGTTTTCAAAAAGTTGCCTTAAAGGTGTTTTATCTAAAAGAGATACATTCAACACCTGTAAGATTTCATAGGTTGATTGTTTCAACCTCAACTTGCTTTTGATAATTGCTACCATCGTGTAGGTAATGATAGCAATGTAGACTTGTATTTTCACTGCGTTAGCAGAAGTGCCCCAAAAGGATTTTATTTTGAGGTGTTGCTTGATCCATTTGAAAAACAGTTCTATTCTCCATCTATACTTATACAACATAGCGATTTCGATAGCAGGAAGTGTAAGGTTATTGGACAGAAAGACAAACGTTCTGTTTTGCTCAGCATCATAAAATTTTATCCTCCGAAATTGCTTCGGGTAGGATTTGTAAGAGTAATGACCCGTAAGTATTACCCGCTGATCACACATCACGCCTTTCAATTTGTCTGGCTTTGAAGATGATATTCGTTTCAGCTTAGTATTACTCTTGGCCCTGGTGACAAAAAAGGCTTCATGCTGGTCAATAATGTAAAGTCTTTCAAAGTCAACGTAGCCGCGGTCCATGATGTAGTATCCATCAGTTTCGTAAACAAGTTTATCCAATCCATTTATATCGTGCACGCTTGCAGCAGTAATATGTATGAAAACAGGAATGGAGGTCTTTACATCAAACAACGTGTGCAGTTTGATAGCGGCTTTAGCTTTTCGGAAAGTAGCCCACCAGAATATATTTAAGCATAAATCTATCACAGTGCTATCAAAAGCATATACGTTTCCCTGAACAGACAAATCAAAATCGCTATCAGGTATGCAGCATTTACGGGCTTCGGCAATCATTTCATAAGCAAACATCTCAAAGATCCGATAGTCCCTTTTCTCATTGGCCTCAGCAAGATTAGACCGGGATATACGTTTTCCTAATCCTAAATGATAATGCTTTGGCTGATGTGCATTTATGCAAACAAGTAAGTCTCTGAGACTATCGCGGTTAGTTAATTGTCCAAACATCATACACAACAGTTGGTTCCAGCACGTAAAATGTTTTACCCACTTATCGCCTTGATATTTACGTACACAACGATCAAATATTCTGGCGGGAAGAAAGGTAATTGCTTGCGCAAAGACATATTTGCCTTGATTCATAACTATGCTGATTTTCAGTAAGTTATAAAATGGCTCATTTCAAATCGTCACCAAACTAAATTTTGATCAAACCTTTATCCAATAAGACTTTCAAAGAACTAATATTATTTTTTACCGGACACTAATGATATCAAATCTCAAATTGTTATTATGATTTCTCCTTTCATGAATGTTACCGCGTAACCGCTCATCAGTACCCGGTTGTCTTTTAACTCACAATCCATATATCCCCTGCGGGAAGAAAGCTGAACGGCGGTTAAAACATTTTTATTGAATACCGAAGCCCAGTAAGGAGCGAGCAGCGTATGGGCAGAACCGGTTACCGGGTCTTCATCGATACCGCTTTGAGGAAAAAAGCAACGCGAAACAAAATCGCTCGAGTTACCTTTTGCAGTTACCAATATGCCGCGGCTTTTGAGGGTAGCTATTTTTTTTAAATCAGGTCGTAACGCTTCAATTACCTGCTGGGAATCTGCTATTGCCATATAGTCAAACTTTCCCCTGCATACTTCTTTAACCGCTATGCCCAGTCCTTCTGCTATGGCGGCGGGAGGATCATCCACTTTTTCAAAATGATCTGCGGGAAAATCAAGCGTAAGCTGGCCGTTCGTTTTTTGTGTAACGGTTAGTCGCCCGCTTTTTGACTGGAACGTTATGCTGTCGCCCGCATATCCAAGATGCCTGAAAAACACATGCGCCGCTGCAAGCGTGGCATGGCCGCATAGATCTACTTCTACTGAAGGTGTAAACCAGCGGATGCGGTAACCTTCCTGTTCCTTTACAATGAAAGCCGTTTCCGACAGGTTATTTTCCATGGCAATGTGCTGCATTTGTTCGTCGGTAAGCCATTCGGCTAAAGGACAAACAGCGGCAGGGTTACCACCAAACGGTTTGCGGGTGAACGCGTCTGCCTGGTATAGGGGAATATTGATTGTGGTAGATGACATAGTTGTTGCGGAAATGAGCAGCAAATATAAAGTTCATCGTCCACATGCGGCTGGTAAAGGCAAAACGGGCACATTTACCCTTGGTAAGAAAGTTCAATTTTTCATTATAATACCTGAACCAATTGAACCTTATTTCCACAAGTATCGTCGAACACAGCAAGCTTTGATATCCCCATTTGGGTAGGAACCATGCTAAATACAATTCCCAATTGAGTCAGTCTGTTATATTCGTGATCTATGTCGTCTATAGTTAAAGTTAAGGCAGGCATTCCTGCTTCATACAATGCTTTCTGGTATACTATTGCCGGTTCAAATTGTAATGGGGCAAGAAGCAATTCCACTCCATCCTTGTCTTCATTTGAGACAATGGTCAGCCATCGCCCGTCTTCGAACGGAATCTCTCTCTTTTTTTCAAAACCCAGCATTTGGGTATAAAACTCAAATGCCCTGTCCTGATCATTAACCATGATGCTGGTTACTTGTATTTTCATATGGCAGAAAGGAGCGTTTATTTTAAATTAAGTTGCCAGGAAACACCAAATTTGTCGCTGATCCAACCGAATTTCTTAAGTCCGGGGTATTTATCCAAAGGCATCAACACTTTGCCGCTACCGGATAATTTTTCAAAAAGTATATCAATTTCTTCTGCAGTGTCACATGTAACAAATAAAGACATGGATGGCGTAAATGTAAATCCATGTTTTATAGCACTGTCAATAGCCATATACTGCTGTCCGCCGAGCGAAAAAACAGCATGCCTGACGGTACCTTCATCGCCGGGTTCCCCACTTGCATATCGGGTAATACTTACAATTCCGGAATCACTAAATAGAGAGATATAGAAATTAATTGCTTCTTCTGCCTTTCCTTCAAACATCAGAAAAGTAGTAATGGAACAGCTCATAAAATTTAAATTTAAAAGGTATAACTGTTAGTTTTCACAAAAAAAGGGAGGTTTAATATAATCTACTTCTTCAAAGTTGCTTTTTTGCAGGGTAGCCAGTTGGCGTTGTGCCGGTGATTTTTTTAAACAAGCCGGAAAAAGTGCTCGTGCTTTCAAATCCCACAGCCGCGCAGACTTCAAATACGGATTTTCCCGATGCTAACAATTTTTTAGCCTCCAGTATTCTTTTTTCTGTGAGGTACTGATTGGGTGTTACACCGTAGTGTTTTTTAAAAAGTCGTATAAAGTGAAACTTGGAGAGATTAGCCGATTTTGATATCTCACTTAACTGAATTTTTTCAGCGAAATGATCGTCCATAAATTTTTTAGAACGAATAATTTGCTCCACCTGGTATTCTTTTGAATAAATATCCTTTTTCAGTTGAAGTATTTTATTGTTATATAGATTCATACCTGGTACTTCTGCTCCGCAAAGTTACCGGAAACGAATTGTTTTTCTAAAGGCAGAGCATTTTCGTATTCCGTTATGTCAGTGCTGAACCTGGTCAACCTATTGTTGAAGATAAGCGCATAAATTCTTTTTACCGGGAGGTAAATCTACCGGCCAAACAGCCTTAAAGTAACTTACCGGGCTTGTTTGACCGCCTTTTGGGTGTACATGAGCGCGAACAATCCAAGTATAAAAAAAACAATTAAAGCTATTATTGAATTACGGATGCTACCTGTAAGGTATTCAAGAAACCCAAAAGAAAAGATACCTATTACCAGGGCGATCTTTTCCGTAACATCATAAAAGCTGAAAAAGGAAGTAGTGTCTTTGGTTTCGGGTAAAAATTTAGAATAGGTGCTGCGGCTCATGGATTGTATACCGCCCATCACCAACCCTACAGAGGCCGCCAGGAGATAAAACTGGAACTGTGTTTGTACAAAGTAGGCCCATATACATATTACGATCCATATTACCACCGCCGCCATCAGCACTCTCAGGTTGCCCACGCGTTTGGAAAGGCGGCTCATTACAATGGCTCCCGCAATGGCTACCAGTTGTATCAGGATGAGTGTAAACAACAGTTTGGGTTCATCTTCCGATTTAGGGAAAATCTCTTTTTTGCTGAAGCCTGCCGCTACCAGCATTACTGTTTGCACGCCCATGCTGTAAAGGAAAAAGGAAAGCAGGAATCTTTTAAGTACCGGAATATGTTTCAGTTGTTTAAAAACCAGCGATAGTTCCCGGAAGCCATGTGTAAGCACATTCTTTTTTGCCTGTCTTTCTTTTTTGCTGGGTAGCGGCAATACCCTGAGCGTAATTTGTGCAAACCCGAACCACCATATGCCGGCTAATAAAAACGATAACCTTACAGGATACCTTTCGGCGATTTGCTGAGCGCTGAACCCAAACAGTTGGGGCTTGATGATCACGATAAAACAAATGATCTGCAGCAGCACGCTTCCTATATACCCGAGCGAATACCCTTTGGCGCTGATCCTGTCCTGGTCTTCGGGAGCAGCTATATCCGGCAGGTAGGAATTGTAAAACACCAGGCTGCCCCAATAACCTACCGCTGCCAGCGCAAAAAGCAGCACGCCCAGCTCAATCCTTTCGGGTGTAAAAAAGAACAGGCCGCAGCAGGCCGCGGACCCTACAATGCAGAACCACCGCAGGTATACCTTTTTATTGCGGCGGTAATCGGCAATAGACGACAGGACAGGCGATGAAAAAGCGACCAGTAAAAATACAACCGCCAGCACATAGTCTAACAAAGTGGTATTGATGAAGTTTTTCCCGAAAAAGCTTACCATATGTTCACCATTGCCGTTGTCGCCCTGGGTAATGCCTACATAATAAGCGGGGAAAATGGTGGTGGTAATAACGAGGTTGTACACGCTGTTGGCCCAGTCGTACATGGCCCAACCGTTGACGATTTTTTTCGGCGCTGTTTGCATGAAAATCAGGTGAAACTTTATTGCCGGTTATTTCAAATACCCTGCGTATATCAGAACCAGCAAAATCACTCCTGCAATAATACGGTAAATACCGAATAATTTAAATCCGTGTTTTTGCAGAAAGCCTATGAAAAATTTAATGGCCAGGATGGCAACGATAAAGGCCACTATATTACCCACAATAAATGCCTGTGTGTTTTGCGAGGAGCTGAATACAATTTCATAGCCTCTGACTTCCGTGTCACCCAGCGCATATTTTTTTAAAAACAGCTTATAGGCTGTGGCCGCGAACATGGTAGGCACGGCGAGATAAAATGAGAATTCGGCAGCCAGGGTGCGGGTAAGCTTTTGCTGCATCCCCCCGATAATGCTGGAAGCGCTCCGGCTAACGCCGGGGATCATTGCCACACACTGCCAGATGCCTATAATGAAGGCATTTTTAAAGCTAATGTGCGTTTCCTCCGTAATGGTATGCTGTTTAAATATATTATCAATGAATAAAAGTATAACGCCCCCCAGCAACAATGTAATGGCTACTGTAGTTGGACTTTCGAGCAGGGCGTCGATGCGATCGGAAAAAAAGAAACCCAGCGCCAGGGCCGGAATGGTAGCTACGATGAGCTTTACATAAAACTGCCATTTGCCGAAATCAAAAAATTTTTTCCAGTATAACACCACCACCGAAAGTATGGCGCCCAATTGAATAGCGATCTCGAAGATTTTTGTGAATTCAGTATCGGCTATGCCCATCATCGAACTGGCAATGATCATGTGTCCTGTAGAGGAAACCGGGAGAAATTCTGTAAGTCCTTCAACAATGGCTATAATAATGGCTTGTACTAAACTCATTCGTAAAACAGTTATATACTGATCAATTCTGTAAAAAATGCGATGGACTTCCATCGCATTCAGCTTTTATTCAGGGGTATTCATTTATTTGTCGGCTGATTTCGGTTTACGCATAATGGCATATACTTCTATCAGCAAACCAAGCATCAGCAGGATAGGGGCTACGGTGATCCTGCGCTTACTGTAAATTTCGTTGTAATCAAAAACCTTCGGGTCGGGGCTTTTACCGCCGGCCATCAGCAATAAAGCGATCACCATCACTACTCCTCCGATCGCCATCCATAAGTAGTTCTGCTTATTGAATAAGCTTTCACCGGGTTTCTTTTCAGACATACAGTTTCTTTTGAGTTCGCAAGATAATGTAAAATTCCCTGAAATCGACAAGCTATACCGCTTTGGGTGCACTCCAATTGTCGCACTGCTTTTCCCTCTTCGCCCCGAATGTTCGGGGGGAGAGGGAATAAAAAGCCTGCCTGTCGGCAGACAAGGGTGAGGGCACTTAAATATGCAGCGACAATTTGAGATGCCCAACCGCTCTCCGTCGGCGTTAAGCCTGGGGATAAGATTTCGGCTGCTCATGGCTTTATCGTACCTTTTTCACATCCTGTTAGTAGTTTATGTCTCGGTTTTTGCTTTGGAACCAGTAGGTTTGTAAAAATTCATTGTATGAGTGACGTGCTGAACATCACTGATTTTTTAGATCCCGTAAACAGGTATCATTTGTCGCACGACGAAGGGTACCAAGAAGGGCAGATAGGGAAGGCTGTTCAGGTATATGAGGAGGAACTGCCGGATGTGCATGCTGCCGATATTGTATTGGTGGGCTGTGGAGAAGAAAGAGGGGATGGCATCAACCGCTATTCACTGGCTGCAGATGTGGTAAGAAGCCGGTTTTATGAATTGTACTATTGGCATAAGGAAGTACAGATTGCAGACGTGGGTAATATAAAATGCGGCGCCGGGTTAGCCGATACGTATGCGGCACTGCGTACCGTGGTAAGTGAGCTGGTGGGTATTGGTAAAACAGTTTTAATACTTGGAGGAAGCCATGATCTGACGCTGGCACAATACGATGCATACAAAGTGCTGAACCGCATTATTGAAGCTACGGTAATTGATGGGCTGATAGATATACAAATGAGCAACCCGGTAAGGAGCAAAAATTTTTTGATGGAGATGTTAACCGGCGATCCCAATTTTATCAGGCATTACAACCACATTGCTTTTCAAAGCTATCTGGTTAACCCGCACATGCTCGAAACCATGGATAAGCTGAGGTTCGATTGTTACAGGCTGGGTGTGGTGAAAGAACATATGGATGAAATGGAGCCCGTGTTGCGTAATACGCATTTATTGAGCTTTGATATATCAGCTTTGCAACATGCCGCTGCTCCTTCCAATTATCTTTCACCTAACGGGCTCGATGGCGAACAGGCCTGTATGCTTACCCGTTTTGCGGGTATGAGTCCTAATATCAGCACTTTTGGCGTGTATGGGTACAGTGTTGAAAACGATATACAGCAGCTAACTGCCAAGCAAATTGCCCAAATGCTGTGGTATTTTGTAGATGGAAGATGGCAGGGTAAGCATGAAGCCCTGCTGGCGGAAAGAGAGTCTTTTTACGAATTCAATACCGTGTTTGGAGAAATTGATACTGTTTTCCTGCAAAGCAAAAAAACCGGGAGATGGTGGATGCAGTTACCTGATCAGTCCTATATCGCCTGTTCTTACCAGGACTATATACAGGCCAGCAGTAACGAAATTCCGGAGCGCTGGCTAAGGGCGCAGGAGAGAAGCTGAGGGCAATTTGAAAATTTGAGAATTTGAAAATGTGGGAATGGAAAACCACGGAGGCAGGGAGTACAGGGAGGTGCACAGAGCGTCTATGGTTTGATGGACAGTGGATAGTTGACAGTGGACAATGAAGACGATAAACCATAAACTCCAAACCCGATACCTGTAACCTGTAATGAGGTATGAGGTGTCAGGCATGAGGTATCAGGTAAATCCAACATCACAAAACCAGCAATCTCCTGCAACCTGAAACTTGCGACCTGCAACCTGTAATGAGGCATGAGGTATCAGTTTATAGTTTTTCGTTAACTTAAAACCATAAACCCCAAACCTGAAACTTGTAACCTGTAACCAGCAGCTCCATATGTTGAATGCTACTACCAATTGTATTCTTTTTTTATTCCTGGCTGTTGCAGGCTTTTCGTCCTGTTCTTCATACCGGTATATTCAAAAGATCGCGGATAAAGAATTGTTTAACGACTCCGTGCTGGCGGACGCGCATACAGGGATCGCTGTATACGACCCCTCCACTCAAAAATTTGTATATAGCTACCAGGCAGATAAATATTTCACGCCGGCCAGCAATATGAAAATTATGACTTTGTATGCAGGATTGAAATACCTGGGTGATAGTTTGGTTGCCTTCAGGTACAACGATACTGCCGATACAGTATATATTCAGCCCGGGGGCGATCCTACCTTTCTGCATCCTGATTTTCCCGTACAACCCGCATTTGGTTTTTTGAAAAATTGTTCAAAACCCATTGCTGTCAACGATGGCAACTGGCGCACGGAAGCATTGGGCGAAGGCTGGATGTGGGACGATTATAATGATGGCTACCAGGTGGAACGAAGCCCATTCCCTGTATATGGCAATGTGATAAAATGGGTACAGATCCGCGATTCCGGAAGCATTGATGCCCTGGCGCGGCAGGAGGCGTTTATTTATTCAGAACCTGATATTAACTGGAAAGTAAATTTTAGCGCAGATACTGCCGCTGAAAAGTTCTCGGTGAAAAGGGCGCTTACGGCAAATACTTTCTTTATCACCCAGGGTAAAGAAGTGCATGCAGAAAAACGATCGCCTTTTATGACGAATGTGCTGGCATCGGGACTGGATTTGCTGAAAGATTCACTCGGGAAGACAGTTGAGGTGACCACTACTCCTGTACAGTCAGGCAAGGTGCTGTATTCACAACCTGCGGATTCTTTGTACAGGATCATGATGTACCGGAGCGATAATTTTTTTGCAGAGCAGGTGCTGCTGATGGCTGCTGCCGAAAAGCTGGGCGTGATGGACGAAAAAGCGCTGATAGCTTATGCGCTGGCAAACGAAATGAAAGAACTGCCGCAAAAACCCCGGTGGGCCGACGGAAGCGGGTTGAGCAACTATAACCTGTTTACACCGAATGATTTTATATGGGTGCTTCATAAAATGAAAGATGAATATGGGCTGGAAAGGTTAAAAAAAATATTTCCGGCAGGGGGCAAAGGAACTTTGCTGAATTATTATAAAGCAGATACAGCCTATGTATATGCTAAAACAGGTACCCTGTCGGGAGTGGTTTGTTTAAGTGGCTATCTCTATACTTCGTCCGGAAAGCCTTTGATTTTTTCGATACTGGTAAACAATCACATGCAGCCTGCCTGGATGATCCGCAGGAAGGTAGAAGGGTTTTTGAACAGGATAGCGGGTAAAAAATAATATTGATAAGTTTGTATTGTTTTCTTTTAAATCTTCGCACGTATGGCACATATTGATCTTGGAAATGAGCTGCCGGGCATTCGCGGTCTGATGGCGTATCGCCCCGAAACAGAAAAGCCGCTGAACCAACTGGCGGAAGTATTATTGCGCAGCGACGACAGTACATTGAGCAGGGGTGAAAGAGAGCTGATCGGAACCTATGTATCCTATCTGAATAATTGTTTTTTCTGTCAGAATGTACATGGCGCGTTGGCGCAACATTATATGCAATGCGAAATGAAGGATATAGACGCCATTAAAAATGATTTTTTATCTGCGCCGCTATCTGCCAAACTTAAATCGTTGCTGGCTATAGCCGGCGCTGTTCAAAAAAGCGGCAAACACGTAACCACCGAGCTGGTTGAAGATGCCAGGGCGCAGGGCGCCACCGACCGGGAAATTCACGACACGGTGCTGATCGCGGCGGCGTTTTGCATGTTTAACCGGTATGTAGACGGGTTAGGAACCTGGGCGCCGCAGGACAGGCAGTTTTACATAAACCGGGCGCCTCAGCGCGCCGTGGAAGGATATGCGGGCATTGATCTGCATAAATGATTTTCTTATAGCATTAAAAAATAAACAATGACCCTGTTTTCTAAAATTATTGTCGGCGACATTCCTTCGTATAAAATAGCAGAAAACGAAAAGTGTTTTGCTTTTCTGGATATTTTTCCCCTGGTAAAGGGGCATACGCTGGTAATTCCTAAAATTGAAGTAGACAACCTGTTTGATCTGCCACCGGATTATCTTGCGGAATTGATGCAGTTTGCCCAGCCCATTGCCAAAGCCATCGAAAGATCGTTTGATTGCAATCGTTGCGGAATAAGTGTGGTAGGACTGGAAGTGCCGCATGCCCATATTCATCTTATTCCTATAAATTCTGTTGATGATCTTAATTTCACCAGGGGCAAGCTGAAGCTTTCTGCGGGGCAATTAAAAGAAATACAGGAAAAAATCGTTTCTAATATGGATTAGATAATAGGGTTCTGTTTTGTTTGAAGTAACTTAACGCGCATATCAAACCTGCTACAATGAAAATAGCTGCTTTTTGTACCGGCTGGGTATTGTTGTATCTATTTTCATATTCATGTACAATGCATAGTACCGATAAACATAGCGTGCCTGATGAAAAACAGATACAGAATGAGCTGTTGAAGATCACAGCCCTCCTGCGCGATACTTCTTTTACGTTGGAAATGGCTGCCGGCCAGGAAGCTGCTTACTACTCTTCCGGTAATGGATTTGTGCCCGCGTTTTTGCCTGAAGGTTCGGATACGTCCGTAATAGCCCGGTTGGTAAAAGAAGAAAAAATAGCCATCAGCATTGCTCCTTTTTATGCATTGGAATGTGGCATAGGAGCCATCATGCAACAAAATGGAGGCACCCCTTGGGAATGGATAACGGCACTGCTGGATAAAAAGCTGGATTCCGGCAAAATATTATTGCTCAACCGGTTTGCCAATGCTGCATGGAAAGCGGGACAGCCTTTCAGGGGGCTGGAGCGGGTAACAAGAGAAGTGTTTGTGTCTTCTTCGTTTTTATCGAAAGAAGAAATTCAGAAAGATTATGATCAGTTGTACGCGGCCGCAACGAAGCTGTTGCCTGCCATGCAGCAGGTTAAAGATGCACCCCGCCAGGTACAGTTGCAACGACTTGGCGAACTGCTAAAAGACAGACCATTTACGGAAGAAATGGCAGCCCATACAGCGGCAGCGTACTATACTGCCCTCCATCAGCCGGTACCCTCCTTTTTAGCGCCCGGTGATGAAAAGGCTACGAAGTTCATACGTTTGAAAGACGAGAAAATTGCTATTAACATAGCGGGCTTTTACGCCCTTGAATGTGGTTTGAGCTATTTTGCCACGGCACAACACAGGCTTCCTTCCCATATATTGCATGCTATTGTTAGTGATAGCCTGGATACAAAAGATAAAACGTTATTCCAGCGCTTTGCCAATGTAACCTGGAAAGCCGGGCAACCCTTTCGCGGAATGGAAAGAATAGAAAGGCCTGTTTTTACCTGTTTTGATCTGTTGCCGCAGGATGAAATTGATAAAGACTGGATACTGATCCGGTCGGCGGCTAAAAAGCTGCTGAAACATTTGGAATAACGTTGTATTATGGGGGTAGGGGTAGGCGCAAGGCATGCCTATCTCTACCCGTATAACAATCGAAAATTTGATATCCCCTCGTTTTTATTTAATTACAACCCTTTGCGGGTTACCGGCTATAAATTCCTGCCATGAACCTTTGTTCCGTTTAACCGGTTTTATTTTTCTTTCTTTTACAACAGAACTAAGCTGCAGTTGATGACAGACCGCTACGGCAAGCGCGTCGGACGCATCAAAAGATTGTATTACCTGTGAAACATCGGCGATATGCTGCAGCATTTTCCAAACCTGCTCTTTATCAGCATTGCCATTTCCCGTAATGGATTGTTTTATTTTTCTTGGAGAATATTCGGTAACCGGTATACCTGCCTGCATGGCTACCGCTATGGCCACTCCCTGGGCCCTTCCTAATTTAAGCATACTTTGCACATTCTTGCCGAAAAAAGGAGCTTCGATGGCAAAATGGTCAGGCTTAAAAGAATGTATAAGAGACAATACTTTTTGGTGTATCATATGAAGTCGTTCATAATGATCTTTTTGGGCAGATAATTTTATAGCGTTCATTTCCAATAATTTGATGGTCCGTTCGTTAACGGCAATAACGCCATAGCCCATCACAAGGGTGCCTGGATCTATTCCTAAAATGATTTGAGATTTAGTATGCAAACTGAATTTATTTACAACCGGATAATAGTATGGAACAAAAGTATCAAAATATTTCTCAACCGGGTTGTAGGACCAGCGGTGTTCATCTGGCTCACTTATTCAATTTACCTGCAAATTATACGTCAGCCCGACCTGAAGCAATCGCTGCACTATATTGGTGAAGCCTTGTATGGGGAACAGTCCTGGAAATTTTGGATGGTAATGAGCCTGATGGTGGTTAACTGGTTGCTTGAAGCAGGAAAATGGCAGGTATTAATGAGCTCGCTTCAGCCAATATCAGTTTGGAATGCATTTAAAGCTACTTTAGCCGGAGTAGCTTTTGCCGTCAATACGCCCAACCGGATCGGCGAATACGGGGGGCGTATGCTGTATGTTGAAAAAGGCAAACGCCTGCAGTCGGTACCCCTTACCATTGCGGGGAGCGTAAGTCAGTTGATTGTTACGATGGTAATGGGCGTCGCGGGATTGTTGATTTTAGAAAATCCGCTTGTAATGGCGGAGGAATATGTGAGTGATTTTTGGATGGGCGCATTACAGGTAATGGTAGTAATAATAACAGTTGCTTCCATTGTTTTTTATTTCAGACCGGGGTGGTTGCTGAAATGCTTAAAAAAAATAAAATTGCCTGAAAAAATCCTGACACACCTGCGTGTGCTGGAAGACTTGAATGTTAGAATTTTGTTAAGAGTGCTGGGATTGTCTTTCGCCAGGTATCTTGTATTCGTCTATCAGTACGTATTAATACTCCAATTGATGCATGTAGACACTTTAACAGGGGTAGCATTCTGGTTAATAACTGTATTATATCTTATTTTAGCAGTGATTCCTACGGTAGCTTTACTTGAACTGGGAGTGAGGGGTAAAGCAGGGATCTTGTTATTCCAGGCATTCAGCTCAAATACTGTAGGAATATATACAGCGTCTACAGGTATATGGCTGGTCAATTTAATTGTGCCGGCGCTGGCAGGAAGTATGCTGGTGGCAGGACTTAAAATTTTTAATACAAAGCAATGAGGCGGAAAATTTTCAGTACGCTTTTACTGGTCATTCTCAGTGCGAATCTTACGGCAGACAATGAGTTCTGCAGTATCCGCAATACCAGCTTTTCATCAGGGGAAAGAATTACATTGAAAGTATTTTACAATGTGGTAGGTATTTACGTGGATGCAGGCACCGCTACTTTTACCGCTACGCTTGATAACTACAATGGCAAGCCGGTGTACCATGCCGTAGGGGAAGGATGGTCTAATTCTTCGTACGATTGGATATTTAAAGTGCGCGACAGGTATGAAAGTTACCTTGATACGACCACACTCAAGCCTTACCGCTTCATCCGCAATATAGATGAAGGCGGATACAAGAAATATGAAAATGCGAGTTTCAATCACGAAGCGCAAACCGTTGTAACGACCAGTGGTGTATATAAAACCAAGCCCTGTGTCCAGGATGTGATCAGTGCGGTTTACTATGCCCGTAATATTGATTTTGAAAAATACAAGCCTGGCGATAAAATAAACCTTAGTTTGTTCCTGGATGATGAAATACATGAAATGTATATCAGGTATATTGGTAAAGAAACCATAAAAACACGCTATGGTAAATTCAGGACCATTAAATTTAAGCCCCTGCTGATCAAAGGAACTATTTTTGAGGGCGGCGAAAAAATGACAGTATGGGTAAGCGATGATGGCAACAAGCTGCCGTTGCGCATAGAAAGCCCGATTGTTGTAGGAAATATAAAAGTGGATATGATGGGGTACCGTAATCTCAGGTATCCGTTGAGTTCTATGATAAAGTTCCGATAACCGCTTCCCGCTGTTTATTTTGCTTTTTTCTTTCGTGCATAAGTTCCTGAAAATGTACATTTGATGCCCCTGTAATTTCCACATCCCTGTTCTTCGCGTAAGGCTACTTTGTTGTTGCTGAAGTTTAGTTCAAGCACACAGGCATCTCCCACCTGCCGGTAATATGCCAGGTTGGGCTTTACCAGTTTTGCTTCGCCTTTTAATTCTCCGGAGCATTCCTCTTTCCCCCCGTCAAAATGTACAAAAAACAATACATGTTTTTCGTCCTTTCCATCCCGTACGGCTACAAAGTTCTTTTTGTCCTTCACGTAATCTCCCGCCAGCTTGTGTTTGCGCGGAAAAGTGTCAATAGGATTGTATACTTCTTTCGGGATTACCGGTTCATTCGATTCGATTTTAATGAGTGTAAATACCCCGGCATTGTTGTACACATACGCGTTAAGCTTGTAATAACGTTGCCCGTCGGCAGCTTTACGTGTTTCGGAGGTGGTGATGGTGAAACGCTTATCAATGCTTCCGGTCAGCGATTTACTTTTATCAGGATTGTTCCTTACAAGAGGCATTGCCGTTTTGAAAGTCTCCTCTTTATCGAAACATACAATATAGCCTACTTGTTTTTCCGGGGTGGCGGCCTTTACCAGCAGGTATATTTCTTTTCCGGGGCCTTCAATTTTGCCGACCGCATATAGCTTGGGGCTGGCATTTTTGCCATAATCTTTTGTGTAAACGGAGTCGGGCACAAACTGTGTAAAAATTTTATTGCTGATCAGCAATGAATCGGGAAGCTTTCTATTGATCTGGGTATCTGCGATAGCATAAGGCAGGGGTGCATCCTGGAAAAACCCAATAAAATCACCAATGTCCACGGGGTCTTCTCCCCGGAGGTCTTTCTTCCTGCTTTTGCAGCCCAATACTGCAAGCATGGCAAAAAATAAAATAAACGTCCGCATAAAAAGCATTTCAAACTGTAAAATATGCTTTTTTTGAGTAGAACTGTAGGCGCATTTCTAATTAGCAAAGCAGACGTGCCTGCAAAAAACATGGGATATCCCTTTTGGATTGGTAAGAGAATGGATTATTGTAAACCTGAATGATCGTGAAGGTTACGGGGTCATCAACCTCTTACCTGTCATGGCGAGCCCGCCGCTATCTATGCGTCGGTTCAAAATAAACATTATGGCGGGAGAAGCCATCCTCGCAGAAAAAGCAGATGTCCTACTGCGAGAACTGCTTCTCCCGCCGCAGAATCCTTTTAGCTAAAACTTCTGTGTGGCGGACTGCCAATGACATATCATCCAGTTTGCTATTTATCAACTGGTTATGAACTTCAATTTGTTGTTCCACAAACCCGGTTTTCCTTTCAACTACAATCCCTCCGCTTTTTTCTGTTACTTTTTTGCGGAAAAAAGTAACCAAAAAGCCGCCGGGAAATTATTACCGCAATTTCCCGGAACGCTCTGATGAAGCTTTAGTACTACTGTGAATTCAGCAACAGAGCCCTGATACGTTTGCTGATAACTTAGCCGACTTAGGATACTTACAAATCAGAAAGCTGTGACAAACAAATGCAACTTGTCACGGCGCAATGATGGAGGCGCCGCCTAATTAGTAACTCGCAGGGACGTTTGTGAGTTTCGTTATTTCGACTGGGCCAACGGGAGGCTAATACTTTAATTGTTCTTACGCGAAGGAGAACTTTCTCACAGAAGGTAAATCTGCCAGGCATTTGTAGTTCAGTTTATCCTACAGGCAGATGGCCGCCCGGATGGTCCTGCCGATAGGCGGGTCACCACCCGCCTACGAAAATTTGAAATGTATTCCGGAACTGTTCTCTGTGCCGGCGTATTGCAAATTTTTATTTTATAAAAATATTTATTTAGATTTGGCTAAAATATTAATTAGATTATATGAATTCTTCTATTAGTGAAGGAAATTCCTTAAAAGCCGTTTATCATTTCAATGCTGAAAGATGCAGGGTTGCCCCGGGTATGATACGGCGCTACCCGTTGTTAGAATATCTTAACGGTCCCCTGGCGAAAAGCATCTTTGTTGAACATGGATCTTAAATTGAACTCAGACGCATCCCTGAGCGAGGTACACTCCAGCATTGATACAACCGGCGGAAACAGCAAACCCAGGTGGAAACGGGTGGCAGCTTTCCTGGGGCCGGCTTACCTGGTAGGTGTGGGGTATATGGATCCGGGTAACTGGGCTACCGACCTGGCAGGAGGCAGCAAATTCGGCTATACGCTGATATGGGTATTGCTGATGAGCAATATAATGGCATTGCTGCTTCAAAGTCTTTCCGCCCGGCTGGGCATTGTAAGAGGGCGCGATCTGGCCCAGGCGAACCGGGAAACCTATCCTGCATACATCAATTTTATTTTATATCTCCTGGCAGAAATTGCGATTGCCGCTACCGACCTGGCAGAAGTGCTGGGCATGGCAATCGGGTTGCACCTGCTTACCGGGTTGCCCCTGATGTGGGGAGTAGCCATAACGGCGCTGGATACCTTTTTGCTGCTTTTTCTGCAACGCATGGGCATGCGGGTGATGGAGGCTTTTATCATTACGCTGATCGGCGTCATCAGTGTTTCTTTCCTCATTGAAATCATACTTGCAAAGCCACATTTGCCTGAAGTGGCAAAAGGACTTATTCCAACCCTGCCTAATAACGAAGCGCTTTATATTGCCATAGGCATTATAGGCGCTACTGTTATGCCGCATAATTTATACCTGCATTCATCGCTTGTGCAAACGCGCAAAATAAAGCGTGATGAAAAAAGCATACGCTTTGCTTTAAAGATGAGCGTACTGGACAGCACGGTAGCACTGAACCTTGCTTTTTTGGTAAATGCCGCCATACTGGTATTAGCGGCTGCTACATTTTTTAAAACAGGACGTACCGAAGTGGCACAGTTAGAAGAAGCGCATCAGTTGTTGACTCCCCTGCTCGGAAGCAATCTTGCTTCCACGCTTTTTGCGGTGGCGCTCATTGCAGCCGGACAAAGCTCTACCATTACCGGAACGCTTGCGGGGCAAATTGTAATGGAAGGATATTTGCGTATCCGTATCAACCCATTGCTGCGTCGTTTGATTACCCGCCTCATTGCCATTGTGCCTGCATTGATTGTGATAGGCGTTTATGGCGACCAGGAGCTGGATGCCCTGCTGATATTGAGCCAGGTGATACTGAGCTTGCAATTAGGGTTTGCCGTTATTCCGCTCATTCATTTTGTGAGCGATAAAAAAACAATGGGGGCATTTGCCATTAAACCTGTTGTTAAAATCCTGGCATGGGGTATCGCCGCTGTTCTGGTATATCTTAATATCAGGATGGTTTGGGAGGAAGTAGCCGGAATATTTTTGCAGGAAGGCTATTGGTACATTAAGGTATTGGTAGTGGCTCTGGGAATATTTTTCTTTCTCTTATTGTTGTACATCAGCCTGCACCCGGTATTGTTCAGGCTGACCAGGACACCCTCTCTTGCCATTCATCCCGATCCGGCAGGCCCGTTGGATCTGCAGGTGCCTGCCTACAAGAAAGTGGCGATAGCCCTGGAGTTCAGCGAGAATGACAAAAAGCTGATCTCGCATGCGATAGCGCAGGGGAATACAGACACCACTTATTTATTGATACATGTAGTGGAGAGCGTATCGGCCCGGATGCTGGGAAGTGAAAGCGATGATTTTGAAACCAAGGAGGATGAAAAAAGGTTACAGTTGTACAAAGACGCATTAATGGAAAAAGGATATAAGGTCGTTACCGGTTTAGGGTTTTATAAAAGGGCTGGTGAGATAGTGCGCATTGTAAAAGAAGAGCAGGCTGATTTGCTTGTAATAGGCGCACATGGACATAAGGGAATAGAAGATTTTGTACACGGGCAAACGGTTAATTCTGTACGGCACGATCTTAAGATCCCTGTATTGGTAGTGAATGTATAATACCCATATTGCTGACCGCTTGCCGCTTTCTTTGATCATGCTGCCAGTAAAATAAAATTTATTCTTCATTAAACCGTTTTAGCAGGGTCGGTACTCTAAACAATCGGGTAATGTTTACATTTCTAAAACAAAAATTTAAATTTTTTTAACAATCTTGTTTTTTTCTCCTTATTATTTTCGCAACGCTTATTCAATAGAGCTATTATTTTATTAATGGATGTAAACATTTGTTAATGCTATGCTAGCGCAATTTTTTTATCTGAACCAGAACGATTTCAGGACTTTCCTTTTCTTCTTATTTTTCCTTTTCAGCTTTTCATCGTCGGGGCATGCACAACAAAAGAGTCCTGCTTTTACGGCCCGTTTGATGAATATAGAAGCTACAGCTAAAGAAACTTTCCGGTACAATACCTCTTTGCGCAACAATACAGGCGGTGCGCAGGTATACGCTTTAAAAGCGGCAGCGCCGGAAGGATGGATGACCATTTTCCGAACGGAAGGAAGCCAGGTGACATCTGTTAAGATTGATTCAGGAAAAACGCAGGACATCTCTATAGAGATTACAGCTTCTCCCGGCGTAAGGCCGGGTACGTATGCCATTCCCGTAACCGCAACCGCAACCAGCGAAACGCTGCAACTCGACCTGGAAGCTGTGGTAAAAGGGAACTATGCCCTTGAGCTTACAACTCCAACGGGGAGGTTAAGCGATGATGTTACGGAAGATGATAGTAAAACAATTGTACTGAATGTAAAGAATACCGGCACCCTTCCGTTAAACGGAGTGGAGCTGTCGGCGCAATCGCCTGCTAAATGGACCACTGTTTTCGATCCGTCAAAAATAGAAGGACTTGACCCCGGACAATCGGTGGATGTGAAAACAACCGTAAGCGTGCCCGGTAAAACCATAGCGGGAGATTATGTTATTAATTTTTCTGCCAGGCATAACAGCGCCAATGCCAATGCGGCTTTCCGTATGACGGTAAAGACCTCTTTGCTTTCCGGCTGGATTGGTATGATGGTGATCCTGCTCGCCTTGGGTTTGGTTTACCTCCTGATTCGTAAATACGGAAGAAGATAAACGTTATGGAAAATCCTGTCATTGAACTGGAGGGATTGACAAAATGCTACGGTTCCGTGAAGGCTGTAGATAATCTTTTCCTGGAAGTCGGGAAGGGAGAAATATTTGGATTGCTCGGCCCCAATGGCGCCGGTAAAACCACGACGATCCTCATGATGCTGGGACTGGCGGAACCTACCGCAGGAGTAGCCCGCGTGTGTGGTATCAATGCTACCACCCACCCCATTGCGGTAAAACGTAAAGTGGGGTATATGCCCGATAGTGTTGGTTTTTATGACGGCATGACAGCGCTCGAAAACCTGAAATACATCGGCATGTTAAATGGAATAGGAGAAAAGGAAATAGAAAAACGGGCGCGTGAAACAATGGAATTAGTAGGGCTGGGTGATGAAATGCAAAAGAAAACAGCAGCCTACTCCCGCGGGATGAAACAGCGGTTAGGCCTAGCCGATATATTGATACGGGAACCCGAAGTAATTATTCTCGACGAACCCACGCTGGGAATAGATCCCAGCGGTGTAAGAGCGTTTCTTACGCTCATTCGTACGCTTAGCCGGCAACAGGGATTAACAGTAATGCTGTCTTCCCATCACCTGCACCAGGTGCAGCAGGTTTGCGACCGGGTGGGTATTTTTGTAGGGGGGCGCATGCTGGTAGAAGGAAACATTGAATCGCTTTCGCATAATTTATTTAAAGAAGCTTCTTATGTGGTGCAGGTCACCCTGCGTGAGCAGTTTCCTCCTGCATTCGAAAACGAATTAAATAACAACCCCGTTGTGCAAAAGGTAAGTATTTCCGGCAATGCGATGGAGCTATCCTGCAGCGAAGATATTACGCCGGATGTTGTCCGGCTTTTTGTAGAAAAAGGGTTGAATATTACCGGTGTTCAGAAAAAAGAATTTGGTCTTGATGAAATATATCAACGCTATTTTGAAAACAATTTAAAAGAACAGGTTTCCAATGGAAAGTCAGGCGGTTTATTTCAAAGATCTTTTTTCAAAAAATACAAAGCATAATACAGCTGAATATGCCATAAATCCTTTTTCTGTTATGGTGCGGAAGGAGGTAGCAGATCATATACGCAGTTGGCGTTTTATTATACTGCTGGTGTTGGTATTGCTCACATTCCTGGGTTCGATGTATGTATCAATGGAGAGTCTTCGGTCTGTGGTGACCAATGCCAAAGATCCGGATCGGCTTTTTATATATCTTAAGCTGCTTACTACCTCGGACGGAACGCTTCCCGGCTTTCATGTATTTGTCAGTTTCCTGGGACCATTGCTGGGTATCGCCCTGGGGTTTGACGCGGTAAATGCAGAGCAGAACAATGGAACCCTGATGCGTTTGATGGCGCAACCTGTATACCGGGATAATCTTTTGTTGTCCAAATTCGCCGGGGCGCTGATTGTGGTAGGCGTATTGTTCCTGAGCCTGGGTTTATTGATGATCGGGGGAGGAATGATCGCTACCGGCGTACCCCTGGAACCTTCGGAACTGCTGCGTATACTTGGGTTTATTGCGCTAAGCATTGTATATGTGGGTTTTTGGTTAAGCCTTTCTATTTGCTTATCTGTTGTATTCAGGCATGCGGCAACCTCGGCAATTACTGCCATAGGCATATGGTTGTTTTTTACGGTCTTCTACAATATTATCGTTAACCTGCTGGTTACTTCCATGGCGCCCGATCCGTCGAATATGCTGCCGGATGAGGCATTGAGCTATAATAAGCTTTTTCTCAATTTAATGCGGATATCTCCCGGGCAATTGTATACGGATGGGGTCACCACCCTGTTAATGCCTTCCGTAAGAAGCCTCGGCCCCTTAACAATAGAACAGATGGCAGGCGCTATTCCTGCGCCTTTAACAGTGAAAGAGAGCTTTATGATCGTTTGGCCACAGGTTACCGGACTTATAGCGGCTACCGTAGTATGTTTTGCCCTTACCTATTATTTGTTTATGCGAAGGGAGATAAGAAGCTAGGAAGACTGCAATGAAAATCTTCCCATTTACCTGCAATACTTTTTGTCTATAAAGTATTTCTACCTCTATGTAGAACCGATCCTCCACAGCTAGCCTGCAGCCATTCCACGACAGGCATCGAAGAGTTCCTGCGGAAAGCGCCTGCTTACAGCGCAGGTTTTTAATTATAGATATAAACTATGTCACAATAAATTATATCAATTTGATTTATTGACCGAATTGTCACACATTTGTAATTCTGAAAAAAATATTGATTTTTTTAGGCAATACAGTCCCGGTTTACATAAAAAATAAAAACAGATACTATGGATAAAAACTCAGGCGACATCAGCCAGTGCCCTTTCCACAACGGAAAACTTAAACACAGCGTGGCCGGCAGCGGAACGCAAAACCACGATTGGTGGCCAAATCAATTAAAACTTAATCTTCTCCGTCAGCATTCTTCTCTTTCCGACCCTATGGAGGAGGGTTTTGACTATGCTGAAGAATTTAAAAGCCTTGATTTTGAAGCAGTGAAAAAAGATTTGAAGGCGCTAATGACAGATTCGCAGCCCTGGTGGCCTGCAGACTTCGGTCATTACGGACCCTTATTCATCCGTATGGCATGGCATAGCGCGGGTACATATCGCATTGGTGATGGTCGCGGTGGTGCAGGTGCAGGTCAGCAACGTTTTGCTCCGCTCAATAGCTGGCCCGATAATGTGAGTCTTGATAAAGCGCGCAGGCTGCTTTGGCCGATCAAGCAAAAATACGGGCGCAAATTATCCTGGGCTGACCTTTTGATCCTTGCAGGCAATGTGGCGCTGGAATCAATGGGTTTTAAAACCTTTGGTTTCGCCGGCGGGCGCGAAGACGTGTGGGAGCCTGAGCTGGATGTATACTGGGGTTCTGAGACAAAGTGGCTAGGCGGCGATATACGGTATACACATGGCTCCGAAGGCGTGGAAAAAGGGGGTGCAGTAGTTGTGTCGGATGATGCTGCTGATGGAAAAATTCACTCTCGCGACCTGGAAAATCCTTTGGCTGCCGTGCAAATGGGTTTGATTTATGTAAATCCCGAAGGACCTGATGGTAACCCGGACCCGTTGGCTTCCGCGCGTGACATCAGGGAGACGTTCAAGCGCATGGCGATGAACGACGAAGAAACAGTAGCGCTGATCGCAGGCGGACATACATTCGGAAAAACGCATGGCGCTGCGCCTGCTACCCATGTAGGCCCGGAGCCCGAAGCTGCAGGTATTGAAGAGCAGGGGCTCGGCTGGAAAAACAGTTACGGTACCGGTATTGGCGCCGATACTATTACCAGCGGTTTGGAAGTTACCTGGACTTCCACGCCCACAAAATGGACCAACAATTTCTTCTGGAACCTGTTTGGCTATGATTGGGAATTAATGAAAAGCCCCGCAGGAGCGCATCAATGGCGGCCAAAACACGGCGCCGGCGCCAACAGCGTTCCGCATCCGTTTGATAAATCAAAACGCCAGGAACCGAGAATGCTTACATCTGACATTGCGTTGAGGGTAGATCCTGTGTACGAAAAAATTTCCAGGCGTTTTTATGAAGACCCGGATGCATTTGCCGATGCTTTTGCGCGCGCATGGTTCAAACTGACCCATCGCGATATGGGGCCGCGCTCACGCTACCTGGGCCCCGAAGTACCGGAAGAAGTGCTGCTGTGGCAGGACCCGATCCCCGCGGTTGATCACGTATTGGTAGATGAAAACGATATCGCTTCATTAAAATCAACAATTCTTGCCTCGGGATTAACAGTATCTCAACTGGTATCAACGGCATGGGCTTCAGCTTCTACATTCCGTGGTTCGGATAAGCGTGGTGGAGCAAATGGTGCGCGTATCCGTTTGACCCCTCAAAAAGACTGGGCTGTAAACAATCCTGCGCAGTTGTCAAAAGTGTTGCAGGTGCTGGAAGGCATTCAGCATGCATTCAACAGTACGCAATCAGGCGGGAAAAAAGTTTCACTTGCCGACCTGATCGTGCTGGCAGGTTGTGCAGGCGTTGAGAAAGCGGCTAAAGATGCCGGCTTCGATGTGAAAGTGCCTTTCACCCCGGGAAGAATGGATGCTTCGCAGGAGCAGACAGATGTTGAATCATTTGCAGTGCTGGAACCTATTGCTGATGGCTTCCGCAATTACCTGAAAAGAAAGTACAGTGTTTCTACGGAAGAATTGCTGGTTGATAAAGCGCAACTGCTTACTTTAACAGCGCCTGAATTAACGGTGCTTGTTGGTGGAATGCGTGTGTTGAATACCAACTACGATGATTCAAAGCACGGGGTGTTTACTGATCGTCCTGAAACCCTGACCAATGATTTCTTTGTAAACCTGCTTAGCATGGACACTGCCTGGAAAGCAGCTTCTGATGATAAAGAAGTATTTAATGGCTATGATCGTGCAACCGGCGAGGTGAAATATACCGCGACACGTGCAGACCTGATTTTTGGCTCTAACGCTGAGCTGAGGGCTGTTGCAGAAGTGTATGGTTGCGGAGATGCCCGGGAAAAGTTTGTGAAAGATTTTGTGAAAGCGTGGGCCAAGGTGATGGACCTTGACAGGTTTGACCTGGCTTAGATTATACACAATCATTCCTATACTATAACTACTATAAGAGGCTGTCTCAAAAGTCTGAGGCAGTCTTTTTTTATTCGGTTAGAAAGAGAGGTATGTTCTCAAGTATTCAATTCTCAGCGTATTCAAAAGCTTCCTTGTATATAAAGGTGAGTTGATTCAAAATGCTGTTGTAAGCCTGAGGGCTTTCTTACCAAAGATAAATCTATTGGAAGATGAAGGAAATATTAAAGAAACAAATAATTCAAACCGCATATTATATTTTAACGGATAATTGTTACGGTTCCTTTCATGCTGTATGCTACACCTGATTTCTTAAAATGGCATTGCCAGATAAAAATTCCGTTGTCCTGCATGATCCCTTTTGTCCTTCCATCCCAACCCTTTCGATAATCGCCTGTCTCAAAAATTTTTTGCCCCAACCGGTTAAAAATAACCAGATGATAATCCTGAAGATCATGGGCATTCAGGATATTGAACACATCATTTCTCCCGTCATTGTTTGGGGTAAATGCATTGGGGAAGTAGATTTCGCAATTTTTTTCCGTAACGCGGATATCATTCATTGCTTCACCACAATCGGTCGTCACTGTTACGGTATATAAGCCTGCTTTTGTGGCTGTAAAGCTTTGTTCGGTTGAACCGTCCTGCCAGGAGTAGGTCAAAAACTGCCCGGGATAAAGACGAAGCTGTTCGCCCGGGCAGATGCTGATATCCGGCCCAAGAAATGGTTGTGGCAGTGGTGTAACGCTTAATTCAAGCGTGCGTATGCTGTCGCAGCCGTTTGCCGTCATAAATGCATCAGAATAAGTACCGGCAACGGTATATCCCTCAAAGCTTTCGCCCTCACAGATCGTTTGCCTGATGGTTGAGCGGGAAACGGGATTAACCGTTAAGGTAAGTGTTCTCAAACTGTCGCATCCGTTTTCAGCCCTGAATATATCGGTATAGGTTCCTGTTTTTGTATGGCCCCAGATATCTTCTCCTTCACAGATCGTGACAGTTGTCTGTGAATATGATTTTGGTTTCACCGTCAATCTCAGAGTTCTTGTACTGTCGCAGCCGTTGCTTCCGGTAAACACGTCTGTATAAGTTCCGCTGCTATGATAACCTTCATATTGGTCGCCTTCACAAATGTTTTTTTCTACCGTAACGGTAACGGCTGGCTTTACAGGAGCGGTGAGGATATTTGATATGGCATCCGGCTGGCTGATGCAGGAAGCATTGCTTGTAAGGATACATTTGATCTCATCGCCGGGCTGAAGCTGATCACTACTGAAGGTGGGACTGTTTCCACCTGTTGCTGCATTGTTGATTGACCATTGATAAACGGGCGCATTGTCTTCATGGAGAGGTATAGCATTGAAGCTGATACTGCTTCCCGGGCAAACGGCATTGCCGATGACGTTGATAGTAACTGATGGCGTTACCATAGGCTGTACCGTTATCACAACAGGATTGGAAACAACTTCCGGCGATGAGCTGCAGGGCATGCTACCGGATATCGTACAGGTAACAACAGCGCCATCTGTAAGCGAGCTTGTGGCAAACACAGGGTCATTTGCACCTGTATCCATCCCGTTTATTTTCCATTGATAGGCAGGACTGGCCCCCGCGTTAACTGTATGGGCGGTGAAACTAACCTCTGCTCCCTCACAAATGCTGGTGGAAGAGGCGGAAATACTGATTGCGGGACTGGCTTGCGACAGCACCGAAACCTGTATGCTGTTGCTGGTAGCGCTTGCGGGGGCTGAACATATCGCGTCGCTTGTCATAACGCAGGTAACAATATCATTATCAGAAAGGGTATTGCTGCTGAATACGGCGTCATTGATTCCGGCGTTATTGCCATTTACTTTCCATTGATAAGAAGGAGAAGCACCTCCGTTCACCGGTGTAGCTGTAAAGCTTATATTTTCAGACCGGCAAATGGTAGTGCCGGCTGTTGCGATACTGACCTGCGGTACAAGCATTGTATTTACATTGATATTGACTGTTCCGGAGCAGGTAACAACTTCTCCAAAGAAGATATCATCGATCCCGAAATCATTACCCGATGCCTCCGGGTAGATATTTACAATTTCAATTTCCGCGCTGGTGCTGGAGCCGCTGTTCCATTCTGTAAAATACCTTTCCCACAGATTGGGAATATCGGGAGCGGAAAAAATATTACCGAGCTGTATGCCATTGATGGAAAATCGTATAGATGCCGTATTGCTGGCGATCAGGGTGCTGATCCATGCGCCAAAAGCATAGTTTGTATTAGGGTTTACAGGAACGGTTTGTCTCCACACAACAAGGTCGGGCCGGGCGCCATTAATGATCATAAAATTTCCTGAACCGCTGCTATGGTCTTTGCCATCAAATAGAACATGATAGAATTTGGCATCCGGGCCAATGGAGTAACCGTTGGAAGCAAGGGGGTATAAACAATTACCGGTATTGCAGAAGGTATAGTTGGTATAAAACCCGGTATTGCCTTTTTCAAAATCACCATTATTAACAAGGTTGCCGGCGGTAGTTTTAGTGTAAACGGCATATTGGTGGTTTGCACTTTGACTGCCCGCTGTAAATATAGGATTGGCGATAGCAGGATCGCTTAATCCCTGGGCAGGCACCCAATGATATGAAAGTGCACCTGCCATTGCCTGCAATTGCAGCGTTCCTCCACTGCAAATGGCTGTGTCTTTGCTCAAAAGAGGAAAATTGATCGTAACCTGCCTGGTGATAGTATCGTTGCTGCAATATTTATAAGCAACAGCCTGCACGGGATAAGTGCCGGGAGAGGAGAAGTGATGTGTAACATTTGATCCTGTAGCCGTATTCAGGCTGCTGCTGGAATGATCTCCGAAATTCCATCTTACGGAATCAATTCCTTTTGTATCCAGGAAAAAAGAAGCTTCGGAGGAATTGCAATGAGTCTGCACCTGAAAGTCATTGACGTTGGTTGTTTTAAACAAAGTCTGAATTTCTGAAGCGCTTAGCGCACGGTTGTAAATACGAACCTCATCCAGGAAACCCTTAAAGTCCGGATCGAACCAGCACCATGCAGACCTTCCGATAAAATTATTGACCCGCGGTACATTCATGACCGGGTTCCCTTTTTTTTCGGCAACCATGATGCCATTTACATAAATACGCATGGTGTCTTCATGTATGGTGGCACAGTAATATTCTATTTTCCCGTTTGTTATTACATTCGGCGCTATCAGTTTACCGGTTGTTCTTGCCTGGTCACCATCGCTGCTGATCCAGCTCTCAACGGCCAGGTCGTTTGTAGCAGCCTGCCTTCCAAACCATAAAGGCATACCTCCAGCCTGTCCGTGATCGTTGGAAAAATCCACGATTCTTTCATAGAAATTCTCCTGGTCAAACTTCACCCACGCACATACGCTGAACCCCTTCGACCATATAGCGTCCAGCTTCGGAAGCCGGATATATTCACCGCCTGCCAGCCCACATCCGTTATCGCCGGGGTTTTGGTTCATCAGCAGTCCCTTGTCCCGTATCCCTTTTGCGCAAACCGGGTTGCCGGTAATGATTCCATCGCGATGATTTCCGCTGATATCCTTTGCCGCACAGTCACAAAAAGTATAATATGCTACCAGTCCGTCATCTGTGGATTGTGCATTGCAGTAGTTGAATGCAAACAAAACCACCAGCAATACAATGCCGCTTTTAGGCAGGTTTGCTATTGTAAACATCACAGCTTTAGCAGCATCTTTCTTGCCCATGTTCCTTCTTTAAGATTGATCAGCATTGCCATATACATACCGCGTTGCAGGTGACTGGTGGAGATATCCTGCACACCCGGCCTGATCTCTGTATATAAAACCACCCTTCCCGTAATATCATACAGCCGCAACCCAATAGGAGTATTGCGTTTATTAAGGACTTTCAGCGTATGATCGAACGGATTGGGATACAGCTTAACGGCGTCTTCCAGTAAAGAGGTGTCTGACACGGAAGGCGGATCAATGCTGGTAAAATGATAGGGTTCCGAAACAGGACTTGTGCAGCCATCCACGTTTACCTGTACCGTGTAATCTCCTGTCTGTAAAGGAGCATATTGGTGCCGGGTAGCGCCGGGAATAATATTGCCGTTTATGAACCACTGGTTGCCGTTTTCTGCACCGGAAGAGAGCAATGCGTCATTCACCACTGTAATTACCGGTTTTGCCGGACCTTCCGTTATATGTACGGTAAGTGTGTTTGCCGGGGAGGAGCAGGTATTGCCGGGAGTGGCTGTGATACTGTAATAGCCGGGCCGGGTGTAAGAAATTTCAACGCTTGTGTCTGAAAGCACTTTCACAGATGCATTTTCTGAAACAGCCCACTGGTAACCGGTACCCCATTTTGCATTGATGAAATAGGTGGACTTTCCGGTGCAGGAAAGCGTATCGCCGTTAATGGCAGCAGACTGTGAAGCTGTTACACAAAATGTGCGTCGTACTGTATCGGCAGCAACGTAATTATTATCTCCGGGCAGTGCAGCCTGCACTACCACAGTGCCGGTTCCGGTCATCAGCAGGCTGTTTCCTGTAACTGTTGCCGGCCCGCTCACAACCGTATATACAACGGGTAGGCCTGAGCTGGAGCTGCCCGATAATATTACCGGTTCCTGAGTATATGGCTGAGATGGTATGGGATCAAACGTAAGTGTTTGGAAAGCCTTATTGACAATGATGGTTTGCTCGTCGGCAGCGGAAGTATAGTTGCTGTTGCCTTCCTGCACGGCCTTCACCACAATCTCTCCGGCACCGGTGATCAGGAGGCTGTCGCCTTTTATTGTACCCGGCCCTGAAACAACAACATAGGTTACCGGCAGGTTACTGTTGCTCGTTGCGCTTAGCGGAACTGGTGGATCTCCGAAAGTTTTGGCAGGAATTAAATCGATAGTGATCGTTTGATTTGCTTTTGCCACCACTATGGTTTGTTCGGCAGATGCCGGTGCATAACTGTTATTGCCTTCCTGTATTGCCTTCACCACAATTTCACCTGCGCCGGTGATCAGGAGGCTGTCGCCTTTTATTGTACCCGGGCCTGAAACAACAACATAGGTTACCGGCAGGTTACTGTTGCTCATTGCGCTTAGCAGAACCGGTGGATCTCCGAAAGTTTGGGTTGGAATGATATCAAAAGCTAGTGTTTGGGTTTGCAGGTTAGGGAGGACACGGAAGGTACGTACCACATCAGGTGGTGCATTGAAGTAAGCGTTGCCGGGGGCGGAGGCGCGGATAGTGACGGTGCCGGTATCCAGAAAGATAACCAGGTCATTTTCCAAACTAACCGGACCACTTACTAATGCATATCGTACATCTTCGCTTGAAGACGCATGTGACTGGAGCAAAAATGATTGATCACTAAATTTCTTGTCGGTTACTATAAAGTCAATAGCAGAAGAATACTTTATACTCAATAAAAAATCACTCGCTACCGTAACAGGAATTTTTACATTCCCTTGCAAATAATTAATGACAATGGTATCCTGCCCCGGTGACTGTGCTTTTACTATTCCATTGGCATCAATCGTTACTTTACCTGATTGTGACTGATACGAAATGCCATGTATAATGCTTTTAACATCAAATCTTACTGTATCGTTACCCAGAAAATAAACAGCAACGGGATTTAAAGCCACCTGCCGGATGGTAGAGTCTAACGCAATATAGCCAGGGTCTACCGCCAATCTTACAAAATCACCTGCAGGCTTAATTACAAAAGAAGAAGTGTCACCCAATATTACGCCGGTAATATCCTTTGCTAATATTGAAAAATTAAATCTTCCGATCTTACCCAAAACAGGGACCTTTACTTTAATATTTTGTTGCCCAACAGGAAACATGAACCAGCCCACATTCTGCACAATACATACTACGCTATCAACTTTTGCGCCCCCCTCCGTATCATATGCAATTTCAATTTCATTTTCTATAGCACCGGATAGTATTTGCCCTTTACTGCCATCCCTGATTTTAATTAATTCATTTCCTGTTGATGACGTTTTGAGTGGTTCAGTATTTTCTATTTTTCGGTTCTTGTTTATATCATCTTCATTCATTACCCGATCAGATACAAATGGCGGTGAAGGAAAATATTCCTCAAAAAGATCTTTAACAGATGTATGAAGCAGTGTATTTACTTCCTGGAAAATAAATGAATTTTTCGTCTCCGAAACATTACCAGGCGGGCTAGAATGGGCCGTACCTGGTACATATGTTACTCCTTTACCGGCAAGAGACAAGCCTCCCAATTGACTCTTTACCTTTACGATAAAATCGGTATTTGTATTGCCATTGAAAATTTCGCTGTATGTTTTGCCAAACAGGTAATAACAACCCAATGAAAATCCATGAAACCACGCAACCTGCTCAATATCACCTCCCTCCCAACTTGCGACAACAGCATGTACCATATCAATTTTATTCTCAAATGTTGGCGTCAAATGTGTTGGTCTGGCCGGATCAAAGTCACGATGACAGGATCCGATTTTTCCAACAGCCATATCAACTATTAACCTTGCTGCAATACTTGATGACAATGAAAGGGGTGAGGGTATACGAATTTTCGTTCCCAGGTTATACACCGCTGGTCCAAATGGGCTACCCGAATGGGGGGTGCCGATCGTAATCAGTTTGTGGACGTAACCCTGTTTAAAATTTCTCTTAGAAAAATTAGGCTTTGTTTGCGTAAAACTCCTTGCCATAAGGCCTCCAAGGCTATGACCTACAACATCAACTTTAGCAGAAAAAATGCCTGATTCCATATATTGTTTTAATCCCCTGTTTATTGCATCATAAACGGCCATCCTTCCAAAAATACTTTCAGGATCGGTGGGATCAAAAGTTGTGTGATTGTATGCTTCATAATCTGCCTTATGAATATTAAAGTATCCTGCATTTTTTAAATAAAGACTAAAGCCGTCTGCATCCCATGATGCAGGATTCGACCACATGCCATGAACCAGCACAATAGGGGGAGGCATTAATCTTATTTTTGCAAAATATTTCCGGGATGCATCGTTTACTCCCACGCCATTGATCTGTACATACCTTCCGGTTAAAGACGGATGCTGCGTTCCATACCCGTCGGGAGCATGATACAACAACGCAATAGCCCCAGCAACCGGAAACACTGTTTCTTCGCTATTTTTTAAGGAAGGGTGATTCAATGGACTTAAATAGCCTTGTGAGGGATCATGATTCTCAATTGTGAACTTAATGCCATCAGTGGCCTCTATATACAAGATCAGTTTTGAAATTCCATCTGTTCCAAGGCCATTTATAGTTTTAGTAATATCAATGTCCTTCACCGAACTTTTAATTTCGCCTTCATCATCGATCATAGCAGGATACGGGTTGACAAGTTTTAACTCCTCAGTTGCAGGTTTTACCTTCACCAATACAGAATCGTATCCCTGCAAACCAGCATTATCGGTAACCGTTAGTTCAAATTCATAAAGTCCTTCCTTTAAATTTCTTACAGTAACCACCGGATTTGAAAAATCAGTCATTCCATAATTTCCTCCAGGTGATCTTATCGGTCTCCACTCATATTTGCTTATTGTGCCATCAGGGTCTGTTCCGCTGCCATCTAAGGTAGTATAGTCAAGAGGAAGGTTTATTTCTTTATCAGGGCCGGCATTAGCCACAGGAGGTTGGTTGTCTTTAGGACATTGGTATTGCTGCCCTACAATAGTACCGTTGCTTCCACCCAAATAGCCGGAGTTGACCGTATTGGGCCAAGTATCATTTTTCCGGTAAATGATGACCTTATTTTCCCTGAGAAACGGATCACCTGCTTCCAGACCGGCGGCAAGCGTATCTATTTGTGACTGGGTTAAAGCCGCTTCACAAAATGCTACTTCATCCAGGTAGCCTTTAAAAGTTGCAAAATGACCGCCGCCAACATGATTAATATATTTACTGCCGACCGAGAGAAAATCAGGAAAATTCCAGTCAATAAAACGGCCTCCTTCAAACGATCCTGAAGCCACCGATCTGCCGTTGTAATATAATTGGCAACTACCGCCAGCCTTAAAGCTCAAAGCCACATGGTGCCATTTGAAAGGTTCAGGTTTGATTCCTGAAGATATGGTTTCCAGCACCGAGTTGTTATTTTTATTGATATATGTCCTGAATCCCAATATTCCATCAGTTCCAATAAATAGCGAGAATCCGTCTATATTCGGGAATTTGTATGTCTCTCTATGGAATAGATCCATCTCCTTCCCCTGCCATGCTTCATCGCGCAGTTGAAACCATGCAGAGAGTGTGAAATCGCCGCTGGTATAGCACCCCTGCCAGAGCCCCTTGTCCGAAGTGCCGTTAAGCGAAATAAAATACGTTCCACATGGGTATTGATACTCTCTCTGGGCGTGAACCTGGCTGCTGAACAGCAGGAAAGAAATTATGAAAAAGAAGTAGAGTTTTTTCATCTAATGTTTTTTACTGGTGAGTACCTGCATTACCTGGTGGCACGGATTCGATAGCATTGCCTGACCCACTCCTGGTGCCATGTGCAGACATTCGGGACATTTTAGCACAATGCATGCACTACAATCTGCGCCAGTCCCAGGCAGAACAGGACATGGGAGCTTTGTCAAATGGAGGTTGAATAGGGGCGGTGCTTTCGGGCGGCAAAACAAAAATAAGGGCTCGCTTCAGTGAGCCGAACAGCTGTTAATGGTCATTTTTTATTATTCTTCCTCCTTGGGTTCATTTACCTTCGTGAGAACTATTCTCATTGCGTCAAAAGTAAAAACCACCCCAAACACCGCCTATACCAACCAGTTGGTATTTCTTTATAAAACCGAAAAAGGAAAACAATGATTGAACTGATCATCGCTGACGATCATACGCTGTTTATTGACGGACTGCGCTCTCTGCTGAAGGATGAGAAAGACATGCATGTGATGGATATAGCCAATGACGGGAAAGAATTATTATCTATTCTTTCTTCTGTCAGTCCGGATATCATTTTGCTGGACATCAACATGCCGCTGTTGAACGGGCTGGACACAACAAAATACATCAGACAAATATATCCGCAGGTGAAGATCATTATGCTTTCCACCTATAATGATGAGCACCTGATTGAAAGATCGAAAGAGCTGGGCGCCAACGGATACCTCTTGAAAACCACCGGTAAGGAAGAACTGTTGCAAACTATAAGGCTGGTGTCTCAGGGGCAAGCCTGTTTCCCTTACCGGTTTCTCAAAACAGCCGATGCATTTGATGAAACCGACAATTTTTTGAAGCAGTTCAATATTACAAATCGCGAAAAAGAAGTACTTCAGCATATTAAAGCAGGGTTTACTAATCAGCAAATTGCAGAGAAACTGTTTCTGAGTGTATATACCGTGGAAACGCATCGAAAAAACATCATGCACAAATTACAGATCAATACTCCTGCTTTGCTGATGAAGTTTATTATCGAAAATCGCTTGTAACCCGGTTATCCGCTCATTGCTTTTTTATCAGTTATAAATACAAAGTAGATGGTATTTTTTAAATGTCCGGTCTATAGTAAATTCAATCTGGTATTTTGTATACTTTCTATTATGCGTTCATCTAAGTATTGGCTGGTTAAGATAATTCCCCTGGTTATTATAGCAATAACTGCTGCTTTTCAACCTTTATCCGCTCAGGTTATGAAGATTTCCGGACTGTCTAACCCTAAGCATGACCTGAATATTTTTTATTTGGAAGATAGTATACCGCTTCAGCCTAAAGAGGTATTGTCTCAATTTCATGAAGGGAAGTTGATAAAATTAGCGAATTCGGGGATATTAAATAAAGGAATAACACCTTACTATTACTGGTTTGTTTTTGAAATTAAAAATGATCTCGCGGATAATACCACTATTATGTGGGAATTCAGTAATCCCGCTATAAATATGATGGAGGTATTTAAGACAGACGGGGATACGCTTCGGTCTTTGGGGCTGACAGGCGATCATTTTCCCTTTCGTCAACGGCCTTATCATTTTCATCTTTTTACTTATCCGGTTAAGCTGACTCCCGGAGAAACCTCGGTGCTTCTGGCTTTTGTGGACAAACGAAATGAAAACTTTTTTGTTGAGCAACGATTGTTCCTTATGTCAGATTTCGTGTCACATACCTCTTATTTGTACCTGGCTTTTGGTGTTTGCTTCGGTATTTTGTTGGCGGTATTCTTTTTCAACCTTTTTATTTTTTCAATTTCTTTTGATAAAATTCATTTCTGGTACTCTATATACCTGGTGCTCACACTGCTACAGTTAATGACCTCCGAAGGGCTGGACTTTCAGTTTCTTTATCCAAACATACCTGCACTTTCAGATGTGTCGAGGTTCTGGTCGGGTAGTTTTGTTCTTTTATTGCTTATTGTCGTCATGGAATTGTTTTATAAACAATTTCCGCTCAACGTTTTGTTTAAGCGGATGTTGACTGCGGTTAAGGCAGGCTGCGTTCTTTTACCTTTGCTGTCATTACCGGTATATCATTATTATCCTTATGTCACGCTCAAGCAATACTTCCTCCTTGTATTCGGGCTGAATATAATTGCCGGGATATCTTTGGTCACCATCATTTCCCTGCAAAGGGCCTGGGCCGGCTTTAGGCCTGCATGGTTTTATATTGGCGCTACATTTATGCTTTTTGCAGGCACTATTTTGTATTTGTCAAATATGTATGGATTTATCAATATGAGTAAAACGGTTCCGAATGTGTTGCAGGCAGGTATGATCGTTGAGGCAGTGGTCATCTCTTTTGGCATTCTGTATAGATATTATTTGTTTCGTAAAGAAAATGCGGATCTGTTGCTTGTTATTGAAAAAGAGCGGGTAGGGCATACTGAAGCTGTAATAAAAATGCAGCAGCGGGAACAAAAGCGTATTGCGGAGGATCTTCATGATGAACTGGGGAGCAGCCTGGCAACGTTGAAACTCAAATTGCAAAACTCCGAGTTGCAGGGAAATGAATTAAAAGAGATTGTGGATATTGTAGACAGAGCTTCAGCGAATACCCGCAATATTGCTCACAACCTGATGCCTCCGGAATTTGAAGGAACTGATCTTCAAACGCTTTTGTCGGGTTACTACAGAAGGTTGAATATGGAAACTGCCATTACTTTTCATTTTCACAGTTCAGGTGAGGAGCATTATTTTAATAAAGACGAGGAATTAATGCTATACCGGATTGTTATGGAGCTTACCAATAATATTTTGAAACATTCAGGCGGCAGGGAAGCCACCATTCAACTGGTGTATTATGATGATCACCTGGAGTTAATGGCGGAAGATGATGGGCATGGGATGGCGGAGCATGGCAACATGGGAATTGGAATGAAAAATATAAAGTCCAGGGTGGATTATCTTAATGGCGTGATGAGAATTGATACCAGCCCCCGGGGAACCACTATTATAATAAGCATAGTGTACAGAACTTTTTAAAAATGCTATCCATCGTGTACCCCGGCTCGGCGACAGCGGTTGAAGCTCAATCCACAGCCTTCCGCTTGTTACGTCAATACTACAAAATAATCCTTACGCAGACTTCTGGTTACAGACAATTCACTGTCATGGTTTCCAACCTTCTGAAGTTGGAAACCATTGCCTGTTAGTTAAGGCTTCCAGATCGTAGCTCTCAGGTGGTGTGGATTTTCTTTTGTTGAATAATAATACATAGCCACCATTTTCCCATCGCTACGGCACACCACACGGGGATAGCCCAGGTCGTTCAGTTGCATATCTTCCGACCAGAAGCCATCCATAAGTATCTGAGGTTCGCTCCATGTTTTTCCCTTGTCTGCACTATATACCACGCGAATGGTACCTTCATTCCGCTCACCGTAAGCGACGCATAAGCGGCCGTCTTTGGTAATGGCAAAGGCCGACGGGTTGCCGTTCTCGTTTCCTGTATCGGCGATTTTTGACAGGAAGTTCCATGTTTTGCCGCCATCGGTGGAAGCATAAGCGTCAATCCAGTGTTTATCGGTACCTTCTCCGCTTACGATAAATTTTCTCCGGATCACCGATATGATCGTGCCATCGGCCAGCTTTTGCGATTGTGACATGACGGCCCGGCATTCATTGGCATCAGGATTTTTATCTGCATCTTCAAATAAGTTTACTTTTACCTGGCTACCTGCTGTTGCAGTATCTGCAGGGCCTACCACCCATCCCAAAAAATGATAGGATTTTCCGCCGTCAGTAGTTTCGATACAGAAAAGCCGGTCGGTAGCAAATTTGTTTTTCTTTCTTGCAGAAAAAAACAGCAAACAACTGTTGCTGTCATTTACAATGTAATCTGTTCTTGGCGTAAGCTCATCAAAGCCTGCTGTTGTTATTTCAGGCCAGCTCAGTACGTCCCCGAAACCGTAAGGTCCGTTCCATGTTTTGCCGGCATTGTAGCTGTAAAAGAAATGGCCTCTCCCGTCTGCTGCGCCATGATAACCTTCACCAACTACCCGCATGGCAAAGCCGGGTTGTTTGTAGTTGATAGGTGTGTCTATCGTTTTTAATTCGGGCCGGTCGCCGAAATCGCCGGCATAGTTATCAGGATCGGTGGCAGTCCATGTTTTGCCGCCATCGGTGCTGCGTGCCAGCCAGTTTAAGTAAGGTCTGTCGGCGTTATGTCCTTTGTTCTTTTTATAGGGCGCTTCAATAAATCCTGTAACAATTTCATCGTTGTTAAAAATAAATGCGGCGCAGTTGGCGGGCCAACCTGCAAATCTTCCGGGCTGGTAATAAATGATGGAATGTTGTGCATCTTTCACATGCTTTAATTTTTTCCCCGGAGAATGAGTATATGAAGTGGCGAGAAATGCCAGTGCAGCAATGGTTGAAAATGAGAAAAATGACTTCATAAATTTTACACTGTATTTTGGGTTGATTAAAGCGGGACTATCAGCCGGTAATGCAAATATGACTAAATCCGTGTAAATCTGTTGAGAAATGATTTGAAGCTGAACGGATATTTCTATAGCACGGCATAGCAAACAGCAGTGCAAAGCCTGCCAATAGCTCTATTGTTCAAAATAGTTACTTCTTCCTAGAATATATGTTGAACGATGTATATCTGATAAATTTACCGGTATATTAATCTTCACTGATTGCATACATAAACACTACCCGATTTTGGTCAAGTAGTACTATAGCTATGTCAAACGTATGCGAGGTAATGCCCTCCCATGATCTGCCACCTTCTTCTTTCCATGGATCATCCATCCAGTTGGTAAAACAATGGTTGTGCTCCGGGTTAATCTTGTCCAGCATGATTTTTATTACCCTTTGACTTTTTTTCTTTCCAAGCCTTGTGCCGCCATAGGCGAGATCAGTAGTCAATGCAGCGTGAAGCAATTTTTTGCCATGCTCATAATCAACTTTTCTCCAGCCGTTGCCGATAGGAAATAATTTTTCCTTCACGCAAATCTCATCAAGCAGCCTGTACATCTCCTTTTCTGTTTTGATCAGCAGTGTATGAATATCAACATAGAAGCAGTCCCCTTCAAAACAGCGATCCATTTGATTTGAATGATATAAATCTGTTTTTTGAAGACCGTTACTCATTGTAAATGATTTCATAAAAAATGAATTGAAATTATAACGCTGTTATGAAAGAAATGGTATATGCCGAAGAAATAATTCATGGGATAGCGCGGTATGACAAACAGCACAATACCTGGCAGATTTCTCCTTCGCATAAGTTGCATTAAACTATACTGCTCGTGTTGGTTTGGTCGAAATGACGGAACACGCAATCGTCATTTCGAACCCGCCTACAGGTGGTAATGAATTAAAAGCATATTGCGGCGGGCGAGAAATCTGTTGGAAAATGATTTGGAGCTGAATAGATATTTCTATATCCCGATATGGCAAATAGCGGTGTGGTATTAGTTCTAATGTATACTATAATTACTGCTATCATCTCCTGCTTTAGAATATATGTTGAACTGTGGTTCAAAACCCGGCAGATTTCTCCCTCGTGGAAGTTACATTAAATTATAGTGTTCGTATTGGCTCGGTCGAAATGACGGAACCGAAGACCGTCATTTCGATCCCGCCTGTAGACTGTATTGAATTAATACATATTACGGCGGGACAGAACTTTTCTCACCGAAGGTAAATCTGTTGGGAAATGATTTGAAGCTGAATGGATATTTCTTAAAAAAAATTCATGATGTAAGGTGATAATGCTACCTTTTTGAACACTAATAATAAAATGGAATGATGGAGCACGAAAGTTTAGTTGCGTTATACCGGGAAGTTTTTCCCGAAGCAGCGCGTTTAATAAAGCGTTTGGGTGGAGATCCGGAAGAAGCGAATGATGCTTTTCATGATGCGCTATTGATATATCTTGAAAGAGAAGCAAAAGGTACATTGCAAATTCATACTTCAGCAAAGGCATATTTGCTGGGCACTGCTAAAATACTTTGGCTTCATTCTAAAAACCAATATTTCGATTCGTTGCCGGAAGATATTGAAGCATTTGTTGATGAAGAAAATGAAGCTGCAGATGAAGATAAAAATGTTTTTCATTACTTATTGCTGGCAGGACAAAAATGTTTGCATATGCTCAAAGCATTTTATTACGACAATCTTTCGCTTCAACAAATCGCTGCAAGTTTTGGTTTCAATGGCGTTCGTTCGGCAACGGTACAAAAGCATAAATGCATTGAAAAAATTCGCACAGCGCTAAAAAAAAGAAATGTATATGAAGAACGATTTAATTGAGGTAGAGCAGATAGAAAAATATTTATCGCATCAAATGAGCGGCGAAAAAAAAGCACAATTTGAAACACGCATGCTTCTTGACGATTCGCTGTTTGAAAAAGTAGAAGCACAAAAACATGTTCATAAACTTATCCGGATCTTTTCACGCAGGCAACAAAGAAATAAGCTGGAATTAATTTACCAGCAACTGCTGCTTGAACCTGCTTTCGCGCAACAACTAAAAAATATTTTTGCCTGATATGATTATCCCTACAGTAGTAGACAGTACCACAAGAGGTGCTTACGATATTTATAGTCTTTTGCTAAAAGAAAGAATTGTTTTTTTAGGCACTGCCATTGAAGAAAATATGGCAAATCTTGTAGTAGCACAATTGCTTTACCTCGATAGTGAAAGCCACGCGCCAATTATGCTTTACATCAATAGTCCCGGTGGCGTTGTGTATTCAGGTTTTGCTATTTATGATACGATACGAAAATTAAAATCACCTGTATCAACTGTTGCGGTTGGTTTTTGCGGCAGCATGGCAACCGTTTTACTTACAGCAGGTGCCAAAGGACAACGTTATGCGCTTCCTTATGCCACTGTTCACATGCATCCTGCAGGTGGCGGTGCAAAAGGTTATACCGAAGATGTTCGCATTGCTTACAGAGAACAGGAGCGATTACAAAACCAGATATTTTACCTGATTGGCAAATGTTCAGGACACACCAAAGATGAAATTGAAGAGATGTTTCGCCGCGACCATTTTTTTAATGCTGTTGAAGCAAAAGAGTATGGCCTGGTTGATGAAGTATTGGGCGATACAGATGATTTGATCAGCATAGAAGATGTCAAATGCAAAATTCAATTTCAAGCGGGTAAAAACAGGGAGATGATCGGGTTTAAAAGAGAATAGTTATTACCTGGCAGGCATATCATCATAAGTGCTTCCGCTGTGGTTTCGCTCACGAACCACAAAACCGCTATAGGTCAAAACTCTTTTCCCAAATCTTTTAAAAAGTTATACTCCTCATATAAAGTTCTGGTAGTGGTTCGTGAGCGAAACCATGGCGAAGAGGTCGAAAGACAAAAACCCTCAACCGTCATTTCGAACCCGCCCACCGGTTGTAATGAATTAAAAGTATAATGCGACGGGTGAGAAATCCGTTGGGCAGTTGTACAGATGTTGAGCATTAGTACAGAAGTGGGCAGATTTCTCCTTCGCAAAAGTTACATTAAATTATAACGTTCGTGTTGGCTCAGTCGAAAGGACGGAACCCGCAACCGTCATTTCGAACCCGCCCCCCGGCTGTTTAAATTAAAAGCATCTCGCGGCGGGTGAGAAATCTGTTTGGCATTAGTACTGATGTTGAGTATTAGTACAGAAGTCGGCAGTTTTCTCCTTCGCAAAAGTTGCACTTAACTATAGTGTTCGTATTGGCTCATTCGAAAAGACGGAACAAACACCCGTCATTTCGAACCCGCCTTCAGGTTCTAATAAATTAAAACATATTGCGGCGGGTGAGAAATCCGTTTGGCAGTAGCACAGATGTTGAGCATTAGTACAAATGCCAGGCAGATTTCTCCTTCGCAAAAGTTGCATTAAACTATAACGTTCGTGTTGGCTCAGTCGAAAGGACGGAACCCGCAACCGTCATTTCGAACCCGCCTTCAGGTTCTAATGAATTAAAACATATTGCGGCGGGTGAGAAATCCGTTGGGCAGTAGCACAGATGATGAGCTTTAGTACAAATGCCGGGCAGATTTCTCCCCTGCATAAAGGGATTTAACCAGGTTATATTTACTGGAATATTATATCCCTGCCAGGCAGCTCTTTAAGTATTTGCGCCTGCCTTGGAAAAAACACCAAAGCAACTGGGATCTGAATGATCAGAATATAGAAAAATATGTTTTTGTTGGTAAGCACAAATAATGCGGCTGAAGTAATTACAGGTATGCTGTTTAGCAATAGCTTCCTCTTATAATATTGAACATATTTGCCGAAAAGACTTTCAGCATCTGCATGATGCTGAAGTTTAGCCAGATCTTTTTTGCTGATTTGGCCTTGTACAAATGAAACAATAACCAACACTATCATTAAGATTGAAGAGTTTGTCACTCCTTTCAAAAAAGGCAAATCTGAAATTGCAACTATTCCCACTATAATCATACTGATAGCAGTTATGAGCATGATTAATCCAAGGAAATAATAAAAAATCCGCTTGAGTTTTTGCATAATGAAAACAGTTGGAAACAGAGTCATGGTTTTAGATTTACATTTAACCCTTTTACAAAAACATGAAAATCAAAAATTAAATTTATAATACAGGGCTGCATTAAGTTAAGGAAAATTTTATAACACAATGAGACTGGCAAATATTTGATATTATCGGAAAACATCTTACCTTGAAGGTGCTTTTTTAATCCTTCAATCTTTTGACTGCCTGCCATTACCTGAACCCATATTTCAATAATTTTAGTGGATTTAAAAACATGAGCCGGTATTAGCCGGTGCGGTGATGTATTTGTATGTGTTTGATCTTACCAGGAAATTGTAAAAATGGAGTATATGGCCAAGAGTGCTGGGGCTGTATCTGATTACCCATATATAACGCTTATAAACGTTTGAACACAGATATGAAAAGTTGTGTTGGTGTAATAACAATTTTTTTCAGCGGACGATAAACTATTGAAAATCAAAACTCATTTTTAAAACTCCCAACCGTGATTTCGTAAATTTATTCGTGTTTTGCGTCATTTTACTGCAACATCCTGTTATGCGGGTTGGCGGCAAGAGTAAATAATAAAATATGAACGGTGAGCATTAGAAACAACTTCATACATGAAAAAAAAATTTCATGATGTAAGGTGATAATGCTACCTTTTTGAACACTAATAATAAAATGGAATGATGGAGCACGAAAGTTTAGTTGCGTTATATTGGGAAGTCTTTCCCGAAGCAGCGCGTTTAATAAAGCGTTTGGGTGGAAATCCGGAAGAAGCGAATGATGCTTTTCATGATGCGCTATTGATATATCTTGAAAGAGAAGCAAAAGGTACATTGCAAATTCATACTTCAGCAAAAGCATATTTGCTGGGCACTGCTAAAATACTTTGGCTTCATGCTAAAAATCAGTACTTCGATCCGTTGCCGGAAGATGTTGAAGCATTTGTTGATGAAGAAAATGAAGCTGCAGATGAAGATAAAAATGTTTTTCACTACTTATTGCTGGCAGGACAAAAATGCTTGCACATGCTCAAAGCATTTTATTACGACAATCTTTCGCTTCAGCAAATCGCTGCAGGTTTTGGTTTCAATGGCGTTCGTTCGGCAACGGTACAAAAACATAAATGCATTGAAAAAATTCGCACAGCGCTAAAAAAAAGAAATGTATATGAGGAACGATTTAATTGAGACAGAGCAGATAGAAAAATATTTATTTACCTTAAATGAACGGTGAAAAAAGCACAATTTGAAACACGCATGCTTGACTTGATCAAGTTGTTTTTTGAAAAGTAGAAGCACAAAAGCATGTTCATAAACTTATCCGATCTTCACGCAGGCAACAAAGAAATAAGTTGAATTAATTTACCAGCAACTGCTGCGTGAACCTTCTTTCGCGCAACAACTAAAAAACATTTTTGCCTGATATGATCATCCCTACAGTAGTAGACAGTACCCACAAGAGGTGCTTACGATATTTATAGTCTTTGCTAAAAGAAAGAATTGTTTTTTTAGGCACTGCCATTGAAGAAAATATGCAAATCTTGTAGTAGCACAATTGCTTTACCTCGATAGTGAAAAGCCACGCGCCAATTATGCTTTACATCAATAGTCCCGGTGGCGTTGTGTATTCAGGTTTTGCTATTTATGATACGATACGAAAATTAAAATCACCTGCATCAACTGTTGCGGTTGGTTTTGCGGCAGCATGGCAAACTGTTTTACTTAGCAGCAGGTGCCAAAGGACAACAACGTTATGCGCTTCCTTATGCCACTGTTCACATGCATCCTGCAGGCGCAAAGGTTATACCGAAGATGTTCGCATTGCTTACAGAGAATAGCAGCATTACAAAACCAGATATTTTACCCGATTGGCAAAATGTTCAGGACACACCAAAGATGAAATTGAAGAGATGTTTCGCCGCGACCATTTTTTTAATGCTGTTGAAGCAAAAGAATATGGTTTGGTTGATGAAGTATTAGGCGATACAGATGATTTGATCAGCATAGAAGATGTCAAATGCAACATTCAATTTCAAACGAGTAAAAACAGGGAGATGATCGGGTTTAAAAGAGAATAGTTATTACCTCACAGGCATATCATCATAAGTGCTCCCGTTAAGTATGCTGCCTGTTTTCTTTTTGTTGGTACCACCCCCGCCGCCATGGTTTCGCCCTCGAATCACAAAACCGCAGGTCAAAACGCTTCTCTCAAATCTTTTAAAAAGTTATACTCCTTTATATCAAATTCCCGGTAAAGCTGGTGGATTTTGAAGAATGCAAAAAGTACTCATAAAGAGACAAACATACTTTCAGCACCTGCGCGAGGGCGGTGGGATGATGGGATATTGGGAATTGTGGGATATGTCGGGAGAATGAGGAGATTTTTATGGGTCGGGCTGTAGTACTACTATTAGGCTGTGGTTGCGTCGCACTCTTGTACGGTTGAAGCACTGTTGGGCATTGTGCAACGGCGTTTGAAAAATTCAATCTTACGTATATGTATAGAGTTTATATAGCAGGAAAAATGAAACTGGATTTTAATCAGGTTTATTTTTTCTTTTTTAGTGCGGCACGGATCTTTTTTACAAAGCTTACCGGCATTTCGGTAACATCGGCTACCTGCTTATCTGATAGTCCCATCTTGATGATCAGGTTTTCAATAACTTCCTGCTTGCCTTTTTCTATACCCTTTTCCATTCCTTTCTCTATGCCCTTTTCTATACCTTTTTCCATACCTTTCTTCATCCCTATTTCAATACCCTCTTCACGTTCTATTTTCTTTATGGTTTCTATAATACCCATAGTAATTTTTCCTCTTGTTAATTGTTCAATTTGGTTATCAAATTTACGGTTTATTTCCTCGTTTCCAACATAGATGAAGTTTTTCAAAAAAAGCAGCAGTCTCTTTATCTTGTTATGGCTGAATTTTTTGCTTTGTATCAACGCACGGGCTACCGTCAGCCGGTGATCAGCCAGCGCTTCTTCAGGTACTTTGCCCTGCAACAGCGCCTTCTGTGCCGCCAGCACGATCAGGGCAAATGGGTTGTCCATGGCCAGCAGCTCCGCTTCGGAATGACTGAATATATGATAGGCATTGTAGCGGTAAGTAATTTCAGTGCCCATAAACGTTTTATGAAACATATCGGGGTGCTGCTGGCGCTTATTGCCGGTAAATATTGCTAAAGCGGTTATATCCACTCCGTAGCGGTCGTATATCCTGTACCAGTACTGGAACATGCGTTTGGGGAATCCTTTTATGCTACCACCCTGTATTTCTATATGTACCAGTATCCATTCTTCCTTCCCGTTTTTCCGGAATGTTTTTACCAGCATATCCACGAACCTGCTGCCTCCCTGCTTTTTAAGCTCGGGGAACAGTTCGGTCAGTTCCTTATCAAGAAATACAAAACCTTTACGAAAGTCAAATACTTTATCTGCATTGGGAAAACAAAAACGAAGCAGGTGAGGAAAAAGCTCTTCAAAAGCGGCTTTTAAAAGAGCATCGTCTTTTTTGCGCGGCATGGTATTTTCCCGGTTAGCTATAGGTTTTTTATGCATAGCAGGAATGGTGTAGTGTGCTATATTAAAACGATTCAAACGTACATAAAATTTTTCATTCATAAAATACACAATGGATGAATGAAAAATTTTATGGGAGTTCCTCTTGGCTAAAAAACAATAATAATATTCAAGAGAAATGTAATGTTTTAAGATGAAAAAGAACCGGGCGCGATAATAGTAATTTAAGTAATGCTGCCAGCCCTGCGCCTGCAAAATCAATATGCGGGAGTGAGATGATCTATTGCTGCTCCGCTTTGTAGCATATTTGGTATTATCAAAAAACTTCTTATCTTGAAGGTGCTTTTTTAATCCTTCCATCTTTTGACTGCCTGTCCGTCCGTTTAGGCGGGCCTGCCACTACCCGAACCCAATTTCAAAAATTTTAGTGGCTTTTAAAACATGGGCCGGTATTAGCCGGAGCGGTGATGTTTTTGTATATGCTTGATTTTACAGGAAACTGCGAAAATGGGGCATGTGGCTGAGTGAGGTGAAGCTGTGTTTGAGTTATTGTGTAGAAACACTTTTAAACGTTTTAAGATGGATGCAGGGATTGTATGGGCGCTATTAACAATGTAAAGTATATAATACTAATATGCTTGCTTTTAATGTTTGATAATTTTAATTATTCCGTATAATAACGTAAATACAAACATTAGCTGCAAATTTTATTTGGCACCTTAATATATTAAAATGATAGAAAGAAATAAATCGACCAAGCTAGCTGATAAACTCTTTCCGGAAATAGAAGAGTTAAATCTTGATATTTTAAATATCCCACCTGAAAAAAGAAGGTTAAATACAGAGACATATGACTTTACAGTTTCAACGTTAATAGACTATTTAAATAATGGACATATAGTGATTCCAGAGTTTCAACGTGGTTATGTCTGGAATAGAGCACAAGCATCTCGTCTTATCGAATCTTTAATAATCAATTGCCCTATTCCAGTAATATTTTTAAGTCAAAATCCTGATGAAACACTTGCAGTTATAGACGGGAATCAAAGACTTAATAGCATAAAACTTTTTACTTCCGATGAATTTGAGTTAAGAGGATTAACTGCGTATCCTGAATTAGATGGCTATACCTTTTCATCATTAGATCCCAGATTTCAACGTCATATACAAAATAGAACTGTTCGTTGTATAGTCATATTGAAAGACACCCATCCGCAAATAAAATTTGATGTATTTGAAAGGCTGAATACAGGGTCTGTAAAATTAAATGCACACGAACTTCGGCATGGAATTCATGCAGGTCCGTTTATGGACAAATTAGAAAAGCTAGGGAACAATAAACTATTTAGAGAACTTACATTAAATAAAACTGACAAAAGAATGAAGGCGGACGAATTAGTTTTACGTTTTCTTTCATTTGCTGATAACTGGCGCAATTACGCTAAGCCTCTGGTTTCATTTCTTAATACCTATAGTGAAACTAACCGAAACATTGACAAACAAAGATTAACTGAAATTGAATTAGAGTTTACCACCACTTTAAATAAGGTTAATTTAGCACTGGATAAATTCTCATTTAAAACTTATGATTCTACTAATAGAAATGCAAAGTTTAATGCTGCTCTTTATGATGCACAGATGGTTTCATTCTATGAACTAAATCCTTCTGAAGAAAAAATAAAAAAACTTACAAAAAATTCATTTATTAAGAAAAATCAGGAATTTATTGAAGGTGATGATTTCAATAAGTATATATCTTCTGGAACAACGGACAAAAATTCAGTCATTAATAGAATAACAGAATACAAAACATTTCTTTCTAAACTTCTGCAATAATGCCTTATTCAAAAAGTAGGGCAAGACAAGAGTTCGAGAGAAAATCTGTTGAACTTATTTCGTTAGCCCGACAAATCTCATATAAAAACGTTGCTTTATCATATGAGCATAAAAATTTGATTTTTCAATCAACAATTGTCCTACTGTGTTCTTCGCTTGAGGAATACCTTAGAGTATTTGTTGAAGACCTATTCTTCAACTACAAATCTTTGTCAGCAACAATCGCAGAAATCCCTGTGAATCCAAGAACATTCTCTCTTTTTCATAAGCAACGAACAATTTATGAAGGCTTTATTAATAACAGAGATGAGTTTAAAACACTTGAAAGATTAAATATTACAAACCGTCACCTTTATTCAGTTGTTGATTCATCCCAAACTTTTGTGAACCATATTGATTCTAAAGTAATAGTTAATGATAAAAAATACCCCTCTCCCAAAAATTTAAAGATTTTATTTAATAGAATCGGAATAAAAAGCATTTTTAATGAAACCGACAAAATTGGAAAAAAAAACTATGAATTAGTCTTACGTTCATTCTTAGATGTAAGAGAAACTATTGCCCATCAAGAATCAACCGACTTAACTTTTGATGACGTAAAAAGAAATTTTAAAAATATTACTGATTTATTAGACAAACTAGATAGAGCATCTTATAGGCATATATGCAATATATCCGGTCAGAAGTATTGGAAATAAATCTGCAGCTAATATTCAGTGCAAAGGCAGGACTGGACATTATAACATGGGCTATGTGCAGGTATCAGCAGCGGTTCAGGTGTCGATGTTCAATTCTCAGCTTTAATTAATAACTTCAACAACTTATTTTCAATTGGGTATTTGTACAGGTATGAACAACCAATGAATTCCATGCCTTCGCAACTGCTCGAACGTTGTGCGTAACTTTCACAAACATGCAATCAAAAGTTAGAGTAATTATCCCGATTCGGGGGCCAGAAGAACAAGAGATCTTAGATTTAGACTACGAGAAATTCATAGATGAGATTGCAACATTGAATACCAACGAATCTTTTATTCATTTAATAGACAATAAAGAACAGCAATATAAAAAAATAGACGAAATTAGATTTAGGGTAATATATAGTTCAAAATATCATAAAAATGTAGACACAGAAATTGAATCAATTTCCAAGAAATATAAATTTTTTCATTCCGAATGGATAGCAGAGTTTTTAGAATTGAATTTTACTTTCAACCACTGTCTAAAAGAGTTTACAGAAATTATTATCAATCATTCCCTTAGAAGAATTTCTTTATTAATTCATTTGGGATATAATACGAAAGTCGACTTTTTACCAGGAGTAATCTTTAGCACAAATAATAATCAACGGCTAATAGGCAAAACAGGAATAATTATTAGCACCATTGACATGGCATTAGGTCATGCTATTAAAATAAACTGGCCAACAATTAAACAACCTACATTAAATGAAACAATTAATTGGTTTATAAGTCATGACTTTCATCCTGATGATATAAGCCAAACAAAAGTGCAAAGAGCTATAAATGCTTTTTCTTATAGCTTTTCTGAACTTGGAGAAAAGGATACTTCTGACTTGTTTTGGACAATGATAGGTATTGAGAGTTTATTGGCAGAAGGTGCAAATAATATAATCTCTCAAATAAAAACAAAAGCTTCATTAGTTCTTGGAGAACCGAAGGAATTTAAAAAGAGGCTAGAAAAACTTTATAACTATCGTTCTAGATTTGTACATGGCGACATAAATTTTCCACCAAAGTTTAGCAGTGACTTCAATGGCTTTGAAAAGGAATATTGGGATTATGCTAAATTTTCTTTATCCATATTAACAGCACTAATAAAAAAGTTGATTGCCGAAAATAAAACAGAATTCAAATTTGAATACAAAAGAATAGAATAAGCTATGCACAATATTTGTAACATATTATTAGACAATAGACGGTCTAACTTCTAAATCCTTTACATATAAATTCAATCCTCAAAGTCAAAATCCAGCAGCTTTTTGTAATGGCTTACCAGCCTCTGAAAAAATGCATTTACGGATTAGTTATTTTAAACCCCAAAATATTTTTATCAGTAAGTTTGTAAGTCTCGGCTATTTCAATTAATGTGCTAAAACGAATATCAACTTCTCCCTTTTCTATTTTAGCAAGCTTACTGTTATCCAATTTTGAAGAATAGGAAAAACTTAAAAGATTTTTTTCCTGTAATACTTCTTCACGATGTTTTTTTAAATAAGCACCAAAAGCTCGCTGTACGGTGAGTTTTGTCTTCCTTGCCATATTTAAAATTCATAATAGTATGAAAAAATATTTGGTCGAATTCGACCAAATTCATATCTTAGCAATAGAATTCATTAAACAAGCTATTCACTGAGTCTTACTAGCGAAACGTAGGAAATTTCAATTAGTACAAAGACGATAAGTGAAAGGCTCGTACTTTTAATATAGTGCGAGCCCTCTTATATGTACTATAGGTCTCCTACGACCTCGCTGGTTGGTAAGTCGGGCTTCGCACTTTTTCATGCCTTACTACCAAAGACTCATCTAAAATAAAAGATGAGCAATTATGAACAATGCCGTTGCCACACCTGCGCAAAGCACCAACATCCATTTTAACGAAACCCAATGGCTGCAGGCCCTGTTCTTGCTGGCAGATACCCAAAGCTGGCTGCAGCAATTACAGGAGGGGCTTATCTGGCAACTGCCCGTAAAGCATCGCAAAAAGCTGCTGCGCAAAGGTTTATACCTGAGCAGCAAAGCCCTGGCGCATATACTGGAGCGGCATTATTACAAAGTGCCGCGCCACCCGCTTACCGGCAAGTTTACCATACCCATACCGCAAATTGTAGCCTGCATAAGAGATGCCTGCCAGCAACCGCCTCAACCAATGCCGTGCAGTCCTCACCTGCAGCGGGTACTGGATACCGGCACACCGCTCGGCCACGATCCTTCGGGCAATACCGTAACCACCATTACGGTCATTACCAGCACCGGCGGGGAGATCATCACCGCCTTCCCCGGCGTAATACCGCCGCAGCAAGACCTATAAGGTTTTTAAAACCTTACAGGGCTATCTAAGCCTCACCCAAAAAATAAAAAGATGAAAACCAAACACCACAAAGACCCGTTTACAACCCAATGCTGGCTCTGCGAATGCATTACAGACCCTTACCAGGTAATTGCCCACTTCTTTGCCGAAGCGCATGTGCACCATTTTCGCAGGCTCATCAAAAAGCTGGTGTGTCATGCCAGCGGTGCAGGTGTGTATAAAAGAGATTCACCTGCCGATATACTTTTATACAGCAAACTCATCCGCTCGCTTATAAAAGCCGCCCATGCTTTGAGACATACAAAGCACAGCGCGGTTACTATTAAAAAAGAAGAGCTCTTCCATAAAAAATACTATTGCAGCCATTATATCAGCGCCGATGAATGGAAGGAGTTCCCGCGCTGCCTGTCTGAAAAAGAATACAGTGATCCCTACCGGGCATTTCAGCAGTTTTTCAGCTACCAGCCGCTCAATAGCTGGCTGCAGTGCTGGGAGCAGGTAGTGGAGAATGCCCTGAACAGTGATACTACTGCTATAACAGCCCCGTTAACAGTGTGCATCCATTTGATAAAGCTGGTAGAAGCTGCGCACCTGGTTGATGTAAGGGAGGTAACGCATGTGGGTGAATGTTTGAAGAATGGCAGGGCGGTATCCCTTTCCGGCACATGAGACACGAACCACGACGGGGAGTGGCATCATTATTAGTTTGTATATGTGGTAGTTTACTGTTAATTTTATTGAGCTATGTTATATGAACGCTATGATGTAAACGCCAGCGCTGACCTCACCTCTTTCGAATTTGAAAGTAAAGGCCCAAAAGGAACTATACAAAAGGTTGTGCGTTATACTGAAATTAATGTTAAGGGCTACTATAATCTTGGTTTCGGAGATAAAGACCCATATACCGGCCTCATTTCTGATCTTACAGTTACCAATAACAACGACAGTAAAAAAGTACTGGCAACTGTAGCTGCAACCTTATATGTTTTTACCAATAATTACCTTGATGCCACCATCTTTGCCACAGGCAGTACTGCAGCAAGGACAAGGTTGTACAGGATCGGCATTTCTAATAATCTGGCTCAGATCGAAAAAAATTTCTTAATATTTGGTTTAGGGAAAGACAGATGGGAGCCTTTTCGCATAAATGTAAACTATATTGCGTTTTTAGTACGTAGAAAATCGTAAATTTGACTTGTTATGAAGCCAAAAAAACAAATAAAACCGGCGAAATTAAAGCTTCCCAAAGGCTTTAGTATTGATAAAACCCTGAACGGGAAATATGATGATCAGCCGTTTTTTAAAGATAAGACTGAAAGGGCAAACCGTATTCTGAAAACGGTAGGGCTTCCTAAATTATAAATTACTTGTCGTTATACGGGAACCACAACCGTCATTTCAACCCCACCACCAGTTGTATTGAATTAAATGTATGTTGCGGCGGGTGAGAATTTTTCTCACCGAAGGTAAACCTGCCTGCCAGCAGGCAGGTCTGTTAGGCAGTAGTACAAAAGATGAACATTAGTACCAATGCCCGGCAGATTTCTCCCTCGTATAAGAGTGATTAAAGTACAGTGTTCGTGTTGGCTCGGTCGAAATGACGGAACCGGCGGCCGTCATTTCGAACCCGCCCATAGGTCGTATTGAATTAAATGTATGTTGTGGTGGATGAGAAATCCGTTGGGCAATAGTGCAGATGTTGAGCATTTGTACAAAAGCCTAACAGTTTTTCTTTACCGACACAAGCGAGACGCTTGCGCCTGGCTCCTAACTATTTTTTACAGGGTTTATATTCATTAGGTAATATGCTTGCACCTGTGGGGAGATAAGGAATTATCACTTCCAATTACTCGATAATGATTCTGCCTAATTCTTCAAACTCATATTTTACTTCTTCCATAACTTTACAAAAACCGCTGAAATCTTTACTATTTCATAGTTTTTTATCAAGAACAATCAATTTTTCTTTTGCTTCCTCATTTTCAATAGCAGTTGAAAGGGCAAACTTTGCTTCATGTCCTTCCCTGTTTTGGAGATCGTTTCTTAATAACCTAAAAGTATCGACGTCTCCTAACTGGAAGGGATTCGTTCTTCTGAATCTATTACCCCAAGCACATAAAACTAAATTTTCAAATAACATAGCTTGATCGGTCATAAAATAGAATTTAATGTTACATACTAAATTGATCTGGGCGAGCTTAGTAGAAAATTTAAAACAGCTTGAAAACAAGCCTAACAACAAAACTCAAAACTATACGCAACTAATATCTCTTAAATGTTACAGTTGTTACATATGTTACTCCATTATATGAATCTGATCCTTCGTAGCTAAATTGATTACAATTAAAAGACGTTATTTTCACAACGCCACCACCGCCACTTGAAAAGTGTAGATCATTGCCAGAAAGGCTCCATGATTCAACGTTAATATCAAATCCGTCACATTGAATACCTATATCCTTTACATACAAATATCCATTAGGCGCGAACGTCCACATATTATCTTTTACACACTCATCGGCTGTATCAAATTGATTAATCACTTCTCCATTTGATCCTTTAGAAATGACACTGATCATTTGATAATCTCCACTTAATGTGCTCATAGATAGTTCGCAAGAATCATCAGAAGAACTCTTTTTGCAAGCGCTTAATAAAATGCATGTTGCAAAAATTAAAAAAAACAAAGAAAATCTCATGGGTTGGCTTTTTAGGTTCTTAAATATTAAAACTCATATTAACAGTAAAGCATAGCCAAAATTAATGGCAGCACCTAAAATTATATTGTTGCCAGAACTGCCTTTGTCAACAATTTTTATAACATTTATTCCATCCATATTGCATGAATATAAATCACCACTAAATACACTTGTAGAGGCTGCAGCCGTAAAAAATGTCTTTTGTCCCTCAAGTGACATAATTGGGTTCATATCATCTGAAAAAACTACATTAGCCAATAGAAATTAGCTGTAAGGGTAAATCGGATTGTGAGCAGGATATGGAAGTATCGCTAAACGGAAATTGAATAATAGATACTGATTAATAGTTATGCGAAACTCTGATTTTAAAACACTTTATACAATCAGTTTTAAAGCATTATTATTAGTTTTTATAAAATTTTTATTACTTTTAATTATATAATTCATCAAAAATGGAAAGTATAGATAAAGTGCTCGAAAAACTTAAAACAGCCCGTAAAGAAAAAGGTTTCAGCCACGAGAACATGGCGGTTGAACTTGATATAAGCCAGGCAGCATATACCAACATAGAAAAAAACGAATCAAAGCTTACCGTGGAGCAGCTGTTGAAAATTTCTGAAATTCTGGAAAAACCGGTTTATTATTTCTTTGAAACAAGCCCTAATAATATTTACAATCAGCAAAATAGCGAGCAGCCTATTGGTCATATTGACAACCTCTACCAGGATAATAAAGATGCTCATGCACGCCTTGCAGAAAGCTACGAGGCTTCCATCAAAAACCTGAAGGAAGAAATCACTTTTTTACGTGGTTTGGTAAATGCTAAAGGAAAATAAGTCCCGTAAACTTTGTACTAATACCCAGACTTTGAATGTTGGAAACCTGGAGGAGCAGAATTGGTTATAAAGATCTGAGCATTTTCATAAAAACGTCAGCTTCTTCTTTTGTTTTAATAGCTTCATTTAAAGAGGTAGTATTGCCTGAAGTCAGCGTAACTTTTATATTTTTCTTGTTACTCCCTTTAGCTTTGCTACTTAGTTGCTTAATCTTGTATGATATTGTTTCTTTCATTTGCTATATGCAAAGTTAACTTTTTTTCTTTGTACAAAAAGCCGAAAATATATTTATTTTATTCTTCTTTTACGTTGAAAATGAAATAATTATATAGCCTGTCAGCGCTAATTACCGCATTCTTTTCAATTTTTTGAGGTATTGCTTTAAGGTCATGACCATCAATAGGGTGTCCACCATCTTCATCCCTTAACTTTCTAAGAACTCTTACATAATAGTTTACACCATAAACATTAAAGAATTGAGATAAGTAATCAAAATTATTTTGTATGCATCTGTAATACATATAGGCCCGTGCATTATTAGAGCCATCTATTCCAAGATATTTTTCTTTGTTTTCTGTCAAAAATGTTAAAGCTGTAAAAATAATTGTTGAAAAAACTTTTGAATGATCACTATGTTGAAGCTTTATTTTATCATCAATTTTATTGTTATCAACCAGGGGGCCAAATGCAAGATTGTGAACATCGGGTAAATGTGGATGAACTGTATTACTTATTTGAATCCCCAATGACACAAGACTACCATCTTTTAAAACTGTATTAAACCTGCTTAAAGATAAATCATTAGCAAGTGTTTCAATATCATAGCAATCTTCAAGGTTAATTTTTATATTTAAAGCCATTCTCTTTTATTTATACGTTGGACGTTAGTCGTAGTGTTAGGCGATGTTTTACTGTAGTGCTAAATAAAGCTAAACTTATTTTAGCTTTATTTAGAAAGTATAGACTACTTACATGAAGCGCCTCTCGCACCCGGGATAGCTTTTATAAAATTTATTAAAGATATAGTCCCATGCCCAATAGCACCCCGAACGTACAAGTGAGTGACACAACAGGCGATGATAGTAGCACCACAGCCCATCCCATAAAAATCCCCTTCTTCTCCACACATTATCCCGAACATCCCAATATCCCATCATCCCGGTCTAAATCCCGGTCGCTTTTCGTAATTTCGCCGCTTCCTATACTTTGATACATATTATACATGGAAATAACAGTTGAAACAGCCGAAAAATTAGGACTTCGCCCGGATGAATTTGAGATGATCAAAAAGATACTGGGGCGCACACCGAACTTTACCGAACTAAGCGCTTACTCCGTAATGTGGAGCGAGCATTGCAGCTATAAAAATTCTATTAAATGGCTGAAAACGTTGCCCCGCGAGGGCGCGAAGCTGCTGGTGAAAGCCGGCGAGGAAAACGCGGGGCTTGCTGATATCGGCGACGGCTGGGGCGTGGTGTTTAAGATTGAAAGTCATAACCACCCGTCTGCCATTGAGCCTTTCCAGGGTGCGGCAACCGGTGTGGGTGGTATTCACCGCGATATTTTTACGATGGGCGCACGTCCGATAGCGGCGCTGAATTCGCTGCGCTTCGGCAACCTCAGCGAAGAAAAAACGCAGCACCTGATGAATGGTATTGTGCATGGCATTGGTCATTACGGCAACTGCTTTGGCGTGCCTACCGTGGGTGGCGAAATTTATTTTGAAGACTGCTATCATACCAACCCGCTGGTGAACGCGATGAGCGTGGGCGTGGTAAAAGCGGGTCAAACCGTGAGCGCCACCGCCGAGGGCAAAGGCAACCCGGTGTTTATTGTGGGTTCTGCAACAGGTAAGGATGGTATGGGCGGCGCGGCGTTCGCGTCGGCGGATATTACGGAAAGCAGCGTGGAAGATTTACCTGCCGTGCAGGTAGGCGACCCCTTCCAGGAGAAAAAATTATTAGAAGCCTGCTTAGAGCTGATACCGAAAGGCGCACTGGTGGGTATGCAGGATATGGGTGCCGCGGGCATTATATGTTCTACCGCGGAAACCAGCGCCAAGGGCGGCGTGGGCATGCGCATTGACTTAGATAAAGTGCCAATGCGCCAGCAAAACATGAAAGCATGGGAACTGCTGTTGAGCGAAAGCCAGGAGCGTATGCTGATGATCGTAAAAAAGGGTCGTGAAAAAGAAGTGCTGGAAGTATTTGAAAAATGGGATCTGCCCTGCTCGCAGATCGGTGAAGTGACGGATGGCGGTATGTTGCAGTTTTATATGCACGGTGAGCTGGAAGCGGAAGTGCCGGCAGAAAGCTTAGTACTGGGTGGCGGCGCACCGGTGTATGAAAGGGAATACAGGGAACCGAAATATTTTGCGGAGATCAAGAAGTTTGACCCGGCTTCGATACCCGTGCCTAAAGATCTGAAAGCGGTGGCGGAGAAAATCATCACTATCCCGAATATAGCATCCAAGCGCTGGATATATACGCAGTACGACAGCATGGTGGGCACGGGCAATACCAGCACCAATGCGCCGAGCGATGCGCAGGTGGTAGAAGTGAAGGGCACTAAAAAAGGGCTGGCGGTTACGGTTGACTGTAACAGTCGCTATGTGTTTGCCGATCCGTTTACGGGTTGTATGATAGCGGTGAGTGAAGCGGCAAGGAATATTGTTGTGAGCGGTGGCGTTCCGCTGGGCGTGACCAACTGTTTGAACTTCGGTAACCCTTACGACCCGGAAGTGTATTACCAGTTTGTATATGCAATTAAAGGCATGGGTGAGGCTTGTAAAAAGTTTGATACGCCTGTTACGGGTGGTAATGTGAGCTTTTATAACCAGCATCCGGGCGGGGCGGTATACCCCACGCCAACCATTGGCATGGTGGGTTTGCTGGAAGATATTGATACGAAGATGACGCTTGACTTTAAGCAGGCGGGCGACACGATTTATTTGCTGGGTGAGGTGAATGATGATATCAATTCGTCTGAATATATACATAAGCTGCATGGTGTTGAATATTCTCCTGTGCCGCATTTTGACCTGGAAGAAGAATATCGTTTACAGCAGACTGTTAGTAAGCTGATCGGCAGCAAAGCGATTGTTTCTGCGCATGATTTAAGCGAAGGTGGTTTGTTTGTTACGCTTTGTGAAAGCGGGTTTAATAATGAGTTAGGGTTTAAAGCAGCTACTTCAACTAAAGTAAGGCCGGATGCTTTCTGGTTTGGGGAATCGCAGAGTCGTGTAGCGGTAAGCGTTAGTGCAGATAATATTGCGGCGTTTGAAAAGATAGTGAAGGAAAGCGGCGTGCCGTTTATTAAAGTGGGGGAAGTTACGGATGGTGAGGTGATTGTTGATGGTGCTGGTTGGGGTGATATTGCTGACTGGAAGGAAAAATATGATGGGGCTATTGAAAGATATATGCAACGTGAGGAGCAGTATATATAGCAGCCTTCAATAAGCTACATGAAATATGCCCTGATATTTTTTATTATCCTGCTTTCTCTGAGTACCTATGCCCAGTTTGCGATCATAGCCGATCAGGATGGTTATGTGAATGTGAGGACAGGTAAAGAAACAGGAAGTAAAATAACAGATACGCTCAAAAATGGGCATCTCATTTTCTGTTTTGAAAATGAAGGGAACCGGACGAATATTGATTATTCAAAAAATGGCAAAGAATTGAACGGCTTTGTTTACAAGGACCGATACACACTGATTTCTTCTTACCCACCGGTTCCGATGCTAAAAAATGAACCGAATTCCGTAACACTTTCAAAAGACAGCATTGAAGTAGTGGTTACTCAAAAATTGTTCGATAGGCGCAGCCATAAGTATACCTACTTTAAGGAAAATAAAACGCAGATTGAATTAATTGACAATAAAAAATACTGGGGAACAGATGGCGGCATGCCTGCGATTGAATACAGTTTTATTGTAATTAAAACAGGCAGGGAAATATTTCAGCTTCCGGAACAGGCGCTTAAAAATTTATTTGAGCCTAACCTGTATAATACAGAGGTGAATTTTGATGCGGAAAACAATATATTATATATCCAATCAATGAATAGCGATGGAGCCGGAGCATACCATGTTATTTGGAAAGTGGAGAATGGAATTTATAAAGAACGGTATATTGCGTATGGTTTTTGAGAATCAAATATTAAAGGATGATGTTTAAGACCTCTTTATACATAATCTGCCTGTTTACCGCGGTTTTTCTTTGGGCATGTAATAACGGATCTGACAAAACAAATACCGATAGCTTACCGGATGAAAATTCAGTATTGATAGCGCAACTCCAACAAAAAGTACAGTTGAATCCCGATTCGCTGGGTACACGGTACCAACTGATGAATGCGCTGGCACAGGGTGGCAAATACAAAGAAGCGCTTTTGCAGAACGATACTTTAATGACGGAAGACACCGCTAACGCAGCATTGTGGTACAGGCGCGGTGATATACTATTGCAAAGCGGTGATTCCATTAATGGCATTCATGCTTTAGAACGGGCGGTTGAGGTGGCGCCGGCTTTTGCCGAGCCTCAATTGCAACTGGCCTCTATTTACGCCAATCGCCCCGATGCCAGTGCGATAACCATTGCCGACAGGGTCATCGCCTTGTCGCAGGAAACACGAACGGTATCACAGGCACGGTTCATTAAAGGACTATACTATTCCAATATCAACGAAACGGATAAGGCACTCGCACAGTTTGATGAATGTCTTAAAAATGACTATACTTTTTTAGATGCCTATATAGAAAAAGGATTGCTATTATACGACAAACAAAAATTTGCGGAAGCGCTGGCTGTATTTGAACGATCCATACAGGTGAGCAACACGTTTGCCGAGGGCTATTACAATGCAGGAAGATGCGAGGAAGCGTTAGGCAATAAGGAGGAAGCGAAATTGTATTATGAAAAAGCGCATGGATTGGATAAGAGTTTGAAGTAAAGCCCCTCACCCCCGACCCCTCTCCATCCCGAAGTTTCGGGAGAGAGGGGTGCCTAAATTCATAGCTGGTTGATAAAATATAGTGAACGGGAGGTTGTGGATGTAAGAATGAGCAAATACTAAAACGCCTTGCCGGGATATATTTATAGATGATGTGGTAGTGAAAGAGATTGGTTTTGTTTTGTAGTACCGCTCCCTCTCCGTTGCATGGAGAGGGAAAGAGGGGGAGGCTTAAAGCATTAAACCAATCTTTGAGATGCGCTGAAGTCGTCGGCTATCAGCACCACGCCCGGCTTCTTTCCTTTCTCAAAGCTTCCTTTTTCGTTTTGTAACTGAAGCGCCGCGGCGCTATTGGATGTGGTCCATTGTAAAACCTGCGCCGGCGACAGGAAGGGAAAATGTTGCAGCAGTACAGACATCTCGCTTGCCATGCTTAATTGCCGGTTACTGCCGTAGCTATCGGTACCCAGTACAATATTGCATTGGTGTTTCAGCAGCAGGTCAACAGGCGGAAGCTTATTTTCGATATACAGGTTAGCGTTAGGGCAAAGACAATAAAATAAGCTGATCCCCGATCTTTGCGCATAGTCGTTGGCGTACAGTATATCTTCTTCGCTTGTGTAGGTATTATGTACCAGCAAAATGGTTTGTCCTTTTGTAAAATAAGGCAGCCATGTCTGCAGGCTGCTTTTTCCCGAAACCGCTATAGGCAACGCGCTTCTTCCTATCCCTTTGTAAAAAGAAAGGAAGGGTCCTGTTCCGTTCGTAAACAATTCATCTTCGCCCGCGCTTTCCTGGTTGTGGATGGTAATGGTTTTGCCCTGTGTATATTCATTGATGAGGTGAAAAGTTGCGGGAGATACGCTGTAAGAAGCATGCGGCACTATAGCCGACTGCCTCGGAGGCGGAATGGTTTCGTTAAATGCAGCTTCCATGGTAAGAAAGCAGGCTATTTTCTCTTCCGCCCTGCTGTCATCCAGATTGGTCACTTCCAGGAAATTATGCCAGTAAACAGGGCTTTTACTTTTAGTTTGCAAGGAAGAGGTATTGTTAGAGATATCGCCTACTGCAACAATACCATTGTCATACATTTCCCTTTCGGCGTTTTTCATAGCTGTTTCCCTGTCGGCCTCAGGCGCCGGCGCTGTTTTCATAACAGCGGTGATGAAGGAAGTAAGTCCGCCGCCTGGCGGAATGCGTTCCTGCATATGGCTCAGCTCAAGGTGACAATGACAATTAAAAAGACCGGGGGAAAGAATGCCTTCGAGCTTTTGCACATCGCCGCCTGCCTCTTGTTCCTGCACAATATCCTGTATAACCCCCTGTTCATCGGTAATTAATACATGGGTATGATCAAGCAATTTTTTGCCGGTGAACAAATGGTTTGACTGAAATTTTTTATACGCCATAGCTGAATTAACTTTGCTGCCCTGAAAAGAGGGGCAGGATTACCGGACGCTGAAGTGTGCCTGTCGGCAGACAGTCCGACCGGTTGTTGGGGCGGACAACCGGTGTTGAGCCAGCCGGGGCACAAATAAAAGAAAACATCCGCAAACAGGCGGAAAACAATAGAGCAATGTTAGATAAACTAGAAGCGATAAAAGCGAGGTTCGACCAGTTGGGTGTGGCATTAACCAACCCCGAGATTGTAAACGACAATAAAAAGTTTACCGCTACCAGCCGGGAATACCGGAGCCTGGAAAAAATAGTGCAGGCATATACCGCCTATAAAAGACTGCTGGATACCATTGCGTTCAATACGGAGGTATTGAATGGGGATGACGAGGAGATGCGGGATCTGGCCAAGCAGGAATTGCCCGCACTGGAGGAAGAGCAGAAGAAAATGGAGGCTGACATTCGCCAGATGCTGATCCCGAAGGACCCGCAGGATGAAAAGAACGCGATACTTGAAATCCGTGCAGGTACCGGCGGCGATGAAGCTTCGTTGTTTGCCGGCGACCTGGTACGCATGTACCTGCGTTATTGCGAGCGGCGCGGCTGGAAAACGGCTTTGCTGAGCGAAAGTGAAGGAACGGTGGGAGGGTATAAGGAAGCGCAGATAGAGGTGATGGGGGAAGACGTGTACGGCACATTAAAGTTTGAAAGCGGCGTGCATCGTGTACAAAGGGTGCCCGATACAGAAGCCAGCGGACGTGTGCATACCAGCGCGGCAACGGTGGCCGTGATGCCTGAAGCGGAGGAGGTGGATTTTGAGCTGAGAGAAAGCGACGTGAAAATGGAAACAGCCCGGAGCGGCGGCGCCGGCGGGCAGAATGTAAATAAGGTGGAAACCAAAGTAATGCTCACCCACCTGCCTACGGGAACAGTGGTAATATGCCAGACCGAACGCTCGCAGTTGGGCAACCGCGAAAAAGCGATGCAGATGTTGCGCACGCGCCTGTATGAAGAGCAGGTGCGCAAGCAGGAAGAAGAGATTGCCCGGCACCGTAAAAGTTTAGTGAGCACGGGCGACCGCTCTGCTAAAATACGGACCTATAATTTTCCGCAGGGGCGGGTAACGGATCACCGCATAGGGCTTACCGTTTACAATCTTGATGATGTGATCAATGGCAACCTGCAGGAATTTATAGACGCGCTCCAGTTTGCCGAAAACGCTGAAAAGCTTACACAGGAACAGGTATAGCTGTTTCCTATGGCTTTAAGGCAATAACGCTGATCTCTACATTTACATTACGGGGCAATCCCTTTACCGCAACTGTTTCGCGTGCGGGGTAGTTACCCGAAAAATATTTGCCGTATACTTCGTTTACGGTGGTAAAAAGCGCCATATCAGTTAAAAAAATGGTTGTTTTTACTACATGTTCAAAGCCCAGGCCTGCTTCGGATAGTACAGCCTGCAGGTTTTTCATTACCTGTTCCGCTTCTTCGGCGGCATTGGTGGCTTCAATCGTGTTGGTAGCGGGGTTGATAGGTACCTGGCCCGATACGTATAATAAATTACCTGCAAACACAGCCTGGCTGTACGGACCAATGGGAGCGGGCGCATTGGGGGTATTGATAACGGTTTTGCTCATATACAAAGTTTAATGCCGCAAAATTGCTGTGTTTACATGAGTCTTCCAACCTATTTTTGCCGAATTGATCTAACAGCATGGCATGGATATTACACATAGATACCGCGCTTTCAAGGGCAATTGTCGGCTTGTCGAAAGACGGACAACCGGTAACAGAGCTTTTTAACGAACGGCAGCATGATCATGCCGCTTTTGTACAGCCTGCCGTACAGCAGGTGCTGGAAAAAGCCGGTATTGCCCTGCATGATCTGGCGGCTGTCGGGGTAACGGCAGGACCGGGCTCGTATACCGGTTTACGGGTGGGAATGGCCAGTGCAAAAGGGATTTGCTATGCATTGGATATCCCATTGCTGACCGCGTCAACACTCGAAGTAATGGCTGCAGCGGCCATAACCTATGTTCCAGGGTACGATGTATATTGCCCGATGATCGATGCCCGCAGGAGTGAAGTGTATACAGCGCAGTATGATATCGGCGGCAGGGAAATACAAAAACCGCAGGCATTGATCCTTGCCGGTAACTCTTTCGAGCAGGAATTGATCCGGGGAAAAGTGCTTTTTACCGGGAACGGTGCTGTAAAATGGAAGGAAATGATCAATCCGTCCGCCAATGCTTTTTTTGAACAGGCGGATTATAATGGCGCCCAACTGGCTGCAAATTTTCTTAACTCCTTTAAAAACAAGGAGTTTTGCGACCTGGCATACACGGATCCCCTGTACCTCAAAGATTTTCATTTTACTACAAATAAAAACAAAGCCTAACCTTTTATCATTTTTTACCATCATTTAAGAAACTATTGGGATGTTATTTGTCTTTTCATTTATATCTTTGCATTTGATATTTTAATGATTAAATTTTAATGTAATTATTCCTATGACAGGCCTAACAAGTCCTTATACAATGGTATTGAGCGGATCAGCTCAGGAGAATGGATCTGAACTCCGTATTGATTTTTTGAATGTTAAGAAAGCCGCATTAATCCTTCGGGCGCTTAACCACAAGCTTCGTCAGCAAATGATCCAGTTGCTGGATGAAAAGAAAAAAATGACTGTTACGGAACTATATGTGCAGTTAAGGCTGGAACAATCGGTAGCTTCGCAACACCTTGCTATATTGAGGCGTGCGGGTATGGTGGTAACCACCCGCGAAGGGAAATTTATTTATTATTCCGTTAACCATAAAAGACTGGCTGAAATTTATGGTTTCGTTGAGCAATTGTTAGCTTGATAATTAATTGATTATTGTTTTTTTATCTGGTAAGCCGGTAGCTTAATCCTGTATACCCGGGGTTGACCTGCCGGCTCTTTATTTTATAACTATGAAATATTTTACTGTAGCGCAACTGCAAGATCTTCTTAAAGAAGAGAACGTTGTTTTAGTAGATACCCGGAATGCTTCTGAATTTACCGATGGCTTTGTTCCGGGATCTGTTTTTATCGGGCATGAAGGGAATATAGCAGAATGGGCGTCGGCTTTATTGCCTGCGGAAGCAAGTATCCTATTAATAGCGCCCGCCGGTAAAGAAGAGCATGTTGCGGAAATTTTAACGGGAAAAGGTTTTAATGTAACAGGTTGTTTAGACGGTGGTTTTGATGCCTGGAAAGAAGGGGGCGCGGCGGTAGATATGATCATTAATGTGGATGCAGGAGAACTGGCAATGGATATTCCGTTTGATGAAAAACTGCTGGTACTGGATGTGCGGAAGCCTTTTGAGTTCGCAGACGGACATATTAAAGACGCGGTGAATTTGCCTTTGGATGAATTAAAGGATCCCGGGAATATTGCGAACCTTGAAGAAACCCAGAACATATACATTCATTGTGCGCGGGGCTACCGGAGCGTCATCGCGGCTTCGTTACTGAAGCAGCAGGGGTATGATAATATCCGCAATGTTACCGGCGGCTGGGAATCCATCAAACATACCAAAGGATTTACCATTGAAAAGGAAAAAAGCGCTTTGAATTGAGCTATGGGCAATGAGCAGTCAGCTATCAGCCATTAGCTTTCGGTGTCAGTGCAGGTTTCGGGTTTGTGGTTTAGAGTTTGTAGTTTACGGTTTTGCCCTATACCCTATACCTTCCACCCTACACCCTGGTTGCAACCATAAACAAAAAACCATAAACCATAAACTTGCTGACGGCTGGTAGCTGACCGCTTAATCCTTCAGCCCTCCTTTACCTTTATACAATTTTAAAGGGCCATCCAGCTTAACTTCCAGCACCGTCATATATTCATCCATAGCGGAAGCAGGGACTTCGTTAATGTATACCAGTCCGGGCACGGGACTCCATGAAATTTTACCTACTATTTTATACTCCAGCGATTGCTCCGTTCCTATTACTTTAATGCCGGTAATTTTGTTCTGCAACCCTTTTATTACAAGTTTCCCGGCATTGTGAGCGGGAACGAAAAGAAAAAGGGTGGAAGAGTCTTTGGAAAGCGTGCTTGCCCCGTAAAAATGCCCGGGAGGTAAGCCGGCTATTGTTTCAAAAATAGCCGATGAGTGCTTGTTGGTCCATTTGCCCAGCTCTTTCAATAAATGTACCTGTTCGGTGGGTATCCATCCGTCTTCCCGTGGGCCTATGTCAAACAACAGGTTACCGCCGTTGCTGATCACATCAGCGAAAATGGTAATGAGCTCGTAAGGTGTTTTGTAAGCGCTGTCGTCCGGATGGTAGCCCCAGTTGTTATTAGAAGTCATGCACAATTCCCAGGGACCTAAGGTTGGGCGGGTAACCGGAAAATTTTGTTCGGGCGTCTCATAATCGCCATAGCCCGTAAGCCGCCCGTTTAAAATAGCATTGGGGTTGTGCTGCAGGATCATTTGCCTCAATTTCGGAGCCTCCCACTCTTCGGCGCTGTGTTCCCAGTCGCCGTCGAACCAGAACAGGTCGGGGTTGAATTTCGTACTGATCTCTTTTATCTGCGACTGGTAAAAATCCAGGTAGCGCTTCCAGCGTGCCGGATCATTTTTTACCAGGTAGCGGCTGCTGTCTTTCAAAAATCCCGGGTAATCCTGGTGGCTCCAGTCCAGCAACGAAAAATAAGCCCCGGTTTTTAAGCCCGCATTCCTGAAAGCTGCAAACAGCGGGGTAAGCACATCTTTCCTGGCAGGTGTAAGCTTGGCCGTGCTCATATTATTGGCTTTGGTATCCCATAGCGCAATACCGTCGTGGTGCTTGGTAGTAACTACCGCGTATTTTGCCCCTGTTTCTTTTATCAGGTTCGCCCATGCTTCGGGGTTGTAATTTTTTGCCGTAAAGCCGTTCAACTGCTTCATATAATCGGCATAAGGCATTTTTTTATTGTAAAAAGCCCAGCTTTCATCCACTCCGTTTACAGAATAAATTCCCCAATGAATGAAAATACCCAGCTTGGCGTCTTTAAACCATTGCATCCGTGCATCGGAGGAGTTCGTAACCGTTTGTGATTTCGTATATACGAAGCACAAAGAAATCATGCTTATAAGGAGTGATCTTTTCATGATTGTATAGTATTTATTATCAATTAATTATGCAATTTGGCGGTTTGTCTCAACCGCAATAGAACCTATTTGGTGGTTATAAGAGAATATTTTAAAAGTATTAATCATTAATAGGATTATCTGTAAAAATTTTAAACTTTTTTACTTTTTATAAAAAGTTTCGTTATTTTAACGTTTTATTATTGAAATGTTCATGCAACATTAATCAAAATGGCTGGTAAAAATTTATTATATCGTAAAAGAATCATAAATCACCTGTATTTTTCCAAAATGCTGTCTTGCGCTGAAATAAGCGAAAAGATTGAAAAAAGCCTTTCTCTTACTACTAAAATACTAAATGAACTTGTTGCCGAAGGATATGTACTTGAAATTGGTTATGCCCCATCCAGTGGCGGGCGACGCCCGTTGATGTATTCCCTGAAGGCGGATATCATGTATATCGTATCCGTTGCTATGGATCAGTTTATTACCCGCATCGTTATCATGGATATGCATAATAACCAGCTGGATAAAGTGCAGATCATTAATATCAGTCTTGCGAACAATCCCGACGCTTTGCAAATGGTTAGCAGTAAAATTAGTGAAATCATTGCAGGGTCGGGAATAGACAAGTCTCGTATTGTAGGGATCGGCATTGGTATGCCGGGTTTTGTAGATGCTATTGGTGGTAAAAACTATTCTTTTTTTGACAATGGGGCAACGAGCATCACATCGTATATAGAAAGTAAAACAGGTGTTCCCGTATTTATAGACAATGATTCAAGCCTGATAGCATTAGCCGAATTGAAATTTGGCGCAGCCCGCAACAAGCGGAATGTGATGGTGATCAATGTAAGCTGGGGAATAGGCCTGGGGATGATCCTGGACAAAATGCTGTTCAGAGGCGACGATGGGTTTGCCGGTGAACTGAGTCATATTCCGCTGTTCCAGAACGGCAAATTGTGCAGTTGCGGCAAAAGCGGTTGCCTTGAAACCGAAGCCTCGCTGGGAGCCGTGGTAGAAAAAGCAAAACTGGGGCTTGCCAACGGCCGCGCATCTACATTAAGCCTGGATAAACTATGTGATGAAAACCCTGAAAAAGCAGGAATTGCTGTTATACAGGCAGCAGGTAAAGGCGACAGGTTTGCGGTGGAGCTGCTTTCGGAAGCAGGTTATAACATAGGCAGGGGCATTGCCATTCTCATTCATTTGCTGAACCCCGGGCTGGTAGTGCTGAGTGGAAGAGGAGCGCAGGCGGGTAAGATATTGCAGGCGCCTATCCAGCAGGCATTGAATGAACATTGCATACCCCGGCTGGCGGCTAATACCGAGATCGTGATATCGGAGCTGGGGCATGACGCCCAACTGATCGGAAGTGCCGCGCTGGTAGTAGAAAAGTCAGAAAAATCATTTTCGAATAAAAAGAAAATCCAGGAAGCTGCCTGAGTGAAACACATCCCAAACTTTAAACAATTAAAACCTCTTCAGCATGAGAACGATCACCATGCGGCTGCTTTTGATCCTCTGCCTGTTCACTTCAGGCACGATTAGTTTTGCACAGCAACGAAAAAATGTTTCAGGAACCGTTTTAGATGAATCCGGTTCTGCCCTTGCGGGCGTATCCATTGCCGTAAAAGGCGGTAACACCCTTGGCGCTACCGACAATGACGGTAAGTTCAATGTTTCAATTTCAGTTACCCAAAATGTGTTGGTATTTAGTTATGTTGGTTTTGAAACAACAGAAGTAACGGTAGGCAATCAAACAGCCATTACTGTTACCTTAAAATCAAATATCAAAGAAAGCGAAGCGGTAGTGGTGACTGCCCTGGGCGTGAGTAAGCAAAAAAGGTCTCTGGGTTTTTCGGTAACGGAAGTAAAAGGTGGAGATCTTGCCAAAACAAACGAAATTAACCCTATTAATGCGCTGCAGGGCAGGGTAGCGGGTGTGCAGATAGATATGGGAGGCGCCGGCGGTTTGATGGCCAACTCCAAAATAGTAATTCGCGGCAACTCTACCCTGGGTAATAATAACCAGCCCATTTTTGTGGTAGACGGGGTAATAATGGACAACGATCAGTTCGGTGGCACAGGCCGTGATTTTGGAAATGACCTGAAGAACCTGAATATGGAAGATTTTGAAAGTGTGTCCGTGTTAAAGGGTTCCGCTGCTGCTGCATTGTACGGAAGCAGGGCTGTTAACGGAGTGATATTAATAACTACAAAAAAAGGGAAAGCGCGCAAGGGAATAGGAGTAAGTGTGAGCCAGGCATTAAATGTAAATGATCCATATGCAGGACCTGATTTCCAAAACGAATTTGGCGGAGGTACCGTTGGAGCCTTCTTTACAGACAGGCGGGAACCCAACTATAAAACAGATGAAGCCTGGACCACCAAAGTTTTTCCTACCGATCCTGCAACGGGCTTACCTTATATAGACCGCCAGATCAACCGGGAACTGGAAAACTGGGGTCCCCGTATGCTGGGACAGGAAGTGATGAACTACGATAGAACGATGACAAAATATCTTCCGCAACCCAATAACTTTTTGGATGCTTTTCAAACAGGAATCGGGTATAATACAAATGTTGCGATTGATGGGGGTACCGATAAAACTACATTCAGGCTATCGTACAATCGCAATAGCGCGGAGGGCATTGTTCGCAATAACAAGTTTGAAAAAAATGCATTCGATTTAAGGGTTACCCACAAGTTTACCGATTTCCTGGACATTGATGTAAGTGCTGCTTACACCGCTTTTGAAGGTAAGAATCCGCCCCGGCTGGGAGGACTGGATGCGTTTGCTTCTTACAATTTCGGAAAACTGTTTACCTGGATGCTGCCGCGCAACTATGATACGAAATACTGGATGCAACGGCAGAACTATACCAGTAAATTTGGCGGGGTACCCGACCTGGAAAATCCCAATGGAAACGAAACGAATTTTGCGCCTGAATCAAGGTTCTGGTTTTCGTTGTACGAAAACAATTATATGCAAACTGAGCAATTATTGCGCAGTCGTATAGCGGTGAATCTTAAATTAACGAGTTGGGCCAAATTACTGCTGGAGGGAAACATTAATAATATTTATTCAAAAGCAGAAAGCAAAGAGCTGGGGCAGGGAATTGACTTTGGAGGGCCTTTAGGCGGGTATGCATTGGGCTTTAATACCAAAGAAGGCCATATGCTGAAATGGATGCTGATGATGGATAAGGAAATCAATTCCGACCTGCGCATCAGTGGTTATGTTGGTGGAGAAGCGCAGCGGAATAAAACAACCTTCGATTCGAGCTACACCAATAATGGATTGAATTATCCCGGGGTTTATTTTATCGCTAATTCAGTAAACCAGCCTTATACAAGAGGCGGGATCCGCAATAATATGGCTTATAATTCTTTATACGGCAGTGTTGACCTGGACTATAAAAATATGTTGTTTTTGCAGGCGACCATGCGCGGCGACTGGCTTTCAACGCTTACATATACAAATGGAACAGGAAATAACTTCTTTACATATCCTGCTGTAAGCTTATCGTGGATATTTACCGAAACATTCAAGTCTCAATTGCCCGCATGGATTACCTATGGTAAACTCAGGGGAAATCTTGCCGCATTAGGCGGAGGAACCTCTGCCTTTATTGTCAATCCGGGCTTCTCTTTTAACGGTTACAGCAATGCAAATGGACAAACCGTATCACAATCCACTTATAGTTCATCAGGTAAAATACAACCTAACCTCAAACCGCAGAGAAAAATATCGAAAGAGCTGGGACTGGAAATGCGATTCCTGGACAACAGGTTAGGGTTAGACGTGAGCCTTTATCAGGATAATACCCGTGACCAGATTTTACCCATTACAACAACCGTTGAATCAGGGGTAAATTCTCTTTTGATCAACGCGGGCAATATTCAAAACAAGGGTATTGAAATTGCTATAGATGCCACTCCTGTAAGAACTAAGAATTTTTCGTGGAATACGGCGGTGAATTATGCAGTTAACCGTAATAAAATAGTTGAATTATACGATGGAAGAAGTGAATTGGATCTGGGAGCCAATATTGCTGAAATCAGCACATGGGCAGTTGTAGGGAAGTCCTATGGTATTTTGCGTACAACTATACACTCTACCCCATACCAGGCTACAGATGGTAGCGGTAACCCTAAAGAGGATCCCCGCAACGGGTTGCCCATTCTTACCTGGCGTTCCGATGCCAGGGCGGCCTTCCCTGCAAGAAGCGGCGTATGGCAGGATGTGGGAGATATCAATGCCAAATTCAGGGCTGGTTGGGATAACACATTTAACTATAAGAATTTCAGCTTAAATGTGCTGGTTGATGCAAAGATCGGCGGCGACTACGTAGCTGCCACTTATCGCTGGGGTACCCACTCGGGCGTTTTTCCGAATTCAATTTTTGGAAGGGATGCACAATCGGGCGGTATTACATGGACCAGCGCTTATGATGGAAAAACATACGATGACGGCAGGATTGTAGAAGGTGTTTTTGCGGAGGGACAGATGATAACCCAGGCCAATGGAGATCAGGTAAATGTAGGAGGGATGACGTTTAAAGAAGCATACGATGCCGGTTATGTAGAGCCGACGCATACACCGCAATTCTTTTATCGTTATGGCTCATCTTCTACAGGTGTGTCGGATTTTTGGGTGTTGGAAAACTCGTGGATCGCTTTAAGGCAGGTAGCTTTAAGTTATGCTTTGCCTTCCAAAATATATTCAAAGCTTAAACTAAATGGGTTGTCGTTATCGGTAGTAGGACGTGATTTGGGTTACCTGTATCAAACCCTGCCTTATAATTTTAATCCGGCATCGAACAATTCAAACAATACTGCATTTTCCGGAGAAGATGGCTTCTTGCCTAAAATGCGTTCAATGGTGTTTACGCTGAGAGCTTCCTTCTAATCCCAACTTAATAACAACTAAAGTGAGTAAAATCATGATAAAGATATTAAAACAACTATCAGTAGCAGGGGTGCTGGTTTTTTCGGCCACTTCCTGCGAAAAGAACTTCGGGGAAATCAATACGGATCCAAGTGTTGTAATAAACCCCGACATAAAGTTCCTGCTCTCTTATGCGGAAGATAAAATGGTGACAGGTTATGGAGGTACGGAATGGGTATGGGAAAGCATGGAGCAGTTGTTCCGGTATACACAGCATGTTACAACAGACCCTTATGAGATCACTACCAATGTGAATGCCCGGTACAACAATTATTATCAGCAGATATTGCCCAACCTGTTTGAAATAAGGCGTCAGATTGATTTGAAAGAAGATAAGGAAGCCTATCAGAAAATGGGTGCTGTTACGTATGTGCTGCAGGTTTGTGAAGGGTTAAAAGTAACGGATATGAATGGATCTATTCCTTATACGGAGGCAATAAAGGGTCGTTATGAGGATAAATATGATCCTGTATACAACGATCAGCAAGCTTTATTTACTACCTGGCTGAGTGAACTGGACAATGCTATCGCAACGTTATCCAATGGCTCATTGCCTGCTCAGTTCGAATATGGAAGCGCTGATATATATTTTAAAAGTGACTGGGCAAAATGGATAAAGCTGGCCAATTCGTTAAAGTTGAGGATAGCCGCCAGGTTGGAAAACCAGGATGTTGCCAAAACAAAACAGCTATTTCAGCAGGTTTTGCAGGATGCTACCGGGCCGATTGACGCTGACAATGGCCAATTGCAATATGAAAGCATAGATTATCACGCTATCGGCGGAAGCGTTAACTACCGCAGTACCCGTTATGGCACTACCTCTATTATCAACTTCCTGAAAAAGTCAAACGATCCCAGGATCGGCATCTACTTTGAAAAAAACCAGCTTACAGGAAAGTATACGGATACTTTAGCCAAGTATGGCGCTACGCTTCCTGCGTTTATCAATCCGGCAGATCCGTTGATTGTATACCAGGGCGGTCCTGCAGACTGGACTACCAATCCGGCAGTAGCTACTTATATCAACAATCCCTTTGTAGTGGGAAATAATAACCCGGGTAATCAGGTAACCAACTATCGCTTAATATCGCCCATTAACAGGAGGTTTTTCTATCCAAAATACAATGATGGAACAGGCCCCGGCACAGGTGAGTATACAGAAATGCTGGTAAGCTATGCGGAGACCTGTTTATTGATCGCTGAGTTTATTGAAAAGGGGTATGCAGGTGGGGTAGATACCAAAGGAAGTGCGGAAGATTGGTACAGGAAAGGCATCGCCTCTTCCATAAGAACTATGAATAATATAGCCAGTGTAGCTGAGTCCGGAACCGCCTTTTCGGGTAACGGCGATGCGCTTATCAATGCATACCTGGAAAATCCTGAAGTGAAGTTCAATGGTGTAAACGACCTGGAGCGCATTTACATACAGCAGTACATTAACCTGTACAGAAATCCAAACGAAGCGTTTGTTTTTGTCAGACGCACAGGCTATCCGAAGAAAACTTCCGGCTATTATGCACGTGAAACATTCAATGAGCAAATTGCAAGGCGCTGGTGGACGAACGACCCCGGGGAAGTAAACAGGGCAAATTGGAGTGCGGCTTTATCGGAGCAAGGGTTTACACCTAACCAAAGAGATTTGCCAACACTCAGCACTCAACGCATTTGGTACGACAAAAACGCCCCTGCATTTGGGGAAGGGAATTAAGATGTAAACGTTTAACGGGTAATTGTTCAACACTGATCTATGTAAAACATTGCCGCATTTAGCGAAGCAATCGGTTGTGTGATGGCAACAACGCACAACCGGTTTAGATAAGCGTATGTCGGATATCCCCTAAATATTTTATAACTAAAAATTCAACTGCAATGCAAAAATTAAAAAAAGCATTCTTGTTGATGACGCTTTTTCTGCTGGCTGGTAGCACTACGCTACTGTTTGCTCAGCAAACTCGCGTCATAACAGGAATCGTCAAAGACGACAAAGGAAACTCACTTGCTGGGGCAACGGTTTCTGCAAAAGGATCTACAACTTCGGTAGTTACTGATGAGAATGGACGTTACAGCATCACAGTTTCTGGCAAAAATGCTATATTGATAATCAGCTCAATCGGTTTTGCGGAAAAAGAAATCAGCGTTGGTAATGCCAATGAGCTGAATGTAGAATTAGTAACATCTGAAGGTGAAATGAGCGAAGTGGTTGTTACTGCGCTTGGAATTAAACGATCTCCACGATCGCTTGGATATGCAGCTCAAAAAGTAGACGGAAAAGACCTGACGATTGCTCAGGCACCTACGATTGCTCAGGGATTGATGGGTAAGGTTTCAGGGTTGAATATCAGTCAGGCGTCCGGAGGTGTTGAGGGCGGCTCATCAAGATTAGTCATCAGGGGTAATACCAATTTAACCGGCGACAACCGCGCCTTAATAGTAGTGGATGGAGTTCCCATAAATAATACTCCATTAAACGGGAGTACATTGGGAACAAAGCTAAATGAAGATATAGCAACTTATAACGATTGGGGAACAGGGTTAAACTTTATCAATTCAGAAGATATTGATAATATTACTGTATTGAAAGGTCCTGCTGCCGCCGCTTTGTATGGTAACAGGGGCGCTAATGGCGTAATATTAATTACTCGTAAAAAGGGAACACAACGTAAAGGTCTGGGCGTAGATTATTCTTTTAATGATCGCTTCAGCTCTGTGTACAACGATTTTTTTAATTTTCAAAATGAATATGGAGCCGGGTTTATATCTTCTTTATGGACAGGGGATAATGATAAGAGGTTTGATGTTAACGGTAACGGGAAGCGTGTTCAGATACCCAATTATGGGCCAGACCAGGTGGGAGTGTATACAAAAGGCGCTCACGGTATGCTGCCTTATGACAATGCAACAGTTGCATGGCCTTTTATCTCGTTTCCCGGGGCGTTATCGTGGGGACCTAAATTTGATGACCGGCCTATTTTGTGGTATGATGGTGTTGAAAGACCATACAGCGGGCATCCAAACGCCTGGAAAATGTTTTTCCCCAATGGATTTACCAGTCAGCATAATGTTTCAGTATCTGGTGGTGGAGAGATAGGTACTTTCAGGTTGTCTTATACACGGGAAGATAACAAGGCAAATGTTTTGAACAGCAAATACAATTCAAACGTTGTTAATTTAGGATCTACAATAAAGATCAGCCCCAAGCTTACGACTGATATATCGGCGAGTTATGTAAGCTATAAGAGGCTGAATACTCCTCCTATAGGAAATACTTACCTGCAGGGTATGTTTTATGCTGCCCCCCGGGATTATAATCCTGAAGTGGACCTTGGTAATACTTATAATACAGACGGCTCTTTGAAAGATGTTACTAATTCCAGCAATTTTCCTGCAGGATCACCCGCTTATCCTTATAATGGGAATAGTTATTTGCAAAATGCGTTCTGGTATATCTACAAGAATAATACAGAACTCAACCGGAAGAATTTTATCGGCAGTGTAAAATTGACGGCTACACCTACATCGTGGCTTACTTTAACTGGTCAGGCAGGTATTGATAACAGCAATGACCGTGTAGAGACAAAATTCTATCCCAGAGATGCACAGGGAATCGCGGGCGGAAAGTATGCTGTTCGAAGCGACAGGAATAATACCCTTAATATGCTGGGGATGGCACGTTTTTACAAAGACAATATAGCAGACAAGGGCATCAATGTAAGTTTTACGGCAGGCGGTGAGTCGGTAAATGTTAAAAATTATGCAAACAGCTTATCCACAAGGGGCAATTTTATCAATCCATTTTTATTTAACCTGAAGAACGGCAGCGAACCCGTTAATGTTAACGATGATATAGTTGATCTGCCCTTTGCCTATAAGATCAATTCTGTGATAGGTATAGTTGATTTTTCTTATAAAAATCAGCTCTTTTTACAGGTCACAGGGCGTAATGACTGGACTTCAACATTAATGTCGCCCTACAATTCATTCTTCTATCCCGCGATGAGTCTTGCATATGTGTTTACAGATGGTATCAGCGGTTTAAAGGATGCAGCTCCCTGGCTTAGTTATGGAAAAGTAGCTGTTTCGTATGCAGGAAGAGGAAGTGGTACGGATCCTTACGCAACCAATGCGATCATAGATGGTATAGGATACAATGGAACTGTAGCGCAATCTTTTCAAAATATTCTTACCGATCCCAGAATAAAACCACAGAGAACCCGCCAGTATGAGGCATCACTTAATCTGGGATTGTTTAATAATAAATTGAATCTGGAGTTGACTGGCTATGCGGGAACCGCCTCTCCCCAGATTGTCGAAACCGGCCTTCCCATTTCTTCGGGAGTTAATTCCATCAGGATTAACGATGCAAAGCTTTCCAGTAAGGGATTTGAATTTTTCATAAATGCCAATCCGGTTTCTACTCGTAATTTTTCCTGGAATATTACTGTTAACGGATCAAGAGCAACCAATAAACTTGAATCTCTTTCTGGTGTAGACAGCGTATTGACCATTGCAAGCGTTTATGGAACAAGCGGTGTTTTACAAAAAGTAAGAGTGGGGGATAATTATGGAACCATTTACGGGAAAGACTTTACTTATCATCAGAATGGACAAAGAATAGTAAAGCAGTCAATAGGTGCAGACGGACAGGTGATGATATATACCACACCGGATGGACAGGAACATGTTGCGGCTACAGAATGGGTGCTTACGCCTAATGAAGTGCCTATAGGAAATTCAATACCCAAACTGACCGGCGGTATAGCAAACACTTTCCGCTATCAAAACTTCTCTTTATATTTTCTCACTGATTTTAAATGGGGCGGCGATACATGGTTTGGATCTTATAGCTCAGCAATGGGTAATGGCTTAAGGCAGGAAACAGTGAAAGAACGCAACGGTGGCGGATTACCTTATACATATCCTGATGGAACAACCGGTAACGTAGGCATGATAATGGAAGGCGTATATGCTGATGGTAAACCTAATGATGTTGTTGTACCTGCTACCTGGTATTATGGAATATCTTACGCATCATGGAATCACCTTGGAGTTCCCCGTTCATTATCTGTATTTGAAAATTCATGGATGAAACTCAGAGAAGTAAATCTTACCTATCAATTTCCCGGCTCCGTTGTTAAAAAAACACACATTTTCCAAAACCTGAGCTTTTCGTTGATAGGAAGAGATCTGTTCTACATTTTCACCACCATACCTAAAGGATTAAATCCTGAAGGTGTAAATGGTATTGGAAATGCGCAGGGACTTGAAAACTCTTCCATGCCTAATTTCCGTTCATTTGGATTTTCTGTAAGAGCTTCGTTTTAACCAGAAAAATTAATAAGATGAAACTAAGATTTAATTATATAATAATACTCGCCTGCACTGTGCTGTTTTCCTGCACGAAAGGGTTCGAGAAAATGAATGAAACACCGGATAAGCCCAGCATTTCAACGTTAACGATTCCTGGCTTGTTCAATGGGATAGCTAAAGACATTACAAACGGGAACGATGCATTGAACATTTACCTGTTGCTTGATATTACCAATCAGCAGGCAGTTCAAAATGAGGTAGCGAGCACTTCAATGTACAATGCCGGCTTGTGGAATGCGTATTATCCTGTTTTGTTTGATTATAAAAAGCTGCAGGACTTAATCAGCAATAGTCCTGCTAAGGCCGATTACAGTAATGTAAAGTATATGGCCGATATTCTTATGGCCTCCAAAACTTTGCAGATGCTGGATTTTTATGGAGACATACCTTACTCCCAGGCGGGCTTGGCAGATAACACGGAATATCGCCGCCCTGCATACGACAAACAAATTGATATTTATAAAAGCGTATTAGCTGATCTGAAGGCGGCCGCAGATGGTATAAAGATTGGAGATGTTTCCCAGATCAGTATCGGTAATTCTGATTCATTTTTAAAGAATGATTTTGCCGCATGGATACGTTTTGCAAATGCACTTCGGCTAAGATATGCTGTTCGTTTGTATGATAAAGAACAAGCGCTTGCTACAGAAATAATAAGTGATATAATAGGAGGCAATAAACCTTTGCCAATGAATCAGGATCCGGCTGCGCTGGAAAAAAACAATTTTGGTTTTTGGCCTGGTAAAGTGGCCCCGGTAATCAATTCCGACAGGTTATGGGGTAGTTTCAGGGAAAATTCAATTTCAAAGATCCGGATGAGCAGCAACGTATGGGCTCAAATGTCAAGTAATAATAATACTGACGGATCAGGGATCTTTGACCCGCGCTGCAAAGTTTGGTTCATGACCAACAATGCCGACTTATGGGTGCCACAACCACAGAACCATTCCATAATCGATGGCGGTGATCCTTATCCAAATGATGGATTACGTCCTGCAATAGGTGCGGATGCTGATAATAAATATGCTTCGTTTAATGTTAACTTGCTGTTTGATGGCAGGCAGAATTATCCTTATTTGATTATATCAGAGGCCGACGTGTATTTCTTGAAAGCTGAGATATATCAGCGAGGACTGGGTGTATCGAAAGATATCGCTGCTGCTAAAACCGCTTACGAAGCGGGCGTTAAGTCATCTATCGATTTTTGGTACGCAATGTCGTGGATCACAAATCTGCCTGTTAAGCCTACTCCGGCAGAAATCACCACATTCTTGAATGTTCCCTCCGTGGCATATAACGAAGCAGATGATGCGGATGCGCTGAAGAAGATAGCTACCCAGGCCTGGCTTACAACAATCTGGGAGCCTATGGAAGCCTGGGCAATTGTTAGAAGAACCGGGTTAACGCCCAAAGATCCTACCTATACTCCTTTGGTTAAGCCTAATAAAGTGCCATATCCGGCAGATGAGGAGCTAAACAACCGGACAAACTGGTTGGCAGCTCTCGGTGGAACAGCTTTATCACTGGATCAGCAGGCGCAAATAAAGGTATACTGGATGCCATAATATTTTTGAACTTTTAAAAACGGGAGTTGCTTTGAATGGAAGCGGCTCCTGTTTTCATTTTTGATGCTCAGATACTTTAAGTCAGTTAATTTCATTTAACTTTATTTTTGTCGTAATCATCCTAAAATATATATAAATGTCAACCCGAAGAAAATTTTTACAGGCATCAATGATAGGATCGGCAGCCGTATTAACTGATAAAGAGGTGTTTGCCGATACGGTTAAAATAAAAAATATCACTGATCAGCCGGTGGTGGTTTCTACCTGGGATTTTGGCAAAACAGCCAATATTGCCGCATGGGAAGTATTGAGCAAAAAAGGCAGGGCGGTGGATGCGGTGGAAGCAGGCGTAAGAGTGCCCGAAGCCGATCCCAAAAATCAAACGATAGGCTATGGCGGTATGCCCGACAGGGATGGTTATGTAACGCTTGATGCCTGTATTATGGATGAATTCTATAACTGCGGATCGGTAATGGCATTGCAGCATATTGTTCATCCCATTTCGGTTGCGCGACTGGTAATGGAAAAAACGCCGCATGTAGTATTAGCAGGGGATGGTGCTTTACAGTTTGCCCTGGCCAATGGGTTCAAAAAAGAAAACCTGCTGACCCCCGAAAGCGAAAAAGCATGGAAAGAATGGTTGAAGCAGGCAAAGTATGAGCCTGAAATAAATATCGAAAACAGGTTGTACGATAAAGACAAAGATCCCATGCCCGGCGGACCCGATAATCACGATACGATAGGCATGCTGGCGATGGATGCTAAGGGGAATTTGGGCGGCGCCTGTACCACCAGCGGCATGGCATTTAAAATGCATGGCAGGGTGGGGGATTCACCGATCATCGGCGCCGGCTTGTATGTTGACAATGAAATCGGCGCCGCTACTTCGTCGGGGGTGGGAGAAGAAGTAATACGCATTGTTGGTTCGCACCTGGTGGTTGAATTAATGAGACAGGGTTATAAGCCTGAAGCTGCCTGTAAAGAAGCGGTGCAACGCATCATAAAACGCAGTCCCGAAAAATCGAAAAAAATACAGGTAGGTTTTGTGGCATTGAACAAAAAAGGAGAATATGGAGCATATGCGCTGCAAAAAGGCTTCAGCTATTCCGTAAGAAGCAATTCGGTAGAAAAAGTATTCCCGTCGAAAAGCATTTATTGATAAAGCTGTCGGCTATTAGCCATCAGCCATGAGCTATCGCCAATAACTGCTGATAGCTGACTGCTGACAGCCGATTGCTCATAGCCGGTTACCTTTAACCCTATACCTTACTCCTCAAACCTCAACAACCATGTCACCGTCATTTGCATTAGAAGTATGTTCCTTTAATATTCAATCCTGTGTGATTGCTGAAAGAGCCGGCGCTGCAAGAGTGGAGCTTTGTGATAACCCGGTAGAAGGCGGTACAACCCCAAGCTATGGCACTATTAAAAAAGTACGCGAGCGCATTTCTATCCGGTTGTATCCTATCATCAGGCCCAGGTCGGGCAATTATTATTACGATGATGAGGATTTTTCAATCCTGGAAGAAGATATACGCATTTGCAGAGAGCTGGGCTGCGATGGAATATCGGTAGGCGTTCAAACCGTAACCGGTCACATAGATGTGGAACGTTTTAAAAGGATCGTGGAATGGGCATATCCAATGGGCGTTACCTGCAATCGTGCTTTCGACGCTACCCCCGATCCGTTCCGGGCGCTGGAAGATATAATTGCTGCCGGTTGTGAAAGGGTGCTCACTTCCGGGCAGGCCGGCGCGGCGCCCGATGCGGGAATGCTGCTTGGCAAGCTGGTGCAACAGGCGAACGGCAGGATCAGCATCATGCCCGGTGCCGGGGTCCGGTCCGCCAACCTGAAAAAGCTCATCGAAGAAAGCGGCGCTTATGAATACCATACATCCGCCCGCAAAATAATGCCCGATCCCATGACCTTTCAGAACCTGCACGTAACCGATAAGGGCAACCTGTACCTCGCAGATGAAGACGAACTGAAAGCGATAGCAGGTATTATGCGGCAGCATAGTGCAGGTTGATGAATGTTGTTAGATGTGCATGCTGTGGGCAGGGGAAGCTCCCCGAACAGTTGATTGCATGTTTTCCGGGAGGGTAACCAACGGTGATCTTTTTGGGCAGAACAGCAGCATTAGCCAGGTATCCATATTCAGCAGACGGCTTACCCGATCCCATCGTCTTTCATTCCATTCTTCCCCTTTTTCGCACCGTATTTTTACGGTGTGGATAACTTTTAAAGTGTCTGTAATCAATCAGTTAGATGATAATACCTCCTGCGTTGTAAAAAAATATTTTAACAAATGATAAAAGCCTGTGTAGCTTAGTGCTGTAATCTTTTTTGTTAAACACTGCTATGAAATTCATACTGACTGTAACCTTCTTCCTTGCTATCAGCGGCTCCCGGGCGCAGGACAGCCAACATGGTGCAGTTATTGAACTTCCCCCCGACTATATTACCCGTATTGATAAAAAGCTAAACGGGGTAGATGACCAGCTTTCCCGGCAAAGTGCGAAGTATATAAAAAGCCTTTCCCGGCAGGAGGAAAAGATCTTCAAAAGCCTGGCCGCCTTCGACTCTTCCGCTGCTTTGGAAGATGTAAAACAAAAATATGCTCAGCTCTCCCAACAATTCAATAATGCCGGCAGCAGGGTGGACAGGCTGTTGACAGGGAACTACTTACCCGGAATAGATTCTCTGGCTACTTCACTTCGCTTCCTGAAAGAAGCCGGGAACCTTGTTTCAAAGACCAAAGACATACAACAACAGCTCGGCAGCTCCCTGCAAAATCTGCAGCAATTGCAAAGCAGGCTCAACGAAGCGGAAAACATTCAGCAATATGTGCAGCAGCGGCAGCAACAGCTCAAGCAGTTGCTGAGTAATTACTCCAACCTGCCTAAAGGCGTAAGCAAATATTTTGGCAAATACCAGCGTGAAGCGTTTTACTACTCACAGCAATTACAGGAATACAGGCAGGTTTTGAACGAGCCCGATAAGCTCATTGCTAAAACACTGGCAGTACTGCAGAACGTACCCGCTTTTTCCTCCTTCTGGCAGAAGCATTCCATTTTGGCTCAGCTGTTCCCCACCCCGGATCATTATGGCACCCCGCAGGCTTTGGCAGGTTTACAGACAAGAGCCGGGGTGCAGCAGGTATTGCAACAGCAGTTAGCCTTACCTGCCACCAATGGAGCCAATGCCAATCCTGCCCAATATTTACAGCAGCAGATACAGCAGGCGCAGGGAGAGCTTTCAAAGCTCAAAGACAAGCTGAACCAGTTGGGCATCAACAGTGGCGGCAGCAGCGATATGACAGTACCGGAGCATTTTACGCCCAACCCTGAAAAAACAAAATCGTTTTTAAAGCGGATTCAACTCGGCTCCAATTTCAGCACACAGCGATCAGGCCAGTATTTTCCCACACGAGTGGACATAGCCGTTACGGCTGCTTACAGGTTATCTGAAAAGGTACAGGCAGGCATTGGTCTTTCTTCAAAGCTGGGTTTAGGGCAGAACTGGAAAAATATCAGGGTGACCGGAGAATCACTGGGAGCACGTGTATTTGCCGAGTGGAAGGCGCCCGACTTATTTAAAACCAACAGCCGGTTGATGAGCAGTTTGTGGTTGTATGCCGGGGCGGAAATGAACCATCACCGCACGATTGAAAGCCTGGCAGATTTTAAGAACTATACCAACTGGTCAAAAAATGCATTGGCAGGCTTAAGCAAGAAATACAGCATGCGCTCGCCGTTGAAGAAGGGGAAGAAGATGCTGGGAACGGTTAGTTTTTTATTCGACTTCCTTCATCGCCGGAACATACCCGCTACTCCTGCTTTTGTGTGGAGGGTGGGATATGAGTTTTAATGATTGTCTGAATCACGGATGGAAGAAGATGACGCGGAGGGTGCGGAAAAAAGAAATCGGTGCAAGCCTTTAATCCGGCGGATCGGTGATTCAGACAAAAGGTAAATATGCCTGGTATACGGGCGTTGGTGTGGAGGGTGAGGTGAAAATAGATTATAATACTCAATGGCAATTTTGGATTTGATATAAAAATAAAAATGGTATGAAAACTAGCACCAGGGTTTTTCTTTTCTTAATAGAAACTTTTCTATTGCACAATTTTGCGCTTGATTGTGTTTCTCAAACTACGCCAACTCTAATGAAGGTTGGCCAGCCATCACCAGCTGCAATGGAAATGCAGAAATATGGAGAATATCCTGTTGGACATTTTACCGGTATCCCTGATATTCGGATCCCATTATATGAAATTAAAACGCCTCGCATTACATTACCTATCGAACTACAAAATCACCCATCAGGATTTAAGCCAACCATGTTTAATGGAATTATAGGAGCGGCCTGGACTTTAAAAGCTGGGGGGAGGCTAATAAGAACTGTGTATGGCGCGCCGGACGATCAAGCCAATTTCCCAGACGGGTTTGATCAAAGGACGGGATTTAACAATTATTCTGACTATCAATATTTAAAGAGTCTTGATGAAGGAGCAAAGGATGCAGAATATGATTTGTTTACTTTCGATGTGAGCGCAGATGCAGGAAGTTTTGTGCTAAAAAATTCTGGAACTGCTAAAATACCCCTTACTACAACATATAGACCATTAAAAATCACTTATGAAAAAAATAGTGCGGGGGATAAATTTATTGCCTTTACAATCATTAATGAGCAAGGAACTATTTTCCGGTTTGGCAAATCGCTTAGGAATGGAACGGAGTATCACGAAGTATCGCAAACCAGTCTGGGCAATAACGTATTTGGGTTTGTTTCGAGCTGGCTGCTAACCGAGATCATTTCAAACGACCGGAGCGATACCGTTAGTTTTAGTTACGTTCAAAGTTCTATAGAGTCAAGGCGGGCGGTTGGAGATAAGATAGTAGTAAATGATTTGACACCATCTTCTTCAGTTCAGAATTCTTACTCCACTTATGGCATGCAACTAAGTGATATAATGGTAATAAACGAAATAAAATTTAAAAATGGACGCATTTCATTTGAATACGATACGGACAAAAGCAAGCTTATACGGATAAAAGTATACCCGGAAGCAGGAGCTACTCCCATAAAGACATTCCGTTTCAGCTCTTCACGATATGACAGTTTTACAAATTATGTAAAGCTGGATTCGCTCAAAATTCTTAATGGTTCTGAGACGGATAGCAGCCAGAAATACTTATTCACTTACTATAACAATCTTTCGTTACCTAATAATGTTGAAATTGAAAAAATGACGGACTGGTGGGGGTTCTACAATCAATCAGCTTATTCCAGCATTCTTCCTTCCATGAACATCACTATTGAAGGTACAACTGCAGGAACATATACTTATCCAATTGGAGGTCCGAATGCGAATCGATCTCCTTCGGAATTACACACAAAGGACTATATGCTGGAAAGTATCCGGTATCCCACAGGAGGAAAAACCAAGTTTGAATATGAACTAAATAAATATTATGATAACGGGATCAAAGATGCTGGCGGACTTAGAATAACAAAAATTTCGAACTACGATTTTAATGATACGCTGACAGGATTAAAATCATATAAATACGGCAACACCGAGAATGGATATGGTATTGCAGTATTAAAAACGGGGCAGTTGCCACATTTTTCTTTTAGCAACATACATGTTTCAGTTGATGAAATATTACAAACCAGCAGTCATAGGAGCACATCTTATAATGCACGATTCTCAAATGAGCTTCAAGGCGCACTATCCAGCCCCGTATGTTATGAACAGGTTACGGAGTATACACGTGATCTTACAAATAACATAGGTAAAACTGTCTATAAATACAATTATCAAAATCCAACACACGGTGTCTATGGTCCTCAAAATCCCCAAGACAATACATATAACTTATATCTGGGCATCCATAATGGATGGAGCTTTGGCAAATTGATTGAAAAGGTTGATTATAAAAGAGAACAAAATGGAAATTTTATTGAAGTGCAACGATTGAGAAATACCTATCTCGACATTAAAAAAGAAGAGATCCGCGGTCTCAGATTGAGAAGGTACTGCTATTCTTTACGGGGGGGATCCGAAGATATGTCAGAATTCATAGTGAATAATAATTTAACAGGCAGTTATCCTAACTATCAATATGGGTTTTATTATATTGAATCGGGCGATAAAAAATTGCATAAATCAGAGAATATTCAATACTCCGGGAGTGATTCTATAAAGACCATTGCTCTTTTTTATTATACCAACACCGACTATTTAGAACCGACGCGAACAGTACAGTATGACAGCAAGGGAGATTCCTTAGTACTGTTGAGCAGAACTCCATTAGACAAAAGTATCATTCATGCCAGCACTCCGCTTTCTTCTATCGCGTCGCAGGCATTGGATACGATGAAGGCGCGGAATATTTTAGCTAATGTGCAAACAGAAGAGTTCTTAAACAATACTTTAAATAAAAAAAAATTGATAGCTTATAAGTTACAGGATTCAAAAATTGTAACTCCGCATGAAATCTATGAGCAAATAAAAACAAATCCAATAGAGAAGAAAATTGAATTTCTCAATTTCGACAATAGTGGTAACATTCTTGAGCAACAAAAATCCGATGATATCAACCAATCCTACCTCTGGGATTACAACAGTTCCTATCCAATAGCGGAAGTCATCAATTCCTCCTTCTCCGATATCGCCCACACTTCCTTTGAAGCCGATGGGAAAGGTAACTGGACCTTTAGCGGTACGCCCCTGGCAGATGCTACTGCGCCCACCGGTAAAAAAGCATATACCCTTGGCAGCAGCATTACCAAAAGCGGGCTGAGCGCTACAGCCACCTATATTGTTTCCTACTGGAAAAAAAGCGGCGCCGTTTCCGTAAACGGTACCACAGCCGGCACCGGTAAAACCATCAACGGCTGGACCTATCACGAGCATACAGTGGTAAACCCTGCCGGCGGGTTAATAACGGTGTCGGGCACCAGCGGTATAATTGACGAGCTCAGGCTTTACCCTTCCACCGCCCAAATGACCACCTACACCTACGAGCCGCTTATCGGCATGACCAGCCGGTGCGATGCCAATAACCGCATTACCTATTACCAGTACGATGGCTTCGGGCGCCTGCAATCCATCCGCGACCAGGACAATAACCTGATCAAGACCATGGACTACCAGTATCAAAAACCCTACAATCAATAACTCATGTCATACACCATGCATTCAACCAAAAAGCTGTGGAGCTGTGTATTGTTGTGCGGGATATGTGTTTTTGCCCAGGCACAACGCGCTGTTCCTGCGGGCTACTCCGCCACCACCAAGGTCAACTATGTCCGCAGCTGGGAAGCCAAAGCGCCTGAGCAGGATGCCAATACGCTTATTACCCGCAATCTTCGCGATGTGCAGCAAACCACCCAATACTTCGACGGGCTGGGTCGTCCCCTGCAAACCGTGATCAAACAAGGCTCCCTGCCCACCGGCGGTACAGCCGTGGATATGGTGAGCATGACAGAATATGACGCCTTCGGGCGCGAGGCTTTTACATACCTGCCCACACCCGCCAACAACACCGGTGGCAATACCTCCATCAGCGATGGCAAATTCAAGCTAAATCCCTTTAGTCAGCAGGAAGCGTTTTATAACTCCGGCAGTGCTAACTCACCCCTCAGCGGTCAGGGCGAGACCTTTTTTTACGGGGAGACCCGCTTTGAAGCCTCCCCGCTCAACAGAGTTTCCGAGATGACATCAGCCGGTAACAGTTGGGCAGGCACCATGCATAACAGCGTTGAGTCAAGCCGCCGCTCCGTGAAGACAAAATATTATGTCAATACCGCCACCGATGCGGTGAGGATATGGACCGCTACTTTCCCTGCTTTAGGCAGTTGGGGCGATTATGCCAGCTCTGCCACCTACGATGCCGGGCAGCTCTATAAAACCATCACGGCGGATGAGCACAACAGCCAGGTAATAGAGTTTAAAGACAAGGAAGGCAAGGTGATCTTAAAAAAAGTACCGGCGCTTACTACGGTCTCTGACAATGGAAGCGGCAGCAGCCATGCCGGCTGGATGTGCACCTACTATATTTACGACGACCTCAATAACCTGCGCTGCGTGATACAGCCAGAAGGCGTAAAAGCGCTCGACAACAACGGCTGGGCGCTGAACAGCACCATTTTAGATCAGCAGACCTTCCGCTACGAGTACGACCAGCGTAACCGCATGATCATGAAAAAAGTGCCCGGTGTTACGCAAGCCAATGCCCTGTGGATGGTATACGACGCCCGCGACCGCCTGGTGCTCACCCAGGATGGCAGGCAACGCGCTACCAGCCCCAAAAACTGGCTGGTCACCAATTACGATGAGCTCAACCGCCCCATACAAACCGGGGAGCTCTCTTCCAACTATACCACGCTCAAGAATAAAACCTTCAGCCAGATCCTTACTGCGGCTGGTGCCAGCATTGCCTTCCCTTTCAGCCTGGCAAGCCCGCCCCCGGGATCGCAGCATACCCTGCTCACCCAAACGGGATACGACCATTACGATGGCATGGCTGCCGCAGGATCCCCGCTCTCCAAAGAGATTGACAACACCTACAGCACAGGCACCTACCTGCATACCGCTTACAATACCGCTCCTTTGTATGCGCAGCAGCCCGTACAGTCATTACAGACCCGGGGGCTGACTACCTGGACCCGCGTAAGGGTAAGCACCTCAACCACCTATTTTGAGTATACCGTCAACATTTATGATGATAAGGCAAGGGTCATACAGGTAAAAAGAAGGAACTGTACCGGTGGCACTTCTGTGATCACCACCCAGTACAACTGGGCGGGTCAGCCCCTGCGGGTGGTGCACAAGCACACCAAAACGCTCAACACCGTGCACAACAGCATTGTGGTGACCGATATGAGCTATGATGACCTGGGCAGGCTCATCCTTACCCAAAAGAAGATCCGCAACAACCTGGTGAACAGCAATGCCATGCCTGCCGGCTGGACTGCCATTGCCACCCATGAATACGATGCGCTGGGACAGCTCAAAACCAAAAAGATCGGCAACAAGCCCGGCGCCCCCGCCGGCACGCCACTGGCAACGCTGGACTATACCTACAACATCCGGGGCTGGCTGCTCAGCCTTAACAAAGGGTACATGAACAGCTCCAATGCCGACCAGTATTTTGCCATGGAGCTGGGCTATGACAAAGACCCCGGGCTGGGCACTTATGCTTCCAAACAGTACAATGGCAATATCAGCAGCATGCTGTGGAAAAGCGAAGGCGACCAGCAGCGGCGCAGGTACAACTTCAGCTACGATGCCGCCAACCGGCTTACGGAGGCAGCCTTTGGGCAATACGCTTCGGGATCCGGCGCCGCTGCGGTGTTCAATACTTCGGCAGGCATCGACTTTTCGGTGAGCATACCGGGCTATGACTACAATGGCAATATGACTGCCATGACCCAATACGGGCTAAAGCTCAACAGCTCAGCGCCTATTGACAAGCTTACTTACACGTACGAGCCCGGCAGCAACCGGTTGCAGCGGGTTACCGAAGACCCCTCCATTGTGGCTTCCACCAATGGAGCGCTGGGCGATTTTAAAGACGGCGCCAATGCTGCGGGCACAGCAGATTATGCTTACAACGAGAATGGCAGCCTCACCATGGACAACAACAAAGCCATCAGCTCCATTGCCTATTACAGCTATATGGAGCTGCCCCAGCTCATTACCACTGCCAAAGGCACGGTGGGATATGTATACGATGTGCTGGGCGCTAAGCTCTGGAAAAGAACAACAGACAACTCCGTGACCGGTAAAACAGTGGAGACCCTCACCAAATACCTGGAAGGGTTTGTGTATGAAACCAAAACCACCACGCCGGCAGATGCTGCCAGCCCCGATTATACCGACAGGCTGCTGTTTACCGCCCATGAAGAAGGGCGGATCAGGGCTTTGTACAACAATGCCTCCCTGCCCGACAGACCCACCGGCTTCGCATACGATTACTTCATTAAAGACCACCTGGGCAATGTACGAATGGTGCTCACCGATGAGCAGAAGCAGGACATTTACCCTGCCGCTACCCTGGAGGGCAGCCTCTCAGCCGATGGCAGCCCTAATGCTGCCTTTAAGGAAAAGGATTATTACGATATCAACAGCGTCTATGTAGCAGACAGGAGCGCAGCCTCAGGCATCACGAACTATCCCAACCACAATGGCAACCCGCCGGTAAACCCGAACCCCAACAGCAATACAACCGCCAACAGCGAAAAGCTCTACAGGCTCAACAGCACAACCAACAAAACCGGGCTGGGCATTACCCTGAAAGTAATGGCAGGCGATAAGATAGACATCTTTGGCAGGAGCTATTATTTCCAGAACAACACCGGTGGCACCGGAGCCAACAGCGCCGTGCCCATCCTGGACATTTTGACCGGCTTATTAGGAGGACCTCTGGGCGGTACTGCAGCGGCTACCCACGGGGGCATTACCGCTTCGCAGCTCAATGGCGTCAGCAATGTAACATCCGGTATCAGCACTTTGCTGGGCAACCAGACCACCGATGCGGCAGGAGCGCCCACGATTCCCAAGGCATATATCAACTATATCTTTTTTGATGAGCAGTTCCAGGTAGTAAAAGACGCGCTCGGTAATATACAGGCAGCAGGCGATAAGGTTGGGACGAACAGTGTTGTTAAATCGCATGCCATTACCGGAAAAACGGCATTAAAGAGCGGATATGTGTATATTTACGTCAGCAACGAAAGCCCCGTGAACGTGTTCTTTGACAACCTCCAGGTAATACACACAAGAGGAGCTATTCTTGAGGAAACGCATTATTATCCCTTCGGACTCACTATGGCGGGGATAAGCTCTAAGGCTTTAAACGGAATAGCCGAAAACAAGTATAAGTTCAACGGTAAGGAAGAACAGCGTAAGGAGTTTAGTGATGGCAGTGGGTTAGAGTGGTTAGACTATGGAGCGAGGATGTATGATGCGCAGATTGGAAGGTGGAATGTTATTGACCCGCTGGCTGAGTTAGGTCGTAGATGGTCGCCTTATACTTATGCCTTAAATAATCCCTTGCGATTTATAGATCCGGATGGAATGTGGAGTTATGATGCAAACGGTAATGCAAGCACAAGTAACGCAGATGAGATTAGAGCTTTCTTACAAGGCTCGCAAAGTCAAAACAATAATCAAGATGATGGCGGTGGGGGTGGCGGAAAGAAGAAGGTCAATCAAAATGAAAAAAACAGTGTAGCAAAAAACATTGGGGATGGAATGTTGGGTGGCTTAAAAAGTACATGGAATGGCATAGCAAGCCAATTTACCGTTAAGGGATATCTAGAGTCGGTTGCTAATACCTTTACTGGGGGTGCATATAGCGTAATGTCGATTGGTGATGCCGCGGTTGAGATTGCGCAAAACTTACCCCAATATACAGCGGACGATTATCAATATGGATTAGGATTTACTTTAGAAAAAGCACTGGAAATTTTAATTTTGAAGAAACTTTCCGTGAGCGGAGTGGCATTAGAAGGGCAAGTCGCAAAGGGAAGTACTAACGCTTTTACCTACACTAAATCAGCAGGTAAGCATTTGACGGAAGTAGTTACAAGAGGAGCGAATAAAGGGCAATTGGCAAGACCATATATGAACTCGCCTTTAACTATTCAAGAAATTATGTCAACAGGCAAGGGAACACTTGATGCTACTTTTAAAGGAGGGATGAATTGGAGAGTGCCCGGTACATTCAGGGGTTCACAAGGAGTATGGGAATTAGGTATTAATCCTAAAACGAATGTTATTTATCATTTCAATTTTACACATCCATGAAGTTTGAAATAGAATACACAGGCGTTTCGGAAGATAGATTACTGATTTATCGTACAGAAGAACATTCTTTTGATATGGAGCCATGGGTTTATGAATTAGATTTTGAGATTGCCATAAATACACTTACCCTTACTTTTGTTGATGGAAAAATCATTCAGCTTAATGGTTTTTGCGGATTAAGTAAAAGGATGAAGTCCAATTATGAAGTTCCTAAAAGTCAAAAAGGAATATTAAAAGTTTTGGATGATTTGAAGTCAGGGGTTGGTTCTTATAGTATAAACAAAGAAGATTTGCCTGTATATGTAAACACTCAAAGCGGTTGGGTATGTATTGGCAACCCTGAAAAGAAAGGCAATGCGGTTGAGTTTATAAATAATTGCGTTGCAGTTATTGACGATGATAAAGAGTTTGTATCGCTTTGGCTAAAACCAGATAGATTACCAGATATATAAAGCAAAAGCCCGACAACGCCGGGCTTTTGCATTTTACAATGCTGCAATATTTTTCTGCAGGTAATCTTTAAAACGTTTTTAGTTCTCCGCAGAGTGAGGTTTCTCCGCAGTGTCTGCCCGTGCTTAGCCTGTGCGTTGGCAGGCGACTCTGCGGTAGGCGGAGAATCAAAGGTTGTAATTAAAACTCCTGCCAACCAAAGATGTTGTAGGTTTGACGAAACAGAGACGATGATTATGCCTCGCAGAGTCCAGCTCACACACAAAAGGCTCGGAGTTGAGACACTTCTATGTTGAAATCCAAATTTATTTTTGCACACGATGGAAATGAATAATTGTATGTTCTAAAGCTGAATATGGTTGTGTATCTGATGTACAATTATTTATTTCTATCGTGACACATGTTGGTGCAAAGCATTATAAAAACATTCTTCTCTGAGCAGATAATGTATAATTGACATTACTGCAATTTTTTGTTAGTAATATAAGAGGCATAACGCAAACTGCGAAGAGCAGTCCCGCTGCAAGAGTCTCACTGCGTTTGTATGCCAATTTAAGTTTTTATTATGCAGAATGCATTATGTGCAATTAATTAAGAAATCACACCATTTATATAGGGTTGATGATCAACATATATCTTATCCTGTTAATAGTTTTCTGGTAACTTTAATAATTGCTTTCTGACCTTTCATATGGCTTAGCTGTTGTTTATAATATAGCAATAATGCCGATCCTTTTCTCACTGCAACCCAGGCACACTCAATTAATACTCTTTTTATTATGGCATTTCCTCTTTTGTTAAGTTACCTGTATGTTCCGTTTCTCCACTGCTGTGGCAATTAGGTACTATGCCACAATAGCTGCATAATTCATCTAATCCTTTAAACCTCCTTATATCACCGATTTCTGTTAGCAATATCATTGCAGTTAGTAATGCTATTGATGGAATGGTTACCAGTAAAGACACATTATCACGATACTCCGATTGAGCGCGATAAATTGAGAATATCTGCAGGCACCTACCTGCTTTTTTTGATTATCCAAAAAGAAAAAACTCTGCTAAATAAAGCGTATACTCGGTTCCACTATCAGTTTGAAAGCTTATTTTTTGTAACCATTCAACAAATTTTTTTAGTCCATGTTCCTTTGTTATTTATGTCAGGAACTTCTATACCATGGAGTTTTAACAATGCTTTGATGCGGTTCTGTATCGTGTTGCGTCTTTGATTAATCGTTCCCGGGTTCGCAATAATTCGCCGATCCAGTTCCAGCTCTATATCAGGAATATGAATACACCAAGTCCCATTTTTTAACCCTTGGCAATCTTTCTCTTACTATCCACTTTATCTGCTTGCGCAGTTGTTTTATTACTGGTGAACATCTGCAGGATGAATTACCTTACAATTCTATTCCTTTGCGGCAAATGATCGCTGTATCCAGAACCCGCAAAATCAGCCTACAGTAATTTATACTTGCATTCTTATAGTTCTTGTGGAGATAGTTATATAATTGCTCCACATCAGCATCCTGACTAAAGGACTTTAGCTCGAACTCATCGCTATAAATATGCACCTTCCAGCTTTTATGGTGCACATCCATACCTATGTATATATTTTGTCCTGTAAAATCACGCAGTTTATCTGAAATAGGTTTCATAACTTAAGGGTTTAGTTAAATTTACTAACCTTTAATTACGCACTTCAAACATAAAAACTGCGGAGAACCAACCTGAAAAAACTCATCGAAGAAAGCGGCGCCTATGAATATCATACTTCCGCACGCAAGATAATTCCCGACCCGATGACTTTTCAGAATCTGCATGTGACCGATAAGGGAAACCTGTACCTGGCAGATGAAGATGAGCTAAAAGCGATAGTGGCTATTATGAGCGGATTTCTGATTTGAGATGTTTGGAGTTTGTTGTTTATTGTTTAGGGTTAATAACCACAAACTTCAAACTAAAAACCAGAAACTTGCAACCTGCGACCTGAAACCTGCAACTTGCAACCGGTGCCAGGTTTGCTCTACACCCTATACCTTCCACCTTCCACCCTCAATAAGCAGCATTTTTCAGTATTGTATGCTCTAATAAGTTGTCTGCCGCACCCTTAAACTTATCATGAAGTTCGATCTAATTTTAATTTTTTTTTTAATTTTTTTATTTCTTTTTGTTTTTTTGGAAAAAGTTATGTTATTTTAACATTTTAAACAGGATTTAATAACAATTGCAGGCTGTAATGATATAATAAACCAATAATCACGAGAAAGGCATTATACCACAGGCGTAACGTTTTGTATATATAAATTTTATCATATATTTTTAAACTCTAAAAACTAACAGCGATGAAGAAATCAGCGAATCGTTATTTGCTAATGGCAATGCTGTTTCTATGCAGCACGTTTGCTTTAGGGCAGGCGCAAAAAACAATCAGCGGTATTGTATTGGACGCCGCTGGAAAAGGCATACCTGGTGTAACTATTACAGAAAAAGGAACTAAGAATGTTGGAGCAACCTCGGACGAAAATGGTCAATTTTCCATTACCGTTTCAGGATCTAATCCTATACTGGTGTTCAGTTCCGTTGGATTTGTTACCAAGGAAGTAACTGTAGGAACAGATACTGAAGTGGCAGTAGAGCTTGTTCCGGCAGACAACGCTTTAACAGAGGTTGTAGTTACTGCAATGGGTATTAAAAAAGAACAGCGCAAGCTGGGCTATGCGGTTTCTACAGTTTCTTCAAAGGATATCTTATTAACTGCTCCCACTAACTTTGCTTCGGCTTTGTATGGAAGAGCTCCGGGTGTAAGCATTAATACCAATCCCGGTGGTGCAACCAGTGCGGTAAGTGTTGGTATACGGGGTATGAATTCAATTAGCTTTGCACGCCAGCCTTTGATGGTAGTAGATGGTGTGGTTACCCGTAATGGCGAGGCAAACAATGATGGTTTCTGGAGCTCACCCCGTATTAATGGCAACGGTTTACTCGACATTAACCCTGAAAATATTGAGAATGTAACGATATTAAAAGGCGCTGCTGCATCGGCTTTGTACGGTTCAGACGCAGCGAATGGCGTTATTGTAATTACAACGAAAAATGGAAAAAGCAGGAAGGGTCTAGGGATTGATGTTAACTCTTCTTATATAAAAGAATCAGTTGCCGTTGTTCCTGAACTGCAAAACGAATATGGCCCGGGGTATGACAGGGCAACGAATATGGGAAGCTTTGGTTCATCAGACGACGGATGGCTTAAAACAACTGTTAACGGCCAGGAAGTTCAGTATCCGATTTTCAGATCGTATGGACAATTCGGTCCAAAGTTCGATGGCCGCGAAGTATACTGGTGGGATGGCCAGATGCGCCCATATGTTGCGCAGCCGAACTACTGGAAATCTTTTTACAGAGATGGTATGAGTGCTGTTCAGAATGTTGCTGTTACCAACGCTTCTGATAAGCTGAGCTACAGGCTTTCGTATACAAGGAATGACTACAGAGGTATTCAGATTGGTGGAAAACAGGAAAAAAATACATTTAACTTAAATAGTACATATAAGATTACACCTAAGTTTACCACCGATCTTGTAATAAGCTATATTAATGAAAAAGTACACAACCGCCCTTATCAAATTGACAGGCTTACCAACAACTACGGTGGGTTCTTAAGTGCAGCAGAACGTATGGATGTTATTTTCGATAAGTACAGAACAACCAAGGGATATAAATATGTACCGTATAACGATACCTCTAAAGATCCTGAAGAAGCGCTTAAATATAACATTCGCGGTTACGATTTCTTGGATTTTTTGTGGAATCAGCTTGAGAATAATTTTGATGAAACCACCAACAGGCTACTGGCTTCAGCAACCGTTAATTATGATATAGTAAAGAATCTGCATTTCAGGGGCAGGGTGGGTACCGATTATACCGGGTATTTTGCTGAAACAAAAAATAAGTCTGCCTATCCTCTTGCATTTGGCGAAAGCGGATATTATGGAACCAATTTCAACAGGTACAATTTTACATATGGCGATGTTTTGCTTACTTACAGTAACCAGTTAACAGGCAAGCTGAAACTGAACGTATCAGCAGGTTACCAGGCAAGAAAGGAAGAATATCGTTATTCCAGCCAGGGAACCAGGGATGGTTTAACACAGGAAAACTGGTTCAGCTTTAATGCTTCCAAAACCACTCCCACATCGGGGTCATCAAACAGGAGCTACCTGGTAAAAGATGGTTTATTTGGCATAGTTGGCTTTGAGTTTAATAACTTCTTGTTTGTAGAGGGAACCTTGAGGCGTGAAAGGACTTCTACTTTATACCCGGGTAACAATACTTTTTATTATCCTGCCGTGAGTGGTTCTTTTGAGCTCAGCAACGCATTTAATCTTCCTCAGTTTGTTTCTTACAGCAAATTAAGGGCATCATGGGGTATTGTGGGTAACCCTGCGCCGGCCTATGTAGCCAATACTATTTATAATGCGGGAAGTGTGAATGGCGTGGCAACGCTTTATCCCGGAAATCCATACGGAAACAACAATTTAAAGAATGAGCAAAAAACAGAAGTAGAGATTGGCTGGGAAACTAAATTGTTCAATAATCGTTTTGGATTTGATATCTCCTACTACAACAATAAAATATCAGACCAGATATTGAGCCTTACTGTTCCTGCTACTACCGGTTCTACAGGTATACTTGTGAATGTCGGATCTCTTAGAAACTACGGCGTTGAGGTAGGGCTTAACGGCACACCTGTAAAAGGAAGATTTTTTCAGTGGGATACCAGGCTGAACCTTGGATTTAACCGCAACAAAGTGCTTTCACTAATGGAAGGGCTTGAAAGAATTACCAGTTCAAATCTTGATAATGGCTCATTATTAATTGTTTCAGAAATCGGGAAACAAGCCGGAGATATTATAGGGTATAAACGCCGTACCAATGCCAGCGGTGAATATATAATTAATGATGAGGGTTATTATGATATCAATTTTGATGACCAGGTTAAAATGGGTAATATCCAGTCGAAAGTGGTTGGCGGGTTAACGAACACCTTTGCATACAAAAATTTTACGCTTAATTTTTTAGTTGATTTTCGTTGGGGCGGACAGGTTATTTCTCAGGCCTTGTTATACGGAACAGGATCAGGAATGTATACAAACTCATTGTTTGGCAGAGATAAGGAACATGGCGGATTGCCTTACTATGTAGATGGCAGCGGCGCATTTGTAAAAGCAGCGGATAATGCTACTTCAGGTCCAAATGGCGAAAAGCTATACTATGATGGAATGATTTTAAAAGGAGTAAAACAAAGTGATGGAAAAGCAAATGATGTTGTTATAGATGCGCCTAATTTTTACCTGAATACGTATGGTTGGGGCTCTTGGCCGGGTTCCGGATCCTATAGTACATATGAAGGCGCTGTATTTGATAACAATTTTATTAAGCTGCGTGAAATTTCCTTAACATACGCTCTGCCGGCAAAGGCAATTGAAAAAATAAAATTGCAGAATGTGTCTGTATCTATTTATGGTAGAAATCTTTTCTACTTCTATAAATCTCTTCCATACCTTGATCCCGAAGAAAGTATAGGCACAAACGCGTATTCACAGGCTTTTGCAGGCGGCGCTACTGCAGCAGCACGCTCAATAGGTGCAAGTCTCAGAGTATCATTTTAATTTGTTTCACATCAATTACAGAAAAATGAAAAAGTATATTATAAATAGTTTTTTAATCGGTGCGATATCAGCATCCATTCTGGCAGGATGTAAAAAATCGGACTTTGATGATAATTATAATAATCCTGAAAAAACAGTTAACTCCAACGTTGAAGGATTATTTGCCGGAATTTTTGATAATGCCAGGGTGATGCCAAGATATTGGAATCTCTATACTTTTCAGATACCAATGCTCGGTGCATATTCGCAAACAATAGGATATAGTAATGGCAGTAAAATTTACGAACAGGCAATTAACTATACACAGGACAGGTGGAATGATTATTATACAGGGTCGTTGGCCAGGCTAATTGAGCTTGAGAAAAAATATAATACTTATGAAGATGGCTCTGCGAGTAAGGAAGGATACCAGCTTTTTCTTGAAATTGCAAGAATATTCGTTTATGATCAAACCTCGCAGTTGGTAGATATGTGGGGCGACATTCCTTTCAGTACCGCCGGCCAATTAAATGCCACAGGCGGAAACATCATATTGGCAAGCTATGATACCGACAAGGATATATATTCCTTTATAGCTTCTGATTTAAAAAGAATAGCCGACTACCTGTCGTCTGTATCAGTCGATCCTTTTTATACCAATCAACTGGCAAAGAGCGACTATGTTAATGATGGAAGTATTTTAAAATGGAGAAAGTACTGTAATTCTTTACGCCTTCGTTTGGCCATGCGCACCTCTTTTTTTGATGAAGCAGGATCAAAGGCGACAGTGCAGGAAATTTTAGGTGACCCCTCAAAATATCCCGTAGTGGATGATGTTAATGAAACAATACAAATTGCAGCCGAAGGAAGCCTGGAAACAGGCGATATGGAAAGCGGTTTTGGGATTAATAGCCTTGCTCCTGGTTATATGGTAGAAGATATAATGAACCCTTCAAATGATCCACGTTTGCCTGTAATGTTTAGCACAAATAAGAAGGGAGAATACCACGGGGTTATTAACACGTGGACAAATGCAAGGCAGACAGATTCTACTACGGCAGGATATTATTCCCGGTATGACTCTGTAACGTTTATTAAAAACAGAAGCTTTCCAGGTATTATTTTAACTGCCGCCGAAGTGAGCTTTATTAAAGCTGAAGCTTATGAAAGATGGAGTGGAGGTGATGCCAAAGCTGCATATGAGCAGGGGATCAGGCAGTCTATTGATTATTATTATTATCTGAATCATCTGAACAAGGTATGGGGAACTCACGAAACGGCACCAGCAGCTTCCACAATAAATGCATTTCTAGCTGACCCTATAATTGCTTATGGTGCCGATAAAGATGAAAATCTTAAAAAAATAGGAACGCAAAAATGGATTGACTTTGGAATTATGCAATCTAATCACGCATGGGCAGAGTACAGAAGGACAAAGTATCCGGAACTTAATTTCCCTACCGATGCCAGTTCGACACTATCTCCCAACCCTCCTGTCAGGTTTTTATATCCTTCTACGGAGAGGATATTAAATGCTGAAAATTACGGAGCGGTTTCCTCTAAGGATAATGTTACAACAAAAGTGTTCTGGCAAACAAACTAAAGAGCAAAGTGTTTTAAAATATCTGGAATAACTTTTAAGAGGTGGATTATTTCCACCTCTTTACTTTTGTACAATACATGATAGATTTTAAAAACAAATGTTGTTTGTCAGAACAGGTATAATACTACTCATTTTTGCCCGGAGCTGGATGTTTTTTACATCCGGTAATATTGGACTGCCTGTTACTGTTCAAAAAAACCTTTTGCCCGATTCTCTCACTCCGGGCAAACAGCTCGCTTTAAAATACTGCACCTCCTGTCACCTTTTTCCTGAGCCATCTTTGCTCGACAAAAAAACATGGGTAAACAAAGTGTTGCCTAATATGGCATGGCGATTGGGAGTAAGAGAAAAAGGATACGATCCCTATACAGATATTATTCCGGAAGAGCGTGACCTGCTCCGTAGCCTGAATATATATCCGGAGAAAGCAATATTGAGTAATGCGGACTGGAAAAAAATTGTTGCATATTTTGAACATGAGGCGCCTGGAAAGCCCCTGCCTCAGCAAAAGCACGATAGTATATCCAATGAGCTTACTTTATTTTCTCCAAAACATATTGTATTTGATGACAAGCAACTGCCGAGAACTACTTTATTGAAATTTGATAGTCCGTCTGACGAATTATACGCCGGAGATGCGGAAAACAAACTCTATATTTTAAATAATAATTTTGAGTTCAAATCAGCATGGAATGTAGAAAGCGCGCCTGTTGATATTGATTTTCCGGATAATGAACCTCCGCGCTTACTCACGGTTGGAAGCGTTAGCCCCTCCGATCAAAAAAATGGAAGGCTGGTAACATTTGATACAACATTCACCGTGCAATACCCGCCGGTAAATATTGATCATTTACCAAGGCCTGTTCAATTTGCATATGCTGATCTTGATATGGATGGAAAGCAGGATGCGATTGTGTGCGGATTTGGAAACAATACAGGAAAGCTGGTATGGTACAGTGATTGTAAAATCTCCGGAGAAAATGTATTAAGCTATATGCCCGGCGCCAGAAAAGTGGAAGTAGGTGATTTTAATAAAGACGGTAAACCGGATATCATGGTATTGATGACACAGGCATGGGAAGAAGTAGTGATCTGGTATAACCAGGGCAAAGGTAAATTCAAAGAAAAAAAATTGTTGCGTTTTCACCCGGCATTCGGCGCTTCTTATTTTGAGCTGGCGGATTTTAATAAAGATGGTTATCCTGATATTTTACTTACCAATGGTGATAACTGGGATTATTCCCGCATCAATAAAAACTATCACGGCGTAAGAATTTATTTGAATGATGGCAAGTACAATTTTAAGGAAAAATGGTTTTTCCCCTTATACGGAGCTTCTAAAGCAGTAGCGGGAGATTTTGATAATGACGGCGATATAGATATTGCCGCTGTATCATTTTATAGTATCCTTGACAATCCTGCAAACGGCTTTGTATATTTTTCCAATGAAGGGAATTTTAATTTTAAACCGGCCTCATTGCCCGATGCCGCTTCAGGCAAATGGCTTACAATGGAAGCCGGTGATTTTGATCACGATGGCGATATTGATATTGTGCTCGGTTCTTATTTTCATAATGCGGAAGAAATGACCAGCTTAATAACTACAACTGGTATATCTTCATTTCCACAATTGCTGGTATTATTGAACAGGAAAAACTAATCATCAATCGCCGCTTCTGCCATTAACCTGAACTTCCATCCCGTTTCGTCTTTTACATCGCCTTGTGTCTGCTTCATAATAACACCAATAAGCTTTTCTTTAGGGTCCGCAAAATATTGCGTATTAAAGTAGCCGCCCCAGTCAAAAGTGCCTGCACTGCCCGATCCGCCGGCATCCTGTCCTTTTTGATTAATCAGCCCAAAGGCAAGTCCCTGTGCAGCGCCGCCTTTCCATATCTCACCTATCTGGTTGGCCATAATAATTTCAACCGTTTTACGACTTAAAATTCTGATACCATTTAATTCTCCATTGTTGAGATACATCTGCAAAAAAGTCGCATAATCCTTTGCTGTGCTTGAAAGCCCGCCACCGCCGGAAAAAAATGTTTTAGCGCCTTTTACAGGATAATCGGCATCGTAAAAGCTTCCCGCATATTTCTTCCATTCTCCGTCAACCTTTTCCTGCACACTTACAAGGCGGTTCTTTTTACTGTCGGGAAGATAAAACCAGGTATCATTCATGCCGAGCGGGTCAAACAATCTTGTACGAAGAAATTTATCGAAAGGCATGCCTGATATTACTTCAATAAAATAACCCAATACATCCAGCCCTTCACTGTATGTCCAGTTTTCGCCCGGTTCATGGTGTAGTGGCAGCTTTGCAAGCTTCTTAATATTGTCTGCAATGGTAACAGGTTGCGTGGTAAAAGCATCTGTTATGCCTGCCTTTTGAAAAATCTTTTTAAACCGGTCGTCTCCGTCAATCAATCCATACCCGATGCCCGAAGTGTGGGTAAGTAAATGACGGACGGTAACCTGTTTTTTGGCCGGTTTTGTAGTATAGCTTGAATCTTTTTCGTTGAATGTATCCAGTATCTGCGCTTCGCCAAACTCAGGAATATATTTTGAGATGGGATCATCTAATTTAAATTTACCTTCTTCCCAAAGCATCATTACAGCGGTTGAGGTAATGGCTTTGCTTTGTGATGCGATCCTGAAAATATCATCCCGTTTTTGCTCCCGCTTTAACCCATTATCGGCCATGCCGTATGCTTTATAAAAAACAATTTTCCCGTTTCTTGCTATCAGCGCCACAATACCGGGGAGGTTCTTTTGAGTGACGGCGTCTTGAAGCATCGCATCGATCTTTGCTAATCTTTCTGCAGACATGGCTGCTGTTGCGGGCGCTGCTTCAGTAAGCGGCGGTGAAGGTTTGATAGACTTTGTTTGCGCTGAACCTAAAAACGAAGAAGAAACAGTAAATGCAATAGCAATAATCCGGAACGCCTTTATCTCTACCATATTGATGATTTACCATAAATATATTAAAATGAAAAGAATTAAACTGTTCGGGCGCATTTACCTTCAAGTCGCACCGGGGTCTTCATTCAAAGCTAATGCGGGCAGCCATGAGACCCTGGTGCCCGGTTCGCCGGGGTCTCTCCCTTCACACAGACGCCTGGCTGTGAAGACTCCCAACGGGCATGTACGTCAACTTAAGAAATATAGACAATAAAACACCCCGAATGGGGTATTATTTGATTAGCCATCGGTGTAACCGAGGGGCAGATTGAACAGTTTGATATTGAACCCTGTAAGGGTTCAACAAAAACCCAGGCATTTTACCCCCAACTTTGTTGGGGGCTATTCAAATCCAAGCCCCTTCGGGCTTAAGTTGACGCCTATGCCCATCGGGACGAAAAGGCGGTATATAATTTCGTGGATAGCGGGGGAAAGGGTGCGACAATTAAAACATACGAATTCCCCATTTCAAATCTCGAATCTCAAATTTCGAATCTCAAGTCCCCAAAACTTTCCGTATCTTTCTTACATGTTGCTGACCGTTGCTCCTGTATGGAAAGAAGCGCCTTTTATACGCCTGCTGGTTCCTTTTGCTGCAGGCATTATTTTGCAATGGTATGCCGCCCCGGGCATTCATATTCTTTTTATATCCGGGGTTTGCCTGGCAGGTGCGCTCATCGTTTCATTTCTCTTCAAAGGCTATTTTTTATATCAGCATAAATGGATCATCGGGGTCATTGTAATGCTGCTTGCTATGGTACAGGGCATGATCATCACCCATTATAAAAATGTACAGCACCGGCAGGAATGGCTGGGCAATACCTGTACCGACAGCACCATCATCATCGCTTCGCTTGCCGAACCACTGGTGGAAAAGAATAAATCGTATAAGGCGCTCGCCGATGTATATACCATATCCGAAGCCAATTGTATAACACGCAGCAAAGGCAACATCCTCATTTATTTCAGTAAAGACAGCAGCCTGCCCAACAAGGTGCATTACGGTTCTTCCATCCTCTTTAAAAAAAACCTGCAGCGCATTCAAAGCTCCGGTAATCCCGGCGCGTTCGATTACAGCCGTTACAGCCTGTTCCAGGATATTACGCACCAGGTATACCTGGCGCCCGGCGATTTTATGGTATCATCGGTCATGCTTCAGCCCCGGTATGCACAATGGCTTCAAACCTGCAGAACCGCCGTGCTGGACATTTTAAAAAAGCATATCCCCGGAAAGCGGGAGGCGGGAGTAGCCGAAGCATTGCTGATCGGTTATCGCAACGACCTTGACCGGGACCTCGTGCAACAATACTCCAATACAGGAGTCATACATGTAATTGCCATATCCGGTATGCATCTTGCCATGATCTACGGACTGCTGATCGTGCTTTTACGTCCCCTGCAAAAAAACAACCATACAAAATGGATAAGAGGAGTGATCATCCTTTTCGTATTGTGGGGCTTTTCTTTATTGTCGGGAGCCGGCGCCTCTGTTTTGAGGAGCGTGATCATGTTTTCGTTTATTGTAACAGGGGAAAGCATGGCGCGGCAGGTGTCTGTTTATCATACGCTGGCGGCTTCTGCTTTTTTCCTGCTGTGCCGGAACCCGTTTTTTCTGTGGGATGTTGGTTTCCAGTTGTCGTATGCGGCTGTATTAAGTATTGTTATATTCCTCAGACCGGTAACCAACTGGTTTTATTTCCGCAATAAAATCATCGATCATATTTGGAAGCTGTTGTCTGTAACCATTGCGGCGCAAATACTTGCCACGCCGCTCAGCATCTATCATTTCCACCAGTCTCCCAATTTTTTCCTGCTGAGTAACCTGATCGTGGTGCCTTTGTCGGGCATTATACTATACGGAGCAATATTACTTTGCATAATAGCTGCAGTGTCTGTACCGGCAACCATACCCGGGCAGATCCTCTCCTTTCTTTTAAAATGTATGAATGGGTTTACTGCCTGGGTAAACGATTTGCCTTACGCGGTAAGCGATGGCATTGTTCTTTCAGTAGTACAGGTGCTGCTATTGTATGCTTTTATAACAGGCGTTGCCGCATGGCTTATGTTTAAAAAATTACGTGCGGTATGGATTGCCCTGCTTTGCCTGTTGCTGTTTGCCGGAATTCGTATGGCGGATATATATCATAAAACCGGTAAAGCCACCATGGTGGTATACAATGTACCGCGGTATACAGCCATTGATTTTTTTGATAACGGGCAGTACTTTTATGCAGGGGATGATACAGTGAATGCGGACAGTTTCATGAAAGACTTTCATCTTGCTCCCGCCAGGCTTATCCACCGGGCCAATTATGCAGGCAGGGGGATGTACCAGGCTGCAACATTTCCTTTTGTATGGGTTAATAATAAAAAAATACTCATTGCCGACAGTATGGTTTTCTTGCCTGGTGATCCAACCTTCCATGTGGACATCCTCATCCTGTCGGGAAAGGTAAAATCCTCTATAAGCCGCTTGCAGCAACAGTTTGACTGTTCTACCTGTGTTTTTGACGCTTCCTGCCCCGCGTGGAAAACCAACAAATGGAAAAATGAATGCGATAGTTTACTTTTGCGGCGCCATTCCGTTGCGGAAGACGGCGCTTTTATACTTGATTAATCAACTCACCTCCTGCTCAACAGGTTGTACAGCAATATAGTATATGCAAAAGAAGATCAGCTCTGCACTCATTTCCGTTTTTTATAAAGACGGACTGGAACCCATTGTAAAAGAATTACACCGCCTGGGCATCACGATTTATTCAACGGGCGGCACCCAGCAATTTATCGAAGACCTGGATATTCCCTGTGTTCCGGTGGAAAGCCTTACCAGCTATCCTTCTATTTTGGGAGGAAGGGTAAAAACCCTGCACCCGGCTGTTTTTGGCGGCATACTGGGCAGGAGGGATGTGCCGCAGGATATTTCGGAAATGAAGGAATACCAGATACCGGTGATAGACCTGGTGATCGTTGATTTGTATCCGTTTGAAGAAACCCTGGCGCAGGCTACTTCTTCTTCGTTCACCGGCAAGCCGGAGGAGTCCGAAAAAATGATCATTGAAAAAATTGATATCGGAGGCCCTTCCATGATACGGGCAGCGGCTAAAAATTATAAGGATCTGCTGGTGGTGGCTGCTAAAAGCGACTATGCGTCGCTGGTAGAGCTGCTGGTAAACCAGGAAGGCGAAACTACCCTGGAGCAACGCAGGGCCTTTGCAGCCAAGGCATTTGAAATAGTAATGCACTACGATATTGCCATCAGCAATTATTTTAACCCCGGGGCTGTATCGCCATTGGCTTTGTCGGGCACGAAGCAGGCGCTTCGTTACGGCGAAAATCCGCACCAGCAGGGAGTGTTTTACGGCGACCTGAATAAGGTGTTTGATAAGCTGCATGGAAAAGAGCTTTCGTACAACAATCTTGTAGATGTTGACGCTGCGGTGCAACTGATAAGCGAGTTTTCGGAGATGGCAGGCCAATCGCAGGTGTTTGCCATTATCAAGCATACCAATGTATGCGGCATTGCATCGCGCCCCACCCTGAAGGAAGCCTGGGATGCTGCGTTGGCTGGCGACCCCGAAAGCGCTTTTGGCGGAGTGCTGGTTTGCAATGGCACGGTTGACAAAGCCACCGCCGAGGCGATCAATGAAATATTTTTTGAAGTGCTGATCGCCAATGGTTACCAGGCAGATGCGCTGGCAATCCTTCAGACAAAAAAGAACAGGATATTGCTGACTTTAAAAGCAGCGCCCGGCGCCAATGCACAATCCAAAACAGTATTGAATGGCGTGCTTACCCAGGAAAATGACAAAGGCAATTATGCTGAATGGAAAGAATCGGGAGGCAGGGAAACGACCGATGCTGAAAAAGAAGATCTTTCTTTTGCCAATATAGTATGCAAGCACCTTAAATCGAATGCCATTGCGCTGGTAAAGAACAAACAACTGATCGGCAAGGGCTGCGGACAAACCAGCCGTATTGATTCGCTCCGTCAGTCGGTTGAAAAAGCAAAGCAGTTCAACTTTGATCTGAATGGTGCGGTAATGGCGTCTGACGCATTCTTTCCTTTTGACGATTGTGTAAAGCTGGGGCATGCGGCCGGCATTGCGGCTTTCATTCAACCGGGAGGCTCTATCCGCGATAAAGATTCTATTGAATATTGTGTGCAGCACAACCTGGCGATGGTAATAACAGGATTGAGGCACTTTAAGCACTAAAGAGTTTATGGTTTGGGGTTTGAAAATTTGAAATTTGATATTAGATATTTGATATTAGATCGCGTAACAAAACACTGTTAGATGTATAGAGTATAGGGTATAAGGTATAGGGCATAAACCTGAAACTTGCAACCTGTAACCTGCAATAGCCATCAAAGCTCAAATTTCAAATCTCAAATTCCCAACGCTGTTACTTTTTCATGAAAAATTACATCTACGATATATACGACAGGGTGAGGGCTGTTATGGAGCCTGTGTATCTGCGTAACCAGAGCGACAGGACCAGGGCGTTGCTGGCAGTAGGTGTGGTTTGTTTTTTCTGGGGAACTACCTGGCTGGCTTCGAAAAAGGGCGTAAGGTATATGCCCGCGCTTCAATTGGCCGGTTTGCGGCAAACCCTGGCAGGCGCCTTATTTCTTATCTTCTTTTTTGTACGGGGCGCCCGCCTGCCTTCGCGGGAACAATTTATACAGTTTTTCTGGATGGGTATGCTGCTGATCGTGATCAACAACGGATTCAGCACATGGTCTATGAAATACATTCCCAGCGGACTGGGTGCGGTAATAGGAGCGGCCTCTCCTTTATGGATAGCCTTGCTGAGTACCTTTGTATTTAAAGAAACAAAGCTGAATGTTATTACTGTAACAGGACTGTTGCTGGGTGTTGCTGGTATTCTTATTATTTTCTCCGAATACCTGCACGATCTGTTTAACTCCAGCTTTTCTGTGGGCATACTGATGAATGTTGTGGCATCCATCGCGTGGGCATTTGGTACTATTTATACGGTACGGCATGCAAAGCACGTTGATCCTTATTTCAGTCTGGGCTGGCAAATGTTTATGGGTGGGATCGTCTTGCTGGGAGTATCCCGTTTCACTGGGCAATATATACCACTGACCCATTCACCGGCCGATGCCTGGCTTGCCATTCTGTACCTGGTAATAGTGGGTTCTGTTATTACTTATTCCGCGTTTATTTATGCACTTAAAAGGTTACCGGCAGCCCAGGTTTCTGTGCATGCATATATCAACCCGATCGTAGCTGTAATGATAGGGGCGTTACTGAACAACGAAAAGCTCAGCATCATCATTGCCGCCGGTACTTTGGTTACACTCATCGGCATTTATCTCGTAAATACAGGATTTAAAAAAGGACGGATCGTTCGGTGAATTCAGCTATGAGCTATGAGCTTTCAGCCGTCAGCTTTCAGCCATGTAAGATTGTAAGACCGTAAGACTGTAAGATTGTAAGACTGTAAGATTGTAAGACTGTAAGAATTCAAACTATCAACCGTCAATTATCAATCGTCAATTGAACCCGAAACCTGTAACCTGTAACCTGTCACTTGCAACCTGTAACCTGCTCCCGTCATACATCCCAATACACCACCTCCTCCAGGAACAATTCATATACCTCTTTCCAGCCTTCGAAGATTTTGTCGCTGCCAAAAAAATTATTATGCCAGATGGTGATCATCGTGCCGTTTACTTTTTTGATCCTGTCATGGTACGAGCGTATCTCCTGAAAGGCCTGCTGGGGAGTAAGCTTTTGCTCGTAGTAAGCATTCGCATCCATAAAGCAGAAAGGATGCACTTTCAGAGATGTTTTTTCTTCTTTCTCCAGGTCGTACCAGTAAAAAGGCGAGGCGATGGATGCCCGGAATCCATTGATGCTGCCGTAACCCATCGAGAATTCATTCCGTATGCCGGCGGCCGCCAGTTGCCGGTAGGTACCGGGAAGATGAAATCGTATATAATGCTGGCGACTGTTGATGATCTTTTGCCCGGTAATCTTTTCCATCGTGTTGATTTCCTCCACCAGGAGAGGAGGATCATCACCGCTTTGCCATGAAGGATGAATGCCAACATTGTACCCCGAAGCGTGATAGCGGATCAGCTCCTGCATTTCCGCCTGTAAGGGATCAATGTTTTTGTCGTATTCACCGGTTGATTTTGTTACGAGGAAAAAATAACAGGGTCGTAACTGGTATTTTAAATGCAGGGCATATAACCACTCGTATACATCAAAAGGATCCTCCTTTCTTTTTGTCAATACGTCTATGCGGTCCTTAATTTCTCCAAGCCGTCCTTTTAACAGGGAGCGCACTAATCCTCCCGCATTTCGCAGAATGCCTTTGTATAAATAGGAATAAGCAATATCAATGTCGTAGGTCGGGAGAAAACGAAATTTTCCTGCCGTAAATACAAGAGCGGGAAACCTGTGCTGTAACGATTGCTGAAAATCGGACAACCACTCATTGATCAAAGGCTGCCGGAGGAAGCCGTTTTTAAAGGCCAGGCTTTCTGTATGTGCAAATCTTCCGTATTCATCCGGGGCGGAAGGAAGATATTCCTCATAACGGCTTAGCAGGTAAAAGGCCGCTGCAAAAAGGTCGAAAGCCCAATCTCCCTCTGCGGCTGCGTACAATACCGGGTATTTTTCCAGTTCTGATACAGGCACATCCTGCGGAGTGATGGTATTTTCGAAAAGAAGCGATGCGGGGGATATCCAGAATTCATTTGCAGCGACCGTGCTGCCGGAATAATTGATCTTGGGTCCTTTATAGTCAACAAAAGCATCTTTGCTTTGTGTGTAACTCACCGCTATGCCGCCTATGTCGTGCAACAACACATTGCATATGTAGCATAAGCGGGAGCTTGATATACCGGAATAAATCAATAACATGCAGACTTACCTGGTTGAACACGCAAAATATAAAAGCCGGGGTATGTGGTAAAATAAATTTGTAGTTTGGGGTTTCTAGTTTCTAGTTTGGGGTTTGAAAATTTGAAATTTGAGATTTGATGGCTCTTGCGAGTTGCAGGTTACAGGGTGCAGGTTGCAAGTAGGATTTCTGATTTGAGATGAGCTGTCAGGTGGCAGGTATGAGTATAAACAATAAACTTTAAACCATAAACCACTCTCTGTGCAACTCTGTGTCTTTGTGTCTTCGTGCCTGCCTGCCGGCATAGGCAGGGTTCAAAAAAGCTGAAAGCCCATTGCCCACAGCCGATAGCCTACCGCTCACAGCCGCCCGGGCAGATTCTTTGCTCACGAAAATGATCTCATTATCATCCAACTGTTATTTGTTCGCTCTGAATGACAAGAAACAAAATAATTGACAGTTGACGATGATTTGTTGATTTCTGATTTGTTGCTCCGAACATTGGGAGTCTGATTTGAAATTTGAGATGACTATAAACTACAAACGATAAACATTCCATCCATTGTCCATTGTCCACCATCCACCATCCATTGTCCATTACCCGATACCTCATACCTGAGGCCCCACACCTTCTACCATCGCTTCAGTTCTATTAAATCAACGGGTACGTCCTGATTGTTCCAGTGTTTGTGAATGGCAAGTGCCGCGCCCAATGCTGTACCCTGGATCATGGTTGCGCTGAAGACCTTTTTCCCGGGAAATGCGTTTGCCAGCAATTGCATGAACAGCCCGTTCCTGCAAAAGCCGCCGTCTACATATATGTTTTTTGTATCACTGTTACCCAGTATCATTTGCAACGCTCTTTTTTGCTGCTGTACCATATCGGCTATGAGTTGATGATAGGCTTCGGAAGCTGAATGAAGCCTGCCCAGGTCGCGTTGATGAAATATACAGGGCGTAGTCGCTTTTTCCACTGTGGCTGAACTTTGTGCTATAGTGTTTTCAGCAAGGGAAAGTCGTTGCAGCATTTCATGATCAGGCGACACTGCTTTATAAAAATCGGGCGACACGTTAAAACAGGCGGCTATCCGCTGTACCTGTTGGTCGTGATCATGACCGGCGAAAAGCATAGACGTTTTAACCGGGCTCCCCTGGCAGGTTAAATAACTGAGACATCCTTTGCTGAGCTCACCTGCCGTGGGCAATGTTGTATTAAAAGGATTGAGTCCGATGATCCAGGTGCCGGTTGATACTATAATAAATGGATCTTTAAAATAATTCAGGTAAGGAATGGTTGCGGCGGAACTATCGTGCAGGCCTACCCCGATAACAATGTGTTCATCGCCGTTTTTATCCATTCCCGCTATCGCGTCGCCTTGTATCACTTTTGCCAGCTTTTCCCTTATCCCTTCTTCTTTTACCCAGGGGTGATAATCGCTGTTTGCAAAATCCCACATGGCTGAATGACAACCAAGACTCGTCATTTCGGCAAACGAATGTCCTGCAATCAAAAAGCTCAGATACTGCGGGAAGTGAAGCGAGCGAACAATGCGGCCAAACAAAGTGGGCTTGTATTTTTTCAGCCAGTATAATTGCATACCGGCATTCAGATGCCCCATTACTGGCGAGCTTGTACTTTCAGCAAAAGCATCTGCTCCGCTACGACGCTCTAAAAATTCTTTCATCAGGGGCCCGGGGTATGGCTTCAGGTAATTGTACAAATAGCCTACCCGTTCGCCGGCAGCATCTGTATGTACCATAGAGGCGCCATAAGTTGAAAAATTGACTGCCTTTAGCTGAAAGTCGGCCGACTCTTTTAACTGCCGGTATTGCCGGAGCATCCAGGAAGTAAGCGCATCCAGGTTTTCCGAAGGAAATCCATCATCATCGGCAATTTCATCAAAGCCGGTCACCTCTTCTTTAACCACTTTATAGCGCTCATCAAATACCAATAGCTTTTTATTGGTTTTGCCTATATCAAAAACTGCCACAACGGGTATTCCTGCTTTCATACGCTTTTCCGAAGTTAGTTCTGAATACGATACAAATAGCTCAGCCTGCCCATCGGCATCACACTGCCACTTATATAATATTCCATGATGTCTTCCGGCCTCGCAACCCCATCCGCTACTTTGAAATAGATTTGTTTTACCTCCTTTCCTCCTGCCTGCCGGCGGGGCACCCGAAGCTGGACCAGATCATTTTTTATGGTAAAAGCAATATTTGCTATTGGGGCTTTTTTGCATTGCTTATCCAGCCTGCTCAGCACTGCGCTTTTCCCGCCATTCAGCTCCACTATATATTCATATCCGTTCCATCCTCCTGAAGCCGGTTCGTTTGTGCCTATCAAAAGCTGCAGCCCGCCGGCAACCCCGGAGTGCACGAAGGGCTTGTCTGCCTGTATTAAAAAATAAAAATATGCAGCGTCGTGCGCTACTCTTACTTCCTTTAAGTTATTGACAGGGGCCGGCAAAGTATAAAAAACCTTTTGCGAAACGCCATAGCTGTTTCTTGCGACAACTTTGCCATCTGTATTCCTGTACACAGCGCGAACGTCTGCCCACTGGTTTGTGCTTTTCGAAATATCAATGCTTTTTGCAGGGTATCCATTGCCGTTATCAGGTAAGCCTTTGTACTGCCTTATATTTTTGATCAGTTGGATGTAAAAAGCGTCTTCGTAGCCGCCCCGCATGGGTTCAATATCACGTGAATATTCTTTGTCAGCGGCATCGCAAAGCATATATTCGTCTCCCCAGGGTTGTTTATAGGCGATCCATTCATTCCATCCCCCGATAAAAAGCGTGTCGGGGTTTACCTGCAAGGCATGATCCCATTGTTTCTGGAAAAAGCCGCCTTTATCAACCTCTTCTTTTTTATTTTGTTCAGATTCCGGATCCCAGCCCCGTCCCCAGTTTACCCAACCTGAAGTAAGAGACCTGGACATCGGCACCTTAGGATGACTGGCTACAGATACGCTCATAATGCCCCCATGCAATGGCTGGGGAAAACTCCATTCCACCCAGGGGAGGCCGTCTTCATATACCGGATCAAAAGGCCATTGCGGTTTTTTAAAATAAAAAAAGTCTTTTAGCTCCTGCGAATAAGGAACAGGACGATAGGCGCTGTCTTTTCTTGAAACAGCTTCCGCTATATCGTCTGCTTCCTTTGTATAAGCGATGATCATCGGTTTGCCGTTTACCCTGTACCAGGCCCCGGGATACAGGTTGGGTTTATAGAGTTCGTTGTACAACTGCCAGGTTGTTTCGAATGACCTGGAATGCGTGTAAAATACTGCCCCGGGTGGCGACCAGCCTTCCTCAATAAGCTCTTCAATAACGTGAAATACTTTTTCGTATACCGTTTTATATGTCACCCGGTTGGTAAGATCAAATGCGATAAAATCGATGCCCGCCATCGTGAGCATCTTCATTTGCTTACGGATCACCCATTCATCTTCAGAATTATAATATCCCCACAAGGGCTCTCCCCAAAAATGTGCCTGCCCTGTTGGGCTGATGGAATCATTGAGGGATTTAAAATCGTACAATAATTTTAAACCATCGGGCATAGCGCCGATAATCGTTGCATCATATACGCCACTCGCGTAAGGTTGCCCGATCCACGGCCAATAAAAGATCCCTACCTGTTTCTTCGGCTTAAAACCGCTTATCGTTGTAAAGCTCCTGCCAAACTTATCTATTCCAACCAACTGGTTCAATGTATGGTTCGGCCGGATGCTCGTATTTTGTTGACCGAGCAGCAATGCGGGACATACCACCCATGCGATACATATATACCTCATAGTCTTTACCATTTTGATTTAAACACGTAGTTGCCTGAGCCTGCTTCATATACGGCCCACTGTCCTTCCGACCGTAAAAACCTGCATTCTTTTATATGGCTTATATTCCTGCCGCTTTCTGTTATGGATTGAATTGTCTTGGCGGGGATGTATACAGTAGCTGTTGTATTCGCCGGTATGGTTACGGTATATTCCAGTGAACCTTTTGTTTTTTTCCAGGCAGACCGGATGGTTCCTTTTACGGATTCATACGTTGCTTCCGCGTGTGTAAGATCGTTTATGATATATGGACGCAGTATAAATTTTTCGAAACCCGGATTTTCAATATCGGGTATAATACCTGCCACATATTTGTACAACCATGAACCAACGGAGCCCATCATAGGATGATTGTGCGAGTTCATGGAACCACCGGTTTCATATTCCCACCGCTCCCATAAAGTAGTCGCTCCTTTTTCGAGCATATAGCCCCAACCGGGGTAAGTTGTTTGGGCGGCGATTTTGTAAGCGGTTTCAACTTCTCCATTGTCGGTTAATGTTTCCAGCAAATATTTTGTGCAAAGATTCCCGGTAGTAAGATGATAACCTCTTTCTTTTACATCTTTTACCAGGTTGGCCATTACACGGGGCAGTTGCTGTTGTGTGGGCGCCCCGATAAACAGGGCGAACGAATTGCAGGCCTGGTTGTTGCTTCCATAACCCCCTTTTGATTCATCCCAGAATTTGCTGTTAAACGCTTTTATTGTACGCTGTGCCAGTTGTTCATAGCGGTGCATGTCATCTGCATTGCCTGTTACCCCGCACATGCGGGCAAGAATTTTTGCGCTGTAGTACAGGTAACCCGTGGAAATTAAGTCGCCGGGGGTATTAACAGAAATCGCACCATAGCCATGCCCCTGTGCTCCAAAAGCCGCTGGCGGCGCCCAGTCGCCATAGTAGCTGTATTCAACTATACCGTCTTTAGTACGGGTAGTTAAATAATCCACCCATGCTTTCATTTGCGGGTAATGCTGCCTGATTATTTCCGCATTGCCATAGTATTCATAACTCTTTAATGCCAGTAGCAGGAAGCTTACGGATACCGGGTCGGCCGGCTTACCACCAACTTTATAAGGCGCTGTATCCGTTATTTCTCCATTTTCATTTTGGGTGTCGCACACATCCCGGATATATTTGGCATAGAACCTGTGAAGCGTAAAGTTGTATACAGCCTGTTCTATACGGACAGTCAGGTCATTCAGCCAACCCATTCTTTCATCACGCTGCGGACAATCAGTAGGTATGCTGTGCAGGTTACTGGCTTCAGTACGCTGCACCATTTGATTGATACGGTTCAATAGATCATTGCTGCAACTGAATCTGCCGGCAACTTCAACATTGGAGCGTACTTTTTTAACAACGAAATTATCAACGGAAGGTTTGCCGGGCCATCCTTCTATCTGCATATAACGAAATCCGTGATAAGTAAACCGCGGCTCCCATGTTTCTTCTCCTGCTCCTTTAAGGATATATACATCGGTAGCTGCGGCAGTACGCAGGTTCTCCTGGTTTACAGTACCGTTCTCATACAATGTTTCTGCAAAACGCAATGTAATTTTTGTACCTCTGTCGCCTTTTACTTTCAATGCTACCCAGCCTGCCATATTTTGGCCGGCATCCATTACATATATGCCGGGTTGAACTTCCTTCACAGACAGTGGAGAGAAAGCATCCACAACCCGTATGGGTTCTAATGGCTGCGCTTTCATTGTACCTCCGGGCGCTTCCACCACAGGCGCATAACCCCATGTTTGATTGGGCAAACCTTTGATGATGGTATCGGATGGCAGGTTCCATTCCGGTTTTTCCAGCCTGGCGTCGTATACTTCACCATCCAGTATACCTGCCGATACTACCGGTCCTAATGTTACATTCCTGATAGTACCGGAATGAATCACTTCCATTGTGCCATCTGTAAAATAGAACTCCATCTGCATACGAAGCTTGGGCATGCCATACCAGCCGGGCGCTACAGCTACTACCATCACATTGTCTTTTTGCAGGAAGTCTTTTATATCGTAGGCAGTATAGTAAACTGTTTTGCTATAGTCGCTGGTAGCCGGATCCAATACCTGGCTTCCCACCTTCCTTCCATTTATCTCCATTTCATTGTACCCGATCCCTGCAACATAGGCTCTCGCCCTTGCAATTTCTTTTTGAAAAGAAAATACACGCCGGAAATAAAGCACTTTCCCGATCCATCCCGATGGAAATCCCACCCAGTCGCCAACCCAGTCCTGCTGATGCAATAACCCCATCTCAAAGCTTGCCGTTTCACTGGTGACGGGAGTGGAATTCTCACTGCTCCATACCAAAACCTTCCAGTAATATTTTTTCCTGCTGTCTAATGTTTTGCCTTTATATACAATTCCTGCGGATTGCGGGGAGGCAATTTTGCCGCTGTTCCAGATATTGCCATCGGCTTTGTCCAGCTTTTCTGTTGCATCTGCTACCAGCACCTGGTAGGCAGCCTGGTGTACGTTACGCGCTGTACTTTTTATCTGCCAGCTAAATTGCGGATGGCGGGTGTCTATGCCCAGCGGATTGCCTGCATTGTCGCATTGAAGTGCTGTTACTGCTAACACCGGGGGATCGTTTTTTTTCTCTTTTGCCAATGCGGGCTGAATAAAAAGCAATCCGCACAAAAACGAAAAAAGATACAACCGGTGCCTGAAAATGCAATCATTCATTTCTTAACGGTCTTTATGTATAGAAATAAGTACCTGCTATGCTATCAGCTTACGTAAAAACCTGGATGTTTTTACCGCGTCGTTTTCTTTGATAAGCCCGTCTATCTCGGAGAAATAAGCGTCCACGATCTGCTCATATTTCTTAACCCATAAAATGCTTTCAGCTATTGCATCCACCGCATCTTCCCGGTATGGATATTGATCCATTGAGATCCACCCGTTATAACCCGTTTTCTTCAGCCAGAACATCAACTCTATATAGCAGGTAAAATGAACGTTGCTTACAATCATATCGTCATCCCAGCTTCCATGGTTGTCATTAAAGTGCATGTGGTATAACAGGTTCCCGGCTCTTTTGGCCAATACAACGGCTTCGGCAACATTTTCCCCGGAATAAAAACTATGTCCTGTATCTATAGTAATACCAACATTGCTGCACCCCGTTTCTTTAGCGGCAAGAAGGGTGTCGGCCATACGGGCGTGATAAGAGAAATTGCGCGGCTCTTTGGGTTTATATTCCAATGCGTAACGAAGCGTGGGAAATTCCGCCGCCACTGCTCTTGTATTTTCCGTAAGCCAGTTGCGTTCCAGATCGTAATCTGTAGCCAGCAGGTAATCATATCCATCCTGCCCCAGCCATACATTCACAATTCCGCAATTCATCTGTAATGCTACCTCGCTCATCTGCCGGAGATAATCCAATGCCTGTCTTCTTACTTTGGCATCAATGCTGGTTATACTTCCTTTGCCAAAGACAGGATTGGCAAAAGTATCGGGAATGATACTGGCGCAGGCTACGCCGGCATCATCCAGTCTTTTCTTCATATCTTTTACATTGTCGGGGCGTATATCCCAGGTTCCTACCAGTTCAATGCCCTGTATATGCGGCATCTTTTCCAAAGCCATCTTAAGCATCTCCTCCGAGCCGGGATTTACTTTGTACCCCTGGCAAAAGCGGTCGCGCGTATTGCCTAAATTTCCCAGAATAATTGCATATTTATGATCCATGACAGCGTCTTTCGTTTTGTTAAGAAGGTAAAACAATTATTACATTTTCCATTCGTAGTTTTTCCAGCGCCCCATCACTTTGCCCAATTCTTCCACCTGGTCGTCGCTGATGGGTACCATGGTGCCTAATGAAGTAGACAATACCAGCGATTTAGCGCTGAACTCAGCTACTTCCAGGTAATCGAAAGATTGCAGCAATTTACTCCCTGTTACAATTACACATTCATTCTTTACCAATACTACAGGCGTTTCTATCGATATAACAGATGGTATTGTATTTTTTTCAAAAAACTGATCCCCGAATTCTACCATGCGAACATCCTGCAGGTATATCCAGGTTTCTGGTATGGTTCGCACATTCAGCTCAGTGCCGGTTATTGCAAAAGAAGTGAGATAAGGCGATTGTGTAATAATAATGGCATTGATCTCTTTATGCTTTTCATAAATGGCCTGGTGCAGATACGCTGCCTGGCTGGGCATTTTTCCTTTTTCTCTTTTTCCATCTTTTACCTGTACCATATCATCAGGCGTAAGATCCCATTTCGAAATTTTTTCAGGAGTGATGAGGAAATCATTTTTTTGCCATCTTGCCGATATGGAACCAAAAGCACCCAGCATAAGTCCCTGCTGACAGGCTCTTTTTACAATTTTATGTATTTCCCATCTTTTTTCTCTTTCTGCAGAAGGATAATTCACAGCTTCCATCTCCTCAACAGGAACAGGCATTTGATCTGCATATGCTTTCACTTTATCGGGGGAGAGGTAGGCTGGCTTACCAATCATATTTCCATATAAAATGGAACGGGCTGTTATTTCTATTGATTCGAATTTCTGGTAAGCATCCGATATATTGTGGCCGCCAATAACAGTTCCATGATTTTCCATGATTACCACGGATACGCCTTTCTTAAATTCATAAGCTATGCTGCTTCCTAACGCTGTTGTTCCGGGCAACGCATAAGAGGCATAGCCGATTTCACCGCAAAGGAGATGGGTTTGAGGCAGCACACGTGTGTCAGGCGTTCTTCGTACTATACTGAAAGCCACCATGCCCGGGGGATGGGCATGTACAATGGCCCTGATATCAGGACGTTCATTATAAATGGCTAAATGAAAAGGATATTCAGATGAAGGGCTATGCTTACCAATAACAGTTCCATCTTTTTTTACGCAAACTATATCAGAGGGCTTCATTAAACCCTTGTCTACTCCTGTCGGGGTAATCCATATATCGCCATTTTCATCAATGATGGATAAATTTCCACCGGAAGTGGTTGTTAAAACTCTCTCATAAATTCGTTGCATTACTAAAGTAATCTGGTCACGGGGATGCATCGTTATTGTATTCAACAGGCTATCCATAAATCGTCACTGGTATTTTAATTCTAACTCAACAAACTTAAAAATGTGAGCCAGCATTTCTATCCTGTTTTGACCTGAATAAATTAATTATTTAAAAAAAAGATGCCGGGGTATGCATTATACAGGTAATAACACTAATTTAAGCACTCAATTATCTGCCATAAAATTTCATTGCCAATGAAAAAGCAAAAACTGATTGATCTTATTTCGGTTGATCCTTACTCCAGCACTTCCAAGTATTTGCAGATTGTAAATGCGGTACTCAAAGAAATTGAAAAAGGAAATATCAAAGCCGGCGATAACATGCCTTCCATCAATGAGCTAAGCATAGAGCTGGACATTGCCAGGGACACAGTAGAGCGTGGATACAAGCACCTCAGGCAGCTTGGCGTGATCAATGCCGTGCCCCGCAGGGGATATTTTATTGAAAACACGGAATTCAGAAGACCACTCAACGTTTTTTTGCTTTTTAACAAGCTAAGTATTCCCAAGAAAACAATTTATGATGCTTTTGTAGGCGAGCTGGGAGACAAGGCTGGTATTGATTTTTATATTTACAACAACGACTTTCATCTTTTTAAAAGAATATTGAGTAATAATAAAGATCACTATACACACTTTGTTATTATTCCGCACTTTATTGAAGGAGGAGAAAATGCGCATGAAATCATTAACACCATTCCCAAAGACAAGCTGCTGATGATGGATAAGCTGTTGCCTAAAGTAACCGGAGAGTACGGCGCCGTGTATATCGATTTTGAGAATGATATCTACCAGGCGCTGACCGATGCGCTGGAAAGGCTTGTGAAGTACCGCACCATCAAGCTGATATTCCCGGAACATAGTTACTATCCGAAAGAAATAGTGAAAGGCTTTACGCATTTTTGCCAGGACAATGCATTCCAGTATAAAATCATCAGCGGGCTTGAGCATGAAACCATTGAAGAGGGCGATGTATACATCAATATGATCGAAGATGACCTTGTTACCCTGATCGAAAAAATATTACCTACTTCGTATCAGATCGGCGAGCGGGTAGGGGTTATTTCCTATAATGAAACGCCCATAAAAAGAGTAGTGCACCAGGGCATTACCACTATTTCATCCGATTTCCATGAAATGGGGATCATGGCAGCCCGTGCGGTGCTTTCCGGTTCGACCGAGAAACAAAAAGTACCTTTCCGGCTTACCCTGCGGGCTTCACTTTAGAGTGAGACTTATACCATACACAACATCAATCTGCGCATCAGCGGCTAAACCTGTAACTAAAACTTAACCGGCCTATTGGCGCGCCGTCGCCGGTAATATAGTGATCCATGATATTGCTGTGGTTTTGTGCAAAGGCAAACTGTGCAGCAGCGATTACCAAAGCAATGAGAAGCAAACGCGTGTTGATCCTGGCCATAGGAATTACATTGAGGGTACTATTGCTTTTTCTGACTCCAGTTCAAATTGATTCACTGCAGTGATGGATATTTTATCGGGATCATTCCAGGGCAATGTTACATCTGTCCGCATCTCCGGCGGCAGCAGGGGATAAGTATCATCGCCATTGGTATCAAATTGCTGATAAGTACCTGAACTGGGAAATCGTCCAACGAGCTGGTTGCCCTTGTAAATATTAAAGTGGCTGACCCCTGATTCAATATCAGCATCTGCTTTCCAGGTAATTTCCACCGTTACATTATGGCGTCGTTTCATTTGCAGATCATGCGGAGCAGGAGGAGGCGTTCTGTCAATAACTGTTCCTGTAATAACATATTCACGCCATTTAGCCGCAGTTAAAGAATCCGGGAACCAGGAAGCAGCCAGCTTTTTTCCGGGATAGGCGGCGGCTTTATAAATATTATAGCTTGCAGTATCACCCAGCCATGCCTGGGATGGATCCATATCGCGCATGGCGGAGTACCCTGCCTTTGTTCCATCGGGAAGCCGCTGTTTCATCACGGCTTCAAAAAAAGGAATAGCCATATATCTTACATAACTGTAATTATGATGCTGGTACGGAGTATAGGCGATGCTGGCGTATCCGCCGGCAGAACGCAACTTGTTAAATTCTCTTATGGAAGTTTGCCAGCAGCACGCATCGCCAACTGCCCCGGCATGCCGCATCATTACGGGTACTTTCAGTGCGGTTTTTGGATATGCTCCTGGTTCGAACGCTGGTGAATAACCAAATACGCCTACTATGCGTTCCGGATAATTTCTAAGCATCGACAAAGCCCAATATCCCCCACCTGAGTGACCCCATAGCAGCCAGGGGGCGTCTGCCAGCTCAGGATGACCAGCTATTTTACCAATTGCTTTCAGGCTTTTTATCAGCGTTTCGGCTGAGCCGGATTCAGCGTTTCTCCAGTCGTGACAATTGCCTTTGGCTGAATACAGGTCAGTGCCCACTACGGCAAGTTTCCATTTTTTTGAAAACGCCTGGTACTGCAGATCGTATGCTGTAGATGCTCCCCGGCCCTCCATGGTACAACCATGCTGGTGAACGTATACTGCCCGGAGGTCGGCAATATCATCCGGAATGAAAATAGTATACCGTGCTGAATCAAAAGTGTAGCTGCTGCTTTTTTGAGTGATGGTGTAAATGGTACCGTTGGTAACTTTTTCTTGATTGTATTCCGGTGCGGAAATGGTACCGGCAAAAGCAGCACGAAAAGGAAATATTAAAATTCCCCAGAGCAACAGCTTCTTTTTTATTCTATTCATATATCTCCGGTATATCAATCAATGTTTGGATGTACATGAGGCGTGAACCTTTCACATTAGGGTGATGATAATAATGCCCCCAATTATTAATAGCCGTATAATCTTCAAACCACATGGTAGCTTTGTCTACCTCTTTTCCGTTACGGTTAAGAGAGGTGGCAATATCGAACAAGCAGCCATTGATCCCGTATTTCGTGCGCACTTTTTCTATCAGCCGGTTCACTTCAACCTGGGTTCCATGCTCATTGGAAGGAATATTGTTGAGAATGGGTATCGCACCATTGGCCTTGATATATTCTACGAGCTCACTTAAATTCTGCTCCGTGTTGCCTCCGTTGGTGCCGATTGTAACCATTACATATTTTGCTTTTATATAGGGTAACTCGTTTTTAATGCGTTCAAGCACTTCTTTAATTGTGCATCCCCCGCGACCACTTGACATCGACCTTCCCTTTACATGCTGCATTATTAACTGGGTCCAGGATAATGGAAAATCTTTTGCCGGAAAATATCCTTCCGGCTGTGTGATTGAGTCGCCGTATATTAATAAAGTAAGATCCTGCTCCATTGACTGAACACATATCTGCTTTACTGTTAAAGCACCTCCTTCAAGCAAACCGAAACAGTAATAATCCCACTGATGCACAATGCCGCTTTCGCTTCCTGTTGCACCTTCACCAACTCCTCCCATTCCATCCCCGTTTATTTCCAGCTCCTGCTCTTCACCTGTAGAAAGATCGGTGATGATAACTTTAGATTGCTGATAGATACGCTGTATCTCTACCAGGTACTCATTGGCGGCGTTTATCTTCACACGCTTCCACACAGCGGGCTTCGTTTCAACAGAGGCTGTTTGTTTGGGAACATCGATTATTACTTTGAAATCGCCGGTATTACTTTGAAAAACGGCTTTTGTGTCGCCGGAAAAGCGAACATGGTAACGTACCAGTCTTTCACCCAGCGAATAATATTTATTCAAACGGATGATGTTTTGGTTCCCGGTGACCACCAATCCCTGCGCTGTAAAATTACAGGCAACACCGTTCAGTAACAGCTCCGGGTACTTATCCTTATCATTCAAACTTTTGCGATATAAAACAGTAGTCGCGTGCTGGGATATGGGTTGCGATTTTTGAGCATAAAGCGTTGCCAATAACAAGTTAAATCCAAGTAATAAAATTATTCTCTTCATAATGGGTATAAAATTTGAATAAAGTTATACCGGTGTAAGATAATGTCATTCTTTTTTATTGCCATGCAGCGGGTTGCAACATACCTGTCATTTTTTTTGCATCTTCCAGCGGAATGGGCATTACCAGGTATTTGTCTGTGTAAGACTGGTAATCACGGATCTTCCTGCGCTCATAACTGAATTTCCCATCAGCTTCTTTTGTGATTCTCATGCCGGTAATAAATTTGTTGGTTTCGCTGAGGATTTTCCAGCGACGCTGATCGTGGAAACGGTATTGTCCTTCCAGGCAAAATTCTACCCTGCGTTCGTTCCGGATACGTTCCCTGAGAAATTCTTTGGAATCTGTAAAGCCCGGTACATCCTGTATCCTGGGTTGCAAAGCCCGCTCCCTGATTACATTCAACGCGGTTTTAGCGCCTTCAAGATCACCCAGCTCACACAATGCTTCGGCTTTTTGCAGGTAAAACTCAGCTAACCTGAAGAATACCCAGTGTGTAGGCTCATGTCCTGAGCTGCCGCCTGGTCCCCAGAATTTAATTTGCTTGTCTTTACGACTGTAGTACCCAGTGCATGAACGTTGTGTTTCCTGCGAGATCACGTCATTGAACCCGCTGCGTCCACCCACAAATGTTTCGATTATGAATGGCTCGGTGCAGTTATACGGTACACCATAGTTTGCCATGTTGTAAAGAATGTTCACATAAAAGCGTGCATCCCTGTTAGCGTACGGATCGCCGCCGGTTGCCTCACTGTATCCAAGCGCGGCAGCACCGGGCGTAACACTAATGCTGGTATGACCGGCATCGTTGTAAGTTACCGGTAGTGCTCCGTTGCTCATTTCAAAGCAATCTACCAGTTCCTGGCTGGGCGACTCGCCGCAATTCCACATGTGGTTGATAGCAGCATAAGGATAATTGCCTACATCTACTCCGTTTGTATTGTTGATATGAGAGTTATCGCTCCACGCGCGCCAGATGATTTCTGTTACAGGAGTAGCAACGGCGCCAATAAACAATCTTTTGTAGTCCTGCATGCTCACCAGGCTGTACTCCGCCATATTAATCACATCCTGTGCGGCATCGGCGGCGCGCTGCCATTTACCCTGGTCATTTTCGGGATTGTTGAGCAGGCTTGCATTGTAAAGCAATACCCGTGCACGAATAGAATACGCTATTCCTTTATCAACGCGACGGGCATCCTGAGAGGGTTGACGGTTGGGCAAGATCCCCGCATTAATTACATCCAGCAGTTCCTGCTCTATTTTCGATGCAATATCGTTATAGGAAGGCCGTACAAGGTCGTTCCAGCCTGTATAGGTGGGTTCAAATGGCTCTTCTATCCAGGGCACCGGGCCATAAAATTCTAACAGGCTCATGTAATACCAGCACCGTAAAACACGGGCTTCTGCTATCCATGTTTTACGTTCCTGCTCGCTAATGGCGGTAGATTGCGGCAGGTACTTGATAGCGTTATTGGCAAGCCGGATGCCGCGCCAGAAATCGGGCCACAACTGTTCGCTGGGAGAAGACCATGGCCAGTTGACAACAGGATTAGATAAAGACAATGATCCGTTGTGCCATTCGTATGCATTGTAAGTAGCAGCCCAAAACGCATTGTCGGTAAGGCATTCGATCGGGCTCATTACGAATGAAATCTGGTCGCGGGCCTGGTATATCTCGCCGTAGGCTGCATCCAGTAATCCTTTACTTCGGTCATAGTTGGTTAATACTTTGTCTATCGTGATCTGGCCGTCGGGCGTTTTTTCAAGTGCCTTTTCGCAGGCAAACTGGGCCAGAAGCATTAAAGTAATGGTGAAAGATAAGACGATCCTCTTCATGTTGTCAAATATTTTAATGATCAAGCATTTTAAAATGATACATTCACTCCTACGTTATAGGCTTTAAAAACAGGATACAGCAATTCATTGTTTTGCTCAGGATCCTGGTATTTTACAGGGTACCTGTCAAACGTAAGGAGGTTTAATCCATTGGCATAAACCCTCACGGACTTTGCGCCGATTTTGCCTGAAATGTTTTTAGGAAGCGTATACCCGATCTCCGCATTTCTCAACCGGATATAGCTGCCATCTACATACCAGAAATCGGAGGGCAGCTTGCTGGCATTGCTGCCAGGATCCAGGCGGGGATATGTGATCGGCAAACCGGCATCATATCTTTCCTGGCTCCACGCTTCTTTATGCCATTCATTAAAGTTGTAGGTTTCCCACACTCTTTGCCCAACCATCAGGTAGCTCCTGTTGGCTACGCCCTGCCACATCATGCTGATGTCAAAACCTTTAAACTGAAAACTCACGGCCCCGCCGAATGTCCATTCAGGCACTTCGGGGAAACCTATGGGTACCTGGTCCTGTTCAGTCACTACGCCATCGCCATTAGTGTCTTTGTATTTAAGATCTCCTAATTTAGGATTAGCCCCTATACCGGATTGATCAGGCCAATCCTGGATTTCTCTTTCTGTATTAAAGAAACCATCGGTTGCATAACCCCATTGCTGCCCCAAACGATATCCCGTGCTTCGGAGGCGGTAAGCATATTCTTCGGGAAGTAAAACTTCGCTGATATATAATACTTTATTGCGGTTAAAAGCTCCGTTCACCTTAACGTCGAGACGGGTTTCGGCATTAAAGCTTTTCTGGTATCCGCCTACCAGCTCAAAGCCTTTGTTTTCTATTTCACCGGCGTTTATTCTTGGTATGATACCGGAAGTGAATACGCCGCCTGTACCAAATACACCTGTTGGTACAAGCCCGGTAGCGGAGATAAGGATATTATTTCTTCTTTCATAAAAAACATCTGCATCAAAGCTAAAGTTGTTGAAGATGCGCGTTTCCAGTCCGATATTGTATTTGTTGGCTTTTTCCCAAACCAGGTTGCTATTGCCGATCTGTGATTCATAACTGCCGTTCCACAATGTAAGAAAAGCAAAACGGGCGCCGTTCATATTGTCATTCCCTACCTGTCCGTAAGAAGCACGAAGCTTTGCGAACGAGAGCCAGGGCATATTATTTTGTACAAAGTTTTCGTTCGATGCCACCCAGCCTACGGAGAAGGATGGAAAGAATCCCATTTTGTGCCCCGGAGCGAATTGTTCCGACCCGTTATAGCCGAAGTTGATCTCGGCCAGATATTTATTATCGTAGCCGTAAGTTCCACGTCCTACAAAACCGATGTAGTTGTATGGAAGCTCTATATTTACTACCCGTTGGTAACGATTGAACAATGCCATGGCAGTAACATCGTGCAATCCGAATTTTCTCCCATAGTTGAGAGAAGCGTCAATGTTCATAAGATTCCATTGAGATTGGGATTGCGCATCGGCTAAAGTACTGTTGGTTAATGTACCGGTAGGCTCATAGATAACAGCATCGGGGTTGTTCGGATCTGGTTTGGCCTCATACAATTGGAAAGTCCTCTGCCGCACCTGTTGGTTAATAGCTGTAGCGTCATATGAGGCTATTACTTTTGCAGACAGTCCTTTTGTTAAAAATTCAAGTTTTTGTTCTACTCCCAGCGTGGTTGTTACCTGGTTGATAAGCGTGTTGCGAAAACCCGACCGGTTCAACATGCCATAGGGTACATTGTTGATATTGCCTCCCTTCAACGGGGTAGAAAGTACTTCACCATCGGGCGTTACATCATTGTGATAGTTACTGGGTGTTTGAAGCAAAGAGCCGATAACAACTGAATACCCGTTCACATCATTTAGATAGACGCCGTTATTCGGCACTACTACGGGGTCATTTTTCTTTTGCATGTAACCGCTGATATTGAGGAACATGCTTAAAGAAGGATTGATATCAATATCAAAGTTCGACCGGAAGTTCACGCGGTTTGCTTTCGATGCGGGGTCGTAATTATATTCGTTAAATTTTTCGGTTTTAAAAATGCCTTCCTGGCGAAGGTACCCTACTGTAGTAAAGTATCGCATCCGTTCAGATCCGCCGGCCACATTTACATTTACCCGCTGCATAGGGAAAGCGTCTCTCATAAATTCTTTTACAAAATTGCGTACGGGGTATAGATCCGGCTTATCGCCCAGCCGGTAGTGTTCCAGTGCAACATCATCGTAAATGGGTTGGCGGCCGTTTTGAATTTCAACCTGGTTACGCAACACCGCATAATCATAAGAGTTTGTCATTTCCGGCAGTCGTGTGGGCGATTGCCAGGATTGCTCTACAGTAACATCAATAACCGGCTTGCCTGAAAAGCCACGGCGGGTAGTAACCATAATAACCCCGTTGGCGCCGCGCACACCGTATACCGCGGTGGCAGACGCATCTTTGAGGATAGAAATAGATTCTACTTCACGCGGGTCAAGTGCATTAAAGTCCCTTTGCACGCCATCCACCAGTATCAGTGGCTGTTGTCCGTTAAGGGTACTGCGCCCCCGGATGTAAAAGTCCAGCTGTTCTCCGCCGGGCACGCCTGAGCGTTGCAGCACACTTAAGCCCGGCAGGCGGCCTGCCAGCGCAATTCCTATGTTGGAAGCGGGCGTTTGCCGTAAGCCAGTTGCATTCATGGTGGATATGGCAGCCACTACACTTACTTTTTTCTGTTTGCCATAACCTACCACTACCACATCCGACAGTTCCTTCGATTTGGCTGCAATGCTTACGGTGATGCTGGTGGATCCGCTTTCCACAATATAAAAGTTATCTTCATAACCAATGTGTGAAAGCCGGAGTGTTTGTCCCGGCCTGGCCGTTATTAAAAACTTGCCATTCGCATCTGTTACTGTGCTGGTATTTGTACCGGTTACAGATACCGTTACACCACTAACGCCAGCCAGGCTTGCAGAGTCAATTACCTGCCCTGTAATACGCTGTGCGTCCTGCGCTGAAAGGGACAATACGGAAAGAAAAAAAGTCAGCAGCAGCAATGCTGAAAAAACCGGAGGATTTAAAATCTTGCAATCGTTGTTCATTGTAAAAATTAGCTTTGGTGAAACCAAGTTTGTTTCAATTCGGAAATAAATGTAAAAGGTCTTTTTTCTTTTCTTGACCTGACCTGTACCGAAAGCCAATAAAATATTTTAAAAAAAATCTGTAGCTCAGGGGGGAATTAAATTAACAAGAAGCCGCAGCTAATTCTCTCCGTTCGATAGCTGCATTAAAATATTCGTTAATGGCAGCAGCATATAACCTGCTTTCAACTGTATTCTTAGTGTTGAGGAAAAATAATAATGAAATGTGCCGGAAGCACTGTAAAAGCAGTTGTTGTAAGGATGCTTATTCTTTATCGCTGTAATATTGCTCTGCTATTTGCTCCAGCAGGGTATAAAATTCATCTCCGTATTTGCGCGTAAGGGCTTCTTTTAAAAAAACATACACGGGTACCTTTAGTTTTTTTCCCAGCATACATGCCGGTTTGCACAAAGTTTCACGGGGCTCGTAATTAACCAGCTCGTAGGTTTTTGTTTTTTTTGTTTTGATAGGATACAAATGGCAGCTTATCGGCTTCTTCCATTGTATCTTACCATCCAGGTATGCCTGCTCAATGCCGCATTTAATAATTCCTTTATTGTCGTAGTGACCATAGGCGCATATCTTGCCATTAATAGTAGGAGTAACCCATCCAAATTCTTTATCGAAAAAGTAGCGTCCTTTTTTTTCTATTTCCGCAATGCCTTCGGGAGTGAGATAGGGTTTTACCGTTTCATATATTTCATTGAGAATATCCGTTTCTTCCCTTGTTAACGGGGCGCCGGCATCGCCATCCTCGCAACAGCCGCCTTTACATTTAATAAGATCGCAAACAAATTGTGCTTTCACTACATCGTCGCTCACTAATATATTGTCTATTTCTATCACTTTTTTTTGTAAAGGTAAGAGATTTGAAATTTGAGATTGGATATTTGATATGGGTTCAAGTCTCAAATCAGAAATCTCGAATCAAAAATCATTTCCACTTTCCTGCAGGCGTGTGCCTGTCTGACCGGTAGGCAGGTTGCCACGCGACTGCAAAAAATACTGCATATCGAAATAGCCGCAGATTTAATCTGCACATCTGCGGCGCCAAAGTGGATCCGTTTATTTGCCCATCAGGTTTTCAAAGAAATATATTCCGTGCTTATTGGCAACAATGATATCGGGACGGTTGTCTCCGTTTATATCCTTTGCCACCAGGTTAATTCCCACGCCGGAATCATCGTCAATTAAGTGTTCTGTCCAATAAGGCTTTTTCCCGGGTGTCAGCTCAAACCAGTAGATAGCAGGTTTTTCGTAGCTACCCGGATCAATGGTCGCTTTATTGCTGGGGTTCAGCCGCTCGAGGTGAGCGAAATACCGTTTGCCGGTTACCAGGTCAGGGTATCCGTCACCGTTAAAATCCGCCATAGCTGTGGAATGGGTTTGTGAAGTGGAAAAACTGATGGTATAATGATCAAACCAGATATTACCCTGATCATCCTTATACTGGGGGTGCCACCATATGCCGTATCGATGCGCGGAAGCGCTTACCACATCGGGCAGCCCGTCTGCATTTACATCTGCCACGTGCATTTGCGAGCAGTCTTCTCCAATATCGGCGGGGTGGAATTTCCAGCCGGGCCGACGGGGATCGGCGCTTCCTGCCCACCAGCCGTCTTTTGTAAATACATCTTTGTACCCGTCTTTATTCAAGTCGCCGTATCCGAGACCATGCCCCTGTATATCTGTACCCAATACATCTTTCTCCCCGATAGGATACCGGGTCCATTGTGTATCCGTTTTACGGGTGGGCGCCTGCAGCCATATCATCTGGTTGGTTTTGGAGTCAGCGCAAATAATATCATCCTGCCCGTCTCCGTCTACATCTTCAAATAAGGGCGACTCATTTCCAACATAATCATATATCCTGTGTTTTTTCCAGTACCCGCTTTTTTTGCCGGGATTTTCATACCAGTCCGCGCTCAGTCCGGGAAAGTCCATCACGATAAGATCGATCCAGCCATCCTGGTTAACGTCCATGGCATGGTTGAGGAAAGAGCGGCTGTAGGCAGTTTTTACGGCATATGTTTTAAAGGTATCAATATCATGACGTTTCCACAGCGGCGCTTCGAACCAGCAGGGTCCGGCCAGTATATCTGTTTTTCCGTCGTTGTTTACATCGCCCACCGCCACACCTTCCGAAATAAAATCGCGGCTGATAATATGCTTTTTGAAACCCTGGGTCATTTGGGAATAGCATATCGTTGATAACAATAAAACTGTAAGCATGATCGTGCTGGTCCTGACAGTATCCATAGTTATCGGGTTTTGATGTAAAATACAAAAGAAAAATGGCAGATGACACAAGCTGCATAAATTATATGTACTTGCTCCTGCAGGCGAATGCCTGTCTGACCTGCAGGCAGGTCGCCACCCGCCTGCGAAAAATTATATATACCCCATATAAAAATTGCCGCAGCCCTGTCCGCCGCAGACAGATGTGCAAGATTTAATCTGCGGATCTGCGGCTACAATTTGCATCTGCGGCGCTTTTGGTGAATCATTTAAACAGGTTAAATTTTGATTAGCATGCGGTAAAAACTGTAATCTTACCAACAGACCGGTATTTTATTTTTGAAAAAAAGATATGGCAATAGAATGGAGCGGAGTATTTCCTGCAATGACCACAAAGTTTAAAGAAGATGATACCCTGGATTTAGACTTACTGGGTAAAAATATTGATGCTCAACTGGAAGCTGGTATCCACGGGCTTATTTTGGCCGGGTCGTTGGGTGAATCAAGCACTCTTAGCTTTTCTGAAAAAGAAACGCTTGTAAAATTTTCTCTTCAAAAAGTAGAAGGAAAAATCCCTGTATTATTAAACATAGCGGAAGGTGCAACAAAAAATGCGGTAATGCAGGCTCAGCATGCCGAAAAATGGGGTGCCCAGGCGATCATGCTTTTACCCCCCATGGGATACAGAAGCGATTTCCTGGAAACGGTAACTTTCTTTAAAACAATTGGGACGTCTGTTTCAATACCGGTTATGCTGTATAGCAATCCTATTGACTATAGAATTGAGGTAACGCTTGATATGCTTGAAGCACTCGCGGATGTTCCCAATATACAGGCTATTAAAGAATCTTCAAGAGACGTAACGAACGTAACGCGTATCATCAATAAGTTTGGAGACAGGTACAAGGTTTTATGTGGTGTGGATACCCTGACCGTAGAAGAATTATTGATGGGAGCTGTAGGAGTAGTTGGAGGATTGGTTTGTGCTTTTCCACGGGAAACGGTAAAGTTATACTATATGGTAAAAGAGGGGAAGATCAAAGAAGCGATTGAACTTTTTCGTTGGTTTTTGCCTATGCTGGAAATGGATATTCGGCCTAAGCTGGTGCAATACATTAAACTCACGGAAGCTCAGGTGGAGTTGGGAACGGAATATGTAAGAGCACCCAGGTTACCCGTTGCTGGTGCTGAAAGAGAAACGATATTGGCAACCGTAAGGCAGGCGCTTGCTAAAAGGCCTGTGTTTGAAAATTGATTCCTGCCGGTCTTGCAGCAATAGCTCATTTTTCTTTCATTCTATTTTATTCATTCATTCATTCTACATTATAACTACAACATCGTATGAAGCCTTTTACAATTTTAATAAGATCTATGTCTTTGTTGATAATAGCTTTCTTATTTGCCAAAGAAGTATCTGCCCAGGACCTTCTTGTTACAGGTAGAATAGTGGATGAAACAGGTGCTTCATTATCCGGAGTATCGGTGGTAAATAAAGAAACCGGTTCCGGAACGGCTACGAATGCTAATGGTAAATATAGCATCCGGGCAAAAGGAAATGCCATTCTCGTCTTCAGCTTTTCAGGGTTTATCAGTCAGGAAATAAATGTGAAGTCCCGAACGCTTATCAATATTACGCTGAGCCGGGGTGCTCAGGCATTGAGCGAAGTAGTGGTGACTGCTCTCGGAATTTCCCGGGAAAAGAAAGCGCTGGGATATGCAGTGCAGGAAATTTCCGGAGAAGCTATTAAAAATACAGGGGAGACCAATCTCGTTAATGCCCTGGCAGGAAAATCCGCCGGTGTGTATATCAATAATTCCAGTGGCAATGTAGGTGCATCCTCCAGGATTGTGATACGCGGTAACCAGTCGCTGACAGGCAATAACCAGCCTTTATTCGTTGTTGATGGCATACCCATTGACAATTCGGTCATGTCCAGTGCAAACGGATCAATGGATTTTACGGATATGGGCAATGGTGCCGCAGATATAAACCCTTCTGATATTGCCGACATAGCCATATTAAAAGGAGGCAATGCAGCGGCCTTGTATGGTTCGAGGGGTGCTAATGGTGTAATTCTCATCACTACAAAAACTGGGAAAGGAAAAGGATTTTCTGTGTCGCTCGAAAGTACTGTAACATTCAGTAATCCACTTTTACTTCCTACCTATCAAAATGAATATGGCCAGGGTGGAGGTCAGCGGTACTGGTATAAAGACGGACTGAACGGTGGAAGCAATGACGGGGTGGATGAAAGCTTTGGTCCCCGGCTGGATTACAGAGTGCAGGCTGAGGATATCCTCCCTGGCGGAAAATTGTATTGGGCTGTGCAAGCCGGGTTTCCACAAACCGTGGGAGAGATCCTTCGATTGCCACAGTTCACCAGCCCGGTAGACCCCAACACCGGTCAACGGATCCCCACTCCCTGGATATCTCACCCCAATAATGTAAAAGGGTTTTATGAGACCGGGATCACCCGTGTTACAAATGCGGCATTAAGCAACAGCGGTGAGCTGGGTAGCATACGGCTTTCATTGACCAACTCCGACCAGACCGGCATGGTACCTAATACCAATCAGAAAAAAAATACGATCAACTTTTCGGGAATTGCAAATCTGACGAAGAAGCTTTCTTTTGAGTCAAAAGTGTCCTATATTAATACGAAGGGCAATTTAAGCGGTTCGGGGTATACGTTCAATAACCCCGCAATGCAAACCATATGGACTGCCAGGCAGGTAGACTGGGCGTATGAAAAAGATCATATTGAGAACCCCGACGGAACACCTATAAGCTGGATTGACAGGTGGCATGATAATCCCTACTGGATACAATATAAAAATCTCAATCCCCAAACAGAAAACAGGCTTATTGGCTCAGCCTCTATCAGGTACCAGTTCAATGACTGGTTGAGTTTAATGACAAGGGCCGGTATCGATTATTCCAACGAGCAAATAGAGCTGATAAGAGCTTATTACAGTATGAACGATAAGGAAGGGCGGTATAATGTAAGTAATTATTTCCGGCAGGAAATAAATACCGATTTCCTGCTTTCGGCCAGGAAAAACATCTCAGACGATATTTCCCTGTCGGCCAATGTGGGCGGCAATATCATGAACAATAAATACCGTTTCCAGGGATCTTATGTGAGCAAATTGGTTGTTCCCGATAATTATTCCCTTGCTAATGCAAAAGAAACACCTACTACCTCATACTCTAAAATGGAGAAAGAAATACATAGCCTGTATGCATCCGTTTCATTAGGGTACAAAAATCAGCTCTACCTGGATCTGACCGGAAGGAACGATTGGTCTTCAACTTTGCCTGTCAGCAACAATTCCTACTTCTATCCTTCCGTAACAACAAGCTGGATTTTTTCAAGCCTCTTTGGCGGGAACAGCGTTATTAATTTCGGGAAGCTGCGTTTAGGAATAGCGCAGGTAGGCAATGATACCGATCCGTACAGGCTCAATGCCATTTACAATGCAGCCTCTCCTTATGGTAATAATCCATCCTTTAGCATTAGTTCTCAAATGCCTCCATCTAACCTCGTGAACGAACTGTCAACCTCACAGGAAATAGGATTGGAGCTTAAATTATTGAAAAACCGGTTGGGCGCCGATGTAACATTGTATAAAACGGTAGCTAAGAACCAGATACTGAGTGCGCCCATTACCCCTACTTCCGGATTTAATTCTCAGGTTATAAATGCAGGTCAGGTGAACAATGCCGGAGTAGAAATTGTTTTGAACGGCACGCCGGTTAAGACGAATCATTTTTCATGGGATGTAACGGTGAACTGGAGCAGGAATACGAGCAAGGTAGTTGCATTGAATGATAATATAAAAAGGCTGGAGCTGTACAAAACAGAGGGCGATGAATTAATTGTTGTGGCAGATGTGGGCGGTGCTTACGGAGATATGTGGGGCAAGGGCTTTGTATATCATGAAAACGGAAAACCTATTGTTGATGCGAATGGAGTACCATTAACCAGTGAAATGAAAAAGCTGGGTAATATTATGCCGGACTGGATAGGAGGCATCAATAATTCATTTTCATACCGCAACTTTAATTTCAGCTTCCTGATTGATGCCAAGTGGGGCGGGGATGTATATTCAAGAACCAATGCAGACGGGTGGATGACCGGCGCGCTTACAAGTACTACAGGGCTAAATCCAAATGGCGTTTCTGTAAGAGACCCGCTTGATGTTGGTGGCGGATATTTATTTGATGGAGTATTTGAGGACGGAAAGCCCAACAATAAGTATCAGTATCTGGATGATTTCAGATGGGATCCTTTTGCAAGAGGCGAGCGATTTTTGTATGATGCCACCTACGTGAAACTGCGGCAGGTAGCTTTATCTTACACAATACCGGGAACCTTTATCAGGCGGATCGGGTTAACCCAGGCAGACCTGTCTGTGTTTGCAAGAAATGTAGCCCTGCTGTATAAGAAAAATGAAAATTTTGATCCGGAAGTCGCTAATAAAGGCGCCAGCCAGTCTTCCCAGGGATCTGAATATGCGGCTCCACCCTCTGCACAGAACATCGGCGTAAGAATTAAGATCGGATTTTAATAAAAAAGATCCTTCATTATAAAATCAGAAATAAGATGAAAATGAACATAAAACTATTCGGGTTAATGGTCTTAGTGCTGTCGGTATCCGCCTGTACAAAGGATTTTGAGGAAATGAATACGAGCCCCAACAGCTTAACTGCGGTGCCTTATAAGACTTTAATTACGAATTCTGAGATCAGCATCCTCAATACTTACAACGCTATTTTAAATGAAGCAGTAAGCTGGACGCGCTATAATGTTCGCGACGTGTATGTTCATGATGACCGGTACCAGATCACAGGGAGCATCAGGAATTTTAACATGTACAGCGGTCATTTAAAAAATTTAAAAAAGGCTATGCAATTGGCTGAAAAGGCGGGAGACAACAATGCTATCGCCGTGATCAAGATACTCACTTCCTATGCTTTTCAGAACTTAACGGACTGGTATGGAGATATTCCTTATTCGGAAGCATTAAAGGCTGATGATGCAGATAATGCTACAATATATCCTAAATACGATTCGCAGCAAAGCATTTATACAGATCTGATCGCCCAGCTCAAGGCAGCGAACGGCATGATTGATCCGTCTGCTAATATTGGAAGCGCCGATGTGATATTCAATGGCAATATGATGATGTGGAAAAGGTTCTGCAATTCGCTGTTATTGCGTATGTATATGAGGATTTCACTGGTGGATGCACCCACTGCAAAAGCAGGCATTGAAATGATTGCTTCAGATCCCAATACCTACCCCGTTATCATTTCTAATGAAACTGCCGCTTTTAAATACTGGCTTCCAAACGACGCTGTTTACAGAAGTCCCTATTGGATGAACCCGGTATTGGCGGCATCGCAGGAAAATGTTACATCTGCATTTATGATCAGCTTTCTTAAAACCAGGAACGATCAGCGATTACCGGTATACGCCGAACCTGCTGCCAATAGCGGTGAATATGTGGGACTTCCATTGGGTACGCTGGGACAGAGCACCCCGGATTTATCTATTATGGGAATCGAAGAATTTCGCTCGACAAACTCTCCTACACGGATAATGAGATACTCGGAAGTCCTCTTTATATATGCTGAAGCTGCTTTGAATGGATGGAATGTTGGTATGACGGCGCAGGACGCCTATGAAGCAGCCATTAAAGCCAGCTTCGATGAGTATGGACTTGGGATCGGGAGTTATTTAGCTCATCCGTTGGTAGATTTTAATGGTGGAACGGATCAAAGGGAGCTGATAGGAGATCAGAAATGGTGTGCGCTTTATCCTGATGGCAACCAGGGATGGGCTGAAGTACGGCGGTCAGGATACCCGGTCTATGTAGCCGTTACAGAGCCTGTTCAAACACTTTTTCCTGGTAAGGGAACGATCGTAAGAATGCCCTATCCACATTCCGAAGCAATATCCAATCCTGAAGGTTTTAAAGCCGCCATAGCTGCCCAGCCGGGCATTATAGACGAGAAGTTTGGTGCAGGCGTATGGTGGGATGTAAAATAAGAATTTTGATCTGGCAATGTATACAAGACCAGATTATAATACTGAAAAGCGGCTGGCAAGATCAGCTAAAAACAGGCTGAGAAAACCTATAAGGTTTGCAGCGCTGCAATGCTGCCCGGCAAACCTTATAGGTTTATCCGGACTCAAACTGGTATGCGGGCGGTATGCCAATGACATATCATCCAGTTTGCTATTTATCAACAGGTTATGAACTTCAATTTGTTGTTCCACAAACCCGGTTTTCCTTTCAACTACAATCCCTCCGCTTTTTTCTGTTACTTTTTTGCGGAAAAAAGTAACCAAAAAGCCGCCGGGAAATTGCGGTAATAATTTCCCGGAACGCTCTGATGAAGCTTTAGTACTACTGTGAATTCAGCAACAGAGCCCTGGTACGTTTGCTGATAACTTAGCCGACTTAGGATACTTACAAATCAGAAAGCTGTGACAAACAAATGCAACTTGTCACGGCGCAATGATGGAGGCGCCGCCTAATTAGTAACTTGCAGTGACGCTACAATTGTTTGGTTTTACAACCAGCACCAAAGCAAAGTATACATTCTACTCAGACTCTTGAACGTATTGCGAACCCGCCCGCATAAAGACCTGAGATGAATGAATGTAGCGGCGGGAGCCTGCCCGCCGAGGAGGGAAGCCATCCCCGCAACACAGCAATATGAGATGTGTTATTAGCAGCTTGCCGAAGCAAATCGCTGTGGCAGCTATGAAGCAGGGATCAACGCAAATCCATACCCGTTAAGGGTGAACGGTAATGCCCGGCTGCTGCGCTCCGGCGGCAAGCTCGGTTTTTCTCGCAGCAAGATTGAGTTTATTCCCCGTTAAAAGTATATCCCGGCTTTTACTGCCTTCTACCCTGAGAAAGGTGGTTATTTTATTAAGCGGGCGTGAACCGCTGATAAAGACATTCCATGAATTTTCCAGGCGTATAAGACTTTCAGCTTTTATATTTCCTTCAGCTTTAAATCCGTTTAATGCTATATCATCGGCGTCATCGCAAACAATAGCCGGTCGCAGATCGGGTGTTTTTAAGCTGAACCGTACATTATTAAGCGTGATGCCTGAAACGTGGTGCATATATAAGCCATAAGCAGGCAGGTCTCCGAAAATGAACATCTCGGGGTAGCTCCTTTCAAGATCAGGTAAATTTCTTTTGGCAGCCATTTCTTTAGTACCTCCGCCTTCAAAGCTGATATCAATGTTGCTGAATGTAATATCGCGGGGACGGGTTTGAGCAGTGCCGGTAATAGATATGCCTGTATTCACTTTCGTAATATTTAATAACCAGGGTGCTTCTCCTTCATAGTCTGCCGGCATGGTCATTATGTTAGGCACGGTAGCGCTGATGTTCTCAAATAAAATATTATGCAGTCTCCCCTTTGTCCAGTTGCTATCATTAAAATTGGTCCAGGTATCAATATATTGTCCCTCATTCCAGCCAGACAAACGGATGGAAATAGGCCCCTTTACATTATCCATGATAATATTGGAAAACGTCATATTCCGTGCAACAGCTCCCATAGACTCCTGTATCTTAATGCCGTTTAATCCCGTATTTCTGATGACGCAGTTAGAAACGGCAATGTTTTCTATATCTGCCATCGCATCAGGTCCTACCCTGATGGCCGCGCAGCGGGAGCTTAAAATACAATTATTGACAACAATATCCGCACAACGGTCGGTGCGGGTACTGGCCTTAAACGCAATGCAATCGTCGAGCGTATGTATGTTTGAATTTGAAATGATCACATCCCTGCTGCCGTCAATATCGAATCCGTCGTTATTGGAGTTTTTGATGTTGACCACCGTAATACCATCTACACGAACACCCACACATTGCAGTAAAAAGGTCATGAACTTGCTTGAGTTGGTAAGATAAATATCCTGTATTGTAACAGCTTTGCAGCCATGGAATACAATGAGATCGGGCCGGTCGTTAAAAGCCGTTTCTTTGATCAGGTCGCCCCTCCCGTCTATTTTACCCCTTCCGGTTATGCTTACATTTGAACAATCTGCTGCAAAAATTAAGGAACGGATGGGTGTTTTATATTGTAGTTTTTCATTCACGCAATATTTGCTTACTTCTAAAGACGCAATAACAGAGGCACTTGCAGTGACATGTAATTCGATATTGCTTTTTAAACGGATGCCACTGGTTAAAAAAACACCATTGTCAAGCAATACCCTCCCTCCATTTTGGACAGCCGCCGCATCTATTGCTTTTTGAATTGCCGCCGCGTCATCTGTTTTTCCGTCCCCCACAGCACCATAGTTTCTTACATTATGCACAGGAGCGGTACCCGGCATTTGACCGCTTGCATTTTTCAGCAGACCCAAAAAGACCACAACACAGATCAGGAGTACATATTTTTGCATAGCATATATTTTTATAAACAGTTGAAAATATGGGGCAATCCGCTGTCGGCGCCTCACAGGAACGAACACGTATGATAGTTTGGAATGCGCTCTAAAGATAATGTCTTTCTAAGGTGGGGTGGCTTCATATTTTAACCGGTGCTGCTATGATTTTACCATGTTGCATAATATGCAGATCAACCTTTTTAGTTAAGATACTATCATCAACAGGTAATTTTAACGGTCTTGTTATTACGGCTGATCACTATTTTTGAAAGTCTTTTTTCTCATGTTAATAACAATGACTGGCATTGATCTTAACTGTTGATTGAGCTACTTAAGATCGGATGCCGGTCTTGTTTGTTGTCTCCTGTACGTTTATCCATACAAAACTGCATTGATGCTAAAATTGCGTAATCAATAACACATATGTCATTTCATATTGGGATGGTAAAATCGTATCTGCATTGGTTAAATTCTATTACGAGACAGCTTGTTTATACGCTTATTTTTGATCCAAAGTATAGCTATATGACCCTTTTCAGAAAAGTAGTTTTTATTGTTGGCTTTATGATATGGGGTGGTGCATACGCCCAGCAGAACGGAACGCTGCAGAAGATCATCGAAAGGAACTTTGATCCTGCCACCCTGTTGTGGTACAGGCAGGCGGCAGGTACATGGGACGATGCGTTACCTGTAGGGAACGGCAGATTAGGCGCTATGGTTTTTGGTAGAACCGGTGAAGAAATAATACAATTTAATGAAGATACTTACTGGTCGGGGGGTCCTTATTCCACCGTAGTAAAGGGCGGGCATACGAAACTGAAGGAGATCCAGGAGCTGGTTTTTAATGAGCAGTTTTTTGAGGCGCAAAAGCGCTTCGGCCGCTACCTGATGGGATATCCCGTTGAGCAGCAGAAATACCAGGCGCTGGGTAATATCCATTTGTTTTTTCCGGAAGAAAAAGAAGTCAGCAATTATCATCGTTGGCTGGATCTGGAAACCGCTGTTACCACCGTTCAGTATTCGATAAATGGGGTACAGTATAAAAGAGAAGTATTTGCTTCAGAACCTGATCAGGCGATTGTCATTCGTATTACGGCTGACAAGCCGGGTGCTGTTTCTTTTAAGGCCAACCTGAGAGGTGAAAGGAACCAGCAGCATTCTAACTATGCTACAGATTACTTCAGGATGGATGGAGAAGGAAACGATAGGCTGGTATTAACCGGCAAATCTGCTGATTATATGGGCATAAAAGGCGCTTTGAAATACGAGGTAAAGTTGAAAGCCGCTATTGAAAATGGAACGGTAAGCGTTGATGATGAAAATATGGTGATACAAAACGCTGACGCTGTTACATTGTATCTTGTTGCAGCCACTAATTTTGTAAATTATAAAGATGTATCTGCCGATGCGCACAGCCGGGTCAGTAAGTATTTAGATGCTTTACAAGGGAAAGGGTATGATCAGTTAAAACAGCGGCATATACAGGATTACAGGAAATTATTCGGCAGGGTAACTTTACAATTGCCGGTTACGGATCTGTCTTATGAACCTACAGACGTAAGAATAAAAAATATCCGTTACCAGCCAGATCCGGCATTAGCTGCATTAGGGTATCAGTTTGGACGGTATACATTGATCGCTTCCTCGCGGCCCGGCACCCAGCCTGCCAATCTGCAGGGTATCTGGAACAAGGATATGAACCCCTGGTGGGACTCCAAATACACTACCAATATCAATATCCAGATGAATTACTGGGCGGTAGAGTCTGCCAATTTATCGGAATGTGCGGAGCCATTGATAAAAATGGTAGAAGAGTTAATGGATGAAGGGGCTGCGGTTGCCAGGGAGCATTACGGTGCAAAAGGGTGGGTGTTCCATCAAAATACGGATCTGTGGAGGGTAGCCGCTCCCATGGATGGATCTACCTGGGGTACGTTTACAGTGGGCGGAGCCTGGCTCACCAACCATCTTTGGGAACATTATCTCTATAATCCGGATCAGCAATTTTTGAAGAGAGCTTACCCGGTATTAAAAGGTTCTGTTGATTTCTTTATGGATTTCCTGGTGAGGCATCCCACAAAAGGGTGGCTGGTCACAAATCCTTCCAATTCACCTGAAAATTTTCCCGATCGCCCCGGCAATGGCAAATATTTTGATGAAGTGACGGCCAGTTTTCGCCCGGCCACCAATGTTTGTGCGGGCGCTACCATTGACATGCAGATACTGCACGATTTGTTTGATTATTATATTAAAGCCGCAAACCTTTTAAAGCTGGATGCGGATTATATAGAAAAGGTACAGCAGGCGAAATCTCAATTGCCTCCGCCGCTTGTAGGTAAAGATGGTGCGTTGCAGGAGTGGCTGGATGACTGGGGTCAAACAGAGATCAGGCATCGTCATTTATCGCATTTGTATGGGTTGTATCCCGGGAATGTTTTATCGTTTCAAAAAACACCGGAGGTAATGCCTGCAGTAAGAGCCGCTCTGGAACAACGTGGAGATTCCTCTTATGGTAATGCGCCCTGGTCTATGGCCTGGAAAATACCTTTATGGGCCAGAATGGGCGATGGGGAGCGGGCTAATAAGATACTGAAGCTTTACCTGGCGAGGCATGCTTCACCGCAGTTTTTTACGAAGGGTCCCATGCAAATTGACGGAACGATGGGTTTAGCCGCCGGTGTTACCGAAATGTTGGTTCAGTCCAATGAGGGATACGTGGAACTGCTGCCTGCGGTTCCGGCAGAATGGAATGCGGGAAAAGCAGACGGGATAAAAGTAAGAGGCGGTTTTGAGATCAATATGACATGGAAGGATCGCAAGCCTGTTCAATTAAATATACATTCATCTTCAGGTATGATATTCAGGTTGAAAAAAGCAGGAGCCGCTTTAACGCTGCGGGATAGCAGGGGGAAGCTTATAAAACCCCGGTCCGGGGAGAATAACATGATTGAATTTCCTACCAGGGCAGGTGAAAACTATCTCGTACAATTTAAATAAGATATGAAGCGGATCATGAAATCATTTTTAGGCAGAATACGCTTACTGGCCTTTTTACCAATAGTGCTGTTATCTCTCTCTGTGAAGGGACAATATACAGGCAGTCTTACGCTGGAGGACATTTACAACAGCAATAAATATGATGTTGCCGGCTTTGGACCGGTACGCTGGATGAAAGATAATAAAGGCTATTCTACACTTGAAAGAAATGAAACGTCTGGAGGTACCGATATTGTAAAATACGATGCACAATCAGGGCAAAGAACCGTATTGGTCAATGCCCGGCAGTTGATACCGCAAGGCGCAGCCCTGCCTCTTTCTATACAAAATTATACATGGTCGGAAGACAATCAGCTTTTGCTCATTTTTACCAATACCCGTAAAGTGTGGCGCTATCACACCAGGGGAGATTATTGGGTGCTGCATGTAGCAACCGGAGCGTTACAGCAACTGGGAAAGTCACTGGAAGAAGCTACGATGATGTTTGCCAAATTTTCTCCCGATGCCAGCAGGGTGGCATTTGTCAGCAGGAATAACATCTACGTGGAGCAACTGGCATCCGGAATGATCACCCCGATAACAAATGACGGTAGTGATCATATCATTAACGGAACCTTTGACTGGGTATACGAAGAAGAGCTCGATTGCAGGGATGGGTTCCGGTGGAGCCCTGATGGAACTCATATCGCCTACTGGCAGTCGGATACGAAAGGTACAGGTGTCTTTTACATGATCAACAATATTGACTCAATCTATTCCAAACCCATCCCGTTGCCTTACCCTAAGGTCGGCACCACCTTATCTGCCGTTAAAGTGGGTGTAGTAGCAGCAACGGGAGGCGTCACGCGATGGTTTGATATACCCGGTGATCCACGCAATAATTACATTGCCCGTATGGACTTTATTCCAAAATCAAGTGAAGTAATGATCCAGCAGTTGAACAGGCTGCAGAACACCAATCGTGTTTGGGTAGCAGATATCACTTCCATGCAGTTGAAAAATATACTCACTGATAAAGATGATGCATTTCTGAACCTGCATGATAATATCATGTGGCTTGACAATGAAAAAGCATTTACCTGGACAAGCGAGAAAGATGGGTGGACCAAACTTTATAAAGTGTCGAGGGACGGGACAAAAACAGAACCGATCATTCAGGAACAATTGGATGTGGTAAGCATTAGCTGCATTGATCCTAAAAGTGGTTTTGTATATTACATTGCCTCTCCCGGTAATTATACGCAGCGTTTTTTGTACCGGAGCCGGTTGAATGGAAAAGGAAAAGCTGAAAGGGTAACACCAGCGGGAACAGGCGGCCAGCATAGCTATCAGATCAGCGCTGATGCTAAGTGGGCCATTCATACCTGGCAAAGTGCCGGCACTCCTCCGCAAATTGCTTTAATACAGTTGCAGGCACACAAAACCATCAGGGTCTTGCAGGAAAATACTGCGCTGAAAGAAGCGGTATCAAAATTATCCCTGTCGCCTAAAGAGTTTGTAAAAATTAAAACTCCGGAAGCGGAGATGGATGCATGGATGATCAAACCACCCGGGTTTGATCCTTCCAAAAAATATCCGCTGCTGATCTATGTATATGGCGAGCCTGCCGCTTCTACGGTACAGGATAGCTGGCAGGGTGGCGATCTGTGGCATCATTTCCTGGCACAGCAGGGATATATTGTTATGAGTATTGATAACAGGGGAACCAATGTGCCCCGGGGCCGCGAATGGAGAAAATCCATCTATCGCCAGATCGGCATACTTGCTGCTAAAGACCAGTACGCGGCAGCCCGGGTAATTCTGCAGCAATATCCTTTTATTGATGCCGCCCGGGTTGGGATATGGGGCTGGAGCGGTGGTGGGCAGATGACCATGAATTGTATGTTCAGGTACCCCGATTTGTATAAAACCGGTATTGCTTTGGCTTTTGTTTCGGATCAGCGGTTATACGACGCCACTTACCAGGAACGGTACATGGGGCTGCCCGACGACAATGTGGAAGGATACAGGGAGGGGTCTCCTATAACACATGCGGCCAACTTAAAAGGTAACCTGATGATCATTCACGGAACAGGAGATGACAATGTGCATTATCAAAGTTTTGAAATGCTGGCTGATAAACTGATACAGAACAATAAGCTGTTCAGCATGATGTCGTACCCCATGCGTTCCCACAGCATTAACGAACGGAAGAATACATCGTTGCACCTGAGAAGAACCATGTTTAATTTTTTAAAGGAGAACCTGTAAGATGGGGATGAGCCGTACTATACATCATCCGGCTTAGAAGCTGCTCAAAAATTTTGAATAATAGCAGTAATTTCACCATATAAAGCATGTGTTATGGAAACCTATCCCAGTATATTTAATGATGTCATTGGTCCTGTAATGCGGGGACCTTCCAGCTCGCACTGTGCGGCAGCTTTACGCATTGGAAGAATAGGGCGTGACTTAATGGGTGGCGTGATAAAAAATATACTGGTTGAATTTGATCCTGGCGGGTCGCTGGCTACTACCCATAAAAGCCAGGGTTCGGATATGGGATTGTTTGGTGGCTTTTTGGGATGGGAAGCGTATGACGAACGGTTACCGGAGGCGGAGCGATATATTGAAATGGCGGGAATTCAGGTGGATATTGCGATAACAGATATTGCAGCCCGTCATCCCAACACCTATAAGATCACGCTGCATAACAGCGAAGAGTCCCGGTCGCTGACGGCCATTTCCACAGGTGGCGGAATGATTGAAATAATAGAAGTAGACGGGGCAAAAGTGTCAATGGCCGGGGATTATTTTGAAACCCTGGTATACGTGGAGGCGGCAGCAGATATCAGCAGTTTTTTGTCTTCTTCATTTACATCCGGTACAGTAATCTTTCATGACGGAGCTGTTCCGTTCTTTGAAATAAAATCCCAACACTTTCCCTCCGGTTCGCTACTGCAGGAATGGATGCAACTGCCAAACGTACGTTGTATAAAAAAGATACATCCTGTATTACCGGTATTGTCTTCTCCAAATATATCTGTTCCTTTTATTACCTGCGAAGAAATGATGGCATACAACGAAGACAAAAGCCTGGAACTATGGCAACTGGCAGTTCATTATGAAGCGGCGAGGGGTAATATTAGTCATGAGGAAGTCATGAGCAAAATGCGGGAGATCGTTCAGATCATGCGCAACTCCATTTACAGCGGGTTACAGGGAACACATTATGATGATCGTATTTTAGGGGCACAGTCGGTTCAGTTTCAGGAGAAAAAAGCAAAAAAGAAGCTGGTGGAAGGTGAAGTGTTGAATACGATTATCATGTATGTATCTGCTATGATGGAAGTTAAAAGTTCTATGGGAGTGATTGTGGCAGCGCCTACTGCCGGTTCCTGCGGTGCGTTGCCCGGAGCTGTAATTGGTGTGGGGGATGCCAGGAAAATAAATGAAGAAGAAGTGATAAAAGCCATGATGGCTGCTGCCGTTATTGGCGTATTTATTGCCGCCCATGCTACTTTTGCTGCTGAGGTGGGAGGATGCCAGGCAGAATGCGGTTCCGGATCGGGAATGGCTGCTGCCGCCATCACTTATCTTGCAGGAGGAAGCCTGCATCAATCCATTGCTGCGGCATCCGTGGCCTTACAAAATTCACTGGGCATGATTTGCGATCCTATAGCCAACAGGGTAGAAGCGCCCTGTTTAGGCAAAAATGTAATGGCCGCCACCAATGCGCTTTCGTGCGCCAATATGGCCCTGGCAGATTACAACCATTTAATACCGCTGGACGAAGTGATTGATGCAATGGACAAAGTAGGAAATAGCATACCCCATACTTTACGCTGTACCAATTTAGGCGGATTATCTGTTACCAAAGCGGCAAAAGCTTTGGAAGAAAAATTAAATGCCACGCCGCAGTTTTTTAAAAGCTGTTAATGACCACCATATATTATAACAACAAATTGATGAACGACTATTAACCATGTTTACTACCGCTGTGTATGTGCAACGCAGGGAAATGCTGAAACATCAGTTAAAAACCGGTGTTATACTGCTGCCTGGTAACAAAGAGAGCAGCATGAACTACCTGCACAATTTTTATCATTTCCGCCAGGACAGCACTTTTTTATATTTTACCGGACTGGATGTTCCGGACATTATCAGCGTTATTGATATAGATCATAACCAGGAAATATTGTTTGGAGATGAACTTACTATAGAAGACATTGTATGGACGGGGCACCGGAAGTCTGTAAGAGAAATGGCAAATGATGCCGGGATAGCAACGGTGGAGCCGCTGAAAAATATTGATCCCTGGTTACAGCGTGCGTTGACAGCCAACAGGCAGATACACTATTTACCACCTTACAGGCCCGAACAGGCATTGTGCCTGAGCGAGTGGCTGCATATTCCGTTAACAGCCGTAGCGCATAAAATGTCTGTCCCTTTTATTCAGGCTGTTGTAGCCCAGCGTTCTGTTAAAACGGAAGGCGAAATTGCACAAATTGAAATGGCGGTAAACACCACCAATGCTATGCAATTACTGGCAATGCGAGCCGGCAGGGCGGGCGCTAACGAAACGGATATCGCAGGCAGGTTACACGGGCTGGCCATCAGTTCAGGCGGTAATCTTTCTTTTCCTACCATTCTTACCGTAAACGGGCAAATACTGCATAACCATTATGCAAACAATGTGATCCATGACGGGCAGCTATTGCTTTGTGACTGTGGCGCGGAAACAGCCATGCATTATGCCGGCGACTTAACACGGACATTCCCCGTAAGTGGAAAGTTTTCCGCTCAGCAAAAGGAAATATACGATCTTGTTTTATCCGCACATGAAGCTGCGCTTGGGGTATTGCAACCTGGTGTATTATATAAAGATGTTCATCTGCTGGCCTGCCGGAAAATAACAGAGGGGCTAAAGATGCTGGGTCTTATGAAAGGCGATACAGAAGCGGCTGTACAGGAAGGAGCGCATGCTGTATTTTTTCCATGCGGGCTGGGTCATATGTTGGGGTTAGATACCCATGATATGGAAAACCTGGGAGAGGAATATGTGGGCTATACCGAAGCCTTGACCAAAAGCACACAGTTTGGATTGAAATCACTCCGGTTGGGAAGGGCGCTGGAAGAGGGTTTTGTATTAACTGTGGAGCCGGGCATTTATTTTAATCATTTGCTTTCAGATGAATGGCAGTCCAGGGGGCTGCATAAAGATTTTATTTGTTACGATAAGCTGGATCAATATAAAAATATGGGCGGTATACGGGTAGAGGAAGATGTGCTCATTACCAAAACAGGCAAACGCGTCCTGGGAGAGCCCCTTGTTAAAACTACCGCGGATATAGAAGCTGTAACTGCTGAAGGCTGATAGCTGACTGCTGAAAGCTGATCGCCGATAGCCATCAGCTCACTTCACGCCTCATACATATGCGCGTTAAATGACATGAGGTATTCACTGGGGGTCATTTCTTTTACTGCCCTGAAAACCCTGTTGAAATTGGTGATGCTGTTGAACCCGCAATTATATGCAATAGTCGAAATCCCTTCGTTAGCATCACTGGTCAGTTGACTGCAGGCTTCATTGATCCGTACTTCATTCAAAAAACTAATAAAAGTTTTTCCTGTATGTTTTCTGAAATACCTGCAAAATGACTGGGTTGTCATATAAGCGATTGCCGCAACATCTTCGAGCGAAATATCATTATTGAAATTATCCATAATGTATTTATATATCTTGCTGATCCTGCTGCCATCCTCTTCGCTGTAATATTTTGTTTTATTTCCTGAAGACAAAGCGCTGGTAGCCGGCAGAGATGATAAGGATTTCATTAAATCAATAAAATATATCATTCTTTCAATGCTTCCGTCTTTTAATTCACTGACATGTTGCATCCTGCTGGAGATTTCATTGGTATATGGCTGCGGAATGCAAAACCCGGATTGATTCTGTTGTATAAAATTTCTAAGCTGTCTCATTTCCGGCAGGTCAAAAAAAGAGGAAAGCATGCCATTGGGATTGAAAAAAATGGTCAGCGCCTGGATACTTTTTAAGCTGCCGGGTATAAAATAAGTAGAGTCATTTTTAAATACGTGAGGCTGGTTGGCTCCCAGGAAAAAAATATCATTGGATTGGAAAGGATGCATATTGTCACCGGCAACCAGGGTGCCTTCTCCTTTAATGACCCAGGTAAGCTGCACTTCCTTATGGCGGTGAAAATGAGGAAAAAAATGAGGAAGCGATTCCGGGAGAACAATAATTGATTTATTCTCTGGTACAGGGATGGTAAACTGAAGGATTCTCATGTTGTCTAAGATTAATAAGCAGTTAAAAATACATACTGACAAAAAACCGAAGTGAATGACAGCGTATTAAGCATAGGCATGAAAATCCGATCAGATATTCAGAATAAAGAAAGGATTTCAAAGTCTTTACTAAAATATAAAAATATATTCACTTTTTCCGGCAATATTTTGTTCAAATAAGGTAATATATTACCATGTCTGGTATATTCCCGGTGTTGTTCGCAAGGTTATGATACTGTCCTGCATCCATTAAAAAATGTGCTCTCAGCACCGTTTTCCTTCCCGGTATTCGGATGGTGTCATCGAAAATTTTGACCGGAATACGGTTGAGAAATATGCCTGTGATGAAAACCCCACTTTACAGGCTACTTCAAAAATGGAAATTGCCTCATTGGACAGCAGGAACTTTGCTTTCTGCATTCTTGCAGTGAGTATATAGTCATTGATATTATATCCAAGAAGGGCTTTTACCTTTCTGTATAGCTGCACCCGCGATATCCCGATCTCCCTGCATATTTCATCAATAGAAAAATGTTCATTTGACAGGTTGCTTTCTACGATGGCTGTAAACTCGTTAATGAATTTCCGGTCAATTTTTTTTGAATGACCCGATCGGGCTTCAGAAGGCAGTTCACTGGTATAATGCTCGCGTAACTGCAGGCGGCTTTTCAGGAGGTTCCTGATCGTTTCGAACAGGTACTCCATATTGAATGGCTTTACAATAAATGCATCTGCCTGCATCCGTATGCCTTGTATCTGCTCCTCTATGCTGTTCTTGGCAGTGAGCAGGATCAAAGGAATATGTGATGTTCGAATATCCTGCTTGATCATTTCTGTAATATGCAGCCCGTTTTTGCCTGGTAATATGATATCTGAAATAATAAGATCCGGAACGATCTCACGGGCGAGCGCCAGTCCGCTTATGCCATTGTCTGCTTCATGTAGTTCATAATGCTTTCCCAAACGCGTTTTTAAAAAACTTCGCATATCGGGGTCATCTTCTATAATCAATACGGAATATTCTTTAGGGCTGTTGTTATCGGGATAATATTCAGTTTCATGACTGGGCTGCTCAAATTCCTGCATGAATATTTTCAGATCTTCATAACTGGTATTTACGGGAGCATCCGGCTGTTTAAAGTCACAGGCATCAAAATGATCTTTACCTAAGGGCAGGTGTACTTCAAAACATGCACCTTTCCATTTTTCACTTTTCAGCATTATTTTCCCATGATGCAGTTTTACCAGCTCTTCCGATAAGGACAATCCCAAACCGGTTCCTTTTGAGGAGGACGAATTTCCCTGGTAGAATATATCAAAAGCATGCTTGATTTCTTCGTCTGTCATGCCTATCCCCGAGTCTTCCACTCTTATTACTGCCATTGTTTCATCCGTACTTCTTCCGATAGTGATATTGATTAATCCGTTATCCGGAGTGAACTTGAAAGCATTGGAAAGCAGGTTGAATAAAACTTTATCAAGCATGTTTACGTCAAACCACATATGCAACTGTTTGTACTTGCTGTCTACAAAAAAGCCGATAGATTTTTTATGAGCAATTACTTCGAAGGAATCTGCAATTTCCTGGACGAATGCGACGAGGTCATTTTCAGAAACCTGTAGCTTCATCTTGCGCTCTTCGATCTTCCTGAAATCCATCAATTGGTTAACCAGGCGCAGTAGCCGGATCGTATTTTTATGAACGAGAAGCAAACTGTTTTTAATAGGATAGCTTAATTTCTCTTTAGATAGTACATCTTCCAGTGGACCTAATATCAGCGTGAGCGGTGTTCTGAATTCATGGGATATGTTGGTAAAGAAATTGAATTTGGCATCCGTTGCCTGTTTAGCATAGGCTGTCATTTCAATCAACTGGTTACGCTGGGTCAGTATTTCCTGGTTCTGGGCAGACAACCTTTTATTGATCCTCCTGTTGTTCCTTAATGCCACAACTGCAATACCTCCGAGAATTAATACCAGTATCAAAGCCCCGATAAAAATGTAAATAATTACTGCCTGGTTTTCCTGTATACGTTGTTGCTTAAGCAGCACATCCTGCTGGTTACCGATGTCTCTTTGCTGCGCGTTGATCTTTTCCGTCTGCAACTTCATGATACGCACATTGGTAGAATCTATCACAACCGTGGACAAGGTGTTTTCTTTACTAAAAGCTTCTTTGTTAAGAATTTTAAACGCAATCTGGACAGCTTCTTCTCCGCCGGTAGGATTCAGAAGGGTAGCCTTCAATTTTTTATCCGTTACCAGATCTATCCCCCCGTTTGGCCCGGCCAGCCCGTCTACACCGATAAAAGTTGCCTGCTTTTCAAAGCCAAGCTTTTTATATATTTCATACGCGCCAAGCGCCATAGGGTCATTCTGGGCGAAAATGATGTCATCCGGTGATAACACATCCCTGATTTTCCATAATTCTTCCGATGCTTTTTCCTTAAGCCAGTTACCATAAATGCTGGCTTTTATTTTTATTTCCGGATTCTCCTGGATAGCCTTTTCAAAGCCTTTTTTTCTTTCAACCGAGGATGTAGAGCCTTTTAATCCGATGATCTCAATAATATTGGAATTGGGTTTATATATATTGGACAGGTAGTTGCCCGCCATGTTGCCTATTTCAAAATTATTGGCGCCAACAAACGCCGTATATTGATCAGATAAGATCCTCCTGTCAATTACCACTACAGGTATTCCCTTGTTATAAACCTCTTCCACGATGGCTGTCAGCGGTTCTGCCTCGTTGGGGGAAACGAGCAATATATCAATTCCCTGTTTGATCAGTTCCCTGATCTGCTGAATTTGCAGGGTGCTGTTATCATCGGCGTTCCTATACAATAACGCTGATCCCGGGTGAAATGTGAGCTCCCGGTTGACACCATCGAGGGTAGCATTGCGCCATTTGATATCTCCGGTGCATTGAGAAAAACCTATCTTATATTTTTTAGGAGGGATTTCAACATTTGTATTACAGGCGCATATCCCTAACAGCAATGCAATAATGATATAAACAGCACTATTTCGCTTAAACATTGGCAAACTGATCATAGCACAAATTTGCAAGATTTACGAAATATCATTTCAGGAATTGTTTCATTGTTTTTCAATTTTGATTTTTTATGTTTTTAGTAATGAAGCTTACGCGATAAAATTGAAAAAGGAGCATCTCCTTATTAAAAATTAATTAAATTAAAAATGTATACTTGGCTGTATGTTAATATTATGAATAAATAAGAAAATTGATCTTCTTTCTAAAAAGATTGAATCTAAACTGGAAAGGGAGAGAAGGAACTGCCGTTAAATTGCCTGCCAATAACGATTGCTTATATGGAAAATTCGGGCAACAAATCTCTGCAGGCTGTCTGTTTCGGGGAAAGTTTTTGGTTTAGTTCGGACAATGGTTCTTATCCAATCGGGCTTCCGGTGCTACTATCGTTTTATCTTCATCGGTTGGGAATAGATCCTATGCTAGTTACCCGGGTAGGATTGGATGAACAGGGCAAAAAGATCATCCGGTTTGTAGAAGAAAAAGGGCTTTGCACAGATTATTTTCAAATTGATTATGATTACCCCACAGGAGAATGGACAAATAATGGTACAAAAGCATCTATACAAGCATCCCTGCAGGCATGGAATAATATCATAGCAGAGCCCGCTTACATCAGCAAATTTCAAAATGCGGACATTTGGGTACACAGTTCAATCCCGGCTTATTATCCTGGCACTGCCTGCCTGAAAACCCTGCTTTCAATCATTGAATTAAATATCAGGAGGGTTTTTTATCTGACCCTGCATACTTCCATCATTTCAAGAACGGTGCTGGAGCAATGTTTAAAGGGAGCTTTCATGCTGCATACCGGTAAAGAGGAACTGGAACTGATTACCGGCTGGTTCAGCAATATACAATCTTTGGCCGACAGGGTGAGCATACTGCAGCAAAAATTCATGATCCCCTACATTGTTATATCAACCGGAAAAGGCAGCTACTTTATCAATGCCGGGGGCAAAGGCCATCAATACGAAAGCCGGGGGGATGAAAGATTCTCAGGTCCCTTCACAGACCATGTTTTCCAGGCAGGACTAATCTCGGCGATATTGAACGGACATGATATAGGTAAAGCAATAGCAACCGGCGCACAGCTAAAAGAACTTTTATCCTCTTCAGGAGAATTTTACCCTGCCAGCCCCGCTTCCTTGCTTAATCAATACAGGGGCGGATAAACTGGTTAATTGCAACATGACGCTAATAATATTCAGGTAACAGGATCATTTAAACCATACAACAGACAATACAAACCGATCATTTATGAGCAATAAGCATGTAACCGTTTTTATTTGGTCCATCATTCTGGCTTTGGGAGGGTTTCTTTTTGGATTTGATACTGCTGTTATTTCGGGAGTGGAGAAAAAGGTACAGGTATTATTTGATCTTTCTCCGTTCTGGCATGGCTTTACAATTGCTTCTGCGTTGCTCGGTACGGTTGCCGGTGCGCTCTTCGCCGGGAAACCAACGGATCAGTATGGCAGGAAACCTGTGTTGTTTATAGTAGCCCTGTTGTTCTTTATCTCGGCTATCGGCAGCGCGATTGCCTTTAATGTAGAAATTTTTATTCTGTTCCGTTTCCTGGGTGGTATTGCTGTAGGGGCATCATCGGTAGTAGCGCCGATGTATATATCGGAAATATCGCCGGCTTTCATGCGGGGAAGGATGACAGCCCTGTTCCAGTTCAACGTGATATTCGGAATACTGATCGCTTATGTATCCAACTATGCCCTCAGCGGCATGGGTGAAGATGCCTGGCGTTGGATGCTGGCCGTGGGCGGGTTGCCGGCAGTTGCTTATTTCTTTTTATTGTTCCTGGTTCCCGAAAGTCCAAGGTTTCTTATCAAAAAGAACAAAACCGATGAAGCACTGGCAGTGTTGCGCAAAATCGAAACAGGGAATACAGAAGCTGAAATGGAAGAAATAAAACAGAGTATGCGTGGAACCAGGGACAGGCTGTTCTCTGGTAAGTATACGAAACCCCTGCTGGTCGCTTTCCTGGTAGCCATGTTCAACCAGTTGTCCGGCATCAATGCCATTCTTTACTATGCGCCCCGCATTTTTGAATTAACCGGGCTGTCTGCTGCAGATGCTATGCTGCAACCGGTACTGATTGGCGTTGTCAATGGTATATTCACCATGCTGGGACTGGTAATTATAGATAAGGTAGGACGTAAAAAACTGTTGATCGCGGGCTCTGTCGGCATGGCCGTTTGCCTGGGGCTTACTGCCAAAGCCTTCCATGACCAAAGCTTTCATGGTTACAGCCTGCTGATCTTTCTTATTGGCTATATCATATTTTTTGCCTTTTCTACCGGGGCGGTGATCTGGGTACTGATCTCAGAAGTTTTTCCAAATGCCGTACGTGGCCAGGGGCAATCACTGGGCAGTTTTACTCACTGGCTTTTTGCAGCCATCATCACATTTATTTTCCCGGTAATGGTAGAAAAAGGAGAAAATGGTGCGGCCTATGCATTTATGCTGTTTTCTATAGCTATGGTACTGCAAGCCATTGTAGTTTGGAGATATTTCCCTGAAACAAAAGGTAAGACACTTGAACAATTGGGAGACGAGCTTTCTGTAAAAGATATTGATCAACCAAAAAAAATTGAGGCATGAAAAGACACAAATTTTACCTGGCTTCATCTGCAAGAGATGGGTAAAGGAACTTTAAAAGACAAAAAATGTAAGTATTTAAACAGCATTCATTGCGATTGCTATTATTAAGCCAAAATATTTATGTCATGAACTTAACTGCTCATTACAAAACGCATCAAAGTTTCAACAGTAGGCTTACGAAGATAAGTGCGCTGTTGCTTTTTATTTTTCTTTCAACAACCGCTGCGGGTGTGCCCGCTAAAAAAGACAACCCGCTCCGATGGATGCTACCGGAAAAAAATGCCGTCACTATCACCGGCAAAATAACAGACAATGATGGTAATCCCCTCGAAAGCGCTACCATTACGGTAGCAGGCACCTCAGTATCAACCAGGTCAGACAGAAACGGAAACTTTTCTATCGTTGCCAAACCCGGTGATATTCTCGAAGTAAGCTTTGTGGGATTTGAAAAGGCCGTGATCAATATCGGTAATCAAACAGAGATTGCCATTCAACTGAAACCTGCATATGCGGCGGCACAGGAAGTTGTTGTGGTCGGGTATGGAACACAAAAGAAAGCCAGTTTAACAGGCGCCGTATCCGTGGTAAAAATGACAGATATCAAAGAACAGGCTCTTGCCACGGGGAATGTGGTAAAAGCCATGGACAACAGGGTACCGGGTATTACAACTTCTTTTAACGGTAATCCTAATGGCGGAGCATCTGTGCTTATCAGGGGAAGAGGCTCCTTGAACAGCAGCACGGCGCCATTGATTATAATTGACGGGGTACCTACTAACAGAGGGTTGAATGAGCTCCCTGTCAATGAGATCGAATCCATCCAGGTGCTGAAAGATGCTTCTGCTGCTACAATATATGGATCGAGAGCGGCGAATGGTGTATACATCATCACTACCAAATCAGCGAAAAAGGGTACGAAAGTGGAAGTGAACTCTTCTGTTACTGTTGGATTTTTACCCGGCAACCCGATTCCATTGTTAAATACAGAACAGTATGGCAGAGCACAATGGATGGCTGCCAGGAACGACAATGTTGATCCCAACTATGGTGTTTACCGTTTTGAGGATCACCAGGATGCCAATGGTAACTGGGTTCTTGACAGGATCATTTTACCGGAATACCTGGATGCGGCACAAACAATGAAGCCTGCGAATACGGACTGGCAAAAAGAAATATCCCGTAATGCGATATCATATAACAATAATGTCAGCATTTCTCATGCTGGAGAAAACGGAGGAGCCTTGCTGGCAGTAGATTATCTGAAAAGTGCAGGAACAACAAAGTATAACGAATGGGACAGGTTCAGCGTAAGATTGAATTCAAACTATAAATTGTTCAACGAGAGAGTTAAAATCGGGGAGAATTTTTCTGTTACTAAAATGAAATATACCGGGGGAAGCTGGTTGGCTAATACAGTTAATATTCAGTCGATCGTTCCCGTAAGAACTGTTGATGGTGTTGGCTGGGGCGGTCCGGTTATGGGTATGAGCGATCGTAATAATCCACTGCTCGATATCATGAGAAACAGGCAGAATTTCACTACTGATATCCGGTTACTGGGTTCTGCATACCTGGATATCGAAGTCATAAAAAATCTTCACTTCAGATCTACCATTGGTATTGACTATGTAGGCTACTGGAATAATAACTCGGTATTAAAGTACCAGGCAGGCTTCATGTCAGAAACCATCAGCAGATTGCAAACGAATGCCAATTATGGAGGGAGCTGGACATGGAATAATGTGGTGGATTACAACTTCCACATAGGAGATGATAATAATTTCCAGGTAATGGCAGGCCAGGAAGCAACCAAGGCCCGCGGAGCGAATCTGTGGGGTGCCAGGGACGGGTTTGCAAGTGAAGATGTAGACTATATGTATCTTGATGTAGGAGACGGAAATGTGAGAAACGGTGGACTTGCATGGGGCAATTCTCAGAATTCCTATTTTGGAAGACTGAATTATGATTATAAAGGAAGATACCTGCTTACCGGTATTATGAGGAGAGATGGTTCTTCACGCTTTGGGGCAAGTAACAGGTACGCGTTCTTTCCTTCTGTTTCCGGTGGTTGGGTATTAAGCGAAGAAGCATTCATGAAGAATGTGAGCTGGATATCAAACCTTAAGCTGAGATACGGCTGGGGCAAAACAGGTAACCAGGCTATTGACAACTATGCATCGTATGCTCAATACCAGGCGCTTTATGGCGATAATGCATGGCCGGTATATAACAGCGCTGCCTATGATATTTACGGAGCTGATCAGGGCAATCTTCCCTCGGGTTATATCAGGCTTCAATTGGGAAATCCCAACCTGAAGTGGGAAGCTACCACACAAAGTAACTTTGGTCTTGATTTTTCTTTACTGCAGAATAAATTAAGCGGATCTTTCGACTATTATATAAAGAATACTACAGACATACTGGTGAAGCCGCCCACTCTTACCGTTACAGGCTATGGAGCAGGTATGTGGATCAATGGAGCCACTATGAAAAACTGGGGATGGGAGGCGATACTTTCCTATGCAGATAAAACAGGTAATGTTGAGTATGCTGCTACAGCAAATTTCTACAGGAATACGAACAAATTTGTGTATATCGTTCCGGAAGCTGTTGGCGCTTATCCGGGTAACGGGCGGGATCAGATTATTCTTGGCAGACCGCTTAATTCACTCTACGGCTATGTGGTAGAAGGTATTTTCCAGAATCAGCAGGAAGTTGATAATGCTGCCGCGCAACCCGGAAAGGGTATAGGGAGGCTGAGGTATAAGGACGTCAGTGGCCCTCAGGGAAAACCTGATGGAAAGATTGACGCAGACGACAGAACCTGGATCGGCATCAATGAGCCCCGGCTTGCATGGGGACTGAACCTGCAGGCTAAATGGAAAAATTTTGATGCGGCGGTATTTTTTAATTCCGAGATCGGCAGGCAGATCCCGAGCCCTACCAAGGGATATACTGATTTCTTCGGGTTCTTTGGAGGCCAAAACTATGGTACACGGGTGCTGGACAGTTGGTCGCCCACCAACCCATCATCTGCTGTACCCGCCATCACAAAAGCTGACCTCAACTCTGAAAATCGTTTTTCCACCTACTTCGTAGAAAAAACTTCCTATGTGAAACTTCAGTCTGTAAGTCTTGGTTACAGTTTGAAACCGTCTGCATCGAAGGCTTTTGTAAAAGGAGCAAGATTTTTCCTGCAGGGCGAAAATTTACATGTATTTAAACTGCCCGGTAATACTTTCACCGGCTTTGATCCAAAAAGCTGGGATGTTAACTTTCCTTTACCTACTTCTGTTACTGCAGGTATTAACATCAATCTCTAATTATAAATGGATTGTAATATGAAAAAGATAAAAAATATAGCCATAGCCGGAATGATGCTGTTGCTGTGTGCATGTAATAATAAATTTCTTGAAGATTCTCCTAAGGGGATCATCACCGAGGCTTTGCTCGCCTCCCGCGAAAATGCAGAGAAAATGGTAATAGCCGCCTATGCGGCACAGGGAAATGAAAGGTATTATTTGAGACCACTCACCCCTTGGCCGTATGGCGATCTGAGAGGCGGAGATGCTTATAAAGGAGGTGCGGGGATAGGTGATTTACCTGAATGGAATGTATCTGAAACTTTTGTGAATATGACCACGGATGAAGGCGGCGTGGCGGGAAAATGGGAGATAGAATACCAATGTATTTCCCGTACCAACCAGGCTTTAAAAATTCTAAGCATGGTAGATTTCCCGGAAAAGACAACAAGGGTTGCAGAAATGCGCTTTCTCAGGGCCAACAATTATTTCTGGCTGAAGCTAAACTTCAGATATGTTCCGTTTATTGATGAGACAATGGAAGTAGCTGATTATAAAAATGTGGGCAATGATCTCACAGATGAAGAGCTTTGGGGAAAGATCATTGATGATCTTCAGTTTGCTATTGATAATTTACCTGAGACACATATGGATGGAGCGGTAGGGCGCCCCACCAAATTTGCAGCAAAGGCATATATGGCTAAAGTATTGCTATACGCAGCCTATGAACAGGATGAAAAAAACCAGGTGGTGAATATAAACGCGGCCGGGCTGCAACAGGTGGTGGACCTGACGACCGATGTGATTCAGAATTCCGGTAAGCAGTTGTTCGCAGACTTTGCCGATAATTTTCAATGCGAAACGCAAAACGGTATAGAATCCATTTGGGCAATACAGTTTTCACATAACGATGGTACGCCAACCGGCCGTATCAATGGAACGAACCAGGTGGTATATCCTATGGTAAAAGAATATGGCTGCTGCGGTTATCATACACCCTCTCAAAACCTGGTGAATGCATTCAGAACAGTTAACGGGCTGCCAGATTTCGATAATTACAACAGTGTCAATATTGTGAACGCTGCCAGTGTAAAAGCGCATACTATTGATCCCCGTTTGCTGCACACTGTAGCAATGGATGGGCTACCTTATAAATATAAGGCAGATTTCATTTTTGATGGCGACACCTGGCCGCGCCAGCCGGAGAGCTATGGTAGCTTTATGTCAATGAAAGAAACAGTACCTTATGATTCTCCGTGCTATCAACCGGTTAACCCCTGGAAAAGTGATTCAAAGAACAGGGATGTGATCCGTTTGGATGATATAATGCTATGGAAAGCAGAAGCATTGATTCAGTTGAACAGGCATGCGGAAGCATTGCCGCTGATCAATCAATTGAGGAACAGAGCTGCCCAGAGCACAACTTTACTGGTTGACATACACGGAGATCCTACTGGTAACTTTAATATAAAGCCGTATGTGGATGGCGTAAATTGCAACTGGACAAAAGAGTTTGCATGGAAAGCGTTGAAATGGGAACGCCGGCTGGAAATGGCATGTGAAGGGTTCAGAGCGTATGATCTGATGAGATGGGGTGTTTTTGCAGAAGAAATGAATGCCTATTTCGACGTGGAAAGAACCAGGAGATCACACCTGGCAAATGCTAAATTTACAAAGGAAAGAGATGAATATCTTCCCATACCTAAAGGGCAGATAGATTTGAGCCAGAACCTTTACAGGCAGAACTATGGTTATTGATTTGCCTGGTCAGGAGGAGGTCATATAAAAAAATAGTATGGCTTCCTCTTTTTCAGATTTTACATTTTTACAAAAGAATTGAAGCCATGAATAAAAAAAGAATCTGCATTTTAATGATTACTGCCATATTTTGTGGCGACTTGCGGGCACAGAATAAAGAAGACCAGCCACTGGTCAATAAAGAGAAAGACATTCCGGCCAGCGTAATCAGCGCTACAGCGGCTTTCCGTGAAAGGCTGTTGAGCGATCCGTATCGCCCGGGGTATCATTTTAGCTTTCCCGAAGGCGATGGACGCCCGGGGGATCCCAATGGCGCATTTTATCATAACGGGCTCTATCACCTGATGTTTTTGTATAAGCGTACAGACGGTAAGTTTGCCTGGGGGCATGCCTCCAGTAAAGACCTGCTGCGCTGGAGATATCATCCCGATGCGATAGGACCAGGTGATGGTGATGAAGGCTGTTTCAGCGGTGGAGCCTTCGTAGATGATGATGGCACTGCTGTATTATCTTACTGGATGCTGTGGGGGGCAAAAGGCATCGGCCTTGCCAGCAGCAAAGACCCTGATTTTTCGCATTGGCAAAAATCCGGCGCTAATCCTGTGATACAGTCAACAGAGTGGGGTATTACTGCTATGAAAGACAAGGATGGAAAGCCTTATTACGTTGGTTCGGCAGACCCTTCCAATATCTGGAAAAAGAATGGCAAGTATTATATGGCTACCGGCAACCTCCTGGTGCTCCGGAAATTCGGATCGCGAGGTGCCGGACTACCCGCCAATTTCACAGAAGGAAGTTTACCGGAAGATTCACTTAATTACCAGGGAGACCGGTTGTACCTGTTTGAATCGGACAATCTGAAAGATTGGACATACAAACATGAATTTTACCGGTCGAACAGGAAGTGGACACAAAAAACAGAAGATAATATGTGTCCCAGCTTTTTGCCCCTGCCATCATCTCCCGATGGAGGCAAAAGCGATAAGCATCTCCTGCTGTTCATCAGTCATAACCTGGGCTGCCAGTATTATATTGGCGGCTACCGCAATGATCAGTTTTTTCCGGATAAGCACGGAAGAATGACCTGGACCGACAACGCTTATTTTGCACCTGAGGCTTTGGTGGATAACAAGGGGCGGCAGATTATGTGGGCCTGGATCTTCGACGACCGGCCCGATAGCCTGAAAAACTATTATGGATGGAACGGCATATATGGATTGCCCCGGTCGCTTTGGGTGAACAGGGACGGTGAATTGGGAATGCGCCCGGTGGAAGAATTGAAGAACCTCCGCATGAATGAAAGGGAAAAGAAAAATATCAGCCTTACTGCAGGCAGTCCATTAACATTACATGAGCAAAGCAGCCGGTACACAGAAATGGATATCACCATACAGCCCGGCGCTGCGGCACAAACAGGCGTTGTTGTAGACCGTTCGGAAGATGGGAGGGAAGAAACGGTCATTTACTACGATGCCAAAGAAAAGAAGCTGAAGCTGGATGCATCAAAATCAAGTGTAAGCTACGGAAGAAGAAATGTGGAGAGTGCCCCGTTTGAATTGAAAAAGGGAGAACTTCTTAACCTGCGGGTATTTATTGATAAAGGAATTATAGAAGTTTTTGCAAACGACAGGCAGGCCATCGCAAGAACAGTATACCCCACATTAGGAGGTTCGGCTGTACAGCTTTTTTCCAAAGGCGGTAACGCGGTAGTTATGTCTGTTAAAACATGGGATATGGCTCCTTCCAATCCATATTAAATCAACACGGTTAATCATCTAAAATGAACATTATGCGCAAAAGTATGTTTTGGGTGCTGGGCATCCTCGTTTCCCAGGTTTGTTATGCTCAGTATGACAAGAAAGACGATGCCGATCTGATGAATGCAAGCCGCAAGCTCAGGCAGTTGATCCAGCGCGATCCTCACCGGCCGATCTTTCATTTTGCAAATCCTGAAGGTATTGCCATGCCTTTCGATCCCAACGGCGGTATTTACTGGAACGGGAAATACCACCTGGGCTTTATTTACCAGAGCCTGCAAAACGGAAAGCGGGAACATTTCTGGGGTCATGCTGTTACCCGTGACCTGTTCCACTGGACGCTTTACCCGGATATGCTGGACGTAAAGCCGGGTGATGTTGAGCTGGGCATATTCAGCGGCGGCACTTTTCTTTCGAGGGAAGGAGTTCCACATATTATTTATCATGGGGCAGGGGCTGATGTTAACCTTGTTGCCTACTCGAAAGACAGGGATCTAAGGAATTGGATAAAGTTTGAAGGGAACCCCGTCCTGGCTACGCCGGCTAAGGGCAGCGCTCTCGAAGGAGAGTACCGGGCCTGGGATCCCGAATGCTGGTTCGATAAAAAAACAGATCATTATTACCAGATCGCAGGAGGAGAGATCGCAGGGTTGTTTAAGTCGAAAGACATGTATAAATGGGATTATATCGGCGATTTTATAGACAGAAAAAACAACCGGCTTTTTACTTATGAAGATATTTCCTGTCCTGACTTTTTCAGGATTGGTGATAAAGATATTTTGTTGTTCATCAGCCACCAGTTAGGCACACAATATTATATCGGGAAATTTGAGAATGATAAATACACTGTAGAAAAGCATGGTCGCATGAATTGGCCCGGCGGAACTTTTTTTGCCCCGGAGCAGTTGGTAGATGATAAGGGCAGAAATATTATATGGGGATGGGTGCTGGAAAGAAAGCCCGCTCATCTTCCCAATTATGGCTGGTCGGGTATCATGAGCCTGCCAAGGGTATTAACGCTTTCTAAAAGCGGCGAAATGCAGATCAATCCACCGGAAGAGATCAAAAATATAAGATTGCCCGGTGGGCTGAAGGAAAAACCTGGCATCATTGCAGCCAATACAGAAAAGGTTATTTCCATGGAAGGTACATCGCTTGAAATTAAAGTGGACTTTAAAGGCTCTGAAAAATCACCTTATGGTGTTAAGGTGCTTTGTTCTCCGGATGGCAGGGAGGAAACCGTTATCAAATACGACCCGGTAGCGAAAGAGATCATTATCGATTTCATCAAATCATCCTTTCATAATCCTGTAGAGATGGTAACGCATGTTATTTCCAAGCCTGAAAAAATAGAAGGATACGGGAGTACCACATCCCGGCAAAGAGCGCCGTTTGAATTGAAAAAGGGAGAGCAGTTGCAACTGGATATTTTTATTGACCGGTCCATTATCGAGGTTTTTGCAAATGGCAGGCAATGTGTTACCCAGGTAGTATACCCCGAATTAAAAACCAGCACGCAGATAAAATTATTCGCAACTGACGAACCTGTAATTGCCGGGAACTTGGAAGTATATGAAATGTCGGAAACGAATAATTATTGAGGAACCGGGCGGCAGCAGCCACCCGCAGTGTTGCGCAAAAACATCATTACAAAATTTTATGCCGCTGAAAAAGCAATTGGGTAGCTAAAAGATGTTCCCAACTATAATAAATAAACAATAAACAACAAACTATAAATCACAAACAAACAACCCGCTCCCTATTTCCATTTCAACGTATTTACCAGGTGCAGCATGTCTTTTTCGAGGAAGTTATAAACAATATTCAAAGAATCTTCGTTAGGGGTGCTGTTAAAATAAAGCGCGCCGCGTAAAAAATGCTTTATCGAATCGGTAGCGTAAAACTGCTTGCCTGTGGCCGCGTTGCCGCCTATTGAAAAAAATACTCCTTCCAGGCCGGTGGGTGTTCTGAAAGCAGAATCCTGGATGGAAGACGCACGCGAAGTATGTTTATACGTAATCTTGTAAGCTTCTTCGCGCAGGTTTTCAAACGTATTGACAACCGATGAGTCTTTGTATCCTTTCTCTGTTTTTACTTTATATACCGAGCGCCCGCCAATCGTTTTATAGCTGAGATACATACGCGCATTGAACGCAGGGAAGTCAACGTTGATCCAGTAAGGACTATCGGGATTGTCATCAAATAAACTGCTGTCTTTAACGATGTGGCTGTATACAGGGTATTCGAAGTTGTAAGGATAGTTGTCTTTTTCAAATGTTTGATACCGGTGCTCGGGAAAATCAATTGAAAAATATCCCCTGGGGCGGGGGGTATAATCACTATTGCACGATAACAAAAGTAGTATCCAGGCAACCAATAAAATTACGCCGGTTTGTTTCATAGTATTACGATTTTATAACCGGTTATTGATCAGTCAACACCCTTATGGTTACTTTTACCTTTTTAATTCTGTTTTTTTCTATTTCCATTACTGTAAATTCAAAATCTCCGATGGGTATCACCTGGTTTTCTTTGGGAATCTCTCCCGCCAGTTCAAGCACCAGCCCTGCAATCGATTCGCTGTCTCCTCTTACCTGGTCAAAAGTGTCTTCCGGTAAGCCCATTGCCTTGCAGGCGTCGGTTATCATGATGCGCCCTTCGAATATATAATTGTGGTCATCAATTTTTTTATTAACGCTTTCTTCATCATCAAACTCATCCCGTATATCGCCGATGATCTCCTCCATGATATCTTCCATTGTTACAATCCCCTCTGTTCCTCCAAACTCATCTACTACTACTGCAAAGTGAACACCCTTGCGCTGCAGATCTTTCAGTAAATCTTTAATCAGGTTTTGTTCCGGCACAAAATAAGGTGGGCGTATCAGTTGCCGCCAGTCGTAATCGTCTTTTTCCCCAACATAGGATAATACATCTTTAGTGTGAATAATTCCTACTACGTCATCAAGGCTGCCCTTGTATACCGGCAGACGGGAATAATGCAGCTCTTCTATTTTTTTTATAAGATCGGGAAAGCTCATGGAATAATGAATGGCACTTACGTCGAGCCGTGTACGCATGATCTGTTTTACGGTAACCTGTCCAAACCTGGCTATGCCGCGCAGTATATTCTTTTCTTCTTCCGTAGTCTGTTCATTGGTATTCATTTCAATGGCCTGGTCTATGTCTTCGGGGTTGTATACATGATGTTCTTTAATACCCCCGAAACTTCTTTCTATGCCATCGGAGAATTTTGTAAAGGACCTGCTCATGCTGCCAAAAAATGCATCCAGTATTTCAACCAGCAGTGAAGCGCTGTAAGCTACCCGCAGATTATTTTGGGTTGCCCATACTCTGGGCAGGATTTCCCCAAAAAACACCAGCAGGAATACGATAACAAAGAGCTTTATAAAGAAATTAAGTCCGGTGTTTGCTTCCGTAAGAAATTCATCCATCAGCACATTGGCGACAATAATGATGCATATGTTCACGAATATGCCGGATATCTGCAGTGTGGTAAGCAGCTTTTTGGGTTGCTCCAGCAGGGAGGTGATCCTTCTTGCAGCAGGATGCTGTTTGGTTTTAAGCATATTAATATCGCGGTAGCCAAGAGAGAAAAATGCAACCTGCGCGCCGGAAAGAAAAAAGGCGATAATTAACAGTACAATGAGCAGTATAAGCAGTATGGTAACACTTTGCGAATTGACAGCCAGTAAAAAAGGCTTTAAAGCAGTAAAGCTTAGATGTGCCGCAGATGGATAATCCAAAATATTGGTTTTAGATGAATAAGTATTGAATCATAAAGGCAGGTCAACCGGCCTGCCTGGTACAGTAACGTACAAAAATAAGTATTCGTGTAACATCTTAAAACGCCATATTTTCAGGCGGATCGGGTGGGGGCGGCGGTGCATCGCTGTTGAACCCTTCTATGTGGTCGCTGTGTGCATTATGGCCTCCGTCCATTCGCTTATCCAGCATGATCAGGTTGTCTCCCACTACCTCGGTTGCGAATTTCCGGTTACCTTCCTTATCTTCCCAACTGCGGGTTCTCAGGCGGCCTTCAATATACACCAGGCTTCCTTTGTGCAGGTATTTCTGTGCCAGCTCCGCCAGTCCGCGCCATAAAACCACTGTATGCCATTCTGTTTGGCTTACCAGTTTCCCGGTTCGGTCTTTAAAGGTTTCTGTGGTTGCCAATGGAAACTTTGCTACAGCTATATTTCCTTCCAAAAACTGAATGTCAGGATCCTTACCAAGGTTGCCAATTAACATTACTCTGTTTACACCACGCATAAAACGGATTTTTAATTCAAGCAATAGAACCTACCTCACCATTACTGACTTAAATTTACATTTTTTTCCCGCAAATAAGTAATGATAAATTTGGGGAAAGCCAAATGCTCCAGGTCATGATAAGTTACGGCCTTAAATTCGCTGCCCGGTTGGGGCTCTTTTAACAGTTGCACTTCAATAAACCTGCCATGTAATGTCTGGTGCGTCAACTGTTGCGAATATTCTTTTGAAACCGATTCGATCACTGCCTGTTTTCCCCTGAAAAAAGCCTTTACCCTGGCATCTTTCTTAATTTCCTCTATTGTTAATCTCTTATCCGACTCCAGTAGGTAAAACTCGTGTAATTGCTGCCAGATGTCTTTTTCAACCCGCTGCCTTACATATATTTTTTTGCCGAAATGCAACAGCAGGTAATAAAACCAGCGTGTTTTCTTTTGTATCTTTTTTTCTTTTACAGGAAGTGATTCTACCCGTTTTTCTTTAAGGGCAACACATCGGGCAGCCACCGGGCATACGGTACACAAGGGGGCTTGCGGTTTGCATATGGTTGCGCCAAAATCCATGATGGCCTGGTTGTAAGAACCGGGTTGCTTTTTGTCGAGCAGGTCAAACGCCAGTTGGTTAAATACAGATTTGCCTTTGGCAGAGTCAACAGGGACATCAATACCTAAAAACCTGGCAATCACCCTTTGTACATTCCCGTCTACCACGGCGTATGGCAGGTTAAATGCAAAAGAAGAAATGGCTGATGCTGTATACGGCCCTATTCCTTTTAATGCCAGGATTTTATTGTAATCGTTGGGGAATTGCCCGTTGTACTCATTGAAAATGGTATGGGCGGTAGCTATCAGGTTGCGGCACCGCGAGTAATAGCCCAATCCTTCCCAAAGTTTAAAAACTTTTGTTTCGGGAGCTTTTGCCAGTTGGGTGATGGTGGGAAAATGCTCTATAAATCTCAGGTAATAGTTCCAGCCCTGTTCAACCCGGGTTTGCTGAAGGATGATTTCGCTTAACCATATTTTATAAGGGTCTTTTTCGCCTTTCCAGGGCATAGCTCTTTTGTTCAACTTTTTGTTCCATTCGAGCAGCTTTTGCGTAAAAAAAACCTTCATTGACCGATAATTAACTGTTATTCAACAAAATGGCTCTTTATTTGTTGAGGGGATATACAATTTTATTAATTTAACTGCGTTCAGTAATAAGCCCTGCAAATTGAAGCAATAAATTGGTTTTCTTTCAACTATAAATGGGTTGAAAAAAAATTTTTGAGGGAATAGCTTGCATGGAATACAAGATTTTCGTTATTTTATCGTTGAAATTCATTTACTTATAAAATACAATACCATGCGAAAAGCTGATCTTATCAACAATATCTCTGAAAAAACAGGAATTCCCAAGGTGGATGTGTTGGTTACACTTGAAACCATGTTTAAAGAGGTAAAAGAAAATCTTGCGAACGGAGAAAATATTTATATCCGTGGCTTTGGCAGTTTTATAACCAAGAAGCGCGCTGCCAAAATTGGTCGTAACATTAAGAAAAACACAGCAGTACATATTCCCGAACATTATATCCCTGCATTTAAACCCGCTAAAGAATTTGTGCATGAAGTTAAAAAACTGCAATCTGCCAAGCCGGTTGAAGAGAATTTTGGCGACGAGACGGAAGATAGCATTTAACTTTGCCGGAAATTGAAGCATAGTGAAAAAACAACAGTTGATTGTTGTGGCATCTGGGCTCATTTTACTATTGAGCCTTTATTTTTTGGGAAGGACAAAGCCCAATGCCGCAAAACAGCCTGCTGCTCAGCTTACGCATACCGATCATGCCGATGACCAGCTGGATACCAAACAAATTATTGAAACAGCAAAATCACGTCTTACTCCTGCACAGCAGGCCTGGGTTACTTCAAAAGAAAACTCTATTATCCGGGGCGACCTGACAGGTCAAAAAATTCAATTGTACGATCAACTGGCTACTTTCTGGAAAGATTCGGCTCATGTATTTGAACCGTTCATTTACTATCTGGGAGAAAAGTCCAAATTGGAAAATTCTGAAAAAAACCTCACCTTTGCTGCCCATTTATATTTAAGACAGTTAAAAACTGTTGATCAGCACTCGCTGCAGGTATGGATGGCTAATCAGGCAGCAGACCTCTTTAAACATGCTTTGCAGGTAAATCCTGATAACGATTCCAGCAAAGTAGGCTTGGGAAGTTGTTATATTTATGGGGCTTCCGGTGCAACAAGTCCTATGGAAGGTATTCAAACAATACTGGAAGTAGCGAAGAGAGACTCAACAAATATGTATGCACAGTTTATGTTGGGTTATGGTGGAATTATGACGGGGCAGATTGATAAGGCTATAGAAAGATTGAATAAGGTTTTAAGAGCTGAGCCCAACAATGTAGAAGCGATTTTTTTACTGGCCGAGGCGTATGAAAGACATGGTGAAAACAGCAAAGCTGCCGAATGGTATGAAAAGGGGAAAAAGTTTGTGCAAAATCCCGAAGCATTAAAAGAAATAGAAGAAAGAATTAAAGCATTAAAATAATTACCTAACAAAAATTAATTTGGTTTATGCCTTGTGGTAAAAAAAGAAAACGTCATAAAATTGCTACCCATAAGCGCAAAAAGCGCCTGAGAAAGAATCGTCACAAGAAAAGGAACAAATAAACTACTGCTTAATTCTTCTTTTAAGCTGTTGAATGCCGGCTTTACCATTTTTTTACCGCTTGCCGCTTCTTACCGTTGCAGGTAAATGTATAAAATAGTAAAACCTGTAAGCAGGTATCAACAGGTTGAGTGTTTGATCGCGAAACTGGTGTCCCGTGTGTGTTTGCCGCTATTTGGGGGAATATGCCTGCGAACAATCCTCACGATCGGTTTCTTTCGTAGTTATTAAAAGGCTTTTTGCTTGAACAAAGAACTAATTATTAATGCTGCCCCTGTGGGTGTGGAAATCGCCCTCCTGGAAGATAAAAAGCTGGTTGAGCTGCATCATGAAAAAGCAGACGCCAGCTTTGCAGTGGGTGATTTATACCTGGGAAAAGTTAAAAAGCTGATTCCCGGGTTGAATGCTGCATTTGTAGACGTGGGGTTTGAAAAAGATGCCTTCCTGCATTATACAGACCTGAGCCCTTACGCCCGGTCGCTTCTTAAATTTACCCAACAGGCTATGAATGATAATGGGACGTTCGATTTTTCGCAGTTCCAGACAGAGCCTGAGATCATTAAAACGGGCAAGATCAACGAAGTGCTGGGACAGAAGCCCAACATCCTCGTACAGATATTAAAAGAGCCCATTGCTGCCAAAGGTCCCCGCCTGAGCTGCGAAATTTCGCTGCCGGGTCGCTTTGTGGTAGTTACGCCTTTCAATGATATCATCGCGGTTTCGCGCAAAATACATTCTTCGGAAGAACGTAAAAGACTGCATAAAATAGTGGAAGCCATCAAACCCAAAAATTTTGGGGTGATCGTACGTACGGCCGCCGAAGGAAAAAATACGGCAGAGCTGCACGAAGATCTGCTGATGCTGGTAGAAAGCTGGAAAAGCCTGCAGCAAAATCTGAAAGGTGCGGTAGCGCCCTGTAAGATATTGAGTGAGCAAACCAAAACCACCAGCATGCTGCGCGACCTGTTGAACGAAGACTTTAACCGCATTGTGATAAACGACAAGAATATTTACAACGATACCCGCAACTATATTCAAAAAATAGCGCCTGAAAAAAAGGAGATCGTTACTTTTTATAACAATGGCGCCCCGGTTTTTGATCAATACGGTATTACCAAACAGGTAAAAGCGTCATTCGGCAAAACCGTGAACCTGCCCAGCGGAGCCTATCTTATAATAGAACATACCGAAGCCCTGCATGTAATTGATGTGAACAGCGGGTATAAAAGCGTAAGCAATAACCAGGAAATGAATGCCCTGGAAACCAACCTGGAAGCGGCAGCGGAAATTGCCCGCCAGTTGCGCCTGCGTGACCTCGGGGGGATTATTGTGGTAGATTTCATAGACATGAAATTGCCGGATAACAAGCGCAGGCTGATCGAAGCGATGGAAGAATTTATGAAAGCAGACAGGGCCAAACATGCGGTATTGCCTATTTCAAAATTCGGACTGATGCAGATCACCCGGCAGCGCATGAAGCCGGAAGTGAATATCAATACCCTGGAAGTTTGTCCTACCTGTAACGGAACGGGTAAAATATCCTCTACGCTCGTATTGGAAGATGAAATTGAGAAGAACCTCAGCTACCTGGTCATGCAGAAGCACAAAGGGCTTACCATTGTGGTGCATCCTATTATCTACGCTTATCTCACCAAAGGCTGGATCTCCATCCGCAGAAAATGGAGCTGGAAATACAAGCAAAAAATAAAGCTGAAATCGAATAATAATTATTATCTCACAGAATTTCATTTTTTTGACAGCAACGAGGAGGAGATAAAGTTGTAGTACAGATTAATAAAGCAGGAGCAGACCTATAAGGTTTGCAGCGCTGTATTCTTTCCTGCCCGGCAAACCTTATAGGTCTACACGCCACAAGTTCCATGTCCTTAAAAGTATGAAAAAGAGAAGTGAGAATGTAGCTATTCGCTACTTTTCATATCTCAATACTGTGCCTTTGAATCCACATGCCCAGCCATGATTCTCATCCGTGAAATGTAGTTCGATTAATCTTTCTTCAGTAATTCCTATTTTTACGGTTCTGGTCCAGGAATTTCCACCATCTTCTGTTTTGTAAATTTCGTTACCAATAGAGAAAAATCCAAGATGCCCAGTTGCAAAATGTAAATCTAAAGGTTCTTGACTTAACTGTTTATTTATCAACGCCCAGGTGCTGCCCTCATTTGTAGTTTTTAAAATACCATTAAATGATAAAACATATCCATAGCCAGGCTCTGGGAAGCATATAAAACGTCCTCCTTGATTAAACACTTTGTTCCATGTGAGTCCTCCATCAATCGTTTTATATATCCCGTTAAATGCAGAAACAAATCCTGTTGTTTGATTCAAAAAATAGGTCGATGTATTAGCCTGGTCCAACCAAAATCGTAGATCTGAGTCCATGTTAATCCCCCATCGGTAGTTTTCCAGAGTTTGTTTCCTATCGCATAAGCAATTGTGCTGGATACGAAGATTGCATCATAAAGCCGTGTATCCGTTAGCGTAATGCTATTCAAGGTAGCACTACCATTGTTGGTGACAAACAGCTTATTGCCTTTGGCAATAAATATTGCATTGTCAACACCATATGCCGCAATATTCAGTAAACTGTCTTTAATGGAATGTATATGGGTCCAGGTCGATCCACCATCTATTGATTTAAATATTTTCTGGCGGGAAATCAAATAGCCGTGAGTCGATGTCGTAAAAAAATATCCATATAGGTTTCAATGGGAACATTTACTTTACTCCAACCTGTGCTTAAAGTATCTGGACCTGTTACTACAGGATCTGGCTGATCTGAGGGACTTTCTTTTTTGCAGGAAAGAAATACCAATAATAAAAGCAGGATATTAAAGAGGGCTGTTTTCATTCTGGGAGAAATTAGTTTTGAAATTCAGGTTGATTACACCTGAAAGTTAAGTATAGTGCTTTTTTAGGTCTGGTTTTATTTTGCTATGAACGATCGATAGCAATAGTTTTAATTTGAATAACGAATGTATATTATTTTATTAATATAGCAACCGGCACGTATTTGTCGAAAACCCATTTTAAAGACTGATATAAATCCAGACATACGTAATTGCTGAACATGTAAGAGGACATAGTAAACCGATTGCAGATCCTGCTGGGTGAAGCGTCCTCGCTTCACACGTAAGCATATAGCCTCCGGCTACGGCTGTAATCGCCGAAGGCGATAATGCTGTAATGCGTAATGTCCTTTTTGCCCTGCAAAGTTTACAGGTTCTATGGTTGTTTAAATCATCTTGTTGTCCCCTGAACGCTAAATGCTGATAGCTGATAGCTGACAGCTTTTTCTTACCTTTCCTCCTCCTTATTAAACATTTTTCCCTTGAATCGTTTTTTTATTTCCTTTTTTCTTTTGATCCCCTGTTTAACAGTTAACGCACAAAAAAAGAACACGGCTTTTCAACTGCATATACACAAAGCTTCTTCACCCGTAATCATAGATGGCGTTGCAGACGAACAGGCCTGGCTCGATGCGGAAAGGGTGTCTGATTTTTACATGATCCTGCCGATGGATACCAGCATGGCCAAGGTGCGTACCGATGTACGGATGACTTACGACAACGAAAACCTTTACCTGCTGGCAGAATGTTTCAATTTCGGTGAAGGACAACACATGGTAGAATCGCTGCGAAGGGATTTCTCCTTCCTGAAGAACGACAATTTTCTGTTGTTCATGGATACATTTGAAGACCAGACCACCGGCTTTTCTTTTGGGGCTAATGCTTTTGGCGCGCAGTGGGATGGCACGATGTATGAAGGTGGCAAAGTGGATCTGAACTGGGATAACAAATGGACTTCGGCTGTAAAAAATTACCCTGACAAATGGGTGTTTGAAGCGGCTATTCCTTTTAAAACGATCCGCTATAAAAAAGATATAAAACAGTGGGGGATCAATTTTGGAAGAAATGATCTGAAGACCACTGAAAAATCCAGTTGGGCGCCTGTACCTCGCCAGTTCCCCAGCGCATCGCTTGCGTATACCGGTGTATTGGTTTGGGACGAACCGCCCCCGGCGCCCCGCTCCAATATTTCTGTGATCCCTTATGTGCTGGGAGGGGTTTCAAAAAATTATGAAGCTGGTACAAAACCTGTGTACAAAAAAGACATTGGCGGTGATGTAAAAATTTCCATGGGGCCTTCATTGAATCTTGATTTAACCGTACGCCCCGATTTTTCGCAGGTAGAGGTGGATAAGCAGGTGACCAACCTGAGTCGCTTCGAATTATTCTTTCCTGAAAGAAGACAGTTCTTTTTAGAAAATGGTGACCTGTTCGCCAATTTCGGCTATGCTGATCTCCGCCCTTTTTTTTCGAGGCGCATAGGATTGGGCGTACCCATTGATGTTGGCGCGCGGCTGAGCGGTAAGCTGGATAAGAACTGGCGCATAGGCGTGATGGATATGAAAACCGCAAGGGTAAGCGAAACAGCGCTGCCTGCCCAGAATTTCGCAGTGCTTTCGCTGCAGCGAAAAGTATTTAAAAGATCGAATGTCGGTATTATCTATATTGATAAAACTTCTTTGGGGTATCATCCTACCACTGCCGACAGCGCTAAAGGAGTATACAGTCAATACAATAGAAATTTGGGTATAGAATACAACCTGGCTTCTTCGAGCAATTTATGGACGGGGAAGGCGATGTTGTTAAAATCATTTCAGCCAACTGCCGGAAAAAAAGACTGGAGCTATGCCGGTCACCTGCAATACAGCAGCCGCAAATGGCTGATATACGGGCAGACGCAATATGTGGGAGAAAATTTTACGCCTGAAGTGGGATATGTGCCACGGAGAGACTATGTAAAACTCAACCCGCAGGTATCGTATTATTTCTTTCCGGGAGGAGGGAATATTTTAAGCCATGGCCCGGTGGTAAATAGTACCTACTATTTTAATGCGCGTTTGCGCGAAACGGATCACAGCAATATCCTGTCTTACTTTATTACATTCCGGTCCAAAGCTACCTTGAATATCCTGGGGCAGCAGGATTATGTTCAATTGCTGAATCCTTTTGACCCTACCAATACAGGCAAAGATTCCCTGGTAGTTGGCAGCCGGCATCGCTGGAATACGATAGGGATAGAACATGTTTCCGCACCGCAGCATTTGCTTACCTATACCTGTTCGCTTCGTTACGGCGGTTATTATGCCAACGGTCACCTGTTAACCATCAACGGCGATATAGGATACCGTTTTCAGCCTCGCGTAAACATTACGATGAGCGCCAGCTATAACCGGCTCAGCCTGCCGCAACCCTGGAGCAAAATGAACTTTTTGCTCGTGGGGCCGCGCATTGATGTAACCTTTACCAATACGCTGTTCCTGACGACCTATATACAATACAATGAGCAGCAGAAGAACATGAACATCAACGCGCGTTTTCAGTGGCGGTACAAACCCGCTTCCGATCTGTTCCTTGTATATACAGACAATTATTATCCCGGCCCGCTATCGGTTAAAACCAGGGCGGTGGTATTGAAATTTAATTACTGGTGGAATATATAGCTATGAGCTATTAGCAGTCAGCGATCAGCCGTTGGCTATGGGCTCTGAGCCATGAGCAATCAATCAATTTGTGGTAACTGTGCTGAAGAAAAGTATAAGAGATGATTTCTATACTATTGTTTGTCATACCGATCCCAACCGAAGGTCGGGAGAGGCATCTATCTTCTCGCCAGTCACAGCTTAGTTGTATCCTTTTGCTCTTTTTCGAGGTAGGCAAGGACTTTCTGAACTTTATTGGTAAAACGTTTCTTAACAATTACCCTGTATGCTATTGTTGGGTAGCCTTTTGGAATTCATCTAAAGCGTGGGTATCTTTCAGAGCCTCTTCCTCTGAAAGAGCTGTAAGTTCTTTTAATTGTTGTTCATTAAGATGATCAAGAATGTCCACACCTTTTGCCTTTCCATAAAATACAAGATCTTCTTTAAGCAAAGAGAGTAGGGCTTCGTCATTGGTGTTCTCAATGTAAGAAAGCAATTCCTTTTTTAAATCTTTTGATGCTATACAGCGAAATTTACCAAGTTTACGAAAATGAGTCAGTTCTAAAAAGACTGAAAAAACATGCCTGCGACAAATAAGTCATCAGTCAGACCCACCACGAATAACTGCTTATTATAAGGAACAGCCTACTTAGTGATGTCTGAAAGCAATACTGAATGCGATCACAATAAATACTATTTCGATAAGCCATAGAAGCCAGGTATTTTCTCTTGCAATCAGCCTTGATATAAAAGTGCCAATCAAAAGAGCAAATAAAACCGGCAAATATATAATGACTCCCAATAAGCTCCAGCCTTGAGACGAGTTGACTGTAATAAAGCTGAACAGTACTATAAAAGCGGCAAAAATGGCGGTTAAAATGCAGGGAGAAAATGCTCTCCACCAATTTCTCTGTTTTTCTTCGCTCACTGTATATTTTGTTAAAGCGGAAACGTAATTCAGCCTGCTTTATTTCAGGCAATGATGCCTTTTGATTTGTTTGATGGATGCTATAGACCGGGCATCTTATAATTTTTCTTTAGCTTCGCTCTACTAAAACAAAAAATTATGGCTATAGCAGTTGGAACAAAAGCACCCGATTTCACGCTCATCAATACCGAGAAAAAAGAAGTTTCTTTAAAAGATTTTGCCGGTAAAACACTGGTGATCAATTTTTTTCCTGCCGCTTTTACGGGCGTATGTGCCGAACAGTTGTGCAGCAACCGGGATGATATGGATTTTTACAATGGTCTGGGCGCCACGGTGGTGGGCGTATCTGTCGATCTGCCTTTTTCGTTAGGCGAATTCAAGACGCAGCAAAATATCAATTTCGATCTGTTGTCTGATTTTAATAAAGACATGATCAAAGCTTATGACATGTATCTTGAAGATTTTGTATTAGGACTGAAAGGAGTATCCAGGAGGGGAGTGGTAGTGGTTGATAAAACCGGCACCGTAGTGTACGCGGAAGAAACTGCTAATCCCGGTACACAGGTGAATTTTGCCGCGTTAAAGCAAGCCTTGAAAAAGTAAAAGAAGAAATCTAGGTTCGGCAAAACCGGTTTAATTTTCGGAGGAAGATAAGCCGGTTTTTTTCGTCCGGCAATATTAAAAAAGCTATACCGGGAGTGGTATAGCTTTATAATATCCTGGTCAGTAACTCTATTTTATCTTGTCTTTTACCAGGTCTTTTATGGCAGTGATGGGCAGTCTTTCCTGCGCCATAGTATCCCGGTAACGTATGGTAACAGTATTGTCTTCCTTGGTTTGATGATCTACCGTAATACAGAAAGGCGTACCGATCGCGTCCATTCTGCGGTATCTTTTACCGATCGCGTCTTTTTCTTCGTAAAAGCAATAGAACTCATCCCTGCAATTGTTCATGATGCTTCTTGCAATTTCCGGCAGCCCGTCTTTTTTGGTGAGCGGAAGAATGGCCAGCTTTATGGGAGCCAGTTTGGGCGGAATGCGCAGTACGGTTCTCGTTTCGTTTGAGCCGTCTTCTTTTGGAACGATCTCTTCATCGTATGCCTGAGACAGTATCAGTAAAAACATGCGGTCTAGACCAATGGATGTTTCAATTACATAAGGCACATAATTGCCATAAGGCTTGCCCGTTGCTTCATCTATATCGTTATCAAAATACTGCAATTTCTTTTTACTGTAGGTCTGGTGCTGCGTAAGGTCATAGTCGGTACGGCTATGAATACCTTCAACTTCTTTAAAGCCTATCGGGAATTCATATTCAATATCTCCGGCATTGTCGGCATAAAATGCTGGTTTTGCATGAGGGTGCCAACGATATTTTTCTTCAGGTATGCCTAAACTTAGATGCCATTGTTTTCTGGCATTCTTCCAATATTCAAACCATTCTTTTTGAGTTCCGGGACGAACGAAGAACTGCATTTCCATCTGCTCGAATTCACGCATGCGGAAAATGAACTGTCGTGCCACTATCTCATTGCGGAATGCTTTCCCGGTTTGGGCTATACCGAAAGGAACTTTCATCCTGGCGGTTTTTTGTACGTTCAGGAAATTAACGAATATGCCCTGCGCGGTTTCGGGGCGCAGGTATACTATATTGTCTTCCTGGTTATCGGAAGCCACCGCACCAAATTCGGTTTTAAACATCAGGTTGAACTGCCGTACATCGGTCCAGTTGGCGGTACCGCTGATGCTGCATTTGATCTTATTGTTTTCAATCAGTTTTTTTATACCGGCAAAATCTTCCGCTGCCAGTAATTTGTCCATTTCGGATAATAAAGCAGTGCTTTCCTGTTCCGGCAGGGTTTCGGCATGCGCTTCTATGAGGTGATCGACCCTGTATCGTTTCTTACTGTCTTTGTTGTCGATCATCGGGTCGCTGAAATTATCAACGTGCCCTGAAGCTTTCCAGGTGGTAGGATGCATAAAGATGGCAGCGTCTACCCCTACAATGTTTTCATGCATCTGGGTCATGCTTTTCCACCAGTAATCGCGGATATTTTTTTTGAGCTCACTTCCCCAGGGGCCATAGTCATATACGGCGCTCAGTCCATCATAAATTTCGCTGCTGGGAAATACAAATCCATACTCTTTGGCGTGCGCAATAATCGCCTGGAATTTATTATTATCATTCGTTGACATAAGGGCGCAAAGATAAGAGGATTTTTATATGTTGCAGGGGTATGGATTTGAGATTCGAGATTTGAAATTTGATGGCGGTTGCGGGTTGCAAGTTGCAGGGTTTGTGGTTTATAGTTTTGAGTTTATAGGTTGAGAAACAAATAGCTACCGGCTGTCAGCTATCAGCTATCAGCCACCAGCCATCAGCTATGAGTAATGAATCTCGAATCTCAAATCTCAAATTTCAAATAACCTGTAACCTGCAACCCGTTCACACCCTGCTTGCTTTTTTATAGTCGTTTTTCTGAAGCCATTGCATTACCTTTTCGCGCTGGTCGCCCTGCACAATTATTTCACCATCCTTTACAGATCCGCCGGTACCGCAAAAATTTTTGAGTTTTTTCCCCAGCTCCTCAAGGTCGGTTGCCGATCCCTTAAAACCGTATACAAGTGTAACCGCTTTTCCTGCCCTGTGTTTGGTGTCAAGTGTTACCCTCAGTGGCTGTTGAGCCGGCGGAAGAGTGGCTTCATTGCCGGCTTCTTCTTTAAAGGAAAAATTGGGATCGGTGCTGTATACGTAGCCCCGGTTATCGGGTTTATTCTTTTTTGACATGATGTATAGCTGTTTCAGATCAATACTGCTTTTAAACTAAGATCGAGGCTTACGGCATGATGAATGACGGCGCCGATGCTTACAAAGTCAACTCCTGTTTCAGCATACGAAACCACGTTGCCAAGATTGATGCCGCCGCTGGCTTCTGTTTCCACATTACCATTTATCAACAAAAGCGCTTCATTAATTTGATCCGGCGAAAAATTGTCCAGCATGATGCGGTCGACCTTACCGGCAGCCAATGCCTTTTTTACGTCTTCGATGTTTCTTGCTTCCACCTCTATTTTTAAGCCGGGCTTTTTTGATTGTACATACCCGTACGCTTTTGATATGGCCTGTTCTATGCCCCCGCAATAGTCAATATGATTGTCTTTCAGCATGATCATATCGTATAAGCCCATGCGATGATTCAGCCCGCCGCCTATCCGCACGGCTTCTTTTTCAAGCAACCGGAAGTTGGGCGTAGTCTTCCGGGTATCGAGCAGCCGGGTATGGTAGCCTTTTAATTGATCCGTAAATTTCCGGGTGAGTGTGGCAATGCCGCTCATGCGTTGCATGCAATTCAGCGCCAATCGTTCGCATTGCAATATGGTATGAACCTTCGCTTCTACTTCAAAAGCGGTTTCCCCGTACTGCATCACATCGCCATCCTTTTTAAAAGGCTTAAAAAGGATCGTGGGTTCCATATACCTGAATATTTTTTCTGCTACTTCCATTCCCGCCAGTATACCGTTTTCCTTGATTTTTAATACAGCCTTCCCTTTTGCTTCGGGGGCAATACAGCTCAGGGTGGAATGGTCTCCATCGCCTATATCCTCCTTTAGCGCGTTTTGTATAAGCAATTCCAGCGCCTGTTCGTAAGTCATCATGCGGCAAAACTACTTTAATTTAAAAACCCCGGCGCCAACATTTAAAATTCAATGTGTTTATCGGCATATTTCGTTCGGAAATCGAATAAAATACAGCTTGCAGCGAATAAATTATAACCGGCAGGAATGATTGTACATCTTTGTACTGTCAACGTTGCCAAAAAATCTTATCCTGAGAAAATGACCTTAACTTTTGAAAAAGGCCCGTTATTTAGTCCGTACCCGATCCTTTGAAAAATGAACCTGTCCATGAAAACCACTTACTCTATGAAAACTGTCAACCCTGAACGGAGAACACCACCAGCCTGGAAATGCAAACGGCAACACCCGTTAGATGAATGAACAACCCCCGACGAAATATTTTGACCGGACATACGTGCCCGGTTTTTTGTTTTAAAAAGAAGCTGGATACAGGCAATGTCATTAAAAAGCCGTTATCATATGACAACGGCTATGATCTATTAAGAAAGTTGGGGCAGGAGATCAGAAGTTAAAGCCAATCCTTAAGCCCAGCATGGAAGGTTTTACTTTGAAATCGCTGCCTTTTAATTTTAAGGAAGAAGCTTCGTAACGGAGCCCTACTTCGAATTTACCAAGGTTAGCACCAATAGAAGGTGCGTAGGTAAAACCACCGGCTTTTTGTTTTAAAACATCATCACTCTCTCCCTCGGTAGAATAAAATGTATAACGGGCATATCCGGCCTCCGCCATTACAAAGAATTTTTCGGCGATGATATATTTATATCCAAGCTTTAAGGGAATATGTGTACCCACTTTAAGGTCTGCGCTTCCCTCTTCTTCGTTGATATTTAATGATTTGGGAAAAACAAGCATTACACCTGGTGTAAATGTAGCATAACCGGGGCCTGCTTTTACTGAAAACCGGGCGCTGAATCCAAACTCTGCTCCAAATGATTCTTTCATGGCATCGTCTCCGAGTATTAGGCCACTTTCAATACCAAAGCCTGCGCTGAATTTTTTACCGTCTTTTTGAGCCTGAACGGTAATAACTGAAAACAATGCAGCAGTAGCTACAACGAGTAAAATTGATCTTTTCATAGAAAATTGTTTCTGCATATAACGGGTATGGGTACTCCGGATTGTATCAACATTCAACTATTTTACTAATTAGATGTTGAAACCCAGTAATTTAATCGCATATGCCGGAGGGCTATTTGCGGCGCAATATGTGGTTGAGCGGAGGCTCGATCAGTTTCTGATCTTTATCAAGCATGATAATGGTGGTATCTCCCTTTTTCAGGTAGTAGCGGGAATCATCGGGCTCATCGTAATTAAGAAAGTATACGATCGCCGCGTCATCGCCTTTTATTCCTTTAAGAATATCCCACTTGCCATTGCTGCTGAAAGTTGTGTCGCCCAACTTGCCGCCAAGATAAGTTTCTTTGAGTGTATAAGAATTGTTTTCTGAATTGGCAATATCCTGGTACAGGATGAGTTCAGTTTTAATGCCACCGCAATCGACACATGGTAAAATGCCTTCGAATGTACCAACAAATGTAAGGTGGGATGAATCAAGTTCTCTTCCACCATTATTTTTCAATGCAGGCGCAATATCAACAGGTGTATTTTCGGATGTACTGTTACAGGCTGCATAAAAAAATATAAGGCACAGGAACAGGAAAAAGTTTTTCATTCCACAAATATCTTTCACTAAAGATAAAGAAACTACGATCAGCGGACACTATATAGCCTTTTTTTTGGAAATTTTTATGTAAAACTGAAATACCTGGAGTTTATAGTTTGTGGTTTTTTGTTTATAGTTGAAACCCTGAACCACAGAGCCACGAGAGCAACAGCGTTGCACGGGAAAGAATTTTACGATTTGAGATTTGAAATTTTAGATGAGTTGTAGTGTTTGTAGTTTTTTGTTAACCATAAACTCCAAACCATAAACCTCAAATCCTCATAGCCCCAGCATCAGCTTTAATTTTGCATACCCCGTTTTGCTTACAGGAACTTTTTGCCCTGTGTTGAGCAATGCCAGGTAACTTTCTTTTTCGTAAGGGTCGATTCTTGTAATGTGCTGCATATTGATAATATAGGATCTGTGTGATCTTACAAAAACATGTTCATCCAAAAGCTGTTCAAAATATTGCATGGTTTTGTTTTTGAGATATGCCCCGCCCGCCGTATGAATCTTTACATAATCATCAGCGGCTTCCAGGTACTGTATATCATGAACAGGAATGATCTTTATTTTATTGTTGGTTTTAACTACAATACGATTGCTGTGCAAAGAAGTATGCGCCGCTGTTTCGAACAGGGAAGCCGAAAGCGACGGGCGTATGTTATTATCATGCTGTTGCAGCCATTTCTGCATCGCTTTATCAAATCGTTCCCTGCTGAAGGGTTTCAAAAGATAATCGATGGCGTGCGCCTCAAATGCACGTATTGCATACTCATCGAAAGCGGTAGTAAAGATAACGGCTGGAGGTTGCTCCACCAGCTCCAGCATTTCAAAACCGTTGATCTTGGGCATTTGTATGTCAAGGAAAATAAGATCAGGCTGATGCTGCATGATCGCTTTCACCCCTTCAAACCCATCATTGCATTCCTCCAGTATTTCTACCCGGCTATAGTCAGCAAGGTATTCTTTCACAATGTTTCTGGCCAAAGGCTCATCATCAATAATGATCGTTTTTATCATTGCTGCGGAATTTTGATGCGTGTAATGAATACATTTTCTTTAGCTGCCGTTTCAAGCAAATCGTTTCTTGCAAACAGCAGGTATAAGCGCCGTTGCACTGAACTGAGTCCAAATCCCGTTCCTGTTTTAGGTTGCGACAGGCTGGAGTCAAAAGGGTTTTCAACCGTAATAACCAATAGCTTGTCTGAAATACCCGCATGTACGCTTATGGTTATATTTTCGGTAGTATCATACAACCCAAATTTGATAGCGTTTTCTACCACAGGCTGTAACAGCAGCGCCGGCAGCTTACAATCGGGCGCATTTTCATGGCTGGTTATTTTTGTAGACAACCGGTGTCCGAATCTTACCTTTTCAATATCAAGATAAAGCTGCAGGTATTCCAGCTCTTCTGCAAGAGTAACCCAGGTATGCTCCTCCTTTTTAAGTGTGCTGCGCAGGTAATCAGACAGTTGCTGTATCATCTTTCTTGCCTCTGAAGGCTGGCTGACCACCAGGGCGCTGATAGAGTTTAAGCTGTTGAATAAAAAGTGCGGCTGCAATTGTTGTCGCAGCTTAAAAAGCTCCGCGTCTCTTGCAATCCTGTCCGACTCGTTTTTCCTTCTTTCCTGTTCTTTCTGATCTTCCTGTGAATGCCATAATACACTCAGCAATACTACGCACCCCAATATAAGAAAACTGATAGCGCCGCGCAGTTGAATGGTTTCATTAAAATGCGTATAAACTGTTTCATCAGCTATTTTAAAAAGGAATATCCTGGTTAAAGCTACCCACGCCAATGTAAACCCTATGCACATCAGCAGCAGCGAAGTGACCTGGTCTTTACGTGGCAGGTAGTAGCTTAATGCCACGATCACCAATAACCCGGTTATAGCAAGCAAGCCATTGCTGATCATGCTGTCGGTCCATGCATTGCGGGTGCTGTATCCCAACCCCTGCAATACCCATGCATGCACGCCGCTCCACAGTATCCAAAAGCCTGTGTAATAGAGCCTATACCTGTATGTTGATAAAGCAGTTGTCGGCACAATAGATGTTTACAATGTTTCTAATAAACGCAGGGGAGGATTCATCTTAAGATAAGCCGCCCGCCTGTGTATCAACTCCGTATACTGGTCGCCGTTGTCTTTTTCTTCTATGCGGCTGTATACTTCCGCCCCGTCTGTCATTTCTGTAATGCTGAACAGTTCTGTTACATTGATAAACTTCCATTGTACCAGTTTGTCGGCTGTATTATAAAAGCAATCTTCTTCCTGCTGTCCTATACTATAAGCCTTATGCAACGCCTCTTTTTCATTTGTTGCCGCTACCAGCCTCAGTTGTTCATCAAACTGAGGGGTATGATCTCCTTCACCGCATACTATGCGGTAAACTATTTTAGCCAGGAACCAGTTCATGCTGCTTTGGTTTTAAAATGGTTAATAACTTTTGATTTCAATTCCTCCGAATATGGAAGTGCCGTCAATCGTGAGTACTTTATTGGGGTCGGGCATGATGTTCATGATATTGCGTTTGTCCTCAAATCCGCCAAAAATGGAGGTGGCGGTAGATTTTATGGTCCAATGTGCGGGAACGATCAGCTTGGTGCCGCCAAATATCTGGGTGATATCAAGATGAACAACGCCCTTGATATCTGCCTGGGTGCAGTTGATCTCTGTTCCTCCCATAAAATTGGTAATGTCGCCTCCCTGGAAATCCTTGGAAAAAATTACTTTTTTGGCGCTTCCCAATATGGAGGTGATCTCTACCAATTCATCCGTTCCCTTTCTGCTTTTCGTTTGTGTTGCCCCTGTATCTGCATCTGCTTCTTCCGTATTGCTGAAGCCCATATATTTTTTTTCATCATTATAAAGCTCCCAGTGCTCCCGGATCCATTTTTTACGCCTGCCGGCCCCGGCGATCATGAATAAGCCTGCAGCTATAATTACCAATGGCCATATAAACGGTTTCAGGTTTACTCCCGGAATCACTTTGTCTGCCAGGAATATGCTGCCCAGCCCAATGAGAATGATCCAGCCCGGGCCGCGAAACCCGTGTTTCAGCCCTATAAAAATCCCTACCAGTATCAGGATCATCGGCCAGCTCATGATCCAGGAAGGAAAATCGAGAATGGTCTGACGCAGGATGGCGGCTACCCCAATGACCAGTAAAAACAAACCTGCCAGTACCGTCCCTGTCTTGTTTTCATTCTCAAATTTGTTGCGTTTCATACTGCTCTGTTATTTTATTTATACAAATCTATCAATACGCGGCGCCGTCAGCAAGCGGATATAGGTCATGACGGTTATTTTTCCGGTAAAAGCTGGGTTTTACCCGGTAAAACCGGGTGCCGGCTGACTTTTACGCAGCAAAAAGCGGTACAATTATCAACAAGTAAAATAAATTCCCTATTTCGTATTTCAGATATTATTATTTCTGATCTCCAACTCCTATCTTTGCGCCAAATTTCAGGACAGCATGATGTCAAAGAGCGTCAAATCCTTGTTGGTAGCGGTTTTCAGCTTATTTATAATTTTTAATTCTAATGTATCTTTTGCCCAGGAAAATGGCAAAGAACATCATCCGTCTGAAAATACAGAACACAAAGGCGATTTTGATGTAACAGGCTTTATTCTCGACCACGTTAAAGACCATCATAGCTGGCATTTATGGGGTCATACTTCCATACCTCTGCCGGTTATCATAAAAACAGATAAGGGATTTGAGTTCTTTTCTTCTTCGAAATTATCCGGCGAACATCATGAGCCGGTTGTTTACCAGGGCAATTACGCCTATAAGCTGGTAGAGGGTAAGATTAAAATTGTAAATGCCGACGGCACTGTAAATGAAGAAGACTCTAAAAAGGTTTTTGACATATCCATTACCAAGAACGTGGCTTCTATGTTTTTGACGGTGCTGCTGCTGATATGGATCTTTACCGGTGTAGCCAGGGCCTATCAAAAAACAGGAGTAAAATCTGCTCCGAAAGGGTTCCAGTCTTTTATTGAGCCCATTATATTATTTGTCAGAGATGAGGTGGCTAAGCCTTACCTGGGGCATCAGTATGCCAGGTTCATGCCTTTCCTTTTAACCATTTTCTTTTTCATCTGGATCAACAACCTGTTAGGGCTGGTGCCATTTTTCCCCGGTGGTGCTAACCTGAGTGGTAATATCGCTTTTACGCTGGCACTGGCACTTTTTACATTCATAATAGTGAATGTGAATGGTAAAAAGGATTACTGGAAACATATTTTCTGGATGCCGGGTTTGCCCACGCCCATGAAAATATTCCTGATGCCTATCGAGGTGCTGGGTGTTTTTATTAAGCCTATATCACTCACCATCCGGTTATTTGCCAATATCACTGCAGGACATATTTTAGTAATGAGCCTGATTTCACTAATATTTATTTTTGAATCTGTGTTCGCTTCAGCAATGGCAGTGCCGTTCACCGTTTTTATTAGTGTGATTGAATTGCTGGTGGGCTTCCTGCAGGCATTTATTTTCGCGATGTTATCCGCTTTATATATAGGAATGGCAATTGAAGAGCATCACGATCATCATGAGGATATTCCTGTAATATAATAGCATGAAAACGTTTTTATTCACTTTTAAATATTAAAAAATGGTAGTAGGAAGTGTTGCTGCAATTGGTGCAGGTTTAGCGGCCATCGGTGCCGGTATCGGTATCGGTCAAATCGGTAAAGGCGCCGTTGAAGGCATTGCACGCCAGCCGGAAGCTGCTAACGACATCCGCACAAACATGATCGTTGCTGCTGCGTTGGTAGAAGCGGTTTCGCTGTTCGCGGTGGTTGTTGCGCTCCTTGGTAATAGTGTAGGAGCCCAGTAATCATTAAACATCTTGTACGGGTGTTTAGCACAGGGCGACGGCTCCCGTACATTTCTTTTTGAATTTTTTTGCTTATAAAGCTTTTAATATGTTGTTAGAAATAAATCCATTGGTACTTCCGGATCCAGGTTTATTGATATGGTCAACGCTTGCATTCCTGATCCTTTTATTTGTGCTGGGTAAATTTGCCTGGAAGCCTATTATGAAAGCGATCGGGGAAAGAGAAAAAGGCATCAACGATGCCATTGCAACTGCTGAAAAAGTAAAAGCGGAAATGGCGCAGTTGAAAAGCGATAATGAAAAATTGCTGGCCGAGGCAAGAGAAGAAAGAGCCCAGATATTAGCCGAAGCCAAAGCCATTAAAGATAAAATTATCAACGAAGCCAAAGAGCAGGCCAAAGCCGAGGCGGCTAAAATACAGGCTGACACATTGCAAAGTATTGAGAATCAAAAGATGGCGGCTGTGGTGGATCTGAAAAACCAGGTAGGCAACCTGGTAGTGGAGGTAGCAGAAAAAGTGCTTCGCCGCGAGTTGAGCGATAAAGGACAGCAGGAGCATTATATTAAACAGCTTAGTGACGAAATAAAGCTGAATTAAGGTTCAAATCAAAAATCAGAAATCAAAAATCAGTAAGATGCTTCAGCCACGTTTAGCCGGACGATATGCAAAAAGCCTGATTGATCTGGCGCTGGAAAGCAACCAGTTGGAAGCCGTACATGCCGATATGCTTTTTCTTCAGTCGGTGTGCCGGCAAAGCAGGGAGTTTGTGAGCCTGATGCGCAGCCCGATAGTGCCGGCAGACAAAAAGCTTGCTATTCTTGAAGCGATAGCAGGTAGTAAAATAAGTAAGTTAACTGCTTCTTTTAATAAACTGCTGGTTCAAAAAGGACGTGAAGGGATTTTTACTGAAATCATAGCAGCGGCTATTGAGCAATACAATAAGATCAAAGACATTCATAAAGTAAAACTTACTACTGCACAGCCTATCAGCAACGATCTGCGCGCTTCTATAGAAAGCAAGGTGAAGGCAGATACAGGACTGGCAAATATTGAACTGGAAACAGTAGTAAAAGATGAGCTGATTGGTGGATTTGTGCTGGAATATGATAATAACCTGGTAGATGCAAGCGTATTGCGCGACTTAAAGGATATTAAAAAGCAGTTCCGTAACAACGATTATATACTCAATATCCGTTAACATCATTGAAACCAACGATTCTGTAATTTTCATTAAACACTATAAACTAAAAGATATATGGCAGAAATTAAGCCCGATGAAATAAGTGCGATACTGCGTCAGCAGCTAAGCAATTTTAATGCAGGAGCCGACCTTGAAGAGGTAGGTACTGTATTGCAGGTAGGTGATGGAATTGCCCGCATTTACGGCTTAAATAACGTACGTGCCGGCGAACTGGTAGAGTTTGAGAATGGAGTAAAAGCCGTTGCGCTGAATCTTGAGGAAGACAATGTGGGCGTGGTATTGATGGGAGAATCAAGCGAAATTAAAGAAGGCAATAAAGTTAAAAGAACCGGCAGCATTGCTTCGCTGAAAGTGGGCGAAGGTGTTGTGGGACGTGTAATAAATGTATTGGGTGAGCCTATAGATGGTAAAGGCCCTATTAAAGGTGAAACATATGAAATGCCGCTGGAGCGTAAGGCGCCGGGCGTAATTTATCGTGAACCGGTAAAAGAACCTTTGCAAACAGGTATCAAAGCGATCGATGCAATGATCCCTATCGGCCGCGGGCAGCGCGAGTTGATCATTGGCGACCGGCAAACAGGAAAAACAGCTATTGCTATTGATACCATCATCAATCAGAAAGAATTTCACAAAGCAGGTAAAACTGTTTATTGCATATATGTAGCGTGTGGTCAAAAAGCGTCTACCATTGCCAACGTAATGAAGACGCTGGAAGACAATGGCGCAATGGAATACACGGTAATTGTTGCCGCCTCTGCATCAGACCCTGCTCCCCAGCAGTTCTTTGCACCTTATGCCGGAGCTGCTATCGGTGAGTTTTTCCGCGATACCGGACGTCCTGCATTGATTGTGTATGATGATTTGAGTAAGCAGGCGGTAGCTTATCGTGAGGTATCGCTGTTGTTGCGTCGCCCGCCGGGCCGTGAGGCTTACCCCGGAGACGTGTTCTACCTGCACAGCCGTTTGCTGGAAAGGGCGGCAAAGGTAATTAACGATGATGCGGTGGCCAGGAATATGAACGATGTTCCGGAAAGTATCAAACACATGGTGAAGGGAGGTGGTTCACTTACTGCATTGCCTATCATCGAAACCCAGGCAGGTGATGTATCCGCATATATCCCAACCAACGTAATTTCTATTACGGATGGTCAGATATTCCTGGAATCAAACCTGTTTAACTCAGGCATTCGTCCTGCGATCAACGTAGGTATTTCGGTTAGCCGTGTGGGTGGTAATGCTCAGATCAAATCCATGAAAAAAGTGGCCGGTACGCTTAAGCTGGACCAGGCGCTTTACCGCGAGTTGGAAGCCTTCTCTAAGTTTGGCGGCGACCTTGATGCTGCAACGAAATCAGTAATTGATAAAGGCGCCCGCAATGTGGAAATCCTGAAACAGCCTCAGTATTCTCCTTTCGCTGTTGAAAAGCAGGTGGCTATTATATACTTAGGTACCCAGGGTGCATTGAGAGATGTTCCTGTGAATAAGGTGAAAGAGTTTGAAGAGCTGTTTTTACTGGAAATGGAAAATAAGTTACCCGAAGTGTTAGGTGAGTTTAAGCGTGGCAATCTCCCGGATGAAGGCATCAAAAAAATGACCGAGTTGGCTAAAGGACTAATGTCAAGGTATAAATAATACTAAATATTCATAAGATTGTTTTTTGTGTAAGCCCCGGATTTCTCCGGGGCTTTTCTTTTTCATAAATGCCCCCGCTGTCTGTGTCATATACTTTGCATGGTTATAATACGTTAGTTAAAGAGTTGTAAGGGTATTCCTTTGATGTAATTGATGTTTGTTAACAGAAGTGGTATGTCAATCGAAAAAAACTGGAAGCTGATCGAAATGCTAAAGAAGTAAAGGTTTGCACTTATAATTTTACAGCGTAAACGATTTATTTAAGATCTATCCTACCTGTGAAAACACTTAAAACCCGTACAATGAAAACCCGGTTTCAACCTGTAAAAAAGTTACTCTTGTTGATTTTGCTTATAGCTGCAATGGGAGGCACATCAACAAAAATACATGCGCAGGCAACGTATGCAGTACCGGTAAGCATAGGAAATAAACCTTGCGGATCGGGAAAAGGGTTCGTCCAATTCAGGTACACATCCAGCAATCAAACATTAGATACCCTTTCGCCTACCACCTGTAATTTATCTAATCTTGCAAACCCCGGTTTTGATGAGTATAATGCTGGTATCTCGTTTAATCCCAAGGATACCAGTCTTTATTATACCCGCTACAAATCTCCCCATACATATGTCTGGAGATGGAAGCCCGGTGCAGCCTGCCCTCCGGCAACAGCCCTGTTAACAGTGTACAATAATACTTATGTAATTGGTCTTACCTTCGATTCGGAGGGTATGGGCTATCAATTGATTTATACCGGCTCTTATCCTTATGGGCTGGCTTTGCAAAGCGTTAATTTTACTACCGGAACACTCGGTCCCATTGTACCGGTTTCTTTACCTTCCGGTTTGAATCCGCTCGCTGGTAACGGTGATTTTATCATTACTCCTACAGGTCAGTTCCTGGCTATTCTCGATAATAACTATATAACCATTAATTACCAGGATTATGGTACGGGCCCGCTGCATGCTACCTTAATCAGCAAGCTGAGCGGCAATACCATTATTGGATTGTCTTATGCCGATGGAAAGCTGGTTGCTTCTGATTATTATGTTACAGGAGGTAAATACAGAAGTAACTACTATGAGATTGGGATTGTGGATGGCGCTAAGACCACCATCACTACCGCTCCCTGCTATTTCAGTACCGATATGACGGATATTAACAGTGCCATCGGCGTTGCAAAGTCTCTTTCGTCAGTTACGGCTACGGGTACTCCCGGAACCTATGATCTTTGCTATGATATTTATGTTCAGAACTACGGCAACTGGCCATTATCAAGCGTGAGGCTGAAAGATAACCTCGGCACTGTTTATGGCTCAGGAAATATTTCAAATGTTTCGGTTTCATTGATAGACAATCCCGCAGGCGTTGTACTGGATACCACGTTTAATGGTGTAAACAGTGGTGGCGTTGATAGAACCAACCTGCTGGTTGATACGCTGTCAAGGTTACCGGCATCACCTGCCGCCATGAATCATTTTACATTGAGGATATGTTTTCGCGTAAAAAATATCGTGATAGGACGTGTGTATAATAATAGTGCATTCGCATATGCACGGGGGTATCTCAGCGCAAACCTTACAGACAAATCCACCAATGGCAGTAATCCTGATTTAAACAGTAATGCCAAACCGGATGATGTGGGTGAAGACCAGCCAACGCCGTTCGTAATTTTAACAACCGCGGAAATGCCGCCTTGTGATGCATTGAACAGGATATTGTATATGCAGAACTTTGGTACGGGAAACCCACTGGCTACCGCGATACCTGCAGCAACCGGAAGCGCAGGAACAGCCGGAACCGAATATACCGGAAGCACCAGCCAGCCGCTTGCGGTAGAAACATATGCATTAACCAACAATGCCAATAAGGGCAATACATCCCGCTGGATAAGCCTTACAGACCACACTACCGGCAGCGGACGGATGATGGTTTTAAATGCAGACGTAAAGGGCAGCAAAGTGTACAGGGATACCATCAACATACCGTGCACCAATCTTAAATACTCATTGTTCGCTTTTGCATCCAATATTGCCAATTCGTCTTACGAAACTTTCTGTAACGATGCGTTTGGCGGGCTTGTATATCCGAAACTGATTTTTACAGTACGCAATGCCAGCAATGGAAATATTATTACCAACCTTACAACACCTGAAATTACCAGCGCCGCATGGACGCAATACGGAATGAAATTTGTAATGCCGGCAGGGGTTACAAAAGTAGTAATTGAAATCAACAATGCTGCCGCAGGTGGTTGTGGTAATGACCTGGCCATTGACGATATACAATTCGGATTGTGTGATCCGACGCCAACGGTTACAGTGAACTCGACAGCAGGCTGTTCTATGGGTACCACTACCTTTAGCGCCGCATTGAATGACCCGACCGTTATTTCCGGCACGCTGGATTACCAGTGGCAGGTAAGTAGCAACAACAGTAGCTGGTCAAATATATCAGGTGCCAATAATGTTACCTATACTATTAATCCTTTAATGCCTTCCGACATTGGAAAGTATTACCGTGTAATAGTGGCTGCAGCGGGTAATATCAATAATACAAACTGCCGGTACATATCTAACAGCTTCCAGCTTACGGCAAAAACCTCCTCCACCGCGCCAACCGGCATTGCCGCCAACCCTGCGTTCACTACGTGTACGGGCAACCCCGTAACCTTAACAGTGCAGGGCGGTTCATTGGGTACCAACGCTGTGTGGAGATGGTACACCGGAAGCTGTGGCGGAACACTGGTTGGAACCGGTGCCTCTGTTACAGTATATCCTTCAACAAGTACTACATACTATGCGCGTGCAGAAGGAGATTGTAATACCACTACATGTGCGCAGGCTACAGTAACTGTTTCAACATGTACAATCTTACCAATTGATTTCCTTCAGTTCTCTGCAGTGCAGCGTAGCGCTTCTATAGATCTCAACTGGCGGATAATCACCACAGAACAGATCAGCCACTTTGAAGTAGAGCGGTCAACTGACGGTACCAATTTCGGAAGAATCGGGGAAGTTAAAAAAGCAGTGCCTCAAAACGAAGCGGTTACGCTCACATACCAGGATGCTTCTTTACATGTGAATACAGATGTACTGTACTACAGGATATGCGTAGTAAGTAAAGATGGGGTTCGTAAGTACAGTAATGTCCTGGTGGTACGACTTTCTAACCGTACCGGCGAAAAATTGAAGATCAGCCCTAATCCGGCATCTTCCTCTGTTCAAATTAGTTTTAATACCTCAGTTCGGGGACCTGTAGAGTATCAGATACTTGATATGACCGGGAAGGTGGTGCTTCGTAAGCAGTATATGGCTGAATCTGGTCAGAACAGCATTACGGTAAACGATCTAGACAGGTTGAGCGAAGGGGTATATACTTTGGTGTTACGTTTGGGCGACAGGTGGGAGCATGAAAGGCTGGTGATTAAAAAGTAGTTAATGGTTTGTAGTTTGGTGTTTGGTGTTTGCTGTTTGAAGTTGTAGACCATAATCTATAGATGATAAACCTCAAACTATAAACTATACATTTCATCCACCTCATCGCTCATAGCCCACGGCTCACAGCCACTAGAGATTCTTCGCTTACGAAAATGTTTCACTTTATCGGGCAGTTATTTGCTCGCTCAGAATGACAAGAAAAAAATAAATTGACAATTGATAATGGACGGTCGACAATGATTTCTGATTTGGGGATTTGAGATTTGATATGAGCCCCCAGCTATGGGCTGTGGGTTTATGTTTTTAATCAGTAACCCCAACGCACAAGCTACAAACCACAAACGATAAACATTCCATCCTTTCCACTGTCAACTATGTCTATTGCCTGAGACACTCATACCTGATACCTAACCCTTTACCTGCAACTTGCGACCTGTAACCATAAACTTCAACCTCGAAACTATAAACCCAAAACGAAACTCAAAAATATTTGGTTTATAATATAAACTACTTTATGTTTGAGATATAATTCATTGCAATGAAGAGATTATTCATGCTGGTTGTATTGTTTCTGGGAATAAGTGATGTGGTAAACGCTCAGGCAATTGTATCCGGGCGGGTCAGGGATAAAAAGGGAAAGCCGGTTGCAGGAGCGAGCATTACTCTGAAGGATACTTATGACGGTGCAACTGCTGATTCAACCGGCAGCTATCATTTTTCAACCGACGAAAAGGGAAAGTTTGTATTGGTGACAACGGCTTCAGGATACAAGCCGGTAGAAAGCAATATAGAAATAGCTGACACACCTGTTGTGATGGATATAGATATGAAAGAAGAGATCAGCGAATTAAAAGCAGTGCTGATCACGGCAGGCAGCTTTGAGGCGGGAGATAAAAAAAGAGTAACAGTGCTGAGCTCTATTGATGTTGCTACTACGGCCGGTGCAAATGCCGATGTAACAGGAGCGTTAAAAACTTTACCCGGCGCCCAGCAGGTAGGAGAAAGCGAAGGCTTATTTGTAAGAGGCGGAACTGCTGCCGAAACCAAAACCTTTATTGACGGTACGCTGGTCAATAATTTCTTTTACAGCAGTGTGCCTAACATAGCGCAGCGTGGCAGGTTTTCTCCCTTCCTTTTCAAAGGAACTGTTTTCAGCACAGGTGGTTATTCTGCCTTGTACGGTCAGGCGCTTTCTTCAGCTTTGATCCTGGAGTCTATAGATCTGCCTGAACAAAGCTCAAGCGATTTCGGCATATCCGTATTGAGTGTGAGCGCCGGACACCAGCATCTTGCAAAAAACAAAAAATCATCCTGGGGTTTAAGTTACAGTTATGCTAACCTGTGGCTGGCTTTTAAAGCCATCAGGCAGCGCCCTGAGTATACCAGGATACCTGATTTTCATACTGCGGACGCCAATTTTCGTATTAAAACTTCTTCAACGGGCATTATAAAATATTACGGATACTTCAGTGCAAACAAGGTTGGCATAAGGAATCCCAGCCTGGATACGCTGGGCTATAAAGATGCATTTTCCATCAGTAATTTTAATATGTACCACAACCTGTCGTACCGGGAACTGCTGGGCAATGGCTGGAAATTAAACACCGGGCTTTCTTTTACTGCCAACAGGGATCATATTGATGGCAACCTGCTGGATGAACAAAACAAAGAGCAGACCATTCAGGGACTTGAATATAAAAACTTTAACGTATTGCTGCCGGGAAGCTATTTTAATGCCAGGGTTGTGGTTGATAAAAGGCTTAAGGGCATTTCTGTGGTTAGGTTTGGAACGGAGTATAATCACAGCCATGATAAAGCAGACTATACGTTGTATACGGGAGATCAGTTCAGCAACAGTATTGTTGAAAATATGAGCGCGTTCTTTGCGGAAACGGACGTTTATCTCACCAACGATCTTGCCATGAAAGCAGGAGGGCGGTTTGAGCATTCGTCATTGCTCAAAAAAAGCAATATAGCGCCAAGAATTTCCCTTGCCTATAAAACAGGTAAAAAAAGCCAGGCATCTGTAGCGTATGGCATTTTTTATCAAAACCCTGAGAATAAGTATTTGCCTGCACCTGCTGTACTTACATTTTCAAAAGCAACACATTATATAGCGCAATATCAAAAAGTAACGGACAAGGTCACACTCCGGATGGAAGTGTTTTACAAAAAATACGAAGACCTTATAAAAACCAATGTTAGTACGATCAATAATCAGCAGGTGGCTATAAATAATAATGGCTTTGGTGATGCGAAAGGGTTAGAATTGTTCTGGCGCGATAAAAAAACGTTCAAAGATCTTGACTACTGGATTTCCTATTCCTACCTTGATACGAAAAGAGATTTTACAAACTTTCCTTTTGCCATTCAACCCAGCTTTGCCGCAAAACATACTGCGTCTCTGGTAATGAAAAAGTTTGTGACAGCGTGGAAAACTGGGTTTAATATGTCGTATACCTATGCCAGCGGCCGCCCATATTATAATATTATTTTTGACGGTACAGATTATAAATTTTCGGATAGAGGCGAAACCAAAGATTATCACAATGTAAGTTTCAGTGTAAACTACCTGCCTGGTTTGTTTAAAAAGGACAGCAAACGATTTACCGTGCTGGTGTTATCAGTGAACAACATTTTCGGCATTGACCAGGTATACGGGTATAATTACTCTTATAATGGATACCGGAAATCCGCCATAGTACCGCCCTCAAGAACCTTTGTATTCCTGGGGCTGTTCATGAGTATTGGGATAGACCGGACCGAGGATGCTATTAACAATAACCTGTAAAACTTTTTACCGCGATAATGCAATAACATATAAATGAAACACAAATGAAAAAAGGATGGATACTGGCTATTCTAAGCATAGCCGTGCTGAATGTTACCGCTCAAAGCGATAAGTATACAAAGGCGATGGAAGCAAGGCTGACTGCAATGGATACTGTGAAGTCTGCCGCCGGCTGGAGAAGCCTGGCAGATGCATTTCAAAGAATCGGCGATGCTGAAAAAACACAATGGCTGCCCTATTACTATGCCGCTCTTTGTTTGCTCACTCCCGCATGGACAGACCCTGCAATAGACAAGGATACGAATGCGACACGGGTGAAAGAACTGTGCGCGAAAGCAGAAGCAATAGAAGACAATGCGGAGCTGTGCACCATACGCAATATGGCGGCTACCCAACAAATGCTGGTTGACCCGCAGTCGCGCTGGAGTACATATGGAGCCGAAAGCGAGGCAGCAATGAAAAAAGGCTTGCAGCTTGATCCTAACAACCCGAGGTTATATTACCTGCAAGGGGCAGGTATATTCGGTACACCCGAACAATTTGGTGGCGGTAAAGCAAAAGCTAAACCTGTGTTGGAAAAGGCGCTTTCTTTATTCAATGCAGAAGATCCGAAACCATTGTATCCCCGTTGGGGCAAGCAGCTGACAGAAGAAATGCTGGCACAGTGTAAGTAGGGTGTGGGGTTGGTGGTTTGTGGTTTCGAGTTTATGGTTTGGGGATGTTGGGAATTTGAGATTTGAAATTCGAGATTTGATGGTTGTTGCAGGGTACAGGTTGATTGAAGATTGACAATTGACGGTTGACGGTGATTTCATTGTCCATCATCCATTGTCCATTATTCTTAGCTCCAGACTATAAACAATAAACCCCAAACATCTCAAATTTGAAATCTCAAATATTATGATAGAAAAACAACTTAGCGAACAGGAAAGCCTGAACATTATTACTGAAATGATCGGTAAGGCAAAAATGCATTTTCATGAAAGTGGCGCAAGTACTATTTTATGGGGAGTTGTCATTTCGTTTTGTTCATTTTTCAGCTTTGCCCAGTCATTCTGGAAATTTGATATTGGCTTCAATATCTGGTATCTTACATGCGTGGCGATCATCCCCCAGGTATGGATCGTAATACAGGAAAATAAGCGGAAGATCACAAAAACTTACGAGGAGAGCGCGATAGATACCATCTGGATGGTATATGTGATTACAATTGCGGCTATGCTGGTATATGCCAACGTTACTTATTTTACTTCTCCCGGTATACTGGCGCAGAATGACCTGGAAATATTTTCGAAGAATGTAAAAACAGGAGAGATAAAACCCTTTAAAATTTTTGCGCCTAGTTTTTCATCGATCATGATGGCAGTATATGCATTTCCAACGTTGGCAACAGGGCTGATAGCAAAATACCGCCCTTTTTTAGCAGGAGCAGGCATTTGTTATGCTTTTTTTATAGTATCATTGTTTACCAGCTTTACTTACGACATGTTATTGTCGGGCCTGGCGGCTGTTTGCTGCTGGCTGATACCCGGGCTAATGCTGCGGAGAAAATACCTTGACCAACGAAGCGGAGCAAATGTTTAAAGACCTTGATCCCATATTGCATTCTCAACTCAGGCTGGCGGTGGTGTCGTTACTGGTAGGAGTAAAAGAAGCAGAATTTACTTTTTTACGCGAAAAAACCAATGCAACGGCCGGTAATCTTAGTGTGCAGATACAGAAGCTGAGAGAGGCTGGTTATATTGATGTGGAAAAAAGGTTTAAAGACAATTATCCGCAAACGCTTTGTAAATTAACCCCAAGGGGCCTTAACGCATTTGAAGAATATGTTAAGAACCTGCAGGATTATGTGGGCAAAGGAAAAGTAAAAAAATAGCGCAGAAATATTCTGCGCTTGTAGGATACCTGAGAAAACGGGGTTTACCTTTTAAGGCCTTTCATCAATCTTTGATCAAAGGCAGCAACAATTGATCTGTGTTGTTAACACGCACTTCCAGCAAGTAATTACCGGGAATCATTGTATGTGTGCCTTCCAGCTCGTATGTATTCAATCCTTCCGTACCTGCCAGTCTTTTTTGTATTACTTCCCGCCCTTTCTCATCAGTAATTTTCATTACTACAAATGCCCTGTTCTTCAGTTGCACATTAATATGTATATCCTGCAGGGCCGTATTTGGGGTAACGCTTACCATAGATAAGGCATCCGTGTTGTATAGTTGTACCACCATTAATTTAGAGTAGGATACATTTCCCTTATGGTCGGTTAATCTTAACCGGTAGTAATTGGTATTTTTCAAAGGGCTGCCGTCAGAAAAAGCATATTCTGCCAGTTGCTTGTTATCCGAAAAATTTCCAATCCCGGAAAAGCGCTTGCCGTTTTTACTGCGCTCAACAGTAATGCTGTAGCAGCAATTGCTTTTTACCTTGCAAAGCAGGTCTATCTTATTATTATCCTGCCTTTTCCCGGTAAAGGAAATTACTTCCACTTCGGGAGCATTGTTAACAGCTTCCGCCTGTTCTTTTTTCTTTTTGTTGCCTCCTTCATTTGCATAAATGCAAAACGGGAGCATGGCGACCGCACTGCTTAGTGCAATCGTTTTAAAGGTACCGATAATGTGTTTCATTGCCTCGTTGTTTAGTTGATGATGTACGGGTACGGACAATGATGCTTACGAATTAAATTACCGGTTTACTCAAAGGAGATTAAATAATGAAAACATTAAGGGAGGTTGTAACACTAAAAGTAGTAATATTTCATTGGATGGAAAACGGAGGAAGTGATTTTTTAATGAAAGGCCCCCTGGACAAGGGGCCTTTTTCCGATTAGGAATTCACAACCTCTATATAAACTCTTGATCAATATTTTAAGAACGCGTAGCCTCTGCTAATACAATATTGCTAAAGCTGTATTGTTCGTCAATGCTTACTTGTTTAATCCTGTACGATATCTCTTTCTTTTTTACGCCTTTTAAATCGTCTTTGAATATATAGTTTTTAGAAGCGCCGCTGTCTTCCAGCGTAAATACGATTCCAATGGTTTTAAAGTCCTCGCCATCAGCCTTTCTCTGAATTTCAAACTGTTTATTGCCTGCTTCTGTTGCAATGCTCCAGTTTATCTCGACAGTTTTCTTTACAAATCTGGCCCGTAACGATTCAATTTGAACCGGCGACCGGGCATCGGTTATTGTTTCAGCAACAATAGACGGATGATCTGCGGTATGTGTATTATCTGCCTTTGCGTATCCAAAAAGGATGGTAGCGGCTGCTATGTAAATAATCACGATCAACTTTTTCATTTTTTTCAATTTAGAGGTTCTCTGCCGGTAATTGAATGGCTTTTCGCCCTGATATTGAAAATGTGTCAATCGGTAGCCGGGTGGTTTTTGGGGATAGAGGAAAAATGTATTGAATGGTAAGGCAAAGCCCTGTGGTTCTTAAGTATCAGGGTAATTCAGGAATCAGAATTTGTGGCTTTGTACAGGAGTAGCTTGGAACAGTGGCAGCGATGCTGCAACCATGAATTTGTTTGACAAATGTAGAAAGTGATGTTTTAAAAAACAGGATTTATTGTGTGTTTTTTGTTGATGTATATCAATTAATGTGCGCTTTGAATTCTTTGTTGTACAGTTCTTTTTATTTCAATACTTTACGCATAGCCGGCACCGTTATATAAAGAAAAAAGACACTTTTTAAAGCGTCTTTTTTCAGAAGTACCGTGAATATGCTCTTTAAACGTACCTGGTTGTACCTGGTATAGCAACCGGGTAAAACCCATCTGCGTTGGGTAACACCGATGGAGATGCAGCCCAATCGTATACTTTAGGTTGAATATCTATGCCTGAGTTTAAAGCCTTATCCCAATCAATTACCTGGCCGCTGTAGGTAGCCATGCGACCCATAATAGAGGTCATGCTGCTTTTAGCCCCGTTTTCAGCATCCCAGAATTTGTATTGCCCTTTTGCTATGGCCTCGAACAATTCATCGTGCTCGCTCTGGTAAGGATTGTTCTCTGTTTTTTTATCGAACTGGTAAATTACTTTACCCTTGTGATCTTTAATATTGGCATCTCCTGCAAATATTTTTCCTTTTGTTCCAATCAGCAACTCATCTACCTTGCTCATGGTTTTAGGCTGATGCCGGCACTGGCTGTTAAGGATAGAGCCATCGGCATAATGAAACTCAACATAGTGATGGTCGAAAATTTCACCGTATTCCTTACCGGTTCTTACTTCGCGACCACCCATACCCTGTGCTTTAACGGGATAGGCGCCCTTGAACCAGTTGATCACATCTATATTATGAATGTGCTGCTCGGTGATATGATCGCCGCAAAGCCAGTTGAAATAATACCAGTTGCGCATCTGGTATTCCATTTCTGTTTGCCCCTCTTTGCGTGGATGCACCCATACGCCATCACCATTCCACCATGCCTGTGCGGATGTTATATCACCAATAAGATCTTTGCGTTTAAACAGCTCGCGGTAGGAGTTCTGGTAATGACGCTGCAGGCCCACCACTACATTTAATTTTTTTTGTTTGGCTATTGCCGCTGCCGCCAGTACCTTTTGAACGCCTGCAGGGTCGGTGGCTACCGGCTTTTCCATGAATACATGCTTACCCAGCTTTACAGCTTCTTCAAAATGTATCGGACGGAAACCGGGAGGTGTCGCAAGTACTACCACATCTGCCAGCGGGATGGCTTTTTTGTACGCGTCAAAGCCTACAAATTTTCTTTCGGCCGGAACATCGATCCTTTTTGCGTCTATTTCCTCGCCTATTGATTTGTAGGCACTGTCAAGCCTGTCCTGGAAGGCATCGGCCATGGCTACCAGCTTTACATTTTGTTTGGTTAGCAAGGCTTGTGTAGCGGCGCCGGTACCCCGGCCTCCACAACCGATCAGGGCGATTTTAATGGTATCATCAGCTCCGGAAAAATAATTGGCCCTGCTTAAAAAAGGAGCGGCGATCAGTCCGCCAGCCAGCAGCGATGAATTTTTTACAAATTCGCGGCGGGAAGTATTGTTCCCTGAATTATTATTGTTGTCCATGCAATTTTGATTTTATGGTTATGAGCAATCAATTTTTAAGATAAGTGTTGTAAAACGTTTCTGCTGCTTCGGCGCTGGGCTGTTTAACCGGGCGGATAACCCGGAAACCAACAAACATGCCATCGGTAAGCCACCAGCGGCTTTTAGGGATCTGGGGATCTCTTTTGTTCCACGAAGGCTCTGAATGTTGCCTGCTGGAGCTTCTCAATAGCTCCGGTCCGTCCAGGTAACTGCCGCCCCTGATGCTCCTGGGATAACGTTTCGCAGGCGCTAAAACGGGCTCCGATGCATTGTCGCTTATTTTGTCGAAATACCTCTCGTCATATTGATCAAGTGTCCATTCCGAAACATTGCCGAGTATATCATACAATCCCCAGGAATTAGGTAATTTTTGCCCTACTTTTTGATACTTGTTTTTACTATTGCCTTTATACCATGCATATTTCCCCAGCTCTTTTACATTGTCGCCAAAGGGATAGACAGTAGTGCTGCCTGCGCGGCAGGCATATTCCCACTCTGCTTCGCTGGGCAAACGGTAAAAAATACCTGTTTTTTTATAGAGCCATTTGCAAAACATCATGGCTGCATCCTGGCTCATGCTGTTTACCGGGAAGCCGCCGGTTTTCCCCATGCCCCAGCTAAGGTCAATATATTGCGGAGTGGGCCGGGTCACCGCATCCACTGCCGACCCTACCGAAGTGGCTTCATCGCGGAAAAAGATATCAAAAATATCGTGGGTTATTTCATATGCTCCCATCCAGAAAGCTTCTATGTTCACTTTCCTGGCAGGGTTTTCATCTGGCTTTGCAGCTTTATCTGAGGCGCTTCCCCCCATGGTAAATGAACCTGCGGGCACAGGAACCATTTTAATATTTAATTGACTTTCAGGTACTTTCTGGTCGTATGCTTTGAAGTCATCCTGGGCGGTAGTAATAAGTGTAAATAAAACGAATGCAACTGTAAATCCGGGCTTTCTCACCTTTTGTAAACTTTTTAAAATTGGAGAGGAAAGATAAGAAAAGTATTGAAATGTGAGCGTTAATTATTGCAAAAGCCCTGTACAGGCAGGCAAATGATTGAATGATGTCAGCAGCCTTTTAAAATGTTTTGATTTTTTGCTCTGGTTTGTTCTATTTTTATTTTTCAAACTCAACTTAATTATGCAACGTAGAAATTTTTTACAAACTGGCTTGCTTGCCGGCGCTTCGGCAATAGTGGGGTCGGGTGCTGTGGCGGGAGATCGCAATGAAATACCTGTTCCAGGTTCGGCAGAAAAAACATTTAACCTGAATTATGCGCCACATGACGGTATGTTTAAAAACCTTGGCGGCAATGATTTTATCGACCAGATAAAATACATGTATGACCAGGGCTTTCGTGCCATTGAAGACAATGGTATGTCGGGCAGACCGGTAGAACAGCAGAAAAAAATAGGAGAAACCCTGGCAAAGTTAGGAATGACGATGGGCGTTTTTGTAGTGCCCAAAGGCGGTAACTCCGAGAACTCACTGGCAGCTGGGAAAAAAGAGTATGTAGATATATTTTTGAATGGCTGCCGGCAGTCGGTTGAAATAGCCAAAAGGGTAAATGCCAAATGGGTAACCGTAGTACCGGGCGATTTTGAGAGGAACCTTCCTGTTGGAGTGCAAACAGGGCATGTTATTGACGCGCTTCGCAGGGGAGCGGAGATACTGGAGCCGCACGGCATTGTTATGGTGCTGGAGCCATTGAGCGATACTCCCAATCTTTTCCTCCGTACGTCTGACCAGACTTACGAAATATGCAGGGGAGTCAACAGCCCGTCATGCAAAATTTTATACGATATATACCACATGCAGAAGAATGAGGGGCATTTGATCAGGAATATAGAACTTACATGGAGCGAGATCGCTTACTTCCAGATCGGTGATAACCCTGGCAGAAAAGAACCTACTACCGGTGAAATCAATTATAAAAATGTTTTCAAATACATTTACGACAAAGGATATAAGGGTGTGATGGGTATGGAGCATGGCAATTCAAAGCCGGGTAAAGAAGGCGAACTGGCGTTGATAAAAGCGTACCGCGAAAGCGATAGCTTTTTATAAAAAGCTGTCTGGACTATGATTTATTTGATTTATATGATTACTATGCTTTCTGATTAATTATTAGTCCAGACATTAGGTACTAATCCATCACAGCGATCTTTCAACATAAGAAAAAATAAAGGGAAACCTTTATTCAAGGCCTCCCCGGTATCTAAGGAAGTAGCATTGCATTGCGGAATTGCATCCAGATCCAATCCAACCTATCTTCCTTTTTTATCTTTAATAATTCTTTTTTTTGTTTTACGCTGTAAAGGTAATTTATTAAATATGCTAACACTATGCAAATAATCAGCCATAAAAATACAGGTTTAACGGCTTGTCAACGACTTTTTATTGAGAAATCACTACAGGTAAGCCAATATCAATAGAAGATTATTTTATTTTGAATGAAATCGAAATTGGCAATATTGAATACTCTGGTTACCCATCAAGCCTATTGCTGAATGTAGAATGCTCTATTGATTTTATCTCAGGATAGCGACTAGAATAAATTACTAATATATCCTTATTAAAGTTGATAGGCAAGGGAAAGCGCACCAACACACCAATGAAGGCTCTTTTGCAAGGTGTTCAAAACTAACAGACAAAAGCCAACTCTGCAAAAGAGCCCGCATTGTTCCCACGTTTCCAGTGCCACAGTGGGCAAATGAATACTATACTTGCACAAAATCCTGTTCGCGGACTGCTTACCCCCCCGGCTCCTCTATCTTCTCATCTTCCGCATTGGTCAATACAGCGCCCGACATGCGCTTCATGGGATTAGAGCGGTTGTTGGCGTATTCAATCCTTTGCAGGAAAACATCAACGGCGGAAAATACAGACTGGCGGAAAGAAGATTCATCGGCTTTGTTTTTGCCAGCAATATCGAAGGCTGTTCCGTGATCCGGTGAAGTACGCACCACCGGTAAGCCGGCAGTAAAATTAATGCCTTCGCCTTTGGCCAACGATTTAAAAGGGATCAGTCCCTGGTCGTGGTACATAGCCAGTACAGCATCGAATTTTTCGTGGCTTCCCCTGGCAAAAAAAGCATCTGCGCTGTAGGGGCCAAACGCGAGTATATTGTTTTGTTTGGCTTCTTTTATAGCAGGTTTTATTTGTTCTTCTTCCTCTTTTCCTATTAATCCCTCATCCCCGGCATGCGGATTCAGCCCCAATACAGCTATCCTGGGCTTGTCAATTCCAAAATCTTTTTGCAGGCTTTCCTTTAGTATAACGATCTTCTTTAGAATATGCTGTCTTGTTACTAAGGCTGCAATGTCTTTTACCGGCACATGTTCTGTAAGCAATCCCACCCGCATGTTTTCCGCACACATCAGCATCAGCACTTCATCCACACCAAAAAGCTGCTTTAAAAAAGGCGTATGTCCGCTGAAGGTAAACTCTTTCGACTGTACATTTTTTTTGTGAATGGGTCCTGTTACCAAAGCCTGTATATGCCCGGCTTTTACTGCTTCTGCGGCAGACTGCAAAGACTTTACCGCATACCTGCCCCCGGTATCATTAAACTGCCCCGGGGTAATGTTCACTTCTTCTTCCCAGCAATTAAAAATATTTACCTGCCTGGGATAGGGGCGCGCGATATCCTTCAGGTTCTGAAAATTAAGATTTACGTCGGTTACCGTTTTTTTATAAAAGTTGATCGATTTGTTAGAGGCGAAAATAACCGGCGTGCACATATCCAGTATCCTGGAGTCGGAAAATGTTTTAATAATAAGCTCAATTCCGATACCATTAATATCACCGCAGGAAATGCCGATAACAGGTTTCTGTTGCTGATTTGACATAATCGTTCCGTTAATCCGCGAATTTACAGGTTTGTAACTGGTTTTCGTACTTTTAGGGCTTCAATGTATACTTTAAAAAAATCACTGGGGCAGCACTTCCTGCGTGATGAGAACATAGTACGCAAGATCGTTTCATCCCTGCAGGAACATCCATTCTCCCATTTACTGGAAGTAGGACCAGGCGGGGGAGCGCTTACAAAACATCTTTTGCAAATACCGGGTATAGATTTTAAAGCTGTGGAGCTGGACGATGAAAAGGTAACCTACCTGGAACATACATATCCTGCCATTAAAGGAAGGATCATACATGATAGTATACTGGATATGGGAAAGCCCTTTGAAGTACCATTTACCGTGGTAGGCAATTTCCCTTACAATATTTCTTCACAAATCCTTTTTAAAATACTGGAATGGAAAGATGCCATTGAAGGGATGACCGGGATGTTCCAGAAAGAGGTTGCACAGCGGGTGGCTGCACAGTCTGGCAATAAAATTTATGGCATACTCAGCGTGCTGGTACAGGCTTTTTTTGAAGTGGAGTATTTATTTGATGTGCATGAACAATGTTTTACGCCGCCGCCAAAAGTAAAAAGTGCGGTTATAAGGCTGTTACCCCGGAAGGAGCGTTTGAACATCCCTGATGAAAAGCAGTTTTTTGTGCTGGTGAAAACCGCTTTTAATCAAAGACGTAAAACCCTGCGCAATGCTGTAAGAGGTTTGTTTGATGCAGAAATGCTCACGATGCCGGTATTTGATAAGCGTGCTGAACAATTAAGTGTAGCTGATTTTGTGGAATTGAATGCATTGACCAGGAATAATGCAAATAAATAACAGATATTTATTCATCATTGTAAGTAAAAAGGAAACAGAACATAATATATGAGAAAGGCAATTGTTACAGCTAAAGTACATCAGTATTTACTTGATCGTTTGCAGGAAAAAGGTTTTACGGTATCCTATCTTCCACAAATTACCTACCAGGAGTTGGAAGAGGAAATAAAAGAAGCCGAAGGATTGATTATTACTACACGCTTAAAAGTGGATAAAAACATAATTGATAAAGCGACACGGCTAAAATGGATTGGCAGACTGGGCAGTGGAATGGAATTGATAGATGTGCCCTATGCAAGGAGCAAAGGCATACAGTGTGAAAGCAGTCCTGAAGGGAACCGCAATGCAGTGGGCGAGCATGTGCTTGGAGTATTGTTAAGCCTGATGAACAAGATACACACCAGCAGGCAGGAAGTAGCCGAATGGAAGTGGATACGGGACGCCAACAGGGGCACAGAATTAACCGGGAAAACGGTGGGCATTATTGGCTTTGGCAATGCAGGCGGGGCTTTTGCAAAAGTGTTGTCGTCGTTTGATGTGGAAATCCTGGCCTATGACAAATATAAGTTCGGTTTTGCCCGCGGCCGCATACATGAAGCCGCTCCTGAGCAAATTGCCAGGTATGCAGATGTCATCAGCCTCCATCTTCCGCTTACAGATGAGACGTTTCATATGGCCGGCGATGCTTTTTTCAATGCCCTGCAAAAACAACCCTGGTTCCTGAATGCTTCGCGTGGAAAAGTGCATGATACCCAGGCAGTCATCAATGCATTGAAAGCGAATAAAATAGCAGGAGCAGGATTAGACGTGCTTGAAAATGAAAAACTGGATACTTACAGCGAACTGGAAAAGCAGCAGTTAAATTGGTTGTCTGCCCAGCCCAATGTAATTATTACTCCGCATATTGCAGGCTATAGTCACGAAGCCTTTTTTAAGATGGCTAAAGTAATACTGGATAAACTGGGGATATGAACTAAGAGTAAGATCGTAAGACTGTAAGATCGTAAAACAGTAAGACTGTAAGATTAAGATAGTGTATGAACACTGAAAATATTTTCATGAGCGCTTAATTCGCTATTGGTAAAACCGGCTTTTTCTTATATATTTGCAGGTATACATAACATAGTGCAACGCTTCGGCTTTATTGCCCGAGGCGTTGTTATTTTTTTCTTTTTTATAATCTAAAACGAAGACAGCCATGAGTGAAGTGATTTATGTTACACAAGAAACGATGGAACAAATGAAAGCCGAGCTGCAGAAAATGAGAGGGGTAGACCGGCCTGCTGCTTCAAGGGCAATTGCCGAAGCAAGAGAAAAAGGAGATTTAAAAGAAAATGCTGAATACGATGCGGCTAAAGAGGCCCAGGGCCTGCTTGAAGCGCGGATAGCGAAGCTGGAAAGCGATATTGCAAATACCCGTATTATCGAAGTGGATAATATTGATACCAGTAAAGTAAGCATCCTTACCAAGGTAACACTCACTAACTTAAACACTAAAAAGAAAGTGACTTACCAGGTTGTTTCCGAAAAAGAGGCGGATCTGAAATCCGGTAAAATATCGGTGACATCACCCATAGGACAGGGTATATTAGGCAAACAGGTAGGGGAGGTTGCTGAGGTAAAAGCACCTGTAGGACTGCTGAAATTTAAAATTGAAGATATTGCTATTTAAGAGCAACGGAATTATGAAAAGGGGCGCAGCAATGACGCCCCTTTTTTTGTATAAATGCGCGCCCCCAAAAATATAGTATTTTAGTTTCATTAAAATATTTTACATTGTGACACTATAACTACTGCTTGAAAAGAATTTTCGCCATATTGATCTTTTCTGTACATTTTTTTAACCTGGTGGGCTATGCCATTATGTTCCATTGTCTTCAGCAAAACAATACAAGGCAGGTATTACAACATATTGAGAGGAAAAATTATTCTGATGAAGAGCTGGTACTGGTAAAAATCCCGGTTTTGCTTCCTTACAGCACCAACTGGAATGAATATGAAAGATTTGACGGCGAAGTTGAATGGGGTGGTATACATTATAATTACATAAAGCGAAAAATTTTAAATGATACCCTGCATTTGTTATGCCTGCCGAACATAGAACGTACCCGGCTGCTGGATGCGCGGGATCGTTATGCCGGGCAGTTAAATGATTTTAATACATCACCTCAAAAAAACAAGCAAAGTACGGTTAAAGTACAGTCCCTCACAGGTGAATACATTCAATCCTTCACAGCTTATATTTCATATACGCCCGAAATAACAATGGATAATGCATTTTCCGATTTTTCAGCGCCTCTTATACATACCTGCTCTGATTGCATCATTCAACCCCCCGATGCAGTTGCCGTTTAATGTAAATGATTAATATTCATCAGGAAGTTTCCCGTATCGGCAAACAATGATGCCGGGGAACCGATGTATGCATCCTGCTCTTCCTGAATAAGAGCAGGATTGCATTATTCTGTAATTCGCTAATAAACGTTTATGCCTCATATTGAGATAGAATCCCACCTGCCCGGCATTACGGGCCTGCTGGAATATCGTAAGGATTCGGCTGTCCCGATCCGGGAGCTTACGCAAATATTATTGCGTGGTACTTCTTCATTAACAGAGGGCGAAAGAGAGCTGATCGCCAGCATTGTTTGTTATGGTAATGAATGTAAATTCTGTACAACTGCCCATACCGCCGCTGCCAATCTTTTGTTGGGAGAAAATACCACATCTGCTGCTGTATTGAAAGACATTCATACGGCCCCGGTATCCGAAAAAATGAAAGCGTTGCTGCATATTGCTTCGCTCGTGCAAAAAAGCGGTAAGCAGGTAACGGAAGACGCCATCCTTGCTGCGAAAAATGCAGGAGCTACCGATCTTGAAATACATGACACGGTATTGATCGCCGCACTTTTCTGCCTGTATAACCGGTATGTCGACGGGCTGAACGCCTTTACGCCTGCCGACCCCGCATATTATGAAACGCTTGCCGACCGGATCGTCCACCACGGATACACCCGGCTGCCGCAAGGATATGATCATTTAAAAAACAACCCGGTTCACTAAACTAATCTCTACTGCAATGAAACAATTCTCTTTTATATTTTTCTTATTTTTTTCAGTAACTGCGTTTGCGCAGGAAATAAAAATAAATGGCAATGTAACCGATGCTGCTACAGGTGAGCCCATCGCGGGGGCCAGCATAACGGTTAAGGATAAGCTAACTGGAACCATTACGGATGCAAAAGGTAACTTCAGCCTGGCGCTTAACAAAGTTAAACTACCTGTAACGATTGTTGTATCGGGAACCGGCTTTGACAATGAAGAAATACCGGTTTCAGATGCACAACAAAGTATAAGCGTGCAATTAAAGCAAAAGCAGGGCTTACTGAATGAAGTGGTCTTTGCCGCATCGCGTGTAAATGAAAGCATATTGCGCTCGCCGGTCAGCATCGAAAAAATGAACCAGAAAGCAATACGCGAAAATCCTTCCCTTTCTTTTTATGACGGCTTGGCCCACCTGAAAGGGATAGAGGCTGTTACAAGCAGTTTAACATACAAGCAAATCAATACCCGCGGGTTTAACAGCACTGGTAATCAAAGGTTTTTACAATTGGTAGATGGTGTAGACAATCAGACGCCCGGATTGAATTTTTCAGTAGGCAATCAATTTGGCACATCTGACCTTGATATCGAAAGTGTGGAAGTGATCCCCGGTGCTGCTTCGGCATTGTATGGCCCCATTGCTTTTAACGGAGTATTGATGATGCATACCAAAGATCCCTTTCAATACCAGGGACTGACGGTGCAGGCCAAGGCGGGCATCAATCATATAGGAGAAGAAGACGTGAAACCCCATGGATTATACGATTTTGCTTTGCGGTATGCCAAAGCATTTAATAATAAGTTTGCATTTAAGATCAATGCATCGTATTTAACCGGGTTAGACTGGTATGCCAATAACTACACAGATATTGATGCGCAAACGCCAGATAACCTCCGCGGCCCCAATAATCCCGGACGCGACGCGGTAAATATTTATGGGGATGAAGTAGTAAGAACCATTGAAGGAATGGGTCGTGTTTCCCGCACCGGGTACGAAGAAAAAAATTTGATGAACTACAATGTGTACAGCCTGAAGTTAAGTGGTGCGCTGCATTACCGCATATCCGGCAACATGGAATTATCATACCGGTACAATTATGGTAAAGGCACGGCAAGTTATACGGGCAGCAGCCGCTTTGACCTGAACAATTTTGTTTTGAAGCAGCACCGGGCAGAGCTAAAAGGCAGCAATTATTTTTTGCGTGCTTATGCGGTGATAGAAGATTCACATGATTCATACAATACAAGGTCGCTTGCGCAGTTCCTGAACCGTACATGGGTGAAGGATCTGAATGGCAATACCGTAGCGCCCGGTGATGCTGACAACATGTGGTTTAACAGGTATACGGCGGCTTATAACGGAGATATCAGTGGTATAACGGCTGCCAGCCACACCGCAGCGAGGGCTTTTGCTGACGAGGGCAGGTTAGCGCCCGGCAGTGCTGCATACGAACAGGCAAAAGATAATCTTATTCATAATTACGGATTGAGCGGCGCAGGCGTTTTCAGCAACAGCAAGTTTTATCATACAGAAGGGCAGTATGATTTTACAAACAATGTAAAAATATTTGAATTGCTGGCAGGCGGTAATTTCCGCTATTACGATATGTTTACCAATGGCTCGCTGTTCGATGATAAAGATCAGAAAATAACGATCAAGGAGTATGGGGCATTTGTGCAGGTGGGTAAAAGGCTGCTTGATGACAGGTTAAAGCTTACGGCTTCCGTCCGGTACGATAAAAACAATAATTTTTCAGGCAGCTTTACTCCGCGTTTTTCGGGGGTGTATACAGTGGCAAAAGATCACAATTTCAGGGCTTCCTACCAAACAGGCTTCCGTAATCCAACCCCGGTTGACCTGTACATTCACCTGAATGTAGGACCCATAACCATACTTGGCGGCGCCCCCAACAACAGTAAAGGAATGAATGTATATGAAAATTCATTTACCGCCTCTTCTGTGGGCGCTTTTGGCGCGGCATTCGGCGCGGCTATGGCCAATGGCACTCCTTTTCCGCAGGCAATAGAAGAAAATAAGGGATTGCTGCAAAAATCAAACGTGTCGTATATAAAGCCGGAAAAACAAAAAGCGTTTGAGGTGGGTTATAAAGGACTGATCCAAAACCAGCTTTTGATAGATTTGAATTATTATTACAGCTCGTATAATAATTTCATTATTAATACGGTGGTGATCCGTCCGGAACATGCCGTGCTGGCCGGGGATGGAACGATCAGTTCCGATGCTGCTTCGGATATTCCCGGCGGCAATGTACAGGCCTTTCAGCTATATACCAATGCGGCAGATAAGGTGGCAGCGCAGGGTCTTTCGATGGGTTTAACCTATATGATGCCTAAGGGATATACCGCATCGGGAAATATTACCTGGGCTGAGTTCAACCTGCTGGATGCCAATCCTAACAATATTCCTGCATTCAACACACCAAAGTTTACGACCAATCTTACATTCGGCAACAGCAATGTATACAAAAACTTTGGGTTCAATATCGCCTGGAGATGGCAGGATGCCTTCGACTGGTATGGCACTTTTAATGGCAATCGGCCGGGAAGGGTAGGAGCTTATTCTTTGGTAGATATACAGGTCAATAAAAAATTACCGGCCATTCATTCCATTATCAAGCTGGGTGGAAGTAACGTATTCAACAACAGGATATACCAATCGTTCGGTTCGCCCTATATTGGCGCATTGTATTATGTATCATTTGTGTTTGACGGATTACTAAAATAACAAAGCTATGAGCATCACATCGACACAAACGGAGAAAGAAAAACTGTCGGGATATTTCTGGATGTTGTTTTTTATATGCTTTGTCAGCGGAGCATTGGGAGGAACCGTATCAACGCTGATGTCTGTATATCTTCCGGTGGTAATAAAGGAGATGCAGGTGGCTACAGACCCGGCATTGCATTCCAGCATCAGCGCCTATATCAACGCAGTTTTCATTTTCGGGTGGGCGCTGGGGGGATTTAGCTGGGGGGTAGTAGGCGACCGTATCGGGCGGAAAAAGGCTGTATTGCTTTCAATAGCCTGTTATGGATTGTTTACGGTGCTTACTGCGCTGATGCAACAATGGTGGGGCATAGTGCTTTGCCGTTTTATGAGCGGTTTTGGCGTAGGTGGCGTATTGGTGAGCGGACTTACACTCATAAGCGAAGTATGGCCGCAGCGAAGCCGTTCTATTTTTGTGGGTATCCTGTCTATTGCCTTTCCGGTCGGTATATTTTCAGCAGGGCTGATCACTTATACCGTATCGGGCTGGCGGCAGGCCTTTGCGGTAGGACTGATACCGCTGGTGATTTCTTTTGCGGGCATATGGTTGATAAAGGAATCTGACACATGGCTGAATAACCGCCTGTCTTTTCGCGACGGATCTCAAAAAAGAGCCTCTTTGTTCCAGGCAGGACAGGGCAGGGAATTGCTGACCGGGTCCCTGATATTTGGATCCATGCTGATCGGGCTGTGGGCCATCTTTTCATGGTTGCCTACCTGGGTGCAAAGCCTGGTCACCACTACCGATGGTCAAAAAGAACGCGGATTGAGTATGATGCTGCTTGGCATGGGTGGGCTTACCGGTGGTTTTTTTTCGGGATGGATGCTGAATGCAATTGGTTTGCGCAGGTCAATGCTGCTTTGTTTTGGAGTATGTTCTGCCCTGTCGTTTGTATTGTTTAAAACCAATCATTCGTTCAGCACGCTTATTTATTTTGAAATCGGCATACTGGCATTTTTCTTTGGCATCAGCCAGGGAGTGCTTTCCTGCTATATTCCGCAATTGTTCTCTACCGGTATACGTGCATCTGCAACAGGCTTTTGCTTTAATATAGGCAGGCTGTTTACCGGTACGGCAGTTTTATTTGTAGGTATTCTTGTAACATCCCTGGGTGGTTACGGCAATGCGATCTATTTGTTTTCGCTGGTATTTGTTATTGGATTGCTTATTATTCTTTTCATAAAAAATGTTGAACCGGAAAAAGCCGTTCAACGCACTTAAAATAAAAGTATGGCGCATATTACACTGCCCGAAGGTGTACCGGGCATACGCAGCCTGGTCATGTATCGTCCTGAAACAGGAAAGCATTTGTATCAATTGGCCCAGGTGCTGTTAAGGGACGCGTCTCCGCTCACCCCTGCAGAGCGCGAGCTGATAGCAGCTTATGTATCGCATAAAAACAATTGTATGTTTTGCATGAGCAGTCATGCTGCCGCGGCACGGTGCCTATACGGCGATGAAAGCGCTATTGTAGATGATGTGCTAAACGACATGCAGCATTCAGGTGTAAGCGATAAGCTGAAAGCGTTGCTCATCATTGCAGGCAAAGTGCAGCAAAGCGGTAAATCCGTAACCGTTCAGGATATAGATGCTGCAAAAGCATCAGGCGCCACAGACCGGGAAATACATGATGCTGTGCTGATAGCGGCCGCATTTTGTATGTTTAACCGCTATGTGGATGGTTTGGCAACTCTTACCCCTGCCGATCCGGAAGCATATAGGGAAATGGGCAAAAGAATGGTAGAGAAAGGGTATGCATTGCCAGACGCGAATGGCAAATGAGAACGCTTTTTTCATTTTACCTGCTTTTATATGCTGGTATCCAAATGCACTGCATTCTACCTTGCTCCCGGCGGGCAATGTTTCAGCAGGAAATCAGTATACAATGTTTTTAGATGCAGTATCGTGCCTTCTCCTTCGTATATGCCGTGTGTGCGATTGGGATACGCCATGAACTGGAATTGCTTGTTGTACCGGATCAGTTCATTCAGCAGCATTTCGGCGTTTTGATAATGTACATTATCATCGCCTGTACCATGTATGTACAATAGGTTCCCGCGTAAGTTTTTCGCATGGGTAACCGGCGATCCTTTTATAAAATCCTCTTTGTTTTCCTGGGGCAATCCCATATACCTTTCCTGGTAAATGTTATCGTAAGTAAGCTGGTTGCCCACTGCGGCTACTGCTATGCCTGTTTTAAAAATATCCGGGTATTGAAACAACAGGTTCAGGGTGGAAGATCCGCCGCCGCTCCATCCCCAGCAGGCAACGCGGGAGGTATCAAGATAAGGCCGCTCCTGCAATAGTTTCTTCATGCCCATGGCCTGGTCGCGTATATTGATGACGCCTATATTCCTGTAAATCGATTTTCTCCATGCGGCTCCTTTAAGCGTAGGCGTCCCCCTGTTGTTAAATGAAACGTAAAAATATCCGCTCTGCGCCATACTACCGTTGAACAAACGGTTTTGCCCTATGGAATAGCTGTCTTCAACAGTAGTGGTGGCAGGCTCTCCATACACATACAATAATACAGGGTATTTTTTTGCAGGATCAAAATTTTCGGGCTTTGTGATCCATCCATCCATCGTTATTCCGTCTTCTGTGGTAACCTGGAAGAATTCAATATTCCTGGAAGAATCGGGTTTGATTGTACGGGCAATGCTCTCTTCGGGTTGCAAAGGAGTGTGTTCGGGCAGCCGCAGGAATTCGTATGCTACAGGTGTAGTACGATTGGTAAATGTGTGCAGCGCCAGTTGTGCGCCCGGAGAGATTTCATATCCATGCGTGCCTTTCATGCCGGCGGGAGATACTAATTCTGCTTTGCCGCTGCCATCCAGGCTGGCCCGGTATAAATACCGTTGTACTGCGCTTTCGGGTGATGCTATGAAATAGACGTAATTATTCTTTTCGTCCACTGCGCATATCTTTTCAATATCATAGTCGCCCTTGGTAAGTAAGGTTTCTTTTTTACCGTCTTTTGTAATGCTGTAAATATGCCGCCAGCCATCTTTTTCGCTCACCCATAAAAAGGCCTTGCCATTGTTTATCCAGTCCCATCCCTTAGGATCGTCGTCGTTCCACCTTGATTTTATGTCAATCCATGCTTTGTCGGTTTCGGTATATATCGTATGCGCGTTCCCGGTGGTTATATTACAGCTGTAAATGTTGCTTTCATTCTGCTTCCTGTTCAGTTGCTGCACAAGCAGTGTCGTATTACCCAATGCCCATTCCATGCGTGGCAGGTATCGTTGCTGCGCATTGCCGGGAATATTCATCCAGGTAGTTTTACCTCCTGCGGCCTTTACTACGCCTATACGCACCGCGGAAGGAGGTTCTCCTACTTTCGGATACTCAACGGGTATTACAAAGGAGTAGATGGAGTCGGTTGTATTCAACATCAGATAGTCGCGTGTTTTTCCTGCATCCACCTGCCAGTAAGCAATGTGCCTGCTGTCGGCGCTCCACCTGAATCCGTCCCTGCATCCAAACTCTTCTTCATATACCCAGTCGAAAGTCCCGTTGATCAACTGCTTGCTGCCATCGGTAGTAAGCGCAGTGGTTTTACCGGTAGCGATGTCTTCCACAAAAATATTCCTGTTGCTTACGTAGGCAACTTTCTGACCATCGGGCGAAAGCTTCGCATACATCAGCGATTGGGCAGCGCGACCTTTTCCCATCTGCCTGAGCTGACCGGTGGTACGGTTCAGCAACCAGTAATCTCCCTTTGTATTATAGCGCCAAACGCGGCTCGTATTGGTAAACAGCAGGAGCAGGTTCTTGTTTGTACTCAATTCAAAATCAGCGATCTCTAAAGGTTGATCGCTGCCCTGGGGCGTAAGCTGTTTGGCTGTAGCCACTGTTTCAACCGGCTGCGGGGCAAGGGGAGTGATTTTTAAGAGGCTGTTATTATCAACCTGGTAAAAGCCGGTGCCCTCGCTGGTCCAGGTAATTTCACGGGGTTTAAACTGTCCCGCGGCGTTCATGGCATAGACAGCGAGAAAAAACAGCAGGGCCATGCGGCGCCGGAAGTAAATAACTGGCATGTAAAGCGTTTTGGAGGTAAATTTAAATGACAAACCGTTACATAGGAGAAGGTTTTGATAAATGGTTGCGTGAAGGAAATTATACTGTTTTTTTGCAGGGTGTAAGTAATTTGCAAACAAATTAATAGAAGGGTATGGCGGATGTAAAAGAAAAGCTCCGGCTGGACAAATATCTATGGGCGATCCGGCTTTTTAAAACACGCTCAATGGCGGCAGAAGCCTGCGATAAAGGAAAAGTGAAATACAATGGCGATCCGGCCAAAGCATCTAAAAACGTGCATGTGGGCGATGAATACGAAATTAAGACAGAAGCCAGGCGCTGGCGCATAAAAGTGGGTGGTTTATTATACAATCGCGTGCAATACAGCGAGGCTATTAAATATTATGTTGATATTACACCTGCCGAAGAAATTGAAAGGTTACAATACCAGGCTGCCAGTTTTCATACAGGAAAACGCTTAAGCAAGATCGGCAGACCTACAAAAAAAGAGAGGCGGGACATGGATGAATTCCTGGGGGATGAATAAAATATTTATTTTTTTATCTGCACATACATCCTTTCTGTTTCCAGATCCGTCATTAGTGTACATTGAGAAACGCATCATGAGACGCTAACCTTTTTTATGTGTATCAACACCCAACCCTGCTTTTTAATCCCCTATTTGTTACCAACCCAACCTTTGCATACAGGCTGGCCTTTAAGCATACGGCGCATATTATAACCCGCCCTGGTCCCTGTGCCGTATAACCATCGTGCCGGCCTGTTGCAATTTTTGTTCTTGCTTAAAAAAGTTTGCAGTAAAATCTTGTAAATACCCTGACTATCTTTGCAGTTATGCATATAGATATTTTAAGTGTTTTGCCGGAGCTTCTTGAAAGCCCTTTTGCGCATTCCATTATGAAACGTGCCAGGGAAAAAGGGATATTGCATGTGGAAGTGCATCATTTGCGTAAATGGGCGGTCAATGCCTATGGGCAAATAGATGATTATCAATATGGTGGCGGAGCCGGTATGGTTATGATGTGCGAACCTCTGGTGAATGCCATCGAAGCGCTTTCTGCTAAGCGTAAATATGACGAGGTGATCTACCTGACACCTGATGGTGAGAAGTTCAATCAGAAAACAGCAAACAGCTTATCACTTAAAGAGAACTTGCTGCTGATATGCGGACATTATAAAGGAATAGACGAAAGGGTGCGCGAGCATTTTATTACCAAAGAAATATCAATCGGAGATTATGTATTAAGCGGCGGTGAATTACCGGCAGCTATATTGGTAGATGCAATAGGGCGCATACTGCCCGGAGTATTGAATGATGAGACTTCGGCGCTTTTCGATTCTTTCCAGGATAATTTATTAGCGCCGCCGGTATATACGCGACCGGCTGAATACAGGGGCTGGAAAGTGCCAGAAATATTGTTAAGCGGCGATCCTAAAAAAATTGAAGACTGGCGGCATGAAATGTCTGTAAAGCGTACTGAAGAAAGAAGACCCGATATTGTAGAATGAGCAATTCATAAGGATTGGTTAATTAAGAATGAGATGTTTGCATACAAAGTGTAAAATGTGAAACTTGCTCAAAATACGCGGGTAAATGCCATTATTGTATATTAGTCTCATAAGTTTTCTGCATTTCTTTTTCAGAAGTGAACATATAACGAATACAGATATCCCTGCCACGGGTATTTACGATGCCTCCCTTTGCGGTATAACGGGAAACGGAGCTGAGATGTCGGGTAAAATCAGTCAAATATTTTCTTATAGCAATGTAAAAGAGCTTGTTTTTGCGCAGCCCGGAGCAAACATCGTGGTAAACGGCGTGGTGAATATCCCGGCAGGTAAAATCATCCGTTTTGAAAATAACACGCGTATAGTTGGCTCAGGCGTTATTCATGGAGGGATTGTGCGGGCCGATAAACATGCCTGGATATTTGATCAGCGACTCACCGTATTGCCGGAGGATACCGCCGCGCAGTTCAGCGTAAAGTGGTATGGAGCAAAAGGAGATGGTACTACCGATGACAGTGAAGCGCTGAGAGCAACTTTTGAAATGGCACGTCAGAAAAAAGGAGGGAACATACTCTTTCCGGCAGGTACTTATATTGTCAGCCGCCAGCAAAAGCCACCCTATAAGATCATCAGCGTATATTCCAATACGAAAGTAAAGGGAGAAGGCATGTACACCACTACGGTAAAGCTTTCGCCCGGGGATATCTCAAATTTCAGGCGTGTATTTACCCTCGGAAACAATTCGGAAGATGTAATCAATGTTGAAATTGCTCACCTGGCTATCGACATGAGCAATCCTTTTAAAACCTATCCTCCTCCTGCATCTTTTGGAAGGGATGCGCAATCAGCAGGTATATTTTGTTATGGAGATCCTTATGTTGTACGCAACGCTTATTTCCACGATTTATTTATTCATGATGTGAGCGGCGACATTATAGGTGTGTCAAAAAACAGTAAAAACATAACGGTAGAAAGAATATACCAGCGTGATTATTTGAGGCAGGGGATAAGTATAGGAGGAAATGGCGGGGTTGACAGTATAACGGTAAAATATATTTACGATTTGCCTTTTGAAAATGGGGTTGTCAAAGGAGGGAATTCTATTCATACGGAACCTGCCGCTACAGTAAAAAATATTATCTACAGCAATTGCAATATCAGCGACTTTTCTGCATCCGGCATTGACGGGCTGCTCATTGATAGTATAACCACTACTTCCCCTATTGATAATAAATGTAATAATGTAAAGGGGTTTCTTATCACCCGGTCTGTTTTAAATGGCAGATTGCAGGTAGCGCCCGCGGGAAAAGGAAAAATTGAAAACAATATGTTGAACAGGGGAGTGTATGTCACTTCTGTTGGTAAGATGAAGGGTTTCAGAAATTTAGAAGAAGTGTATATAAGCTATAATACAATAAAAAGCGGGAATGTTAACGCGGCGGCCGTTAAAATAACCCAGGTGGGTGGAGTGAATGTTATAAACAATGCTGTTGAATCGAATGTAAACGCTATTGAATTTACAAATGCGGGAAACGGTAAAATAGTAAGCAATCAAATACAACTGGTCGATAAAAAATTCATGGGGATATACGTTTATTCTACCATACCGGCAAGGTATGGAGAGGGTATGTATGTTATAGACAGCAATATTGTTGCCAACACAGGCAATCCTATCAAAGCATTAAACGTTTCATGCATAGTAGGCAGGCAAAATACTACTCCGGCCGGCGAACACATTATTGTCAGCGCTGCTTCAGCCAAATTATTTCCTTTTGAAAATAAAGGTGCAAATATCCTTTGGCTGGACCGGATGCCCCAATGGGGATTATGGCAAAAAGGAGATATTATTCATATTGCAAACCCTGGTGAGCAATATGATATGATTTGTACACAGGGTGGCGCGCTTCATGCAGGGAAGTGGGATGGAACAGGCTTGTACCGGCTCAATGATTATGTGAAGGCATCGGATAATCATATATATAAAGCCATAGCCGCAGGCGGGCAGGTCCAGGATCCTGTAACAGATCACGGGACTTATTGGGCAAAAGTGGCGTCGGAGGAAGCCCGCTTTGAACGAAAATAAAAAGCCCGACTTCAACGTTAAATGGACTTATATCGTCTCAGGATTATAGGCTAAATTACATTTGTTATCAACCTTATTGCTTATTTTATTTTCATGCGTTATTTATTTTTTATAGCTGCGGTATCAGTTTGCGGTATCTATTCCTGTGCACAAAAAAAAGCAGGTGAGGTTGTTACTGTGTCTGAGGTAAGAGATACGACCATTACCGCTCAAAATGCTTTTAGCGAACTTTTTTTTGACAGCACTGCGCTCGAAAGTTATATTGCAGCTCATCAACTGAACGATACGGAATCCAGGCAATTCCGCGATTTTTATAATGCGAGGAATTACCAGTATGCCTGGTTTTTTAAGGACGGGCTTGCTGAACAGGCCTATAATTTTTTAAATCAGCAAACAGATTACGTTCAGTACAGCGGAGATACCAGTCTTACAAACCCGGTGCTGAAACAAATACTGGATACGCTTGAAAGTGGCGGACAGGTAACATTTATGAGCGACAGCAATCGTTTGAATACTGAATTATTGCTTACCACGCAGTTTTTTCGCTATGCGGAAAATGCGTACCAGGGAAGCAGCAGTTTGAATGCTTCAGATCTGAAATGGTTCATTCCCCGGAAGAAAATAGACCTTGTGGCTACACTGGATTCGCTGATTGCGCATAAGGGAGATAGATCCGCAGCATACGAACCGCTTAATATTTACTACCAGCGGTTAAAGCAAAGCTTACTGCGTTATTACGAAATAGAAAAAGCCGGTGGCTGGCAGCCTGTACTTACCAATAAAAAGAAGCTGCAGCAAGGCGATACAGGCGAAGTAATCATAGCAATAAAGAACCGGTTACGGCTTACCGGAGATTTTGATTTAGCCGACAGCTCCGGTTTATTTACCGATTCCCTGGCAACTGCTGTAAAAAGATTTCAGCACAGGTACGGCGTAAAGGAAGATGGGGTTATAGGGCCGGCAATGCTGAAAGAAATAAATATGCCCGTTGAAAAACGCATCCGGCAAATGCTCATTAACCTCGAAAGAATGCGCTGGGTTCCGGCTAAGGTGGAAGGAGATTTCCTGCTGGTAAATATCCCGGAATTTAAGCTGCACATTTTTGAAGACAGCAAGCCTGTATATGCCATGAATGTGGTGGTAGGCACTAACCAGAACAATACGGTAATTTTTTATGGCGATCTTAAATACATTGTGTTTAGTCCGTACTGGAATGTGCCCCCGGGCATTTTAAAAAATGAAGTATTGCCCGGCATGAAAAAAGATAAGAATTACCTGGCAAAGCATAATATGGAAATTGCAGGGTATACTACAGGCGGGTTGCCCAATGTACGGCAAAAGCCCGGTTCCAATAATTCGCTGGGTAAGGTAAAATTCCTTTTCCCTAACAACTATAACATTTATATGCATGATACACCGGCAAAAAGTTTATTCGGAGAAAGCAGGCGGGCTTTCAGCCATGGCTGCATACGCCTGGGCGAGCCTAAAAAACTGGCGGAATTTCTTTTACGCAACGACAGTACCTGGACTTCTGCAGCCATTGATAAAGCAATGAACAGCGGCAAAGAAAAGTATGTTACGCTTCGTGATGCCATACCGGTGTTTATTGGTTATTTTACTGCCTGGGTAGATTCGAAAGGCGACCTGAATTTCAGGGATGATATTTATGGGCATGATGCGAGAATAGAAAAGAAAATGTTCAGCAACCGCCAATAAAAAAGCCGGACTCTGCAGACCGGCTTATCCTTCAGTATGATTTGGATCGGTTTAATACTCGTTTTTAAAACAATTGGCCGGAAGGATTCACAGCCCTGGTCTTTGTTCGGATACTGGATTTAATTTCCTATCTGTTTTAACTATTGTTATTAACGATGTAAAGATGGCGATAAGCCCCGGTGAATAAAATTTTATTCGATAACAGGTTACCTTTCTTCGTTTTCCGGGAATAATTGTACGATCAAATCCCGGCTTACTGCAGCGCGTATGCTGCTATGCTGTTCTTAAAGAAAGTAGGGATATAAACAATCTTTTTTACCGGATCATAGCCAATATCTGCCGAATTTATTTTTTGCTCTCTTGTATCCAGCAGGTGATCTTTTTGTCCATTGGCATGCACGTACCATACAGAGCCTGCCCAGCATGATACGATAAAATCTCCTTTGCCCACATGTTCAATGCCATCTGTACCGCCTTCCATGCCATCTGCCAACTGCTTTAATGAACCATTCGCTTCTACTTTGTTAAGCGTACCGGCATCGGTAATGTATAAATCTTTTCCTACAACCAGCACGCCATTGGGGCCTTTCAGGTTTTCCAGCACTGTTGATATTTTTCCTTTTTCTACTTTATGTATTGTTTTGTTGTGCGAATCGGAAACAAAAATTACGCCATTGGCATCAACGCTGATGTCGTTTAATCCCTTGGCTCCTTCTATAACAATCCTGTCTGCTATCTTTCCCCGGGCAATATCAATTACCGCAATGCCATCCACATCCGCAACATATAGCTTGCCGGCATGCATACCCATTCCTTTCGGCGCATTTAAGCCGGTTACCCATTCGCTGGCTATTATTTTTCCATCCAGGCCCACTTTGCCTATCGAACCCTTTCCATCTTTTTCCCATGGAGCGCCATCAATGTTGGCTACATATAACACTTTATTTTTACCATCAAACAAAACCGATTCGGGAACTTTCAAGACAGTGTCTGTTTCCCATTGTTTTACGAGCTTGCGCTCCTGCGAGCGGGCGCTGTATACAAGAATAAAACTGAAGAACACGGCACAAATTAAGGCTGGTTTCATATCAACGATTTTATGGTTTGTAAAAATATTACCTGCTGATTTAAGATTTCAAATATAAAAAATTAAACTGGTTACAGGCGCAGGGCCTGTTGGGTAAGTTCATTATTGACGGTTCTCCATACCTGCAATGGATTGCTGTTTTTCAATTCATCGGGCAAAAGCTCATCGGGCCAATTCTGGAAGCTGACAGGGCGCGCAAACCTTTGAATGCCGTCAGCGCCTACCGAGGTAAATCGCGAATCGGTGGTAGCAGGAAAGGGCCCTCCATGGTGCATGCTCAGGCATACTTCCACGCCTGTGGGTACCCCGTTTATTATTATTCTTCCGCAGCTTTGTTTCACTGTATCAACCAGGGTTTCGTATTGGCGGATGTCACCCGCTGTTGCCATGAGCGTCGAAGTGAGTTGTCCTTCCATGGCCAGCGCCACCTGCAGCATCTCATCCATATTTTCACATTTGATCACCAGTGAATAGGGGCCGAATACTTCCTGGTGGAGTATGGGGTTGCCCAGGAAAGTGCTGGCAGAAGCAGATGCAATAGTGGGAATGCCCTGCTCCTCTTTTGCCGGGATAACGGAAACGGCTACCGTGGTTACCTGTTCCTGCATCAGGGCTTTTGCCCTGTTGACCGCAAAGGCTTTTGCAATACCAGTATGAAGCATATCAGAAGGCGCCACCTGTTTTATTGCTTCGCTCAGTGCAGCAATAAACCGGTCAAGCTCAGCGCCGGCTATTCCGATGATCAATCCGGGGTTGGTGCAAAATTGCCCTGTGCCCAGTGTAATGGAAGCGGCATACATTTTTGCTGTTTCCACAGCCGATTCCTGTAACTTTTGCGGAAGCAGGTATACGGGGTTAATGCTGCCCATTTCAGCAAATACAGGTATAGGATCTTTGCGTTGATTGGCCCAGTCAAACAACGCTTTTCCACCGGAATATGATCCGGTAAAACCTACCGCTTTAATGTAAGGATGTGTTACCAGCGTTTGTCCTGTTTCAAAGCCGGCGCCATGCACATGTCCGAAAATACCATCCGGCATGTTTAATTGCCTGGCGGCTCTGTGTACTGCGTTAGCAACCCATTCAGATGTTGCTGCGTGAGCAGGATGCGCTTTTACAACTACCGAACAGCCTGCAGCCAGTGCGCAGGCTGTATCGCCACCCGCTGTTGAATAGGCAAACGGAAAATTACTCGCCCCGAATACAGCTACCGGCCCCAATGGTATCATTGTTTTCCGGATGTCTGGCCTGGGAGGATTACGGTCAGGAATAGCCATATCTATCCTTGCTTCCAGCCACGACCCTCTTTCGCATGCTTCCGCGTAGCTGTTTAGCTGGAATAATGTGCGGGTAAACTCCGACTGCAATCTTGGTTCAGGCAAATGTGTTTCTTTCATCGCTACAGGCACTACTTCCTTAGCTCCCTTTTCCATTTCGGTGGCAATTGCCCTCATGAATGCCGCTCTTTTTTGTAACGGGTATTTCCGGTATGCTTCAAAAGCTTTCCATGATCTTTCTATAATCCTGTTCACTTCTTCTTTTGTAAAATCTTTAAACGATGCCATGTTGCAATAAGTTTACAATAAATAGTTATTATACAGCGCACGCTTTAATTGCAAAAATACCTCATTTCATACTGGTTTTGAGGGTTCCAGGTTTCAGGTAGCAGGTATGGGTGTAAGGCGGAAGGTGTAAGGTATAAGGTATAAGACCTGCAACCGACATCAGATATCAAATTTCAAATCTCAAATAGCCCTTAACTGTCCACTATCCACCGTCCATTATCCATTGTCCACCATCCACTGTCCATTGCCTTTCCATATTCCGGCGGTACGGTAATTAATGTATCTTCGCGCCCTATGGAAAAAAGCGGTAAACAGATTGTAATGAGCGGTATCCGCCCCACGGGTATTTTGCACCTCGGCAGTTACTTTGGCGCATTAAAAAACTATGTGCGCATGCAGAATGAATACGAGTGTTATTTTATGGTGGCCGATCTGCATTCACTTACCACCCACCCCGATACCAAAACGCTCAGACAGCATGTGCTGCATGTGGTTTCCGAATATATTGCCTGCGGTCTTGATCCTGATAAAGCCGCGCTGTATTGCCAGAGCGATGTATATGAAACGTCGGAACTGTATTTTTACCTGAATACACTTGCTTATAAAGGTGAACTGGAAAAAACAACCACATTTAAGGAAAAAGCCCGTTCACAGCCGCAAAATATAAACGCGGCATTGCTTACCTATCCTGTATTGCAGGCGGCAGATATTTTGCTGCATCGCGCCTTATATGTGCCTGTAGGTAAAGACCAGGAGCAACATCTTGAAATGGCAAGAAATTTTGCGGCAAGATTTAATCACCGGTATGGAGAAATTTTCCCTGAGCCGGTTGCTTTTAATTTCGGTGAAGAACTGGTTAAAGTGCCAAGCCTCGATGGAACAGGAAAAATGAGCAAGAGTGAAAACCAGAATGCAACGCTTTACCTGTCTGATGATAATGAACTGATCCGTAAAAAAATAATGAAGGCCAAAACCGATCAGGGACCGCAGGAGCCTGGTACGCCGATGCCTGATTATATTGAGAATATATTCCGGTTGATGAAGCTTACCGGTAATGAAGAAACATATCATAAATTCCTGTCGGATTATAATAACTGCAACATCAGGTATGGCGATATGAAAAAGCAACTGGCGGAAGATATGATCCGTTTCATATCACCTGTTCGTGAAAGGGCGCAGGAAATAAGAAATAATGAAGCTTACCTGAAAGAAATACTGGAAAAGGGTGCAGTAAAAGCCGGTAAAAGCGCCAAAAGCACCATGGAACTGGTAAGGAAAGCGGTAGGGATAAAATATTTTTAAAAAAGTTAAAGCATATAAACCTAAAGCACGCAAAATTATTTACCTTGAATCTTACCGTGCTTATTAATCCGATCCCGCATCCCGTTTTTAAATTTGAATTTTAACAGTAATGGCGAAAACTAAAAAACCCAAACACATTGCTATAGCCGGAAACATCGGAGCCGGAAAAACAACGCTTACCGAAATGCTGAGCAAGCATTATCGCTGGATCCCGCAATTTGAAGATGTTGAGCACAACCCTTACCTGTACGATTTTTATGAAGATATGCCCCGGTGGAGCTTTAACCTGCAGATCTATTTTTTAAATAACAGGCTGAATCATTTGCTCGAAATCCAGAAGGGAGCAGAAACTGTGATCCAGGACAGGACTATTTATGAAGACGCTCATATTTTCGCGCCCAACCTGCACGAAATGGGCTTAATGAGCAAGCGTGATTTTGATAACTATTTCCGTTTTTTTGAAACCCTGAAGCAAATGGTGAACCCCCCGGACTTGTTGATCTACCTCCAGGGATCCGTGCCTACGCTGGTTGGACAGATACAAAAACGGGGCAGGGAATACGAGGAAAATATCCGGCTTGATTATCTTAAGCGATTGAATGAATACTATAATAAATGGATTGACGGCTACAAAGAAGGAGCCCTGCTTGTTATTAATATAGATAAAAACAAATTCGCGGAAAACGAAGAACATCTGGGGGACATCATCAGCAAAATAGACAGCCAGTTGTACGGACTGTTCTGATAATGCTATCATCCGTTATTGTAATATATTATTGATATTTGTCAACCTCCTGTAATTTTTCAAATATTTGTACATACAACCGAACAATTGTTTGGATCTTTTCTGTGCTTTTGTTAAATGTCATGTCATAAAAGGGTAATATTTCGTAACTTACGTGGCCTTATTGAACGTGCTTCCAGGTTATGAAAATTAAACTCAACAAAAAGCTTTTGGTAGTTACCGGCGTTCTTATCGTGGCGCTGGTAGTTTCAACCGGACTGATAGGTCATAAAAAAGTAGATTATAATACCGAAGTAAAACCCCTCCTTAATAAAAAATGCATTTCCTGTCATGGCGGTGTAAAGAAAGAAGCCGGCTTCAGCGTGCTGTTTCGCAATGAGGCACTGGATACTACGGATGGCGGCAAACCCGCTATCATTCCCGGAAGCCCCGAAAAAAGTGAAATGATCCGGCGCCTGACCTCTTCCGACCCCGAAGAAAGGATGCCTTATAAGCATGAGCCGCTCTCACGGCAGGAAATTGATATGCTGAAGCAGTGGATAAAAGAAGGAGCGCAATGGGGCGACCACTGGGCTTACGTGGCCGTAAAGCCGGTAGAAGTGCCAAGAGCTACGGCTGGTTTCTGGGGCTTCCTGTCTGGCAGTAATGACTGGGTAAAAAATGACGTGGATCGTTTTGTTTTTGAAAAGCTCAAAGAAGAAAAATTAGAGCCGTCGCCTGTAGCAGATAAGGCAACCCTGTTGCGCAGGGTCAGCCTGGATATAACGGGGCTGCCTGCATCTCCTGAGCTGGCAGAAAATTTTTTGAAAGATGAAAGCGCTGATGCCTACGAGAAGCTGGTAGATACTTTGCTTGCTTCTCCACAATACGGGGAACGCTGGACGGCAATGTGGATGGATATTGCCCGGTACGCCGATAGCAAGGGATATGAAAAGGACGCGTACCGCTCCATATGGCGCTACAGGGACTGGCTGATCAATGCTTTTAATGCGGATAAGCCTTATGACAGGTTTTTAACAGAGCAGATAGCAGGTGATTTATTACCGGGAGCTACTGATGAAGAATATATAGCTACCGCTTTTAACAGGAATACAATGAACAATGATGAAGGTGGAACGGATAACGAAGAATTCCGGACGGCTGCCATCATCGACAGGGTGAACACCACCTGGGAAACATTGATGAGCACTACTTTCGCCTGCGTGCAATGCCACAGTCACCCCTACGATCCTTTTAAGATGGAAGAATATTATAAGTTCATGGCTTTCTTCAATAATACCCGTGATGAAGATATGCCGGGAGAGTATCCTGTATTAAGAGAATTTAAAGAGTCCGATCAGCCGAAATTCGATTCCTTGCAAAACTGGCTGGCGGCCAACGCATCTGCAGAAAAAGCAAAAGAGTTCATTAAGCAGGTTAAATACTGGCAACCCGCTGTTTATTCTTACCATGCAGATAAGTTTGTAAACTGCGAATTAGCGGAAGTATATCTTGCTTTTCGGAAAAATTCCCAGTGCCGGCTGCCTGCGGTAGATCTTACAGGTAAAACTCAATTGATATATAATTACAGGTCCGGCGTTCAAAACGGGAAATGGACGATTCATCTCGACAGTATTAACGGACCAGTGATCGCATCCACTGTTATGGCTGCATCAAAAGGCTGGGAAGTGCAGCAAACAGCCATCCTTCCTTCCGAAGGCGTACATGATCTGTACTTTAGCTACAGCAACCCGGGAGTGGACGCAAAAGAAGCGAATAATAACCTGGTAATGCTTGACTGGTTTTTATTTTCATCCGATTTTCCGGGAAAAGGATTGGCAGGCTACGACAGCGCGTATGTATATTATAATTACCTGCTCAAAACATCTCCATCTGTAAAAACACCGGTAATGATGGAGAATCCTCAAAACATGTTCCGGCCGACGCATATTTTTGAAAGAGGAAACTGGATGGCCAAAACCCACGAAGTTCAGCCGGATGTTCCGCATTCGCTGAATGCCATGCCGGAAGGGGCGCCGCGTAACCGGCTGGGACTGGCGATGTGGATGACCGATAAAAAAAATCCACTCACCAGTCGCACCATGGTCAACCGTATATGGGAGCAGCTGATGGGGCAGGGTATTGCGGAAACATTGGAAGACCTGGGCACGCAGGGCATCGCGCCTACCCATAAGGAATTGCTCGACTGGTTATCGTGGCAGTTTATGAATGATTACAAATGGAGTGTAAAAAAGCTGATCAAAACCATTGTAATGTCTGCTACCTACCAGCAGGACTCAAAAGTATCGAAGGAAACACTGGAGAAAGATCCTTTTAATAAATATTATGCACGGGGTCCACGGGTAAGGCTAAGCGCAGAACAGGTAAGAGACCAGGCGCTGGCAGTTTCCGGCCTGCTCAGTCATAAAATGTTTGGACATAGTGTAATGCCGTATCAGCCCAGGGGCATCTGGCTTTCGCCTTACGACGGCGCTACCTGGAATAAAAGCGTAGGGGAAGACCAGTATCGCCGGGCCATTTATACCTATTGGAAACGTACTTCGCCCTACCCGTCTATGGTAAGTTTTGACGGAGTAGCCCGTGAAGTGTGCCTGGCAAGAAGGATACGTACCAACACTCCTTTGCAGGCGCTTACCACGCTGAACGACCAGGCATTCATAGAAATGGCAAGGCATTATGCGGAACGCATGCACAAAGCGGGCGGAGGCGATCCCCGCCAGCAGATCAGCAGGGGATATGAAATGGTCATGTATCGCCCTATAAGCAATGAAAAGCTGGAGGCATTGATGAAGCTATACAATAATGCCCTGCAGGAGTTTACCAAGGATAAGGACAAGGCTTGTGAAATGAATGGCGACGATATGCGGGAGACAAGCGCGGATAAAGCGGCCCTGGTGCTTGTAGCAAACGCGATGTTAAACCTGGATGAGGTGATCACGAAGAATTAGTGATTTGAAATTGGATATTTGAAATTCGATATTAAACACTATCAATCATCAAAAGAACAATATCTAATACCTGGGCCATTACGGTTAAATAAAAGAAGTTATGACACAAAAAGAATTACAGGCTCAAAAGCTTGCGCAGGAAGCAACATATGAACAGTTGCGGTATGTTACCCGCAGGCATTTTTTGCGCGATAGTGTTACCGGTTTAGGTGCGATGGCTTTTGGCTCTTTGCTTGCCGGTTGCGACTGGATGGGCTCAAAAGACAAAGGAGCCACTGCAACTCTTTTCGATAGCGCCAATCCGATGGCCGGCAGACCGCCTATGTTTCCCGGTAAAGCAAAATCGGTAATATACCTGCATATGGCGGGAGCGCCGTCGCAACTCGAGCTGTTTGATTACAAGCCCGACTTGCAAAAACTGGATGGAAAGGACTGCCCGCAATCCTTGCTGGAAGGAAAACGTTTTGCATTTATAAGAGGCGTTCCTAAAATGTTGGGGCCTTACGGCAATTTCGCCCAACGTGGTGAAAGCGGGGCATGGATTTCCGATCACCTGCCTCATCTTATTACTGTGGCGGATGAACTTAGCTTTTTAAAAGCCGTACAGACCGACCAGTTTAATCATGCTCCCGCTCAATTGCTCATGCACACCGGTTCTGCCAGGTTGGGGAGACCCAGCATAGGTGCCTGGGCCAGTTATGGATTGGGTACGGAAAACAGCAATCTCCCGGGTTTTGTGGTATTGACTTCAGGAGGTAAAAACCCTGATGCCGGTAAAAGCGTTTGGGGCAGCGGCTTTTTGCCTTCTGTTTACCAGGGTGTGCAATGCAGGTCGGAGGGCGATCCGGTATTGTTCATTAATAATCCTGAGGGTATTGACAGGGATCTGCGCCGTGCTTCGATAGATGCCATTAATGAAGTGAACAAAAAAGCATACGAAGAATTTAAGGATCCTGAAATCTTATCCCGCATTTCGCAATACGAGATGGCCTATAAAATGCAAATGTCTGTTCCGGAGGCAATGGACATCAGCGATGAGCCGGCTTATATTCACGAAATGTATGGTACCAGGCCAGGCAAAGAAAGCTTTGCCAATAACTGCCTGCTGGCAAGAAAGCTGGTTGAAAAAGGCGTGAGGTATGTGCAACTGTTCGACTGGGGCTGGGATTCGCATGGCACTTATGCCGGAGATTCTATTGAAATTGCTTTTGTAAATAAATGCAGAAGTGTAGACAGGGCGTCTACAGCATTGTTGCTGGACTTAAAGCAAAGAGGATTGCTGGATGAAACCCTTGTAGTGTGGGGTGGTGAGTTTGGGCGCACGCCGATGCAGGAAAACCGGGAGGGCAAGCAACAATCCTTCAAAGGAAGAGATCACCACGCTGAAGCATTTACAATATGGATGGCAGGCGGAGGTATTAAAAAAGGAACCAGCTTTGGTGAAACAGACCCGATAGGCTACAGCCCTGTAAGTGGTAAGGTTACCCCGTTTGATATACAGGCCACCATTCTTAATCAACTAGGTTTCGATCACGAAAAGTTCACTTACCAGTTCCAGGGCCGCCCTTTCAGGTTAACGGATGTGCACGGAAGAGTGATCAATGAAATTGTAGCATAACGTATTAAACTAAATTACTTACCACTTATCACTTACTACTAATCGCCGCCTCCCTATGCCTATCAGCAGAAGAAAATTTATTTCAACCGGCGCCGCCTTCAGCGGCGCGCTCATTGCACCTTTCCAACAGGAAAATATGGATAAACCTGCATTCAGCATTCCCCCGGATTTCCGTGTAACCGTAATGGCTACCGATTGGGGATTTCAGGGTACATTTGACGATTATTGCGCCAGGGCTAAAAAGGACGGTTATGATGGTATTGAATTGTGGTGGCAATCGGATCCACAAAAAAAGCAACGTCTCTTTGACAACCTGAAAAAACATAGTCTTGAAGTGGGCTTTTTATGCGGTGCCCACGATTATACTTTCACAAGGAACCTTGAACAGTTCAGGGGCATGATCGAAGCAGCTTCTACGCAAAGCCCGCAAAAGCCATTGTACATCAACTGCCATTCGGGAAGGGATTATTTTTCGTTTGAAGAGAATAAAAAATTCATTGAATGCACGATGGAGAATGCACAAAAAAGCGGGATTCCCATCAGCCATGAAACACATCGTTCACGCATATTGTATTCCGCCCCGGCAGCGCGTAAGTTTATAGAAGGAATACCCGGCTTGCGTATCACGCTCGATATATCACATTGGTGCAATGTTCATGAATCCTTTCTTGAAGGACAGGAATCAACCGTGGACCTGGCTTTGCAGAGAGTAGATCATATACATGCGAGGGTAGGACATCCCGAAGGTCCGCAGGTGAGCGATCCCAGGGCGCCGGAATGGGAAAACGCCCTGAACAAACATATAAGCTGGTGGGATAAAGTGGTTGAGTTAAAAATAAAGCAGGGCGCTAAACGCATGACCTTCCTGGCAGAATTCGGTCCTCCCGACTATATGCCTACCCTGCCTTATACAAGACAGCCATTAGCTGATCAATGGGCTATTAATGTAAGCATGATGCAATTGCTGAAAAAAAGATATTCCGGTAAATAAAAAATAAATCAGCATATTGCTTATATGGCACTACTCAGCGTTACAGAATTTTTAGGCAGGTTTCACCCGGTGTTGGTTCATCTTCCCATAGGCATTTTATTATTGGGAGTGCTGATGCACTGGCTCAGCAGGAGAGAACAATTTCGTCAGCTTCACCCCGCTATTGGCATTACGTTATTAATGGGCGCGCTGAGCGCTGTATTTTCATGCATCAGCGGCTTGTTTTTGGCCGGCAGCGGCGAATATGATATAGATGTGCTGGACAGGCATAAATGGCTGGGCATAGCGGTAGCTGTCATTTCAATTGTATATTACCTGTTGTATACAGGAAAGGTTTCTTTGAAAACACCGGCAATAGTGCCGTATATCATTTCCCTGCTGTTGTTTTTGCTGATCACTATTACCGGGCACCTGGGTGGTACGCTTACTCACGGCGAAGGCTACCTGTCGCAGGGATTCTCCGCTTCGGGAGATGATTCCAAAGACGTAAAAAAAATAATACCCGATGTGCAGGCGGCGGTTGCTTATAACGATATTATTCAGCCCATGTTGCAGAACAAATGTTACAGTTGTCACGGCACATCTAAACAAAAAGGAAAACTGCGGCTTGACACAAAAGAGTTTATACTGAAAGGTGGAGAAGAGGGAAAGACATTGGTAGCGGGTAAAGGCGATGAAAGTGAAATTTACAAACGGGTAATACTCGATCCGCTGGAAAAAAAGCATATGCCACCCAAAGGCAAACCACAGCTTACGGAGGCTGAGATCACCTTACTGCATTGGTGGATCAATGCCGGGGCCAGCTTCGATCAGCAGGTGAAGGCGTTGCCGCAGGATAGTAAGATAAAGCTTTTGCTGGAAGCGTTGCAAAGTAATCATATCGCTGTTCCTTCCAAGCCGGATGTGCCGGAAGAACCTGTAGCGGCAGCTCCCCAGGAAGCTGTTAATAAACTAAAAGCCGTTGGCGCTACCGTTATACCTGTGGCAACCGGCAGTAATTATTTGTCTGTGAACTTTATTTCGTCGCCGGTTGTTACTGATAAAGAGATAAAACTGCTGGAACCGTTGGCAGCCCAACTGGTATGGTTAAAGGCGGGAGGCACTTCTATATCCGATAGTGCATTTGCTGTTATCGGCAAACTTACAAAGTTGACCAGGTTAGGCCTTGAACACACTGCTATTACTGATAAGGGATTATCATCGTTACAATCATTATCCAAACTGCAATACCTTAATATTGTCGGCACTTCCATTACGATCAGCGGGCTGGTATCCCTGAAAGGACTGCCCGATCTGCACTCCATTTATTTGTACCAGTCAAAGGTTTTACCTGCCGATTTGCAGGCTTTACGCGCCGCATTTCCCAAAGCCATGCTGGATACAGGTGGTTACACATTACCCGTGCTGGAAGGTGATACCTCTGAAGTAAAAAAGAAGTAAAAGAAAAAGACAAACAGTTCTTTCGCTTTTATCTTTGCCTCTAACCCTTTTATCATGAAATACACGATTGCATTGCTGTCGGTATGTATTGCTTTTATGCACATACACGCTCAGCCTGTTAAGAAAATATGGTCACCGGGTGGAGATATACATGTTGTTGTCCGTTTTGACACATCACTGACCTACTCCGTTCATTACAAAGATCGGTTATTGCTGGCGCCGTCTGTTATCGACATGGAGCTGTTAAACGAAGCCGGGCTTTCCTCCAAACTCAATCGTCCCCGGATACAAACCCGCCAGGTAAAAGATGTGATCGTATCTCCTGTTCCGGAAAAGAGGAAAAACATACCGGACCAGTTCAACGAACTGACACTGAAATTTTCTAATGCATTTGCTGTGATTTTTCGGGTGTACAATGATGGGGTGGCTTATCGTATCCTCACTGCTTTTAAAGATTCCATTATTGTAAAGAATGAAATCGTGCAATTTAATTTTGCGGACAATCACCTGCTGTATTTTCCGGAAGTGGTAAAAAGAGAGCACCAGGATATTTTTCATACCAGCTTTGAAGAACCTTACCAGGTAAAACCGCTTGATAGTATTACAGGCGATCAACTGGCGTTCACCCCTGTTCTGGTTGCCCCTTCACAATTACCCAAAATAGCAATAACCGACGCTGATATCGAGGATTATCCGGGTATGTTCATTACAGGAACCAGCAGTGTATCGCTGCGGGGAAAGTTTGCTCCTTACCCTGCTGTGGAAGATACCGCCAAGGGCGAGTATTCGCAGCTATATGTTTCAAAGAGAGCCGGCTATCTTGCCAGGACAGCGGGTACAAGGCAGTTTCCCTGGCGGGTAGTAATGATCGCTCCTCATGATAAAGATCTACCTGCTAATGACCTGGTATACCGGCTGGCGTCTCCGTCGCGGGTAAAAGACGTCTCCTGGATACGCCCCGGAAAAGCCACAGATGAATGGATCATTACCGAAAATATTTTCAATGTTCCATTTAAAAGCGGCATCAATACCGATACTTATAAATACTACATTGATTTTGCCCGGCAGTTTGGATTTGAGCGCATTATGATGGATGCAGGCTGGAGCAACAACAACGATCTTTTTAAGATCAACCCCGATATCAATATGGGGGAAATAGCGGCTTACGCAAAAAGCAAAGGTATTGCGCTCAGCATGTGGACGCTGGCAATGACGCTCGACCGGCAACTGGAATCCGTGCTGGAACAATTCAACAAATGGGGGGTAACTTTTATTATGACCGATTTTATAGACCGTGACGATCAAAAGGCGGTTCAGCTTTTTTACAGGATAGCGGAAGCCTGCGCCCGGCATAAGATCATGTTGATGTTTCACGGAGCATTCAAGCCTGCCGGGTTCAACCGCACTTTTCCACATGCTGTTACACGGGAAGCAGTACTGGGATCAGAGTACAACATGTGGAGCAGGAAGGCTTCGCCGGAACATAACCTGTTGTTGCCTTTTATACGGATGACAGCAGGCCCCATGGATTATGAACCCGGCATACTGGATAATGCTACTCAGCAATCCTTCAGTCATACCCCCGGAGCGCTAAAGGTAATGACGATAGGCACGCGTTGTCAGCAGCTAGCCATGTACGTTGTGTATGAAAGCCCCATCCAGTTTTTTTCCGGTAATCCTTCGCAGGGATTAATGGAGCCTGCATTCATGCAGTTGCTGGGCAGTATCCCCACGGTTTGGGATACGACCATTGTGCTGGATGCCCGCCTCGGTGATTACATTATTACTGCCCGCAAAAAAGAAGAGGATTGGTATATAGGCGCTATGACGGATGATACGGAGAGGGCTTTTGAATTTCCTCTTGATTTTCTGGAAGAAGGCGCTTATACAGCTACTATATGTGAAGACGGCATCAATGCGGACCGCTATCCATCTGATTATAATTTATACAATGTTGTACTAACGGGAAAGGATACCCTCAAAATAAAAATGATGCCGGGTGGCGGCTATGTGGTGCGGCTGAAGAAAAAATAGTTGGATAAATTGCCGGAATTAAGTGTTACGGAAGATAAAACGGTACCTCGTAGGTGTACAAACAATCTACGGCGCGATTGTGTGATATAGCTGGCTCCCACGCAGGAATGGCTTTTAAGAACTTTACAATTTCCTCCCGGAGCATGGGGTGACTTTCGTTGGTGAAATTGATCCGTGTAAGCTTTCCTTCCTTTGTTATGAAAAATTCAAAAGTCACATTCCCCTCAATGCCCCGCTTAAGCGCGGTCTGGGGGTAGATCAGGTTTTCAATAACATACGATTCGAAACTATAAGCGTTTACCGGACAGGGCTTTTTATCAATCCTGCAGTTAAATCCTGCCGGGTTGCCAAGTGTATCAAAACAGCTAAGATCTTTTAGCTTTTCATTGCTGTATACTTCAACAGTGGCAGGTTTACCATTAGGGTGGTACCACTTCCAGGTACCATCCGGCACACCCTCCGTATACATGCCTTCACATTCCGGTATGCCTGTATCATACCATTTCTTCCACAAGCCGGTTTTAATATTCTCTTTTATCAACCCCGAATCTTCCATCAACCCGTTCTCGTGCCAACTGGTATAATTGCCATCCACCACATTGTTATCGAAGCTGGCTATCAGCTTAGGCTTACCATTGGGGTAAAAAACAGTATAGCTTCCCTGGCGTACTTTCAGTTTTTTGTCCTTATAAAAGGCATTCATAAGGGGGTTGCCATCGGAATAATATGCAAATGCCTGCCATCCGCTGCCCGCTTCAACCATTTTGCCGGTATACACAGCGTTTCGCTTTTCTGTTGAAGCAAGCTGCCCGTCAAAGTAACAGGAGCTTGTATCCTGAGCGTTCAAAATCAAAGCAATAAATGTAAAAACAGTGGTAAATATGAGTTTCATTGTATAAAAATATAGCAGAACGGTGAAACAGCCTTAACAATAGATGTTAAACCATGTTCCGGGAAAAAGATTTTTTAAAAGCAACCTTAAAGCCTCTTATTACGAAGAATATATCAATTCAGCGCTATCCTTTGTGGATCGATCTACAGATATTTCACTTTAAAAATTTGGTTATTATGTTTTACAACAAGGATAATACCGCTCTTTTTATAACAAAAAGTGCCGGCATGCTGTTTTTTTCAGCAGCGTTGATGATCGTGCTCCATTCATGCGATAAAAATGAGGATCCGGTGCCACCGGAAAAAAAGCCCACTATACAACTGGCTGCCAGTACTATCCTGGGAGAATACCTGGTGGATACACTAGGTCATACGCTTTATTATTTTTCGAACGATTACAATGGTGAAAGCAATTGTGCAGGAGGATGTCTGAACCTGTGGCCGCCATACTATGCCGGCGCACAGCTTGACCAGGCGGCGCTGGGTACCGGACTGGATATTGCTGATTTTGGCACTATCACTACTCCGGGCGGACCGCAAACAACATACAAAAGTTGGCCGCTGCATTACTATGCACCCGCTAGCGGAGGTACCAATGTGCGCGAAAATCCGGGCCAAACGCTGGGTGAAGGATTTAATAACGTTTGGTATGTGGCCAAACCCGATTACAGCATTATGCTGGTAAATGCACAGTTGGTTGGGCATGATGGCAAGAATTATAAGAGCGATTATACCGAAGGAGATGGCAAAACCCTGTATTTCTCCAATGCCATGGGTGTTACCTTGTACACTTTTATTAAAGACAGTGCCAATAACAATAATTTTACCGCTTCCGATTTTGGGAATAACGGTGTTTGGCCGATTTATGAAACCGATGTGGTAGTGGTGCCCTCTACTTTAGATAAAACACTGTTTGGGTCTATTGATGTTTTTGGAAAAAAACAATTAACCTACAAAGGCTGGCCGCTTTATTATTTTGGGCAGGATAATATGGAACGGGGATTGAACAAGGGAGTGAGCTTTCCTGCGCCAGGCATTTGGCCGGTACCGGTTAAAGACATGGCAGCCGCTCCAACGCCGTAGCTTTTTTGCCACATAGGAATAGGAGCATAGGAAAGATAGAGAAAGAGTTGTTGAATGATGGCGGATTTTGAAAATAACTATATACTATGTTACCTATATTCCTATGTGGTTATCGTATTTGCCTCCTTTAGTATGGCCAGGACTGTATCGTTCAGCCTGCCAAAGATAGATATACCGGCGGCGCCATTCTGCAGCGCGTACCGGATGCCCTGTCTTATTTCTTCCTCGTTTTTAAAATCAGGCAGAAACAGCCCGGCATATAACGGAAAGCTTCCATGCAAAGCTGCCACTCCTTCCGCCACGGCGTCTCCTATCCAGCTTACCTCTTCTTTGTAAAATCCATGGTAGATCATAGGGCAGATACCATCCAGCTTCCAGTTCACCCAGTCCTGGCGAACGTTTCGTTTGGCAATTTCGGGTGTGGGAAATACTGCGGCTGTAATGGGTTTTTTCATGGAGTGGGCAACGTCTGACAAGCGGTTAACCACCCGTGTTATATTATCGTACCTGAACTTTCTCCACGAAAGGTTCTGATCGGGATACTGCAATTCCAGCAGGTCAATGCCTTTGAGCGCTTTGAATTTTTCCCGGCATACTTCGCAATAGCAGAAATCGTATTCAGGCAATTCCCTGGTTTGATCTATTTTATATTTATCCCACAGGTTAAAAGGCAATATCACATCGCAGTAACGGATATAATCAAGATGAATGCCATCTACATAATCTTTAGCCAAAGTATTTCTTACCTGCGTCTCGAGGTAATCACTTACTTCCGGCCTGGAGGGGCACAACCACCGGTAATACCCAACGTACGGCGGCTTGTCAGCGCACGATTCGCCCTTCCTGTTTTTGGCATACCATTCCGGATGTGTTTGCAGCAATTCTTTTTCGCCACGGTTCATGATCCACATCCAGCGATGCGCTTCCAGCTTTTTGCTTTTGGCAATACGGTAGTGCTTCTCGCTGTCGGCCTCAAAAAATATTCCATGCAATCCTGCTTCACGATAAGAGGCATATAATTTTTCAAGTTCCTCCTCTGTATCTTTTTGGTTGGGATTGATCCAGACCCAGTTCTTTCTTTTTATTTTTTTGAGAGGCCCGCCGGGCCGGGCCGCTTCCAAAGGGGTAGCAATGGCTGCTGCCCCGGCTATCAATGCAGACTTTAAAAATGTTCTTTTATTCATGATGTAATAAGTTGTAGCAGCCTGTCACAGAAGAAACGGTTATTGCATTAAGGTACTGTCAAAGATAAGAGAAAAAAATATCCGGCATTTGGCGCAGGGCCTGTCATAAGTTTTCATAGGAATTAACCGCTTGCAGGTTCATACAGCGCAGAACAGGCAACGACTGACAATCCGGTAGTTTGTGTTGTATTGATCCGGAAGGGAGTTGATAATTTCACCGGCATGATAATCATTTGTATCTTCAATTCATCAAGAAGGATGATTCAATATGAAACTAAGCTATATTGTTCTGCCGCTATTGTTTGCCGGTTGTTTTTGTTGTGAAGTCTGCTCCCAGTCAATTGTTGCTAAAGGAGCATCCTTACAGGAGGTCGGGTCGGGCTTTGCGTTTACGGAAGGCCCGGTATCCAACAAGAAAGGGGAAGTATATTTTACTGATCAGCCCAATAACCGGATATGGAAATATGCCGATGGAAAATTAAGTGTGTACATGGAGCCGGCCGGCAGGGCGAACGGTATGTTTTTTGACAATGACGGGAATCTGATCGCGTGCGCAGACGAACACAGCGAACTGTGGCGGATCAATAAAGACAAAGGGGTACAAAAATTAGTGGTCAATTACAAAGACAGCATCCTCAATGGTCCTAACGATGTGTGGGTAGCTTCATCGGGCATTATATACTTTACAGATCCTTATTACCAGAGAGATTACTGGACGCGGCAAAACCCCGATATGAAAGTAAAGGGATTGTACATGCTTACACCCGGGGGAACGCTCGCACGCGTAGACGAAGATTTTAAGCAACCGAATGGCATTATTGGCACAGGGGATGGCAATACACTTTATGTAGCGGATATTGGTGATAACAGGATCTATCGCTATGCCATTGGCAAAGATGGCGTACCCGGCGATAAGACAATGTTTGCTCCGCAGGGATGTGATGGTATGACCATTGATGTGAATGGAAACGTTTATTTAGCCGGCAATGGGGTGACGGTATATAATAAAGACGGGAAGAAAATAGATCACATTGAAGTGCCGGCAAAATGGGTCGCCAATATCTGCTTTTCGGGCAAAAAAAGGGATATACTTTTTATGACCGCCATTGATAAAATATTCACCATCCAAACCAATACAAAAGGGGTGCAGTAAAAATATTTACGATTTCCCAAAATACTTTACCTCGCCATAAATGTATGTACCATCTTTTAGCCTGGCAAATGCCCTGTAATTGGCATCGTTAAACTGTTCGTAAGTAAGCGTTTCCTTTTTTTCGATGACGGTACCTTTTGCCGGGGCGCCGGGAAAAAGGATAATAGTGGCATTCCCATTGACGGGCGTTTTATTGCTCACGTCTGATATCCATGCAATAAAAAGTATCCCGTATTGATCCACAGCTTTGTCTTCGACTGCAAGCTCATCAAACTTTACTTTAAAGGTAATGTCGGAACCATATACAGCGGCAGATGCGACTGAAGCAAGCTCTATGGTGCTGATCTTTGTTTCTTTGGATCCCGAAGGTTCATTGTTTTTGTCTTTTTTACATGCTACCAGCAGGGTCATCGCCAGTATAGCAGCCAGGCAACTTTTTTTATTCATATAATTTTTTTAAGATAACGGAATGTTTTATAGTATTTAATCTATCGGATACATGTATAAAAGGTCAACAGCACGGCGCAAAAAAAGTGGCGAGTGGATATTGCAGCGGAAAAGGGTTTCCAACCTTCAAAAGGTTGGAACCCCTACGGCTAAAAAGATATTCTTATTCGAAATGCCGGTTTATTTGCTGGTATAGTCTCTTCTTATCGCCCGGGCGGAAGGCGTCTTCTTCCACTATATTTCCCGAGGCACCGATCAACACATACAATGGAAGCGCGTATGCTTTTCCATTCCAGAATATTCTTGTCAGGTCTTTGATCAGTGAAGGATTGGCCCGTATATGGCTGCCCCGCAAATTGTAGTATTTGATCAGCTCTTTCCATTCTTCCGTTTCCACCTGGTGATCCAAAGAAATAAAAAGATGCGCTGCATTTTTGGATTGCAGCAACCGGTGCAGCTCTTTTTCGTGATCGAACTGGTCTTTACAGGTAATGCACCAGGTAGCCCAGAATTCGATAAATACCGGTTTGCCTTTGAACAGGCTCATCAGCTCCCCGAAAGAATTGATACGAGCGTAATCGGGTATGATCTTTTGCTCGCTCGTAAATTCACCTCTTACTTTGCTATAATAAGCGTTGGCTTTAACAAGCAAGGGTTCTATGTAAGGTGTATAAGCACTGCCGGGATATTTTTTTGTAAAGTCCGAAGCCATTTTGATCAGTTCACCATAGTTTTTCTCCAGGCTCAGTTCTGTATATAGTATTCCTGCTTTTATGTATTCCGCCACAGGTTCCTCCAGGTTGTTTTGTATGCGTTGCAGCGTTTCTTTCATTTCCGCGCTCCAGTTAACCGCAACCGAAGCGGTGCCGTATTTGTTTTTAAGCCATCCTACATAACCGCTTATATAGTTGCCCGCGTATGTATTAAAGCCATCGTTGTATCCCGGGCTTTGCATTGCCGCGGGGTTATTTACCGGGTATTGTTTGTATGTTTTTTCCCACAGCACGGCAAAATCTGCCGGAAATACAGGCTTATACTGGGGATGTTCTTTGGGAAGCTGCGTAAGATTGTATTTGCTGTAGATCACTTCCGAAATAAGCGAAGCGTGATAATAATCAAGCGTAAGTAAGATAAAGTCGTAGAATGGCTTATCTATTTTTCTCTGTTCATACAACAAGGTGTATACCTGTTGCCTTATTTTTTTGTCCTGCTCTACATGATTCAGCAGGAGGGCGGCAGTAGTGTCGTTTTTATACCTGACGATCATATTGCCGGCGTAAGGCAATTCAGCGCTGGTTAGCAAAGCCTGCCCGGCATGGTTATCGCCTTCTATCAGTACTGGTTTTTCCGTGTTTTCTTCGTCTATTGTTACCTGTATGGTATTGCCTTTTTGCACAAATAACCTCACAGGTCTTCCCAATACATCTATCGACACGTATCCTGTTTGTTTTTCAGACAGCCCGATTACATGCAGCTTGTTTTTTTTGATGGTATCGGTCCGCGAGTCAGCCCAAAACACGGTATGATTGACCGGTAAAGTAACGGTAATGATACCCTCATCAATATCTTTTACCTTCAACTCAATGCTTGCCACAGGTTTTTGTGCCGATGCGAACAGGCAGCAACAGGTAGCAAGCAGGGCACAAATAAATAGCTTCATTTTCAGGTCAATTGATGGGTTGAGATCAGGGTAGAATAATCTGCGCTTGTAAAAGGTCTTCCATTGTATCGCGCCGCCGGATCAGTTGCGGTATATTATTTTTTACCAGCACTTCCGCGGGTCTGAACCGCGAGTTATAATTAGATGCCATTTCAAAACCATACGCTCCCGCATTGTAAAATACAAGATAGTCTCCTTCTTTTATTTCATTGATCATCCTGTCGTCTGCAAATGTATCGGTTTCACAGATATTACCCACTACTGTATAGGGTAATTGTATATTGCCGTCATTTGAAATATTTTCAATGTGATGATAAGATCCGTAAAACATGGGCCTGATCAAATGATTCAGCCCCGAATCTACCCCCGCAAAACAAATATCGCCCGATTGTTTCAATACAGTGACCTGTGTGATGAAATAACCGGCTTCGCTCACCATGAATTTTCCCGGTTCGAACCACACTTTCAGCTTGCGTCCGTGCTTTTCCTCAAAAGCCTTCAGTTCTTCAGTCACCCTTTTGCCCAGCGCAGGAATATCGGTTCCTTCTTCTCCTGGTGCATAAGGCACTTTAAATCCGCCGCCTAAGTCAATTACTTCCAGTTCCGGGAAATGGTTCACAAGTTCCAGTAGCACACCGATACCCTTCGCGAATACTTCCACATCCTTTATCTCGCTGCCGGTATGTATGTGCAGGGTTCGTATATACAGCCCCGTTTCTTTCATGATCTGCAGCACTTTGCCTGTATTTTCAACGGGTATACCGAATTTGCTTTTATTATGTCCCGTGGAAATTTTCAGGTTTCCCCCCGCCATGATATTCGGGCGAAGACGGATACCTACCGGGTAAGAATGACCGAAGTTTTTCCCGAATTTTTCGAGGTTGGAAAGACTGTCTATATTAATGTGGATGCCCAATTCCACAGCCGCCTCAATTTCGGAGAACGAAATATTATTGGAAGTATACAGCACCTGTCGGGGAGCGAAACCAGCCAGCAATGCCAGCCGTGCTTCATTGATGGAGCTGCAATCTATATTGCAACCAATGCTTTTAATATGTTTTAATATATTGATATTGGTAAGCGCTTTACTGGCGTAAAAAAAAGTAGCATCTGCGCTTTTAAAAGCATTCTTCAACTGTTCATACTGTTCGGTAATTCTTTCCGCGTGGTATACATACACAGGCGTGCCGAATTCCTTGGCTATATCCCTTAATTGCTGCTGCGATAAAACCTGGGGCATATATCGATAAACTATGGAGCTGAAAGTGTGGGATGTGGTGAGAAGTAAGTATGCGAAAGCGTTTCCGTTTACCCCTGTCTTCATTTGCTCTTCCGGTTCACACTTCCTGTTGTCCGGGTTAAAAATTTGCCAGCGAAATTACGGGAATGAAGGCAAAGGGGGAAGAAAAGTTGATTTTTAAGATGGCATGTCTTCCTGCAGGGATTATTAACGGATCACTGTATTTCAGCCTAAGAACCCGCACTACTCCCCGGTGCCGGGCGGACAGGGACTGATTGGTGTAAGGTCTACCCGCCTGTAAAATATTTCAGCACCCTCCGATTGAATTTGTATGCGGCCTTTATCCGGCTTGGAATATATGGCATGATTTACAAGCTTCCCGTTAAGATAGATAAAAAGCTCATTCCCTCTTGCAATACATTCCAGCCTGTTCCATTGCCCCACCGGATGCTCAATATCATTTTTCCCTCTGAAGCCTTTCTCATCCTTCCAGTCCGGATCACGACCAGGCCAGTTGATACGCCCGCTGTTGACGGTTACGGGATCGCCGCCGGGCCGATAGATATAGGATCCGTTCTGTTTTTCAGGAGCTACCAGGCAGGTGAGTAAAAAATCATTGCTTTTGTCGCCCACAACAATAAAATCACCGGTGCCTCCTTCAATAATGTTACATTCTATAGAATGCATCCAGGTGCCTGAATACCCGCCATCGGCGCCTTTGGAATGAAAAAGCAGTCCATTGTCGCGGGCATTGTTCAACCGCGAGCCATAGGTTTTATTACCCCATTTATACTCCACCACCAGTTTATAATTTTTGAACGATTCATTCGTGGTAATACAACCCCATTCCTCGCCGGATATACGTATCACTCCGTCTTTTACGGTAAATACTTTCTTAGGATCAGTATCGCGTCCCCGGTCTTTAATAAAAGTATACCATCCGTCGAGGTTTTTCCCGTTAAAAAGATGAACTGTATGCTGCTGACCGGCAACTGCCTGGGCAAAGGTGCTTTCGCTTTTTCCTGCAATGATGAAAACTCCAATAAGAAGGAGCAGCCTATTTCTTTTCATTTTGTGTTGTTTTTGTTCGAATAGCTATCAGCGATCAGCTTTCAGCCGTCAGTAGCTGATAGCCGATAGCTGACCGCTAATGGCTTTTTATTTGTCCCAAGCCGCTGGGCAGTGATTCCAGATAAGCTACCAGGTCTGATATTTCCTGCATATTGAGCTGCTTCAGCAAACCAGGTGGCATTAAAGAAACGGTTCCCGGTTCAACAGATACGATCTCATTCCGCGGAACGCGCACGATGGATCCCGGCCCGGTAGCTATACTGATCACATCCGGCAACTGTTCCTTGATCACCCCGGTATAGGAACCTGTTTTGGTTATGATCTTAGTGGTTTCATACTCCCTGGCAAAGCTCGCGCTGGGATACAGCATCGCTTCCAGGATATCATGACGTGAACGGATCTCCCCGATGTTGGACAGGTCCGGGCCAAATTCGCCGCCCTTTCCTTCTACAGCATGACAGCTAAAACAAGTGGCTTTGCCGAAGAAAAGCTGTCTCCCTTCGGCTACGTCTCCCCTGGTAAGCTGCGACTGCAGTTTTTCCAATTCCTCAAGCCTTGACGCCTGCTTTTCCTTCAACAATTGTATCAGCGGTACTGAAGTAGCCTGCACTGGTTGGGGATAAGCCGCGAACAGCTTTTGCATATCGGGAACAGACAGGTTGTCCAGGCGGTCTTTAGACGCTTCCAGCGCGATGATCAGGGCTTTTCCCGCGGCTTCGCTTTTCCCGTTTTTATATGCGCTTACAAGATCCGGTAAAAGAAAAACATCTGCCGTAACTACCTGCTCATTGGCAAGGGTAACCAACTGTGCTTCGCTGAGCGTAGCCTGTGTTAAAATACGTGATGCTTCCTGCCTGGCAGGCGCTTCATTGTTGGGTGCTAAACAGGATGAGATCATCTCAAATTCTGCGGTAGTTAAATCAGGTTCAGACATGAGTCGCGCGCTCAGCGCTTTCAGCCTGGAACCGGCCGACATTGCTGCATCTCCTATGATCCGGTTCAGCTCATTGTTCAATGAAGGTATTCTTCTTGACTTGATCACATTCAAGATCTCCGAACGGATCTCATGATCGTTGCTGTGCAATAAAAAGCCAAGTTGCTGTATCCATGCGTTGGGTAGTTTTTCAACATCCGCGTTCCGGATAACATCCAGTAATAATTTTCTTTTGGGCGAAGCCAATGCTTTATCATTTAACTGCGCAGTGATGAACTGCTGCATTTTTGCATCGGTGCTGAACCTGATCATCAGGTTGCGGATGTTGGCGTCCTGGCTGGCGGTAAGATGTTGTGAATTGAGAAGGTGCTTCAAAAAATCCACCACCACATCGGCCCAGTTAAGATGATGCAGCGCCACCCATATACCTGCTTTTTGCAGTAGCTCATTGCCACTGTTTAAAAAGGAAGCTAACTGATCTTTCCTTAGCGGCGCGCCATCCATCTGGTCAAGCGCTATCAGCGCCGCTTTCCGGGTATTAGCAGACGTATCACCTAAAGCCTGAACAAGCAATTCAGGTGACCTGAGCGTAATGAGTGCATAAATAACAGCATGCTCTACAAAACGATCATTGGGATTGGAAGAGGCGTTGATGAGTGCACTGATGGCCTGGCTGTCGCCGATCTGCCCCAGGGCGGTAGCAGCCTGGAGCCGCACAGGCGCTTCATCTGTTTGTACCATCTTCATCAGCTTTGCCACAGACGGCTGGTCTTTGGATAGTCCCAATACCCGCGCCGCCGCTGTTCGTACTATGACGCTTTTATCATCCAACGCTGTCCGTATGGCATCCATGGTCGCTTCAGGTGTATTGATCCTGTAAAGCATAAATACAGCGGCTGTACGCGCCTCTTCATTTGCCGAAGACAGCAGCGTATTCCTGATTGCATCTACGGCAGTGGCGCCCTTTATCACCAATTGTTCAATCGCCTGGCTGCGTACCGCATGCCGGTCATCCGTTACATACTGCAGCAGGTCTTTTACTGTCATATCAGTAAAATTCAGTTTCCGCCCCCGGGGATCATCCATCCTCTTCGCATCCAGCTTCCTGATGCGGTAAATCCCCGCCTTCACTTCTTTCTTTGCTACCACCGACAGTGGGCACCCGGCGATAAACCATCCTCCCGTATTTACCAGCAGCAGGCTGCCATCGGCGTCTTCCAGCACATCTGTCAGATGTATATCAGGATTGGAAGAAGTCATGAACGGCTCCTCTTTCGTTTGATAGGTTGCGCCTTCGGGTGTAACGATATGACGCATGATACGCCCTGTATTAAATTGCGCGCTGAAAAGATTTCCTTTAAAAGCATCGCCCCATGCCGGGCCTTCGTACCGCATCAGGCCGGAATGTGCTATACGGGGCAACTTTGTCATTACCGGCATCAGGTCGCCGGTTAATTTCAAATGGTCGGCTTCGATCGCCTGCTCGGGCTTGGGGTAAACGCCGCCATATACCCAGTGCATCAGCGCATCGCGAAAGCCATTCATCGGATCCGTGAAATAAGTCATGGTACCAATGGTTTCCCCGCCGGGCATAAAAACCAGTTCCACTGCATTGTCAAATCCTCCCCCGCTAAAAGACTCCAGCCCGCTCCCGTCAGGCCGGCAGCGCCATATCCGGGCTCCCCTGCCTTTCAGTTCTTTTCCTTCTTTAGTGGTGATATCAAACCCCCGTCGCGCATCGGTCAGGTACAGCCATCCGTCGGGACCCATGAACGGACCTCCGAAAGCGGCGGCATTGGCATGCAATACCCATCCTGAAAGCAGTGTTTCTCTTTTATCCGCAATGCCGTCGCCATCGGTATCGGTTAATTTTACAAGATCCGGTGCAGCCGCAACATACAGGCTTCCCTGGAAAAATACTGCGCCTTTGGGATAGGTAAGTGAATCGGCGAAGATGGTGCTCTTCTCAAATCTGCCATCTCCATCCCTGTCTTCTAAAAGACGGATGTGATAAGGTGGTTTTTTGAGATGATCTTCCGTGGAAAAAGTTTCTCCTGTTGACTCGCACAAAAAAAGCCTCCCCTGGTGATCAAAAGAAGCAAACATCGGGTAGGAGATCAAAGCCGGATCCACGACCTCCTCAATGGTAAATCCATTGGGTACCTGTATGCCGTGTAATTCACTGACCGGTACATCATTTTTACAACCGGCGAACAGCAGGCTGATCATTATGAACGTAAAAGCAGGTCTGAACTGCGGCAGATGCCTGAAAAATCCTTGTGCTCTTTTTGAATTATTGCGTTTGTTCATATCAGGGTTTTGACGCGGGTACTGTTGTTCCTCTGGTGAGAGCAAAGCCGGAGGTTTTATATACTCGTATAACAGGATGTTTCTCCACGCTTCGGAAATACTATCTTCCCGCTGTGCGAGGCGTCTTCGCCTCCGGCGACGTAAATATGCGCAAATATTGTGGTATTACTGCGGCCTGTGAGAGGGAAGTTCAGGAGCGCTGTATTGCCGGGCATTCACCCCGCTTGTCACGCCGAAGTACGAGAGTGGGGAAACCTTATAGTTTTTAGCGCACTTCTATATCGTCTCAGACTATAGCAAAGTGCAACGGTTAATAGCTTTCTGTTGTCAATTTATATATTTTTTGAGTACTAAAGCCAGCCATGATATGAAAAGTTATACCTGTATTACATTGCTGATCCTCTTTTTTACAGCCTGCGATAAGAAGGGAGATTTAATTAATACCATCCCCCAACCGCCATTACAGGCACTGTTTACGGATGAAAATAGCGCGGTCCTGTTTATTTCCCGAAGAGACCTGAACAGCGCTGACTGGACAATGGTAAGAATGACACCGGGAGGTGAAGAGCAGGTAATAGTAACAGATCAATTGGTTCGTTGTGCGCCTCCTGTGCCTTCGCATGATGGCAAGAGCATACTGTATACTGTTTACGAGGGAACAAAATATTCTTTGTATAAGATCAATACAACAGGAGATAATAAACAGCTTTTGGTTTCCGGCGAAGATGCCTGCGGAGGAGCGCAATGGTCTCCGGATGATACGCAAATAGCTTTTGTAACCACAGTATCTGATGATTTCACGCCGGTAATTAATATCATGAACAGCGATGGGAGCGACAGGAAAGTGATTACAGGCACAAATGTGTCGAGCTATCAGCCACAATGGTTTCACGACGGGAAACGCATATACTTTACAGAAGTTACTAACTACCAGCCCGGTGTTTACTCAATACATGCCGATGGTACAAACAAAAAAAGAATAAGCCCTGCGAACAAGTCATTCGGTGGCGCAGCGTTAAGTCCTGATGGTAGCCTGATGGCATTAGTATCCGGAGGAAATGAGCCTGCGCAATTACACATGCTCAATCTCTCTACAGGGGCAATAAAGCAACTGACCTTTAGCAGCTCTCCCATTGCGTTTCCCGGTTATCCCAGGGACGGGAACAGTAACCCGGTCTGGTCGCCAGGGGGAGATAAAATAGCCTATGTTTCCTTTGCGAACGGAAGCCCCGACATATTTGTAATGAATGCTGATGGCAGCGGAAATAAACGATTGACAGATTCTCCGATACGCGATGAAGATCCCTATTGGAGCAAGGATGGGAATTTTATTTTCTTTTCGTCTAACAGGGATTTGAATATGGGTGCTGAAATCTATAGTATGCGCGCTGACGGCAGCAACCAGACACCACTTACCCATTGGACCGGAGATGATATTTACCCTGCATTAATACATAAATAGTTTTTCCCGCTGTGCTAAGTCTTGCTGTGCATGGCGTTTCTTGCCGTGCGTTTCTTGCTGTGTGTGGCGTCTTCGCCGCGCACGGGTCTCTTGTCGCCTCAGGCGACGTAAATATTCGTATAGTAGCGAAAGCAACAAAGAGAACATTCCTGCTGCTCTTCACCGCGATTTTTGTTCCTGATTAGCCGTAGAATGCGTCTTCCCTTATTTCGTACCCGGCTGATGCATCATGAGCGCTTCAATTTCCGCGCTTACTTTTTCGGGTGGCAGGATCGCTATAAGGTAGGACTGCCTGCCGTTGGTATCGTTCTTCCATTCATTGTTGCCGCCTTTCAGCACGATCTGTCCTCTTTGGGTGGTATAATAAGGTGCAATACCTCTTACCGCTACCAGTACGGCTGTCTGATCCCAGCTATTGCGGCCGTTGCGGTCGCCTTCATAATGGAGCATTGCTTTTGCATACGCATCTTTTACGGGGCTGTTTTGAATAGCCGCGTTATTGATCAGCTCCTTACCGGTAATTACTTTTTCGCCGATCTCAAAACCACTGAACAAAACAGGCGTTGGCCAATAGGTAAATACTTTTTCAGACGCAACGGAATCAACCAGCACGTTATACTCTCTTCCTTCCGGGAATTTTCCGGCCATGGACACCAGTTGTTTCACCTTTTTTGCCACCAGGGCCCTGCCATCTAACTTTGAATATGGATCGGGCGGGGAGTCCAGGAGCTTAGCCAGGTTGGTGAGGAAGCCAACCGTAACGATGGTAACGCTTTTATCAGGCTGCCCGGCTAATATTTTTCTATACAGTTCTACAGCACCAGGTACTTCGCCGGTGCTTTTGATGTGGTGCGGGTATTTGCTTACCAGCCATTCCGGCCATTGCTGCACGGCGCCATGATCCGGGTCATTCTCTTCTTTAGGAGCGCCGACCGGGAGATCAGGTCTTCCAAAATAAATATTCAGGATATTGATGGTGGGAGCTACTAATTTATTTTTATTGCTGGCAATAATGGCAAGCGGCTTTGCTTCTCCTTTATCGGCCAGGGCATGCAATACCGCCACGGCGCCCACGTCATCATAATCCGGTCCGATATCGGTGTCAAGAATAATGGGAACCGGCTTTTTGGCTTTGGATTGGGCCTGTACAAAAGCGCCATTAAAACCGGTACTTAACAACACAGCTAAAAGCAGGAAACGTTTTTGCATAATTATGGCATTTAAGGATCATCAAAGGGTTTCGCACTTCAATTTTCCGTTGTTTTTTTGTTATCTGTTTTTATATTCAAATATATTCCATGATGGCTCTATTGATACATTGGCTCACGCTTCCCTGTAACCTGGCTTACCATCTTCCGGAGTATCATTTTCTTTTTATTTCCGGGCACTTTTACATAACGGTGCTTCCCGTTGGGATGGTCTGTGAAGATGCCATTGCCCACGCTGTCAACAGCGATGGTTCCGAACCCCGATAAATCAAAATAACCTGCGTCCGGCTCAATAGCATACAGCACCGATGTGAGATCCCAGGTGGGACGGTCATAGGGCATAGGGGCATACAGCTTATACGATATGCATAAAGGATGCTTATGACCCTCTGTAAAATCATTTACAATGCTCTGGTGCGGATAAGGCAGATCATTCCCAACTTCGGGCCCGCTGACTACGATCTCACCGGGCCATTTTTCAAAAAGCGTTTTTGCAGCCTTTAGATCCTGAACAATATTCCAGTCCAAAAGATTGGAACCTTTCGTATATAATCCTCCCATGACGGAAAGCAGGCGAACTTTTTTGCTGACCAGCTCCACGCCGTTTAAATCACTGTATTCATCCGGTCCCGATTCCAGCAGCCGTTGCATATTTGTCTGGGGCCCGACTACGATCATAACAACAGAATGATCGGGCTGTGCTGCCAGTAACTGACGCTGCAACACATATCCTTCGGGAATATCATTTGCCAGGCTGCGTTGTGGAAACAATACTTTCTCCCCGTTAACAAGCGTATCTAAAGTAGCGGGAACATACCGGTAAGGCTCTGGATTTACACCGTTGTATGCATACCCCAGCGGCATGTTTTTCCTGCCATTGAACAGGCAATAGCCATCTGCATATTCTATTACCCGCGGATTGCTTTTGCTGATGGTAATTCCCAGTATATTCACTGTCCCTTCCTTTTCATAGTTCAACAGCATCTGGAGCGCCAATACATCATCTATGTCATTGCCGATATCGGTATCAAAAATTACAGGGATGGGAATATCTTTTGATTGCTGTTGAGCACATCCGGACAACAGCAGCAATACCATGGAGCAAATCAGAGAAACTGATGCTCCTTTCCGGCTTGTCGCAGCATCAGCTAACTTCATGAAACAACATTGTATAACCAGGTGAAAAATTTTGCATGCCTATTTGTTCAATACATACTTTAATGTATGGTCTTCATACATACTTTTAAAATCCGAGCTGTTGATTTCATATTGTTCCGGAACTTTGTTGATTCCCACATAACCCATGGGATGGCGCCCGCCGGTGAAATAATTTTCTACCGCAAAACGGAGCGAAGGCAACATCCCCGCCGGATCCAGTACCGCGATAGAAATGATGTATTCATCCTCCGGTAATCCGGTATCCAAAGTAATTTCTTTTTCAATGTTGTAGACAGGAGCGGGAACTGTGTAACCTGAGGTCGCTTTATCCCAGTTATCTCCCGGCATCCACTCCGATATATTTATTCCCTCCAGCACTTTACCCCATACTTTCTTTTTTGTTCTCTTATTAAGCAATGCAATTTCTACCGGCCAGTTATAATAAAATGGAGAAGAGCCATTATTGGAAACAGTAAAAGAGACTTTGAAAGGAACACTTTTCTGGATATTCGCAGGATATTGGAACTGAGATATAACATAGTTATATCCCATCGATCTTTGCAACAATTCGGCATTGGGAGTAAAGCCGGCATCATTAAAATTTGCCCAGGTGATACCGCCCAGGTGATTACAATGCAGGTTGCGGATTTGCTCGATCACTTCTGCCCGGGTAGCATTGTCTTTTACTACTGCTTCAAATGAATTGAATTTGGCCAATGAACCCCAGTTCCAGGTAATTTCCCCGCCAATAGGTTGCTTTTTCCAGCGGTCGCCCAGCTTTTTCATTTCCTCGTACCCTCTTACTTTTTCTTCGGGTTGCGCCCAGGAATCCCAGTAAATACCGAACTCATAGTCTTTGAATTCATAGGCATACCGCACCATTACTTTTTTGTTTTTAAATGCAGCTTTAAATGCATCCCCCAATGTTTTTTCAATGCCGGGTATCCAGGTCCTGTTGGGAACATGCAGCTCCTCATCATGGGGTGCCCAGTAGGTAGTAATATCCGGATCATGATGTTCGCCCCATTCACCTATAATACCCATTTCAATATAGGCTACCCTGGGATCATTGTCCCAGGCTTCGCCGGCTTTGGCTACCAGTGCTTTTACCCGGTCCTGGAAGCCGGGATCAAAATACCCGCCGGTAATGGGAGTAACGCCATCATCTACCCGCACTTCGCCCGGTATATCCGAGGGCCAATGCCACCCGTTCAGGTCATCCGGGTTGCTGGTGTATGTATTTTTAGCTACTCCGCCATGCCAGGGCTCCATCCACACAATGAATATGCGGGGTATTACTTTCATATTTATATCCTCTACTCCCTGCCACCGGTGATTGCTGTAGGCGATTATCTTATCCACGCCATCTGCAGCCTTGTCTTCCAGCATATTCCATTGCATATACTCCTTAATAATGCTGCCGTAAGGATAGGGATATTCGGAGCGTTTAGCATCATACCCGGGTCCAAAAAATTCTCTGAAGCCTTTCATCGGGTTGCGGATGGCTCCTGTATATTCAACCGGTTTGACTTTTACAATGCCGTTTTCGACTACAACCCTTGCTTCTTCTTCTACAGGTGGAAAAACTTCAGGTTTTTGTTTTTGACAGTTCGCACCTGACAGAATGGTTGCAATACAAGCTAAATTCAACCAATGTATTCGTATCATGATCTTAGTTTGATCTTAAAAATGTATGTTTAATACCCGGGGTTATTACCGGTGATAGCATCATTAGCATCCAGCGCATTTTGCGGTAGTGGATACAATACATGATAATCCCTGATAGAAATATCTACGTGATCCTCCAGGTATTGTTTGAGTTTCCCGAATCGGAGCAGGTCCCAGCGGCGCATATGTTCAAAACAGAGTTCATGTAATCTTTCTTCCAAAACAACATCGGCAAACTGTTGCTTGTCGAGATTGTCTGCAGTAGTGATATCCCCCAGTCCGGCACGGCGTCTTACCTGGTTAAGGGCATCATATTTAGCATTACCTGTTGCATCGGTCGCATTTAATGCTTCGGCTTTCATCAGCAACACATCTGCATACCTGATAAGGATAAAGTTTAACTGGTCATCTTCAATCACATTTCCATATTCGGGGTCCCAGAATTTATTATTGGTGGGCGGCGACTGTGTTACCCCGTTATACGAAGTGAGGAAAAATGCTGATCTTCTTTTGTCGTGATCCTCAAAACTGTTATATACATATTGGGTGGGGCCAAAACCGCCCCAACCGCCGAAACTGGTAGGTCCCCCCACACCACGGGGTCCCCAGTAGCTATGTTGTATGCTGCCTTCCAGTCCCCAGGCGCCTGAATGGCGGAACTGTACTTCGAAAATGTTTTCGTATTCAGCGTTTTTATTTTTGGGATCGAAGATGTCTTTTAAAGTAGTATAGAGCTGAAATTTACCATCCAGTTTGTTGCAGTAATCCAATGCCAGTGCCGGTTTATTCCATTGCAGGTAAATACGGGCCAGGAATGCCTGGGCAGCATAAGTGGTTGCCCGGCCTTTGTCGGCTGCATTCGGCCAGGAAGCAGGTAATATGGCTTCGGCATCTTTCATATCCTGCGCTATTAGTGTATATACATCTTCCACGCTTGCCCTGGGTTTCATGATCTCGTCGTCAATAGATGATTTAACCCATAGCGGCACGCCTCCATACATTCTTACCAGGTCAAAATAGTAAATAGCTCTCAGGAATTTTGCCTGGCCTATCATCACGTTTCTTGTCGCATTGTCTACAACCCCTTCCGGCATATCAATCACTGCATTGCTTCTTTTTACGCCTTCGTAGCATACGCGGTAATGATCCTGGAAAAAAGGATGTGACGCCGAAAAGGTGTACAACTTCAATTCTGAATAAGCGGCCCATCCCAGGTCGTAAGGCTCCACTTCGTCCGTCCCGAATTCAGAAAGCGTAATGGTGTATTTTCCGACAAATACCTTCTGCAGCATGGCATAAGCAGCATTCAGTGTCTTTTGCCAGTCTTCAGGCGTCTTATAGGCATTCTCAGGGGTAAGAATACTTTGGGGCTTCTCATCCAGGAATTTTTCGCAACTGCTGCATGCGAAGAGTAACAACAGCGACAATATTGATATATATTTCATAATTCGGTTTTTAAAAGTTGATAGAAAGACCCGCAATAAAACCCCTGGCATTAGGGTAGGGATTGGTGTTATCACTCGACTCTACATCAAATCCTGTAAACTCCGTCCAGGTAACTGAATTTTGAACAGCAGCATATATTCTTATCCCTGACGACTTAATATGCCGGATAAAGCTGTTGGAGGGGAAAGTGTAACCCAGTTCGATATTTTTCAGCCGGACATAATCGCCGCGCTGTAAATTGGCATCTGTTCCATCGCCGTTGGAGTAGGGGCTTCCCACCCGGGGCGCCGGGTACCTGTTACTGGGCCGTTGTGGCGTCCAGTAGCCGTTATAGTAAGCTGTGCTCATATTACCCCAGGTGTTAAATGAGTTCATATAACGGCTCAAAGAGTTATTAATGCGATGACCCCCTGCATAGGTGAAGAACAATACCAGGTCGATGCCTTTATATTTAAACGTATTGGTGAAACTGCCGTAGTATTTGGGTGTGCTCACTCCGGAAAAATCCCTGTCGTCCCCATTAATTACGCCATCTTTGTTACTATCCAGTACCTTTCTGTCGCCGGGTACCGCGTTATAGCGTGCAGCTTCTGTTGCCTCATTGGTTTGCCAGATGCCATCTGCCTTCAGTAAGTAATAGGTGTTGATGTTTTTATCAACAAAAAGCGATTTATTCACATCCTGCTTGCCGTTATAAAGCGCGGCAATTCTGTTATCGTTGAATGAAATATTAAAAGCGGTTGTCCAGCTGAAATCCTTTGCGTTAAAGTTCACGGTGTTGATAGTGAATTCAATACCCTTGTTGTTGATCTGCCCGATATTGGTAAGTGAATTATCAAATCCGGATTCGGTAGGCAGCGGAACCAGCCATAATAAATCAGTGGTTTTTTTATAATACAGATCCACGCTGCCCGCTATTCTGTTATTTAAAAAACCATAGTCCAGTCCCAGGTCAAACTGTTGAGCTTTTTCCCATGTGAGATTCGGATTACTGATGGTATTCTGAACAGACCCGGTAGCAAGGTTCCCTCCTAAAACATAATCGGCCCATTCACCACCCTGGCTGATCGTAGCAGCATAAGCATAATCACCAATGTTCTGGTTCCCTAACATGCCTACGCTTACCCTGAGCTTTAAATCGGAAATGGCCGGAATATTATCAATGAAGCTTTCTTTAGATATGCGCCATGCCAAAGCTGCAGAAGGGAAAAAGCCCCATCTTTTACCAGGTGCGAAACGCGAAGACCCATCGCCACGCATGGTGATGGTAGCCAGGTAACGCTCATCGAAGTTGTAATTGAGGCGGCCAAAAAAAGAAGTAAGAGTGGAGGCCGATGCATACGAATAGTTAGGCCCGTGGTTCTGGGCGCCGCCAAGATTGTTATAGCCGGTAATGGATGAAAGGTTCTTTGAGTCAGCCGTGAAATTCTCGTAATCAATTTTTGAAGCGGCAAAACCACCCATTACAGAAAGCTTATGTTGCTGCGCATGATAGGTATAGGTGGCTGTATTTTCTGTTTGCATGAAGCGTTTTTTACCGTTGAACTTGGTAGCATGCCCACCCGCGGCATAGTGCTGGCCCATACGCCCGTCTTCATAAGCGTTTACATTAAATATTTCTGTTTCAGCGCCATTTTCAGAGCGGATCTTTACATTCTTTACCGGCTCGAATTCAACATACGCCATACCTACGGCCCTGGTTTTTTGCGTGGTGCGATCCAAGAGATCAACAATGGCAACGGGATTTGCTTTGGTGTTAAGAAAACCATCAAAATAAGCACCGTCATCGGTATAGATGGGAGCTGTTGGCTGGGAACTGATCGCGCTGAACATAGTACCATAGCCAGAATCTCCTTCTTCATTAATATTCTTTAGTCTGGATTCGATCACATTAAAGCGAATGCCATACCTGAACCAGTCATTGGCAAATGCATCCATGTTATACCGTAAAGTCAATTTATTAAATGAAGAATTTTTGATGGTTCCGACCTGGTTGTACCAGTCTGCCCCCAGGAAATGCGATACTTTATCACTGCCCCCGCTGACCGCAATATTATAGTTGTTGTAGCGGCCATTTTGTGTTACAGCGTCCTGCCAGTCGGTTGATTCACCGCGGCTCAGCAGTCGCAGTTCTTCAGAAGTCCATTTATAGTTAGTAACAGCTTTGGATGCAAGCTCATAGTATTGCTGTGCATTCATTAAGTCCTGTTTGTTCAGCATCCTTTGCACCCCGGTATTGGCGTTTAAAGTGATCCTGCTTTTGCCCTTTGTGCCTTTTTTAGTTGTTACTAAAATAACGCCATTCGATCCCCGTGAGCCGTAGATGGATGAAGATGAAGCATCTTTCAACACTTCAATGGATGCAATATCGGAGGGAGAGAGATCCTGTAAGCCACCTTCAACAGGCATGCCATCTACAACATAGAGAGGAGCGTTACCGGCACGTAAGGAGCCCAATCCCCTGATGACCACCGTGGCATCCCCGCCGGGTTTCACTGAACCTGTGGTTACAAATACACCTGCTGCCAAACCTTGTAGCGCGCTGGTAGCTGTACCAATCCTGGCGTTTTTCATGCTCTCTGGCTTTACGGAAGTAACGGCGCCGGTTAAGTCACTTTTTTTAGCAGATCCATACCCGATAGCTATCACTTCATCCAGGTTAACAGCTTCGTGTATAAGCTGGATATTTATTGGCATTTCATTTTCTACAGTAACTGTTTTTTTAAGATATCCTGTAAAAGAAAACTCCAGCATATTCCCTTTAGCTGCTTCAATATGATAGCGCCCTTTATCATCGGTTGCAGTGCCCCTGGTGGAATTCCTGATAGTAATATTTACTCCCTGAACGGGTATATTATCCGCATCCGTAACTATTCCTGTTACTTTTATTTGTGCAAACAGCAAAACAGAGCTGCATACACCAAGGGTAATCAATAGCAGTTTTTTCAGCATAAAATTTTTTTAATGGTTGAATAGATTAAATCAGAATGAACGGATGGCCCTGATACCGATCTTCCAGCCTTCCTTGTCAGAATTGCCGGAAACAATATTTTCAGGTTCGTAAAAATTTACGTAGAAAGCCGACCACCCGGCTGCATCTCCATCCCCCTCACTGGAGGACCAGTAGTTATTGGCAGGCATCCCGGCGCCCTTATCCCATAACATATTTTTCACCTTAAAAATTTCTATAAGCTCTTCCTGCGAAGGAAGGAACCAGTCTGTATAAGTATCATCACCTGCCGTAATGCTCAACTCATTGCACATTTCTGCCGCAGATTTTTTAGTGTTCCAACTGCTATTGTTTTGCCTGAACGCATTCATTTTGTCAATCAGCTTAGCAGTATTGACTTTACCACTACCAAGTGATTTGCCCGTGCCTGCTGCCCCGGATAGCGCTACGGCAGGGCCAAACTGCTCTTCCGGTGTACCTGTATTTGTTTTGCTGACAATAAAACCGTGTACTTTATTACTTTCGGTATAATACACAATACCCCCTCCTAATTCATCACCCGCATTTACTTCTATTCCAATAGTGCCAAGATTGGTCTTTTTCTCTCCCCTTGTAATAATAGCATTATTCGCTCCATATGCTCCGGTGGGTAGCAAAAAGCTGATACCTTTCGCCGTAATGGTAACAGGAATATTGTATGTTTTACCTTCGGGATAAAATGCTGCTGTAAGCTGTAATATGTCACCATCCTGAAAGCCTTCGCCTTCTATTTTCACAGTAGCGCCCTGTTGCACACCGGAAGCAGGCATTACCACATTTTCGAGCACTACAATAAACGGAACAGATAACTCACCATCAAGCGTGGTTTGTTTTCCTGCTCTTTCAACTGTTACTGTATACAAACCACCTGATTCCGCAGGAACAATAAACCTGATATAGTCATTGGTGGCTCCCGTAACTTCCACTTCCAGCATGCCGTTATCGGCTTCGATAAAAATTTTATCTTCTTTAGAAAATCCCTTTCCGAGAATGGTAGCTTCTTTTCCGGGTATTACATCGTTTTCATTAGGGAAAACGATTTCCTTCAGGATTGGAGCTATAGGAACAGGCGCTGCATCATTGTTTTTACTGCAGCCGGGTATAATACCCGCAATGAGGATAGTAAAAAGTAAATAACAGATATTTTTTTTCATTTTGTCAGAGTATTTTATGTAAACAATAGTTGAACGGGTAATATAGCTCCGGGTAAAAAAATTTTATACTCCTGCAGCTATCACCAGTGCCAGTCCCGCAATGAAAAGCACGAACATGGCTGTGGTCATTTTTCTAACAGCGGCGTTAGCTCCTTTAAATTCCTTCCAGATAAAAACCCCCCACAATGCTGCTACAAGTGTGGCGCCCTGCCCCAGTCCATAGGAGATGGCCGGTCCTGCCTTACCTGCGGCAACCAGGTTGAATAAATTACCTGTGCCCCAGATGAAGCCGCCCAGGATACCCACCCAATGCACGCCCCTGCCTTTAAAATAATCAGCATAACGGAGAGGGCTACCCTCAAACGGTTTTTTCATCAACAGGGTGTTGAAAACAATATTGCTTAGCAGGATGCCCGCAGCAAAAACTACAAAAGCCGTATAAGGCGTCATTTTGCCTGCGGCAGGCGATACAAAATTTTCAAGATCCATCCCCGAAGCCACAAAAGGATAAAAGGTAGACATGAGGATGCCTGCAATGATGGAGACAATGATCCATTTGCCTGCTCCTTTTTTACCTGAACCGCCCGCATGTTTTCCGTACGCAAGGGCGTTTACAATTATTGCTGCAGTTACAAGCAATACCCCGGTGAATAACAGGACAGGGTTGCCTTTGCTTAAAAGTATATAGTTGATAATAACACCTATGATCAGCGCCAGCCCGATCCCTACAGGAAAGGCTACCGCCATGCCCGCACCTGCAATGGCAGCGGTAAGTAAAATGTTGGCCAGGTTAAACACCACGCCACCCACCAGCGCATTGCGGATGTTAACGCCTTCTGCCTGGCTGATATCGGCAAGAAAAGGCCTGCCGCCATCGCCGTTGCTGCCCAGGGTAAATGCGGCAAGCAGGGAAAGTAAGAATATGCCGATCACATAGTCCCAGTAAAACAATTCGAAACGCCACTTTTGTTGCACCAGCTTTTGTGTATTGGCCCAGGAGCCCCAGCACAGCATGGTGATAAAGCAGAATACGATCGCTAAGGAGTAGCTTTCTACGATGAACATATGGCAGAGATTTTGGTAAACTGATTTTGTTATGGCTTCCTATCCCGGAATATTTAATGTTTGTGCAACAAGTTCGTTGCGGTAAGGAATGGAGGACTGCGCTCCCAGCCGCGTAACGGATATAGCCGCGGCATCACAGGCAAACCGTACTGCGTTCCGCATGTCCTTTCCTTCAGAGAGCGCTACTGCCAGCGCCCCGTTGAACACATCGCCCGCAGCAGTGCTGTCAACAGGCTGTACTTTCCTGGCTTCCACCATCGAACACCGGTTTCCTTCACAGATCAAAGCGCCCTTTGCGCCCAGCGTTACGATCACCGTGTTTACCCCTTTTTCACAGATCAGCATAGCCGCTTTCCCGGCATCGTCTGCATTGTTAACCGGTATGCCGGCTATCATAGCTGCCTCTGTTTCATTGGGCGTTAAAATATCAATATGGCTTAGTAATGTTCCTGACAGGGAGGCCGCGGGGGCCGGGTTCAGGATCACTTTTACTTTTTTAGAAGCAGCATAGGCGGCAATGTATTCTACCACTTCCATAGGAGTTTCCAATTGCATTAAAACGGTTCCTGCTTCAGCAATTGCCGGGAGCGCGTCTTTTATATCTTCAATTGACAGGCTGGCATTGGCGCCGGAGGCTACCACAATGCTGTTCTCTCCCTCCTGGTCTACGGTGATCAGCGCCACACCGCTCGGGAGCGCATCGTCCGACACCAGGAAAGAAGTATCAATATTTTCCTCGCTGAACAGTTGTGAAAATTGCTTACCGAAAACATCGTTGCCTAATTTGGAGATGAATATTACTTCGGCGCCCAGCCGGGAAGCGGCAACTGCCTGGTTGGCCCCTTTTCCGCCGGGATTCATAAAAAAAGATCCTGAAAGAACAGTCTCCCCCGGCACCGGGATATGCGCCGTTTTAACTACCATGTCCATATTGGAACTACCTGCAACTACTATTTTTTTTATGCCCATATAGCAAACTGTTTATTGGGATTTTCTTTGATCGTTGTTTCAAAACTACCTTTCCGACCTGCTAAATAAAAATCATTAATTTCGTTTTTTAATAATTATAAGAGTATATTTTTTGACTTCTTTTTATATAAGTATTTGATTATTATTTGCTTGTAATTTATATATGCATTTCATTTTATAAATTATGATTCGATAATCTCTTCAATTTTATAGCTATGTCCAAAACGGCGGTAGTACGGCTGGTCAAATCTTTGTCGGGATCTGAAAAGCGTTTTTTTAAGCTGTATGTGAAGCGGCAGTCTGTGGGCAGGGTGTATCTTGATCTGTTTCATATTATAGATGCTGCAAAGCCTGGTACTGCAGCAGCAGATGCTGCTTTCAGGAAAAAGCATCCCGGCGCATCTGTTCATAATACGGCAAGGTATCTTGTTAAAATACTTACCGATTGCCTGATCCAGCTCAAAACGGAAAAAGATCCTTTATTCGGGTTGTTGCAAAGTATAATGAGGATAAGGGTTTTACAGGAGAGGTCGCTACAGGAGGAGGGTTACCAGGAAATACTTAAAGTGCGTGGTAAAGCGGATGCTGTTCAGCATCCGCTGGTGGAATATCTCAGCTATCGCGAAGAGCTGAACTACCTGGTGGATGTTAACTTTCCGGGCATAACAGACAGGCAACTCGTTGAGCTGCAAATGAAGGCAAAAGGCCTATTGCGCGATATGAACAGCATACACGATCATCATTCTCTTTTTGAACTGCTGAAATACCGGGTGGTTCATGCCGGGAAAATATCGTCGCAGGAGCAGATGAAAATGCTGAATGATCTTGTATTGAGTGAAATGGGCCTGGTAACCCATAAGCCTGCCAACAGCTTTGCTGCTCAAAAATTACATTTATTGTTCCAGTCGTTTTTCTTTACCTATACCGGGGAACATACCACCGCTTTAAAAACTTTTGCATCGCTTAACAGGCTCTTTGAAGGGCATATGCAACTGCTGGATCATCCTCCACTTGACTATCTTTCCGCTCTCAACGGAACATTAGACAGCCTGCACATGCTTGGGCTGTTTGAACAAATGAACTTTTATATAAGTAAGGTTGAACAACTGAACCAAACAATATACCCGGAATATTTCAGAAGCCAGGTACAAAAAACAGCGGTATTATACCGGCTGATACTGCTGATCTCGGAAAACGATCATGCCGGAGCAACAGCTTATATCAGCTCGTTGGGAAAAGACTGGATAAATGAATACGATATGGTAGATGAAGAAAAACAATGGGAATTGAGCTTTTATATGGCAATATCTTTTTTGAGATTAAAAAATTATAAGAAAGCGCATCAGTGGATCAATGATGTACTGCAGCAGCATCGCTGCTATAAGCACTGGCTTGTTTGTAAAGCGGTAAGACTGCTGAATATCATTATATATTATGAGCGGGGTGAAAGGGATTATTTGGAGTATGAAATAAAAACGTACAAAAGATTTTTTGGCGACAGGCAGTTGTTGAAGTCAGAGCTGCTTTTATTTAAGTGTATCATGATGAACACGAACAGGAAACCGGCAGGAAAGCTCCAGGTTCAAAATATGATCAGTGAGATCAGCGGCTTGCATCATGACCGGTTCGAAAGGCAACTGCTCAAGTACTTTGATTTTGCAGGGTGGGCAATAGAAAAAATGAAAACCGCCGGCAGGTATATGGTCAGATGAATTCCGGCCCCTGTAAAGTATTGGCCGGCTAAACGGATGCAGTAATGATGAGGCAATAAGAAGATGGGTTACTCCTGCTCCGTGCCCGGAGGCGTTTGGCCGATATCCGTATCGTTGTCAGCATCTTCCCTGTTGTTATCCGTATCAGAAGGATGTTGGGATTCACCGGAATGTTGGGTTTCTTCATTTTCAGGCAAAGCACTGTTTTCGCTTGAAGTGGCTGCTGTATTGGTGGTATCTTCTTCTTCCAGGTCCGTCTGTACCAGTTCGCCATTTTCTGCCACTATCAACTTGCTTTCACCCTCCACTTCAAAATGCTCGGCGTTTACAAGGGTGGGTTCCACAAACTGGTCGGCTAATACTTCCTTTATTTTCGGCAGGTCTTCCGGCGAATTGATACCGAAATAATCCATGAACGATTTAGAAGTAGCATATACCAGCGGTTTGCCGGGCATTTCTTCGTTTCTGCCCGTAATTACTACCAGCTCTTTTTCCAGCAGCTTTTGTATCACATAATCGCAATTCACGCCGCGTATAGACTCCACTTCTCCCTTTGTAATGGGTTGTTTGTAAGCGATAATGGCCAGGGTTTCCATAGCGGCAGCCGACAGCCTTTTTAAGAACTTGTCGCCATTTAGCTGGGCGATGGTTTTATGAAAAATGCCTTTGGTTAAAAATTGCCAGCCCCCACCGCTTTGTCTCACTTCAAAAGGATAAAATTCGGTAGCGTATTTTTCACGGATACCATCCACGGCCGCCTCTACCTGTTCAAGGGTAGCGCGGTCTTCAATAAAGCCCAGCGCGTTGTTTACAAGGTCAACCAGCTCAAGGCTGGTCAAAGGCTTTTCACTTGCAAAAATGAGCGCTTCAATATGAGGAATGATCTGTGAAATTTCCATGTATAGCTATCTAACGGAAAACTTGAAATTCAATATTATCAGCCGGCGGCGATTAGCCCTGTAAAGCAGCCGCGCCGCTTACAATTTCGGTAAGCTCGGTGGTAATGGCCGCCTGGCGTGCCCTGTTGTACGAAATACGGAGGGTTTTTAATAACTCGTTAGCGTTTTCGCTGGCCTTGTCCATTGCCGTCATGCGGGCGCCATGCTCACTGGCATTGGCATCCAACACGGCTTTGTATAGTTGTGTGTTCAATATTTTAGGCATCAGCTCGGCGATCAGGGTTTCCTGGTCGGGCTCAAAAATAAAGTCAGCCCTGGTAGCCTTTCCTTCTTTTTGCGCTACTTTAGGAATGGGTAAAAACCTTTCGACTGTAAAACGTTGTGTAGCCGCGTTGCGGAATTCGCTGTATACCACCTCTACCACGTCAAATTCATTTTTCCTGAACGCTTCAATGGCGGATTGCGCTATTTCCTGTACGTGCTCAAACGACAGTGACTGGAAAAGATCCTTATGGGCAGCGTTGAGCTTTATTTTCGATTTCTGGAAGGCGTCGAACGCTTTTTTGCCGATGGGCCAAATGGTTACATTGCCTTTTGCAGCCTGCTGTCCGTATTTTTCTGAGGCCAAAGTACGGGCAAGCTTAACGATATTGGCATTGTATGCGCCGCATAAACCACGATCGGAGGAGATGGCTATTATAAGCACTTTTTCTACGGAACGTTCTACTGCCAGCTCTGCACCTGTTTCTCCTTCCATATTGCTCACTATATTGCTTAGCATTTCCTGCAGCTTTTTGGCATAGGGGCGCATTTGTACAATGGCTTCCTGTGCCTTGCGCAGCTTGGCAGCACTCACCATTTTCATGGCCTTGGTAATTTGCTGGGTACTTTGAACTGATTTAATACGATTGCGTACTTCTTTTAGTGCACCTGGCATATGCGAGAATTAATTAAATAGTTGATTGACAGCTAATTATTTAAGGATGCCCTGCCTTTCTGCGGCAGCCTTCCCAAAATGACGGCAAAGGTATTTGAATTGATCGAAAAAACCATGCTGAGTTATAAGTTGCAGGTTAAAAAGTTTCGGGTAGCAGGATGACGGATTTGAAATGAGCTAATCAGCTATCAGCTATCAGCAGTCAGCGATCAGCCTTGAGCTATGGGCTTTGGGCTATCAGTATTCGAAATCAAAAATCAGCAATCCTACCTGCAACCTGGAACTTGCAACAGCCATCAAATCTCAAATTTCGAATTTCAAATTTTCAAACCTGAAACACTCCCAGGCTGAAGTTCCTGTCGGGTTGTTTGTGATTGGCTGCGGCGAGGCCTTCTGCAATGAGCTTTCTTGTGTCTATGGGGTCGATAATATCGTCTACCCAAAGACGGGCAGCTGCATAGTAAGGAGTAGTTTGTTCCTCGTATTTAGATTTTATTTCATCCAGCAGTTTTTTTTCTGCGGCAGGATCTGTTGCCGAGCCTTTTGCTTTCAATGTGCTTACCTGTATCTGCAGTAAGGTTTTTGCAGCCTGTTCGCCGCCCATTACGGCTATTTTGGCGGAAGGCCATGCATATATAAACCTGGGATCATATGCTTTGCCGCACATAGCATAGTTACCTGCCCCAAAAGAATTGCCGATGATAACAGTGATCTTTGGAACCACCGAATTGGCAACTGCGTTTACCATTTTGGCCCCGTCTTTAATAATACCGCTGTGCTCGCTGCGGCTTCCTACCATAAATCCCGTAACATCCTGCAAAAAAACCAGCGGTATATTTTTTTGATTGCAGTTCATGATAAAACGGGCGGCCTTGTCTGCGCTGTCGTTGTAAATAACCCCGCCCATCTGCATTTCGCCTTTTTTGGTTTTAATGATCTTTCGCTGGTTGGCAACGATGCCTACCGCCCAGCCATCAATGCGCGCGTAACCGCATACAATGGTTTGCCCGTAATCTTTTTTAAACTGGTCAAACTCCGAATTGTCCACCAGCCGCTCAATAATGTCCAGCATATCGTAAGGCTTGCTGCTGTCTGCCGGTACAATACCATACAGTTCTTCGGGGTCTTTAACCGGCGGGCGGCTTTTGATCCTGCTGAAACCGGCAGATCCTTTTTCGCCCAACTTACTGCAAATGCGCTTTATTTCGTCCAGGCACTCCTGTTCGGTGTCGAATTTATAATCGGCGATGCCGCTGATCTCGGTATGCGTAACCGCTCCTCCCAGGGTTTCTGTATCAGCATCTTCCCCAATAGCCGCTTTTACAAGATAAGGTCCTGCCAAAAAAATGGAGCCGTTGTTTTTCACCATTAAGGTTTCATCACTCATAATAGGCAGGTAGGCTCCGCCTGCCACACAGGCGCCCATTACTGCGGCGATTTGCGTAATGCCCATCGCGCTCATGCGGGCATTGTTCCTGAATATCCTGCCAAAATGTTCCTTATCGGGAAATATCTCATCCTGTAACGGAAGAAAAACGCCCGCGCTGTCTACCAGGTAAATAACAGGCAGGTTGTTTTCCATGGCTATTTCCTGCATGCGCAGGTTCTTTTTACCTGTAATGGGAAACCAGGCGCCGGCTTTTACCGTTTGGTCGTTGGCAACTATAACGCATTGCCGGCCGCTGACGTAACCTATACCGGCCACCGTTCCTCCCGCAGGGCATCCTCCCTGTTCCGCATACATGTCATATCCGGCAAAAGCCCCTGTTTCAATAAAAGGCTTACCGGGGTCGGTAAGATATGCTATCCGCTCCCTGGCAGTAAGCTTGTTTTTTTCTCTTTGTTTTTCAACCGCCTTTTTCCCGCCTCCTTCATAAATTTTCTGTAGCCGGGTTTTTACCTGGCTGAGGGCGAGCTTCATTACATCTTCATTCTTACTGTGCTCAATGTTAACCGGCATATCAAGGTCTTTAATAAAAAATACAACTAATCCTGGGCCCAGTAGTCTACCACAGTGGCTTTATCAAGATAAGGTTGTAAAAGTGATACAAAAGCCTTGTGTTCGGGATGCGGTAAATATACTTCCCTGTCTTTTTCGCTGGCAAAGCTTACAAAAAAGCAATGCGTAAGCCCCTGGTTCAGGCCTTCGGGACTGTTGTTGGTGCCCCATTCAAATGCTTTGATCTCTTTTATTTTGGATGGAAGCTCCCTGAAAGCGTCTTCCACCTGCTTTACCTGTTCGGGGGTTGCATCGTCTTTGAACTTAAATAGAACTACGTGGCGTAACATTTTAGTGTCATTGTTGTTTGCGCATGAAGAAATAGTACCGATAATAGCCAGCATGATGATAGCTGTAATAAACTTTTTCATAATAATTAATATTAATGCCTGGGTAAAAAGCAAATATTTCAAATGGTGAATATAAAGTATAATAGCAGGATTTATGTAACAGGAACTAAAAAAAAGCTATTTCGGATCGCCGGAGTAAAATACGAGGTTTGGCGGGAGTATCTGTCATTTCGAGTAAACGATTAGTGTGCTCAATCATTGGGTCGTGACATGTTGTACCTTTTACAGTTTTTGCATACGTCTTGATTTGGAGAAAATATATCGGGGTTCTGTTGCTGAGTTCACAGTAGTGCGAAAGCTTAATCAA